>CAZGMB010000009.1:42542-113358 GCA_964526715.1 uncultured Aureispira sp. | reverse complement strand
CAAACTATAAAGTTCTTGCAAATCAAATTTCATTTTTCTTTAATTCTGTAATAGGTTATACTGGCGATACACATAATTTGGGCACTTTTGAAAAAAATGAAAGTACAAAGTTAAAACAAGTTGAATTATTAGAGTTAATTAATGAAAGGAAAACAAGTTATTTCCAAATAGGTCTAAATTGTTCTAGAAGCCCAAGTAAAAGTCTTGATTCATTAATTTCAAAATTTAATTCGGTAACAAATTCATCACAAATATTTAGTTTTGACAGTAAACTTAAATTATATATATCTTTAAAAAAGAGGAATGATATAATACCAAAAAACTTGAATATGCATAACTGGAATTTTAATTCGTTATTTAACAATTTGCATGAACTTTATTGTGAAAATCTTTCTGAGTTTGGTAAAAAGGCTATTGATGTTTTTTTAACACATAGCATAGTTGTTCCAGAATTCACTAAATTAATGACTATAATCACCTATTTAGAATCTGAAGTTAAAGATCTTGCTAAGCCAATATATACCTGTGTTAATTTAAATGGTTTTGATAAAAACATAAATAAAAAACCAAAGGACAAAATTGATCAAATGATGTTCGTTATTAAAAATAATATTAATAATTTTCTATCAAATGAAGAAAAAGAAGGAAACTTCGCACTTAAAACAATTTTTAAGAACCAGAAAGATAAATCAAACATTAAATTTAAGAGAGTATCAAATGGAACAATGCACCATGAAAACATACTTTATAGTGATTTGAATTTTAAACTAACCTATTTAGTTTCAAGAAATAGAAATAATCGAGTTATTGAGATTGAAATTGCATTTGAAATATTTGCACAATTTAACTATAAAGATAGTATATCTTTGGCTTTATCAGATTATAGAAAACAAAAGGAGACCAACCAGAATATTTTATATTGCGAAGTCTCAAATAACGTATATAAGTTAATTTATGAAGAAAGCACAATTAGCGTTAGCCATAATTCGATAAAGGATGGATTATTTAAACTTGATTACAGCTGTTTCGATGAATCAAATATTAGAGAATTAATGATCTTACTTAGTATAAAAGACAGAAATGAGTTTATAAATTTGTTTTACAATATATGTATAAGTTTTTTCTACGATAGCAACTCTGTTAATCATACTCTAAATTTTTATCCATCAACAATTGCGGTAAAAGGTTCAGAAGGGAACAAAGAATATGAAGGTTTAGGAGGCTGTATTTTATATGGGAAATCTAATTACCCAGATTGGTTAAGTAATTTTATACAAGCAAGAGATAAAGCCATAAGTGAAGCAAGTAATATATTACTATACAAAGCTAGTGTGATTTCAAGAAAAGATTTTAGAAAAAATTCTAGAAAAGCGGCTATTGCAGCTATAACATCACGGAATATTTCTCATAACATTGGAAGCCATGTTATTCCTAATGTTAAGAGTTCTAATTTATCAACATTGAGTGGTTTATTAGATAACGAAATGAAAGGAAAGCATAAACTTCTTTTTCAAGATAGAAGGGACTCTAGTTCATTTTATGATGACGTTAATAGACATATTACAAATTATAAATATTTATATGATGAATTTTTAAACTATTTACAACAAAGAACAGATTTTGTAAATCAATTAACATCAGGATATGGGCGATGGGATATTTCAGCATGGTTTGTAAGGGAGGTAATGGCAAAATTCTATAAACAAAAATTATTATTAGATAACATTGGACTGAGTGAGGGCCTGTCATCATACGATTACTCAATTAACAAAAATATTATTCATGGAAAAATCACACGAATTGGTGATGAAATTAGAGTCAATAATGAATTTGTTCTCCATAAAACTACAATAGAAAATATAATTAAAGCCAAAAATATTAAAGAATCCGATCTTTTTGAAATTTTTGACTCAAATATAAACAGAAGTTTCAGATTTACAGGTATCACTTCTAATGGTAAGCTAAAAAATGGAAATTTACTTGATGGGAAAATTATAATTCAAATAAGAAGAAGAATATTCAAAATAATAAACTTAAATACAGGAGATTGGGATGAAAAGGAAACAAGTAGCAAATTAGGGGAACCTAATACCTTTGATTTACATAAATACTTAGATATCCAAGATTTGATAAACAGAATTGACTCACAGTTTGATAAAATTTATTTGTATGCAATTGTTCGATTTACTCAATATGAAAATTCTTACCTTTTAAGTAATGGATGGATAATAAATATAAAAAATAAGCATCCTCCATTAAGAATAGGTACAAGGATAATAGTTGAGGTAGATAAAGTACAACTTGAAAGTCAAAAGTTAGACAAAAATAAAACTTTCAATGTTGACTTAATTGAATTCACACAAACTGTGCATGTAATATCTACAAATCCTGAAATATTTGGTGATAGTTTAATTAATAATGATATAAGAGTATCAATCCCTGGAGGAATTGCTGGATACCAAGCATTCTATACAATACTAGAAAATATAATAAGAAATGCTATTAAACACAACTGGGCGGAATTATCATTAGTAGAAAGAGTGGGACAAAACCTAGAAGTAAAAATTGAATATTCCAAAAGTTCAAAAGATGATTGCTACTATCTGAAAATCTGGACCAATTTATATAAGGATGATAAGGATAAAAATATGTCGAAAAAAATAAATGGAATATTTCAGGAAGATATAATTGATAGTGAAGGAAACTTTTTTAAAAAAGTTTTGGGCTCAGTTGAAATGAAAATCAATGCTGCATATATTTCGGATGTTAATGCGAACTTAACTGATTCTAATTACATAACAGGCCCAAATGTTATCTTGGATGATAAAGAAGGACTTAGCTCAAAAGGATATATAAGAAGTAGTAATATATTTGAAAAAGAAGGTAGAAATCTTGTTGAAAAACTCGGATGTAGATTAAAAATAAGTAAGCCTGATGATATCACTTTATTTTATAAAAATCAATCGAGTTTTGATTCTGAATTTACAAAGACTTTGAAGAAGACTGAATGCACTGTTTTAGATAATAATAGTTCACCTGTAACTTCCAATTCTGATTTATTCATATTATATGATGATGCTGATAATTACTCTTTAGACAACTTTATAATTGACCATCATATAATGGTTGATGATATTGGAAGATTAGATTTTGTTAAATATTTCTTTTATTTTGAGAAAAACAAAGTTGAAAAACGGTTATTAAAATTATTTGTTGGAACTTTGATAAATATTATTGATAAGTTACCATTTCGAATAATATATGTAAGTGAGATTGAAATTTACAAAACTCTGTTAAGTATTAGCAAGCATCCTAGTCTTTTCAACTCAATTAGGCATAGAATAGTTTTTTGTCGTAAAAGTGTTTTCTTAGGCATAAATGACCCAATTGATCTTCATTATGAACTGAGATTATATTGGTTGAAAATACACTTTGAGTATATTTCTGAATTTCATAAAGTTGCAGACACCAAAAATGAAATTAAAAAGTCCATTCCAAAGCAATATACACTAACTGTAAATATCAATGAAGACGAAGAGTATTACCCAACTACAATGCCTACCACAATAGTAGAAAACGCTTTTATTAAAATTAATGAAGATAATGTATTTAATAGAAATCCGTCCATTGAAAATTTAAATGTTAGATATGTAAGACATGATACATCAATTAAAACAAATGACGCTAGTTTAACGCATTTATCAGGGAAGATGCCATCTTTCCAATTATTTAGTATTTTAAGAGAGGACTCCCTTGCTAAAAGATTTTTCAAAATTGATCTTCTTGAGAGTGGTTTAATTAGATATTTAATTATCGATGAAAGGTTGAGTAATTATTTTTATAACTTGACGGACAATAACATAATAAATAGGTATTTAGATTGTGGTATAATAATTCCTAATAATGTTGAATTAAATTATAAATCAGATGGTAAACCGTGGTACCTATCGAGAATACCCAGTTCAAATTTTAATAACCTAAAAAGTAATAAATTCATAAGGTCCAATATTGAATTTGATTATTTTTTTTCAAACATAGATACCTACAAAAGAAGGTCTTTTAATACAGTTATTATCCATCAATCGATATTGGAAACATTATTTGAACCAGTAAATATACTGGAGAAAAATGAAGTTATAAAAGAGTTTTTCTTTAATCTAAGAATAATATTTCCTTCAGTAATAATAACGTCTGGAAGGAATCGATCAATTTTATTCGAAGATATAAAATTTATACCTTTTACAATTATTGAAGAGTTTATTATGAGTGAATATCCTGATAAAATAAGTTTAACAAACAATTTATTAAATACTAAAACACCTGAACAATAATGAGAATATTTGTTTTCACAAAAACTAATAGAATCGAACACGATAAAAGATGTTTTGAAAAATATGAAGCAGATATTATTAATTTTAATAATCTTTATAACAATGATTGTAATTTCTGCAATTTCTTAAAATGTTTGTATCAAAATGATCTTTGTCTTCACTCACCCGAAGACATTTTAAAACATATGAATGATAATTTCAAGATAACTTTGGATGATTTAATCATATTGCACGTCGGTAATAATTATGAAATTTTTAAACAAATTTTATCTTTTCTTTTTGAAGGAATTGCGCCTTTCAATTTTATTATGTTTAGTAGTCAAGATGGAGAAATTGATACACACGGTATGTCTGCATCAGAAATTTCAAATATTAATAATAAAGAGCAATTAATTGAATGTTTTAAAAATAAAATTCTAAATTGGGATTTAGATTATGATGCATATTTGGAGACACCAAACCTCCAAAAATATATTTCTTCAATTCTTTCAATTTAAAAATAATTAAAATGATTTATTCGATTACAAAAATTAAAAGAAAGGGGAAATCGTTTAAAAAACTTAAATGGATGATTTCAGAATTTAATGAAAAATACTGGACAATTAGGGATATAGAAATAGGAAAGCAATGCATTACATATTTTGTTGACGAGAGAAAAAATATAATAAAATTTGATCACTTTATTAAATCAAATATTGAAATTGATGGAAAAAAGTTATTTTTTGATAGAAGAAGATTATTTTTTGATAGCAGTATTTGGTTTAGATATGCAGAAAGTACACACCAAGAGAAGTATTTAATTGCTGAATCTACAATATTATCAAATTTTTATGATTTAACATCAGCTCTAGAATTTAGAGAATTTCAAATTCGACTCTTTGAAAACTCATGGCTTGATCCGAAATATCAAATAGATAATCACGGCTCACACGTAACTCCATTTCTATTTCACTCAGAGACAGAAATGGATGAAAATACAAGTGATAAGATTAATTTCATTAAAAAATCTTTAAATGATTTAAAAATAGAAGAATGGTCTTGGAATATCCTAATTGCTGATGATAAAGCGAGACCTAACAATGGATCATTTTGTAAGCTTGAAGCTATTAAAACGGTATTATGTAAGTTGCCGTATAAAAATTTAGATGTTACATGCGAGTTTGATGCAAATAATATAAAACTAAAATTTATAACTGGCGAGGTACTTAATTTTAACTTTCATGTACAGAATTCATTTGAAGATGCTAAAAAATCAATCATTAATGATTATACTAATGATGTGATTTTATTAGACTATTTATTTATTGAAAGAGCTGATGATGAAAAATGTAATTATGGTGACTCAATTATTGATGAACTATCTAATCGTAAAGGTAATAAAAAAAGATGGATTCTACCCATATCCGCTTACAATTTCGCTTTTTTAGAGTCAATCAATAGTAAGGGTTTGCCTTTTTATGATGAAAACTATGTACTCTCTACTGGTGGTGATCCCATATGTACGCCACATCTTTTCAGATCTAAGTTTTTTGAAATGTTGCATTTGCAGTTGAGCGAATTATTGACATCGACAAGCGGTACACATGATTCTTTTAAATCACATTTTATTAAACTTTGTGAGTGCGATAGTAATGAAAAGATTGTTGCTTATTTAAAAGTTAATATCTTCAATTTACTAGAGCTTGGAAATAAATTAAATTTTCTAATAGATGCAAAAACTACTGGAAGCGCATTTGCTGAATCAGCTATTGAAAAATTGTATTTTAAGATTGACAGGATTGAGGCCTATGAGCAATTAGAACTTTTTTTAGTTACTTTAAAAACAGGGTTAAAGTTAACATTATTCCAATTGGAGAAATGTTATAATACTATTCAAACTATTAAGGGTGATTCTGATTTGGAAGAATTACTGTGTGTTATGAAAAAAACAATAGAAAATTTTATGAAATAGTAGGATTATGGTAAAAATTATCAAAAATTTCATGAATTAAAAAAAATCATGGTAAAAATAGAAACGGGCGTATTAATTAGTAAGGTTTTAATTGAAAATTCAGATTATTATCTAGTTTTCTTAGATGTCGAAACGTTACAGGTAGTGGAATGTAATACTGGGAATGAACTATTTGCTTTTAATATTGATAATTTTACTAATAGTGTTTCATTAACATATGATCAGTATCCAGAAGCTTGGAAAATATTGTTTAAAGTAATTTCTTATTATGTTTTTCAAGTTAAATCTTATAAAGAAGAATACAAACCTATAGTAGGTTACTTAAAGTTATTACACAAGAATCATACCCCTTTTATCAATTTGGTTTTAGCAAAACTTGTTTTAATTGATGTTAACGGCAGAATAGGACAACTGGGCTTTGAGAGAGATTATTATAACGCTTCTCAAAATTATTTGCAGTTATTATTAAGTCCGTATAATTGGGATTTGATTCGTAATAACCAATTTTTTAGATACAGTAACTCGCTTAATAATTATTACAATATTGTTCAAAAAACTCAATTCTTCAAACATTCTGCAGATGAAGAGTTTGAAATACAATTCGTATATGTACATGAAAAATCTATTCAAGAGGCAATTCCATATATAGAACTTACTTCTCACCCAATTGAACTACAATACAATTACCGTATTAAAACAATCTATGATTTTCTATTAGAAAGATACAACTTCAAAGAAGTGTATTCTTTTATGAAACAATTTAGACCAATCGTTGGTAAGTTTCTTTTCTATATCAACTGCCCTCAAGTAATCATATTTTTTTTACTTTTTATCTTATTAAGTTATCCAACCAATATTGTTTGGTTTCTGCAATTTGGATTATGGGGTATAATAGGGATGGGCTCATTTTATACCATTGTATATCCTTTATTCTATTTGCTTTTTAGATATAAATCAGCATATCATGATCTAAGCTTGATAGCACCCAAGTTTATTATTTCTATCTTGATAGGATGGGTTGCTTTGCTGCCATTTGCAGATGAAATATGGAAATTAAATATGTCCACGATAGATTCTCCTGACCTTTTCTATTTTATTATTTTTACCTTAGGAGTGATCATCTATTCATTTATTTTTTATGAACTGAAGATGGTGAAGCCATTTATTTCCCTAAGAGAGTCTATTAGTAGAATCTCAAGATTATTTTCAATTGGTTTTCCGGTTTCCATATTAGCAGGGTTATTATTTATGTCCTTTAGTTTTATCCCAAATGTGGGAGATGCTAAATTTTACTCTGATAATGTGGCATCCAGCAGATTGATACGTGATGTGGAGAAAATCGAAGCTAACTACAAAAAATCTTTAGAAGATTACTATGTGCTAAGCTATTTAAGGGAAGAAAAAAATCTAGATTCTATCAAGAGTAGGTTACTTTTGGTTAAATCCTGCATTAATGAAACATCAAGGATTGAGAAGATGAATATGCCAAACGTACAACATTATGTAGATTCTAGCTACGAAGCTGCATTAGATAAGTCAAGAATATTATATAATAATAAAAAGGGAGATATTTACAATAAACTATGTGAATACGAAAGTAAAGAATGGACAAAAAAGGGAAATAATTCATTTTGCTGTATGAACATTCTTAATGTGATGAATCTGTATATTTTCCCTAAATTACTGTTACTAATGTCTCTTACAACCTTTCTATTAGGATATTTTATACAATTTGTTTTTGAAGGTAGGTCTTTACGTAAAAATTAAAATCAAAACAAATATTACAATGAATACAATTTTACACATATTAAAGGACATAAAGGATCACAAGGTACATTTTTTAATAGTACTAACCTTGTTTTTGATGCTAATCAATCATCTGTTTTACATCGATGATTTTATAGCTATCCCACAATTTGCGCATTTTGATCATTGGCAATATTGTCAAAAAGAAATAAAAGGCATCAAAGAGATTTATTATTGGACGTTCTTCATTGGGGATTTTATATGGTCATTTTTTTTACTATGGAATATATATGGATATATCGTCAACTACTGTTGCTATGATGATTTACAAACTAAATACAAAGGGACTATTGTAAGTTTTTTAACTGATAAATGGACTTATATAAATCTATTTACTTTTACCTGGTTATTTGATGTTATTGAAAATATTTCATATCTTGTACTTAAAGATTATAAATCAGTTTCAGAAGGTTTTTTACCAGGAATAGTCAAAACTAAAATAATACTTTATACAGTTTGTGCAGTAATCTTTCTGATTTCACTTTACAAAAGTAAAATTGGAAATGATGAAGAAGTAAAAAAAAATATTATTGATTTTATAAAAAGCTCATTTTTATCTATAGCATTTTTGGTGGTAATAGCTGCTTTACTAACACAAATGGAACAAGGTTCTTCATTAATTATTGCATTATTGGATAGTCCTTTCAACTTGTTTCTAGTTAGTTTTATGCTAGTGGTTTTAAGTATAGTCTTTTCACATTATCCTATATATTTTCTATTTTATAAATACTACAAAAATATACAAGATGATAATATTTGGGTTAGACTAGAAGGTTGTTGTAGTGGAGGTATAATAAAATTTGATGGAGAATATCAAACTGAAAAGGGAAATAAATTATATAATAATATTAAGGAAGAGTGGAAATATTCAGATGAAAAATTTCGCCCTTATCGTTATTTTCTCGGTGCGTTAGTTTTTGTCAGTTTTGCTTATGCGCTTTTATTTACCTTGGACAAATATATAATACAGCCAGGCATTACAAGTAAAGCAATTTTATTAATGATTGCCGCTTTATTTGGATTGAAATATTATTTTTTTGACTCGAAAACATCTAATAATCAGCTTGTTTCCCCTGTGTCTTACTTAAGTATTTATGGGATTTCATGGGCTAGTATTATTTCAGCTTTGATCTGCAGCTACATTTGTGGTTGGCATTGGAGTACATTTATATTATTTTTAATGTTCCTTTTTTCAAGAAGTTTACATGCTTTTTTAAATACCAAAAATAAAGATCTTTGCTTTCCTGATGGATTTAAAAACTCTTTGATTAAAGTTTTGGCGCAAATTCACCATTTTGAATTTGGAAAAGAAAAATCTTATATTGATAAATTGACCTTTATTAAGTGGACGGGATTTTTAGCACTTTTCATATTTATTATCTCTCATATTCCTACCATAGGAATGGAACTAAACCCTATAATAATTATACTTTGCTATGTTCATTTTTCGTATGGTTTCATTTTGATTTTACTTAAAAATTATATGTACTATACAAGCAAAATTACTGCAATTGATTTTTCAAGAAGTTTAGCATTTCTATCAAAAAATATATTGATTGTTTTGGTTATAGTGTTTGGGTTAAAATGGTACTGGAATAGAAATCATAATGAAATCCAATATTTGAAGGAATATTCATTTGATAAAAATGAAACAATAGAGATAGATACCTTTTTAAGTAAATATTTTGATGTAAAAACCGATGATAGCGTCAGATATTACATTGCTTCATGGGGAGGAGGTCTTCGCGCTACTTACTTCAATTTACTTTATTTAGATAAAAAACAAAAAGAAAGTGGAAACCAATTTTTAAACAAAGTTGTTGCCATGTCTGGAGTTTCCGGTGGTAGCCTTGGGTTAAATCTATTATTCTCAACTAAAAAAGAAAATGAAGCCAAACACTATAGCTTAGTTTCTGACATATATGACAATATAGGTAATGGCAACTTTGCTTCCACTGATATTGCGTATTTATTAGGTAGGGATCGTTTACCTTTTAATCAGTGGTTAAGTAGAGACCGATCTATTGTTGGTATGAATAATTATTGGTCGATAATCACATCACCATGCACACCATTTGATACCACTGCTTACCAAACATACTGGAAAGAAGGAGTGAACAGACTAGGGTACTTTCCTTTATTAATTACAAATACCACCAAAACATCCGGAAATTATGGTGTTGCCTTTTCTGCTTATGCCGATCCTGAGAAGTTTAATCAAATTTTTAAAGGTGCAACTAATATTCTGGATCTTAAAAAGGACACGATGTCCTTAAGTTTTTACGAAGCGATGTCCACTACAGAACGATTTCCATTTTTTAGTGCAACAGCAAGTATTAAGGGACAAGGACATTATATTGATGGCGGGTATTTTGAGAATTCTGGCATATTGTCACTTATTAACCTGCGCCATTATATTAACCAAAAGGAACCGAAACGTAAAACTAAAGATGTTTTGATTATCCTTGGTAATTCCAAGAGCAATCTAATTGATTTTTATATCACTAAACTGCAGAAAGATAGTATTATCACGATCAAAATTGCTGGGGAAACTGATTATGGAGCCATAATAAAAGGTGTTTTAGATACAGATAGGTTGGGCAATTACTTATCAGATCATCATGGTATTCATTCCGATAGTGCAATTTTAATAAATCTACCTTATCACATACGGTACAATGACTTTGTCAAAGCTTTAGGCGGTAAACCACAAGATTCTATGGATATAGCCACAATTCGTAAAAAAATAAAGGAAAACAATGATGCAGTTGATAAGGCAATAAATGATTATGTCAAAAGTGAAAAACCGAACACCAATCGTAGAAAATATGCCCTTTCTAAATGGGATTTTGCCTACCCGACTTTATCAAGATATCTATCCAGACCAACGGTAAATTATTATAAGGCTATGTTTAAGTATCACCCGCATTTACAATAATTTGTATTAATATTTTATAATCAATAAAACAAAACATCATGAAAACAATAGTTATAGCATCAATTTTACTTCTGAACATTGTAAAAATGTTTGGTCAACCACTTCATATTGTGCCAATACATTTAACAAACATGGATAAAGATGATATTTTGCTTACTATTACATCTGACACATCTGAAGAATTTAGTTTTACAATTCAAGACAATACTTTTTACTTGAATTTTAGTAATGGGACCGTTGATGAATTCCAGTTAGGAAATCGAACAATTTTAGATTTGTGTAATGCTGTGAACTCAAAATATAGAGGTCAAATAACACTTTCAACAGATTTTCCACACATCGAATCAACTCGAATTGAAATTACAAAAAAATCAACAAAGATTAAGCAGAGTCTAAATGCAACTGTCAAACCATCTTCAATACAACCTACTGTTAGTATAGATTTTGGTTTGCTTTTAAATTTAGCTCAAAATGATAATTCATTAAACAATAGCTCCCTATTGACTCAGACCGGATTTAATCTTGATATCATTGGACAGCATAAATTTTTGTATGATGACAAAAGTCAACTGAATGTTGCCTTAAGACTAGGTTTTGCTTCCAATAATAATTTTATCATTAATGACAGTGTTGCTGTTCAAAGTTCTAATGGTCAATTGGAATCTGCTATAAAACAAGCAAACCAAGCAGTAATTTCTGGGCATTTCGAATATATTCCTAAAAATCAAGTTAATAACAAAAATGGATTCAATTTTGGTATTTACAGTGAATTCGGTTGGGCGTACTCCAGACCAAATCCATTAGACTTATCATCTACAAGATTTCGAATAAAGGACAACTATATTAATATCATCGATTCTTTCAGTTTAAAGTCAATTCAAAATGTAAAAGAGCAAAGTAAAAGAATTTTTCATTTGGGGCATGTTGAACTAGGCTTAAATTTTAAGTTTATAAAAGACAATAATCTAGTCTTTTATGGAGGTATTGGTGGATTATTACGACCAAATATACAAAGAGGCTTTAGATTTTCAAGAACAGATAAAGGTGAAATTGATCCAGAAACATTGAATTATTCAGTACACGATTTGGGTTTGGTTTTTAGGATTAGACCAAAAATTGGAATACGTTTAGCAAATATTTTAGACATTAGAGCTGAATCGATTTATTCTATAAACAGATTTGACCCAGACAACCTTTTCAGAATACTTATTACAAGAGACTTTCCTTTAAAAACTAAATAATTGCAGTTAATTGAAAGACAGACATAAAACATCTTGAATTAATTGCTTAAATCAATTGTTTAACAACCTTGGATAGTTAATTAATGTAATATTCAAATCATAGAAAAATATAAATTAATCCAAATAAATAATTATACATAAATATTCCTAATGTACTTATCAAAAATTCAAATCAACAATTTTCGTATCATTCAAAACCTGGAATTGGACTTTAATGAAGGTTTAAATTTACTTGTTGGTGAAAATGACAGCGGAAAATCTGCTATTATTGATGCTATCAAATTTGTATTAGGTACACATAGCAACGATTGGCTAAAACTCACAAAAGATGACTTTTTCACTGGTGATGGCAATAATTATAAAAACGAAATCATAATTATATGTATTTTCAAGGGATTGACAGAAGATGAAGCTGCTTTGTTTTTAGAATGGTTAAGCATTGAAGATGGTGAATATTATTTAAAGTTGACTTTTAAAGCTAAAAGGAAGGAGAAAAATAATTCCATTTCTGAAATTTCTTATGACATAAAAGCAGGAGAAGGTGAAGAAAGTGGGGTAATGAACGGTGAAGCAAGAAATAAACTTAGAGCCACTTATTTAAAACCTTTAAGAGATGCTGAATATGAATTGGCTCCTAGAAAAGGTTCTAGACTATCACAAATTTTAGCAAACTATGATATTTTTCAAACTGAAAAGGACGTAAATCATACCTTAGTTGACATTATGAATACTGCCAATAGCTCTGTAAATGAATATTTTGAAAGTGGTACTGGTAAGGTGATTTTAGAAATTATAAACGAAAGATATCTAAAGGATTTTTCACTAACCAATAATGGATTAAAATCAAAACTCGACATTTCTGGCAATGAGCTTGGGAAAATATTAGAAAAACTTGAACTAAAGGGAGTTTCCAGTAATGAGGTAGGTAACCTGGGCCTTGGTTCTAATAATTTACTTTTTATAGCTGTAGAGATGCTTTTATTAAAGGATAAAAATTATGTAGGCCTAAAACTTTCTTTAATTGAGGAAATTGAGGCGCATCTTCATCCACAATCCCAGATAAATTTAATTGACTTTTTAAGTAAGCATTCTGGTAATATTGGTGTGCAAAGTATAATAACGACACATAGCAATTCTTTGGCCTCAAAAGTGGATTTAAATAATTTGATAATCTGCAAAAAAGGCAATGCATTTTCATTAAGAAAAGGAGAAACCAAATTAAATCCGGGAGATTATGAATTTTTAAAACGATTTTTAGATGACACCAAAGCAAATCTTTTTTTTGCAAAAGGTGTAATTATGGTTGAAGGTGATGCAGAAAATTTGTTTTTACCCACTTTTGCAGAATTTATAGGTCGTCCTTTACACAAATACGGGGTTTCTATTGTTAATGTAGGAAGTACTGCACTTTTGAGGTATGCTAAAATATTTCATCGTACTGATAATGAAACCGTAGGAATAAAAGTGGCTTGCATTACCGATAGAGATTTTCCACCACAATTAGCAAAAGATAAAGGATTGATTACTACTGATAGATTGTTTGAAAAAGACAATCCTACCAATGCAGAACTTGATGAAATAAATGAAAAAATAGATGATATAAAATCCTATTACAATCAGGGTGATGTAAATGTTTTTATATCTGACAAATGGACTTTGGAATATGATATAGCCTTAAACAATACATTTTTACGTGAAATATCACATATCTCAATTCAAATTGCTAAAAAACTTAAGAATTTAGCCAACCGCAAAAATCCTAAGTTTGAATTGGGATATAATGATTTTATAGAAGTAATAAGAAAATGCAAAAAAGATTTAAAAGATTGGCAAGATGGTGGAGACAGTGATATTCAAATTGCATTAAACATTTATGAACCATTACTAAAAAAACAGGCTTCAAAAGCCACATCAGCACAATACTTGGCTCATTTTTTAGCACTACCAAGATATAGGAAACCTGAAAAGATAAATGAAATCAAACAAGCACCCCACTTACAATATCTTATAAACGCCATAAAACACGTTACGAATGTACAACCTTAGTCAAATAAATGTTACTGATGACGATATTGCGAAAGTAGAACAACATTTTGGTTTTTTATTAAATGATGAACAGCAAACAGTAATTCGTACTTGGGGAAATGTAAATATACAGGCTTGTCCTGGGAGCGGAAAAACTACAACCTTAGCTGCTAAATTGATGATTTTGGCTGATAAATTGCCTAAATCATTTCATCAGGGAATTTGTATTTTAACACATACCAATATTGCTGTGGATGAAATTAAGAAAAAAATAGGTCCTTATGCAAGTTTCTATAATAGCTATCCAAATCATTTTGGAACTATACAATCTTTTGTAGATAAGTATTTGACTATTCCTGCATATAAAATGGAATATAAACAGAGTCCGATAATTGACTCAGATTTATGTTTTGAGAAAATCGATAAAAGGGGTAAAAGTGAGTATGGTGCGACAAGTTTCCTCAATAGGAAAAATATTGATTCAATGGCAGAGCTATTTTATAACATTCATAATTTTGATATTTCAAAAAAACTACAAGATATTGATGCAGTAGTTGGAACTCACACGGCTACCTATCAAACGGTTTTAAAAGTAAAAAATGAAGTTTTATCAGAAGGTTACTTAAAATATGATGAGGCATATTCTCTGGCATTCAAATATTTGAGAAATAATCATCAACTTGTTAATCTTTTTGCAAAACGTTTTCCAATAGTATTTATTGACGAAATGCAAGATATGGAAACTCACCAATCCAAACTTATCAATGATTTGTTTGATAGTAATGTAGCAGTTATTCAAAAAATTGGCGATCTCAATCAATCCATTTTTAGTCCAAAGGCTGAACAAGAACAAAGTGATTGGGTTATTGCAAATTCTCTAAGTTTAAACAGTACAAAAAGATTATCGCATCATTTAGCGGAAATTGTAAAACCTATTTGTTTGAAACCGCAAGAAATGATAGGTTGGCAAAATAGTAATCCTATCCCACCAAGAATTATAGTTTTTGATGATAATACGAAAGAAAAAGTAAAAGAAAAATTTGTGGAGTTGATTATTTCACACAACTTGAATACTTTGTCTAATCCTACTTTTAAAGCCATAGGTTATCGTAAAAGTTTGGTAGCAGATAACAAATTGAATATCAATTCATACTGGTCTGACTTTGATAAAAATGCTAGTGTCAAAAGTCGTGATGAGTTCGATAATTTATTTTCTTATTTGGATAAATGTCAAGTTCTATGCCTTCAAAGTAATGTAAAAGATATTAGGAAGACATTTCT
The DNA here is from genome assembly GCA_964526715.1 of uncultured Aureispira sp. GTDB lineage: Bacteria > Bacteroidota > Bacteroidia > Chitinophagales > Saprospiraceae > OLB9. Next base: position 97,785 of record CAZGMB010000009.1, on the reverse strand, counting down.
AAATGCCATTTGTAAAGCTTTAAAATTGGCTGAAATCAAAAATCCTTTAACCAAATATTTTTTTACACCTTTTACATTTACACAATACTTATCATCTGAAAAAGAAGCGGAAAGCAAAGAACTAAATATTAAACTTTCTAATTGGATTTTGAATTATCAACATACAAAAAAACTAAGAACAGACATTGCAGATTACATAAAATCGCTTTTATCAATTTTTCAAAAAACGGTAAACTCAAAGCTTAGCACATTTTTGACGGACACTACTTCTGCTATCCAGGCACAACAAGAACCAAAACAAATATATGTATATCAAGACATTCAAGTTGTTTTTGATACTATTCATGGCGTAAAAGGGGAAACCCATACTGCTACATTATACTTGGAAACATTCTATGATACATTTGATATAGGTAATAAAATTTTAGATTTTATTGCAAGTAATGTTAATAAAAAGAAAAGTTTACGTACTAAGGTATCATACAAAGCTTACCAAAATAAACTACCTTTTGCTTATGTTGCTATGTCTAGGCCAACTCATTTTTTATGTTTGGCAGTGCATAATGATAGATTTAAAGATGGCGTTAGGGCTTATTTTGAAGATGGGAGGAATGGGTGGCTTGTGGAAAATCTAACTTTGCCTAGTATTCCTTGACAGAATAATTAAACCTAAACATATGGTGACTCTTTCATCCTATCCTTCCACCACCTTCTTAACCGCCTCAAAAGCATTGATACGTCCGTGACCCATATGTTCAAAAGTGATTTCGTCTCCAGTATTATGATTGCTTCTGATGTCATCTGCAGTAGATAATATTATGGTCTTTAGCTGGTCGGCTGTAAGATTTGGGTTAATGCATAGCAATAAACTTGCTACACCAGAAACAATAGCTGTAGCCGCGGATGTGCCATTAAATAAATTATAAGAATCAGAACCAGTAGTGTTTCTAGGGTTATATTTTGTAGTCAAGATACTAATACCAGGAGCTACTATGTCTACTTCACGACCATAGCGACTTCCAAATTTATTTCTCCCTTGCTCTACCGCACAATTTCTCAAATTTACCCAACGACCTAATTGGTCACATGCACCTACTGCGAGTACCTGATCCATATTTGCTGGAAAATGTACTCTTTTATCATCATCGGCATTCAAATAATTGCCGGCAGCAGCCACCACTAATACATTACGAGATATGGCATATTCGATTTCGGGAATAATAATTGGTCTGCGTTCAGGGACTGCCCAACTTAAGTTTATAATTCTTGCTCCTGAGTTTACCGCCCTTCTTATACCTTGTGCCGCAAGCACTTCATTAAAATTTTCTATACCAATTCTGCCATTTATTAATTTTACAGCACTATTAATACCTTTAATTCCTATTCCATTGCCTACAAGAGCACTAATAATACCTGCGATGTATGTACCATGGGTGCGCACACCCGCAGGAGTAGGCCTTGGATCATTATCTATTAGATCAAAGTTGTTCACAAATGATAGTTGAGAAAGGTCTTCATGGCTAGGCGCAACTCCATCATCCAAGATTGCAATTTTTACTTCATTATTTAGTTGAATGCCATTGTCAGAGATGTATTTTACAGCTTGTTCTAATTTAATATCTTCTCCAGATCTTCCCGCATATTGGCCCGTATTATTAAAAATCCATTGATCATTGTATTTTGGGTCTTGTACACTTTGGTTGACGCACTCTACAGGATATTTTTTTTGCGGAACACAATATTCTACTAAGCCCGATTGATAATAAGCATTACAAATATTATGAATTTGTTCATTACTCTCAAAAGGGATTAATAGTTCAAAACTATTTTCCAGATCTTTAATATTAGAACATTTTTTAACGTCGAAACTTTCGTTTATTTCTAAGATTCTAGGGCTTAAGCCACTTTTTGATTTAATGATAATCTGGATAGTTGATATGCCATCTATTTTTCGAAAGATATATTCTCCGTGCTTTGCATTATCTATAAATGTTTCGCCCCTGAACTTTATATTATTTTTGGTCATTACAGTTTACTTAAATTGTAACATAATCCGAAGCTTCCCCAGGAATGATTTCGCCCTGCATTTTTAAATTCTGCTGTCCGCATCATTATTGGTTTGAAACTAATGGTCATTCTGTTATATAAAATCACATCAATACCAGCAGAAGCTTCAACAATAAAAGGAGAAATATCTGTCTTAGATAAGGTAAATTCACTTTGCCTAAATTGGCCTTGTAGCAAAGCATTATAAGCTACATACCTTAATCTAGCAGAGAGCACAAAATTCCATTTTAACTTCCTATTGCTCCTAACTGAAGGATTTTGAGCAACATTGTTTAACATATTGCTTGACGCCCAATAATCAGTATCAAATTTACCTATTTTTGTATTTAATCCTATCGAAAAATTAGTAAAATAACCTAATTGAACAGCACCATCAAAGGTGGTTTCAAGCTTTTTTATATTATGCTCTTGCAAAGTTAGCAAAGGTGTTATTACTTGATAATTATACAAAAGTGTGGGTTCGCCACCATTTGAAATTTGGTTATTCCAACCTTGAGGTACTGGTCTAGTCGAGCCAAACCATCGATTTTCATGAATATAACTTTGTACACTGTTAGCGATCGGTAAACCCAACATTCCAATAAATAAACCAGTTGATATGGCATATTTGGTTGGAAATTCACCAGTAATATCGTCATATGATGCATCTTCGTTCATGGCTGTTGTTCTACTCGATCCTATCACGACTAATGATCCATAAGGGCGGTCTGTAGGATCAACTGTATTTCTTTCTAAATCCAAAGGCGTAAAACCACTACCAAGTAGTGACATCGTAGAAACAAATGGTCGAATAAAATTGGTATCCATATTAATTTCTTTCAGCCCAAATAAATAATCAACCTGACTGCGCAACCAAGGTATGACAAAATAATGGCTCCTTTCAAAAGCTTTGGACGAGGATACAGATAGCTCAAACCCCATTGTATAATTGCGATCTTGATTGTCTGGTCCAAGGAAGTCTTGGTCTGTGGTGAAGCTTATAGATTTGTAATTGTTATCATAGGATTGGGATAAGCCCACATCTACGAAACACAGTAAAAACATACATAGTATCATCATTTTTGATAGCCTAGTAATTTTATAAAATTTTGGTAATATGTGTCCTAACATTATCGATACTTTTAAGATTTAATAAAAATTTATGTTTTTCATTTCCTTTTAATACACTACAGCATAAAAAGTAACCCAATATTTTTGACAAAAATAATTTTATGCAAAAAAACCTGCAATATAACTTTTGTTATATATCCTTGTCTCTCGTAATACTGGGTTGGAAAATGATGCATTTTGGGTAATTGAAGATCGAATAAATATTATACTTAGCTAATAAAAGGCCGTAAACCATGACAGTTTACGGCCTGAAAATTAATTTTTTGAATACCTAATTATAGTAGGATATGAAATACCACATGTAATTGGTATGCTTTTTGGATAACTTGGACATTCACTGGGTTTTACAAGATATTTTTTATTTCATTGACCAGACCTAAATACTGCTTTTTGATTTTTCGCTGAATATAGTAATCGGTACCTTTCCAATTCTTGTCCCAATTTTGGCTACTGTAGGTCCATGCTGTGAGCTTCTTGAGGTCGTCATTCAGAGCATTCAGACTATCATTAAAACTTTTTATGGAGCCAATATTGGTACTCAATGACATACCTTTCCATTTATCCACATTATTGGCAGCACTAAATGGTATCGGATATAATGTTATATCATTTTCCTTATTAACCAAGATCTTTTTAGCTTTATCGTAGGTGAACGGTAAGTATTTTGCTCTGCTGGGCTTAGAGAAAATAATTTCTCCAGGATATATGGCGCTTAAGCCCCCTTTTTCGGGTCCAAAAGCCCATATTTCGCCGTCTGGTGTAATTAAGGGAAGCACTTTGAAAAAAGAACTGAAGACATTGTAATTCTTACCTTCAAAGGAACAATTGCTGAGGCTGTACGTTTGACGTTCGTTATCACTGGATATAGACTTATCGATACTTTTTTTGTTTTTGATCAACCCTAATCCCAATTCGCAATTTCTAAGGAAAGTAATATCATTCCATAATGTGTAAATGGATTTGGCTGGCGTCCCCAATTCTTCAAATATCTTTTTGATTTGTGCCACATTCCCTTGATATTCTTGCATTTTTCCAGCAGCATTAGCAAATTCATTGGCAATACTTAAGGCTGATACATTTTGTAATTTAGGGTCTTTTCTTTTAAACTCTGTAATACCGGCTGTATCTGCTATATAATAAAGCCGGCTCAATGTTTGATAGTCCTGAAGCATAACTCTTTCTTGGATGGCTTGGTAATCTTCGATTTTGTCAATGCTATTGTAATACCCTTGTGCCATCCATGGCAGAATATCTGCCCAATTGCTCACCCAAACACCCAAAGGTACATAACCTGATGCTTCCACTTTAGCAGCCATGGCCGAATCTGGAGAATCGGTCTTCATGGCACGAAGAGTGTGAGCTGCATCATCTTCATTTGCTATATTACTGTTGTTAGCAGAAAGGGACAAATCTCTACTTTCGTCATCATCAGACAGTGTATCTACCTCATTTTCTTCGGTTACATTTTCGAGTATTTCCAGTTTTTCAGTCTCCGCAGGTTTTTCTGCTTCCTTTAGGAATTGGTCCAATGTGAGGTCAGGGTTTTTCTTTTTTGCTTCATCATAAGCTTGGGCTTTCGCAAATGTATTTAAACTATCCAAGTCTTTGATTTCGCCGACTTTATTGGCTAAATCTTTGCTAGGCTTGGGTTTTTCAAAATCTGGAATGGGAGGGCCTCCGCTTGTTATCTTCATATCAGGAGCCTTATCCATCACTTTTACATCTGCAAGTTCAGCGAATGATTTACCAATCACCTGATTTAGCCACGTATCAATCTGCGAAGCCAGTACAGAGCCGCTTACGAAGCTAGTACAGTTTACAGCCACATCTGCACTGGCACCGGATTGGCCACCGTCATAAGTGGCTTTGACAGCTACAGAGGTCACTACATTGGCATAGGAAAAATCAGCCGCACCACCATACTTCCAAGAAGTTGCATCACTCCTGGATGTCATGAGCATATTGACACCACCATAAGCGCCCCATATGATGCCCACCACAAGACCATCACCAAAATTGCTGGTAAATTTGGTAGATGCTCTAACCCAGTCATCAACCAGTTTTTTTACAGGATCATACTTTGGGTCTTTACTTATAAGAATCTCAGCTAAGTCAACCCCAAAAGCTGCTGCCGCTGCAATTACTTTATTATAAAGCTCCAAAACTCCCGTTGCACTTTGTCTACAACTATCATTGAGCCCAGCTAAAAATTCGCTTGCGTTTAATTGTTCAAAATTGATATACTCAATGCCGCCCACTGAAACTGCATTGTAATTTACAGAAACAGATTTGCTACTTGCCGCAGATGATTTTCCAACATAAGCAGAAAACGATGATTTGAGTTTGCTGACGCCTGTGACACCATAGGCGCCTGACATACCAAGCGAACCTTGATTCATTTCATCGGAATATACATAACTACTTTGCCCGGACATAGATTTGGAAGCTTCTTCCTGCGCTATCATCACACTTATGGGCGCTTTTACCACACTTGAGTTGAATTTTCCACCACCAGAAAATATGGTGGAACCAATGGTTACTCCTAACAATGGATTGCTATCGTTTAACTTACTCATTTTTAGTATTTATATTTAGAAAATTATATTGAATTACACTTTTAGAAATGGTCTCTTCGACAAAATCTAAATAAACTATATTAGGTGCACTTATAGCCGAGACTACGATCTGTTGATATAATACATCTGGTAATGCACCATTTGCTTTGGCCGCTAAATCTTTGATGGAGCCCCCGAAGAAAGTTCCAAAATCTGCGGTTAACGTCCATGACAACAGGAATAAATAGTCTTTGCCCAATCCACCATAGGTATTCCATTTATTCAATTGGTCTGCCTTCATTTTGTCCAAATCAGTGGTATTGGAATAAGAGTCACAGACTGCGAGATTGGGTGCATATCCTTTCAAGCTGATCACCTTGGTTTCAGATTTATCCACTTCAAATCCGTCATTGTATCGGAATCGGCCTTGATTGGGGTTGATGTATTCAGGATAATCAAAAACAAGGATGATTTTGCCACGAAGGGATTTCAAAGGGCATTTTGCAAGATTAATGTTGGTGTCCGATTGTACCAGGATGTAATCCTTATACTTTGCTTGGGATACTAATGTATCAATACGCTGTTTAATGTCCGAAGACTTACCACGATTGGAACGAATATGTGAAAACTTAAGTATAAAGGTTTCTGACTGATATGATTTTATAAAATCAATAGATTGGTCTAAGACACTTTCCAATGGCTGGCCATTGCACCCAAGGTCACCACTACGATGGTAAGTGACTAGATTGTTGTGGTCATAATCTACTCTAATATCAAAATATCGTGAACCGGCTTCCAGTTGTTTACCTATGTTATTATCCTGAGTTTTGACCATGCCTTTATTCATGGAGGAGCCTATGTCGCAGTGATCTAGCTGGGACATACCTGCATCATGACTACCTGGCATAATAATCAGGTTTATCGTAATATCATCAGAAAGATTTATCATCCAATTGACAGTTTTAAAATCAAATTGATCTACTGCTATCCTATTTGTTGTATCTTTTTTTGTCATGATTTCACAGATACGAATTAACGGAATAATTCGAAAGTGATGTCTTGATCGTGTCCTTTGGTGTCACCAATGATGTCATAACCTATGGCATCTCTTGGATTGGGTTTGACACTATATGAACTGGTGGCTGTACCAAAAGGGTGGTTGTAGTAAAACTCTACCGTAAAGCTTTTGTCTTCAGCTTCATAAGTTACGGTACCTTCTGGTCCAATGGTACCCAAAGTACGAGTGGAACAAGCCCAATAACCTGAAGAAACAATCTCTTGTGGTGGGTCTGTGGTGAATTTACCATGATCTACTTTTGTGCCTTTTAATTTCAACACTTTGCTAGTGTTGTTTTTTACTGTCATTTTAACATCTCGTGCCATACTACTTTAATTTTGAAATTAATAAATTAATAAATGTGAGCTGCAAAAGTAGAGTGCTGTAAAAGTGCGGGCAAGCGTAGAAGTACGTGAAAAAGGGATGGGTATTTATACGTAATAGTGGTAAAGGCTAAGGTTGAGGCTAAGGTTGAGATTAAGGATAAGATTAAGGTTGAGGATTAGATTAAGGGTAAGATTAAGGCTAAGGTTACGTTGGCGGTCAGGAGACCGTGGGATATCGGGTTCTGGATTAAGTGGATCACAAGTTACAAACTTGCGCTAGCAAAAGCTAGCAGAGGGATAAATAGGGGAGTGACAAGTAAAATAAAGGGGGCAAATGAATTATTTGTAAATAAGATGCTTATTAAAATTGGAAAAGGGACATAAATATGGTTTTGAGGTATAATATATGTTGTTTTAAAGGTATGACAAATAGATAAATGGTATCTATAACTAGTTTTGCATTATCGAAATTCAAGGGGAAGGAATTGCCGTCAGAACAGCACAAAAGTGTGAATTAAAGTAGTACAGGTGTGCATTTGAATGCATGAAATGCCTTCGAATCAGGGCAAAAGTGCCCTGATTTTTTTTTCATTTTCCAAAATAATTGTAAGTTGTGTGGAAAGGTAAATAAACTGTAACTAATCATGATGAAAATGAAAAAACTCGATTATCGTCAGCGATAAACAGAATGGTGATATACAGTAATTTTTTAGTGGTGTGAGCTCAAGTTATATTGTTTTAAACTTAAAGCCTATCAAAAAGTATCAAATGTATGCTGAAACGTAGGTAAAAGACTGTAAAATGAATATAACGTACTAAAGTATGGGTTATACCTAGGAAAATACCTTAATAAAGGAACTTAAATACAAAAGATGTCGGTTGAAGGACAAGCTTTTAATGAGCATTTAAATTGCAATTACTTTTGTAGTTCAAAATTTTAGGTGCAGGGAAAACCTTCAAGTCAGGGCTAAAGAGCCCTGATTTTTTTATAATAATTTTATTTATAAGCAAAATATTGAGTACTGTAAGATTTAGAAAGTAAGAGATATCAAAAGCAAGATTTTATCACTTTCTTACACAAAAGACCTCAACGGAACATATCCGTTGAGGTTCTTAAATAAAAAAGACGCGTTTGGGATGAGATTGTCTTGTTTACAAAGAAAATCTATCAATCGCAGGTTGCTTTAGGGGTTATGCTTAATGAAGTGCAAATGTAGATGCTCATAATTTTATTTCAATAAGGTAGTTATTGAAATTTATATATATGGTGTTGAAAGGATATTAATTATGCATATAGGAAGATTTTTATATTTATTTAAATAGAATTGACATTTCAGGGTTATAATATGTCTTTTTGGAATAATTATTAAAGATTTCATGAACTTATTGCTTTTGTGAGATATACAATATAGTCATCAATATTTTATGATTCTTAATTAAAACTATTCAAGAATTATTGTAAAATATTCCTTTTTCGCAATGATCCATATTTTTTTTGGAGAAAATAAAATCTATTAAATGACACTATTTCAACACATTAAATACTATGTGTAACATAAATACTACAAATCTATCCAAGAAAATACGAAATTATTTACATTCAATAGGACGAATTTTGTGGTGAAGTTTAATAAAAGCAATCTTTTTTACGAATTATTGCATTCCCAACTAAAATTTGAAATACGAAATGGATAAAAATAACAGAAACATCTTATTAGTAGATACAGATTCTCTACATTTGAAGGTCATAGAAAAGAAACTAAAAAAAATTGGTTATGAAAATCTAACTGTAGCTGATACCTTTGAGAAGGCAGTAACCTATTTGAGTGGTAACCACATAGATTTGATCATCTTGGACTATTACTTAGATGGTAACTATACTGGTAAAGAACTCATTAAAGAAAATCTTATGCATGGCCAGATTCCAGTAATATTTGTATCTACCTTTTATGGTCCTGAACTCTATGAAGAGATTAAGGATATGATACCTATGGATTTTTTACCGATGAGTGTGAGCGAGTTTGAATTGGAGAAGTCCATTGATTTGGCTTTTAGAAGGAAAAACAAGTCGTTATCTAGTTCGCCCTTGAAAGAATATATATTTGTTAAAAATGGCAAAGATATCAAGAAGCTGAAATTGTCTGACATTAATTATATCACAGTAGATGGCAAGTATTTGGAATTAAATACACATGAGCGACGTTATCTGATCAGGTCTACACTTTATGACTTTGAAAAAAGACTTCCCGAGGCTTTTATTAAAATCCATAAAGCTTACATTATTAATATTGATCATTTAGATTTAGTGAATATAGAAGAAGGTATGGTCAAGATAGGTGAAAAGATTGTACCGTTTAGCCGAACCTTTAAAAGGAACTTACTTTCATTATATTATTTGACGTAGCGGATTTTTATACTATTTCTTCTAGATTTACCTATCTCTACTTGCCTACTACATAGTGCATAGGGTGGTTAATATCTTCTCAAATAGCATGCGATTCAATTGAAAGCCAGCAGGCTAGTCAGTGCTTAAAACTGACTATTTTTAAAGTCTTTAACTTCGTTGCACTTTTAAAAATTCCATCTCTTCGCGCCGAGAGATGGATTTTTTTGTATAATCTATTTTAACCTTTAAAATGAATGTGTAGCAGAATATTTAATCTATTTAAAAAGGGTTGAGTTATCCTACAATTATTAGATACAAAAAACTTATGGTAATAGGCCAAGTGTAAAAATCTTCAGAAAAAACTATATCAGGAGTTAAATCTGTCTTAAACTAAAGTGTTAATGGCATATTCAGAAAATTTATATTTTTGCACATACTTGAAATGCAATTTAAACAGTATGAAGTGCATAAAATTATCCTTGTAATACTATTAAACTATAATTACTTTATATAATTGTATAAAAAGACTTAAATATTACCTTCAAGTATATTGATATAGCCTTAGGAGGTATTAATGGCTTTACACCTAAGAAACGATGCGTTTTAGCTCGATTTTAGTTATAATTTTGTCGTCGAAATTCAGTTAAACCTTAGCTATTTGCAATTTTTTTAACGATAAATATCTATAGTAAAGTTGTGATGGTTTATGAAAATGGCTTTGGTTTTAACTGGATTTAAGTTTTGACACCCGTTTATTAACAAGGGCACTATTAAAATTAATCGAATAATAATGCCAATTTTTTTAATTAAATTTAAATATATGAGTTTTCAAAAAGTAATTATTGTATTTATAGGAGTTTTGTTTATGAGTTATGCAGCATCAGCGCAGCTTAAAGTGGGATCGAATCCCACCACAATAGGAGCTAATACCAACTTAGAGGTAGAGGCTACTAATGGTAATAAGGTATCTGTTAGTAAAGATATTGGGAAATTGACTATAAAAGATGGAACAGAAGGTGCAGGCAAAGTTCTAATATCAGATGCCAATGGAGTATCTACGTGGACTACCTTGACTATTCCACCTGCTCAAGTTGGTTCCACATCAGTTATTCTTAATGGAAATTCATATGAGAGAGCTGCTTTGTCAGGTGATGTTAATTCGAGCCAAAACAGTAACACTGTAACTGTTACACGAATTCAAGGGCAAACCATATCGTCTGCGGCACCTACAGCAGGCCAGGTTTTAAAATGGAATGGTACAGCATGGGCTCCAGCAGCAGATGTTGATACAGATACCAACACCACCTACACAGCGGGTTCGGGATTGACACTTACAGGTACGGTATTTAGTGCCAACGATGCCACTGGAACAACCAATGGTATCATAAGACTAGCAGGTGATTTAAGCGGAACAGCTGCATCTCCAACCGTAACAAGAATTCAGGGACAATCTATTTCATCAACAGCGCCTACATCAGGACAAGTACTGAAATGGAATGGTACCGCATGGGCACCTGCGGCTGATACGGACACAAATACAACATATACAGCTGGGACAGGATTGTTGCTAACGGGGACAGTATTTAGTGCGAATAGTGCAACAACAACATCCCAAGGTATCATACAATTAGCAGGTGATTTAAGCGGAACAGCGGCAACGCCAACAGTGATTCGTATACAAGGAAGTCCGGTTGCGTCAACAGCACCAACATCGGGTCAAGTATTAAAATGGAACGGTACAGCTTGGACACCAGCCGCGGACACAGATACCAATTATTCTGCTGGTTCTGGTCTGACACTTACAGGAACAGTATTTAGTGCAAATGATGCTACTACTACGACCAATGGAATTATCAGATTGGCAGGTGATTTAAGCGGGACAGCTGCATCACCAACCGTAACAAGAATTCAGGGACAATCCATTTCATCAACAGCGCCTACATCTGGACAGGTACTGAAATGGAATGGAACAGCATGGGCACCTGCAGCTGATACGGATACCAACACCACTTATACAGCAGGAACAGGTTTGACGCTTACAGGAACAGTATTTAGTGCAAATAATGCTACTTCAACAGCGACAGGTATGGTTCAACTTGCAGGTGATTTAGGAGGTACAGCTGTGACACCAACTGTATCACGTATTCAGGGTCAAGCTGTATCATCAACGGCTCCTGCATCAGGACAAGTATTAAAATGGAATGGAACAGCTTGGACACCATCAGCTGATAATAACACTACGTATGATGGATCTGAAACAGTAGTAACAGCTGGTAACGAGATAACAGTGACAGGCTCTGGAACCACAGCAGCTCCATATGTTATATCATCGAATAGTGGTATAACTACCATAACATCAAGTTTTACAGCGACATCTGCGAATTCAACCATATTGTGTAACGTTCCTGCCGATGGTATGACACTAACATTACCGAGTGCGTCGGCGAATTCAGGTAAGAAAATGGTAATCAGAAAGATTGACAACGACAATGATGTACTGACTTTTAGTCCAGCCATCAATTATTCAACAACTCAAACCATATCAACCCTTAACTTTGTAAAGACTATTACCATTCAAAGTAATGGTACAGGTTGGTGGGTTATCTCAGAGTAATTATATTTTTAAATTTCAATAAAATCTTGTAATGAAAAGTAATTTTTTAATTCTGTTATTCACAATTATGACCTTCTCCTTATGGTCGCAATTGAAGGTAGGTTCAAACCCGACCACTATAGGTGCTAATTCTAATCTTGAAGTGGAAGCCACGAATGGGAACAAAGTATCTGTAAGTAAAGATGTTGGTAAACTTACCATTAAAGATGGGTCCGAAGGAGCAGGCAAAGTGCTCATTTCAGACGTTAATGGAGTATCCACGTGGACAACATTAACCATTCCGCCGGCCCAATCTGGATCTACTTCAGTGGTTCTAAATGGAAGCACGTACGAGCGTGCTGCTTTGTCAGGCGATGTATCTTCGCCCCAAAATAGTAATACAGTAACCGTAACTAAGATCCAAGGACAGACTATTTCATCTATAGCGCCTTCATCAGGGCAAGTTTTAAAATGGAATGGTACTGAATGGGCACCAGCTGCAGATGTTGACACAGATACTAATACTACCTACACCGCAGGAGCAGGATTGAATCTTACTGGATCTGTATTTAGTGCAAATGATGCTACTACGGCTACTAATGGTATTATTAGATTAGCTGGTGATTTAAGTGGAACAGCTTCAGCACCGACTGTTACCCGAATACAAGGACAGTCATTTTCATCTACTTCACCTACGTCAGGTCAAGTTTTAAAATGGAATGGAACCGAATGGGCACCTGCTGCAGATAATAACACTACCTATGATGGTTCGGAAACAATTATAAATAGTGGTACGAATGTAACAGTAACAGGTAGCGGTACTTCTTCTAGTCCTTATATAATCAACTCAACAGCACCTAATACGAATATTTACACTACTGATGGTACTTTAACTGGAAATAGAATTGTTACACAAGGGTCTAATACTTTGACATTTAGTGGAAGTGTTCCAGTGAGTATTCAAAATACAAATGCTACATCAAATGCTGCATCGTTTTTTCCATCAGTACCAGTTGCTACATTAAACCGTAGGGGTACACCCGGTCAAAATTTTGATGCTGTGGTAAATTTTGAAATAGGTAAATATGCTACAATAAGTGATAATGCCAAAACTCAACTAGATATTAAAATGAATGATGGCGGTACTCCGAACCCTGATGTAACAGTAATGTCTTTATTAGGCAACGGTAATGTAGGTATCGGAACTACATCTCCTAATGGCAAACTAGCTGTTACCACTACGGATGCATCAAGAGAGCAATCTTTGTCATTAAATCGCAGCAACCCTACCTTGTCAGGTACTAGATTGTATAACATAAATAGTGATTTTGAATTGACAAATTCATCGTCAAGTGTAAATAATTCTGCAAGAGGAATATATAATAGGATGCGAATATCTTCAAGTGCCACACAAAATGTAGCGTCAATATTTGGTATAGATAGCAGAACTAGTCATGAAGGTACAGGGGTAGCAACTGATGTTGGAGGTATTTTAGCAATAGCATCAACAACTAGTACGGCAACTAATCTAACAGGTATTACAGCAAATGTAAGCAATTTTTATGGATCTGTAACTAATGGGTATAGCATAGTAACTTCCAATGGGGGATTTACAGCACCAACAAATTATTATGCACTTTACATGAATGAACCTTTAGCAGGTGGAAACGCTTATGGAGTTTATCAATTAGGTGCGGCTGTAAAAAATTATTTTCAGGGTAATGTAGGTATTGGAACCTCATCTCCATCAGCACAATTGCACACTACTGGTTCAGTGTTATTTTCAGGTGCCGGAACACCAGGGGTAGGCAAAGTACTTACTTCAGATGCCACAGGATTAGCCACTTGGGAAACATTAAGCATTCCAGCGGCTCAAACTGGATCTAATTCAGTGATTCTTAATGGAAATGCGTACGAGCGAGCAGCATTATCTGGGGACGTATCATCACCCCAGAATAGCAATACAATAACCGTGACTAAGATTCAAGGGCAGACCATTTCATCAACAGCACCGACGTCAGATCAAGTATTGAAATGGAATGGAACTGAATGGGCACCTGCAACAGATAATAACACTACCTATGATGGTTCTGAAACAATTATAAATAGTGGCACGAATGTAACAGTAACAGGTAGTGGTACTCCTTCTAGTCCTTATGTAATCAACTCAACAGCACTCAATACAAATATTTACACTGCAGATGGTACTTTGACTGGAAATAGAATTGTTACACAAGGGGCGAATACTTTGACATTTAGTGGAAGTGTACCTGTGAGTATTCAAAATACAAATGCTACATCAAATGCTTTATCGTTTTTTCCATCAGTACCAGTTGCTACATTAACCCGTAGGGGGACACCCGGTCAAAATTTTGATGCTGTGGTAAATTTTGAAATTGGTAAATATGCTACCATCAGTGATAATTCAAAAACTCAATTGGATATCAAGATGAATGATGGAGGTACTCCGAATCCTGATATAACAGTAATGTCTTTATTAGGTAATGGTAATGTAGGTATCGGAACTACATCTCCTAATGGCAAACTAGATGTTACCACTACGGATGCGTCAAGAGAGCAATCCTTGTCATTAAATCGCAGCAACCCTACCTTGTCAGGTACTAGATTGTATAACATAAATAGTGATTTTGAATTGACAAATTCATCGTCAAGTGTAAATAATTCTGCAAGAGGAATATATAATAGGATGCGAATATCTTCAAGTGCCACACAAAATGTAGCGTCAATATTTGGTATAGATAGCAGAACTAGTCATGAAGGTACAGGGGTAGCAACTGATGTTGGAGGTATTTTAGCAATAGCATCAACAACTAGTACGGCAACTAATCTAACAGGTATTACAGCAAATGTAAGCAATTTTTATGGATCTGTAACTAATGGGTATAGCATAGTAACTTCCAATGGGGGATTTACAGCACCAACAAATTATTATGCACTTTACATGAATGAACCTTTAGCAGGTGGAAACGCTTATGGAGTTTATCAATTAGGTGCGGCTGTAAAAAATTATTTTCAGGGTAATGTGGGTATTGGAACAACGACACCGACAAGTAAACTTCAGGTTGTTGGACTTCCAATTCATGCAGATAACGCAGCAGCATTGGGAGCAGGGCTTACCGTTGGTGCCTTTTACCATAATGGAGATGGTATTGTCAGAGTTGTGTATTAATCATATTTAGATTTAGTGTTTAGATTTTAAAATTAATTTATATCATGGTACGAAATATATTATTTACGTTTTCATTTTTATTATTGGTTGTTGGCATCCATGGTCAAGCCATTGATGTAAAAAGTAGTGATAACATTGGGATTAGATATGAAAAGGTATATCGTCAAGCTTTATCGTTGGGTGATTTTGGCACTGCAGTTAGTGCTTGTCATATGCTTATTGCAGAAGACTCAAAGAACGGTAATTGGCGTGATAGTCTTTTAGTCGTTTATTTTAAGTCTGGTAATTATATTAGTAGTCACCTTTTATCTGGAGTTCTTATTCAAGAGCGCCCTCAAGATGATAGATTGTTGGAAATCAGTGCAGTAAGTTTAGTCCAATTAGGTGCCTTAAGAGAAGCCATTTCAGCATACGAGCAGCTATACTTGAGAGGTAAAAAGGTAGAACATGCCTATGAATTGGCCAATTTACAATATCAGATTAAGCGGTTGGCAGAAGCAGAACTAACCTTAAGTAATTTATCTTCTGTTGAAATGCCTGATTCCTTAGGAGTCCGCTATCCAATAAAAGAAGGTGGGAGTCAGGTGGTCAACTTAAAAGCGGCTGTATATCAACTACGTGGCCTTGTAGCTTATGATCTCAAGCAAATAGATCAAGCTACGAATTATTTTAAGAAAGCATTGGAGATTGATCCAGAATTTGTAGTGGCTAAACAGAATATAGAAGCGCTAACAGTAAATATGAACACAAAGAGAACTACTTCAAAATAGAAAGTTAAAAATAAGCTAAGGTTTAATTTAAATTTGTAAGTAGAGAATTAGAGCAGTGGTTTGAGATATAACCGCTGCTCTTCAAGGTTTTTTATTTGGTATGAAAAGTAAAGTGCTTACATTCAAAATTTTTTAAAGTAGTGTGCTTTATTATTCTGCTTAAATTTCATCATTTAATATATAAAAGGAATTTTATGTCAATAAAACAAAAATTTTTCAAATTCGCGGATCGTATCATTTATATGATCAGTTTTATTGTATTGTTTGTATCGATGGTGTGTGGGCAAAATGGAAATTTTGTTCCTATGGCCAGTGAAGCTACCAATCATGGTACTATAGATTTACAAACAACAACAAATTGGAGTACAAATCGGAGCTCAACGCCTGGTTATTTTAGTGCATATGGACCAGCAGTTTACAGTGGCGCAAGTGACATGAATAATATCAACGGGTATGTAAAACATTTAAGTTCCGTGGTAAATCAGGGTTTTACGTTTCCAATAGGAAATGGCACAGATTTGAGGAGTTTGGGCACTAGTGGGACTATCCCTTCGGGTACTGAAATAGCAACTGCATGGATACCGGGGAATCCCTCTGTGACAGAAGATCCTACAGATCCAAGTCCTGGACTTCACTCAATAACTAGTCTGTCTAATGAACTATTGTCAGTAAGTAACATTGGCCAATGGGATTGGATATCAGTGACATCTTCTGCAGGAATCACTGTAACTGTAAGTATTCCAGATATGTCAACATTTGCGTCTTCAACGGAATTAAGGTTGGTCGGATGGAATGGCACGCAGTGGGTTAATCTTTCAGGATATTCAGGTTCTGCAAGCAATACTGAAAATAGTTTGTTGTCAGGAACTATGATAGATGGAATCACTGCTCTAGGTATAGGTAAAGCCAAATCACCAGATCTGTCACCAACGATACCTGGACCTAATAATGGTAGCTTTACAGCTGGGGCAGCTTCAAGACAAGGTTATGTACAATTTACTAATGGTGGTTTATGGACCACCAATGGTGTAACTAGTTTTAGAATTTCAAAGATAGCAAACTTTAGCTTAAGTATACCTACAGTGTCTTCATCATCTTGGGGTGCTTTCCCTTTTATTGTATCTACCAATAATGGTGATTGGCAAATCAATGATGGTCCTTTCTTTTATACTATCACACATAAGTCTAGTGGTACGACTCCAGACATACCCGTAGGTGGTAATTTTAGAATTGGCTTTGTCCTTACACCAACGGGCCCTTCGGGTTCTGTTGGAAACTTAACTGCGACTGTACAAAATGGTACTGGAGGTGATAATAACAATAGTAATAACGCATCAGTCAGAACTTTCGTAATAAATTAATCTTCGATCATTTTTCATGATTGGTGAAAGTTCGTTTCCTACTGTTATAGTTTTATATAAAATCTATAAAAAATGTATACTATTAACAGTATAAACAAAAGTTTAATTAAAAATTTAAAATACACAAAATGAAGTCTTTTTTTACTTTAATTTTTTTATTCTTTTTGGTTTTACAGACCAAATCGCAGAGTTGTGATATACAAACACCTGGTATTGAGGCATCGATTACCAATGTAGTGCCAGGTCAAATAACCAATCTTCGGTTTACTGTATTTAATAATGCCAATGGAAGTACTTGTTCTTACCCAGTTAATAGTGTATTAGTCAGTGTTTCACTACCAGATAATGGATTAGTTTATAATGGTTTTGTATCACCATCAAATGGTATTGGACCCTATTTTAATTGGGAATATGAACCTATTTCTAAAGTTTTTTATGGTATAAATCACACTGCTATAGGAGATGCCGAAGGTGAACTCGATGTAACTTTTAGTGTATTGGCTACAACGTTACCCACATATCCACAAAATAGGCTTATACCCATCAACATTATACAGAATCCGGCGGGTCCCATTTTTCCATCGAATATTCCTACCAATGATAACGGTTATACCACTATAACCATCAATGCACCTTTGCCAATAGAATTATCATCATTTAATGCCAAGAATTTAAGTTGTAATGAGATTATCTTAAACTGGGAAACAGCATCAGAAAAAAATAATGATTACTTGGAAGTAATGAGAAGTTTAGATGGGCAGACTTTTGTTTCTTTAGGTAAAGTAAAGGGTTCGAATAAAGCCACTGGAGATGTATATAGTTTTTTGGATAATTATGATTTACTACCCAATGAAACGTATTATTATAGATTGAGACAGGTTGATTTTGATGGGAAAGTAGAGTATCACAAAATAATTGCTGTACGGAATGTATGTTCAACTTTAGATCTAACGGTCAATATACATCCAAACCCTACGCTAGATGTGGTCAATATTAATTTGACTGGTTATGCTGAACAGGATCTAAAAGTATTAATATATGATGCTTTAGGCAGAGTAGTTGATGTCAATGTAGAGTCTATTGGTTACGGTAAAAATAATTATTCTTTAAAACTCAGTTTAGCTGGTTTGCCTGATGGAATGTATTATCTAAAAGTAAATAGTGAAGTTGGGGTATATAAAATGGTTAAAATTAGTAATTAATAAAGATCAGAACATTTATGAATCAAACAGAGAAATCTAATTGATTTATTCATCTATAACACCTAAAAAATATATTCATGACAATCAGATTAAATCCTTTTTTATTTATATTGTTATTTATTTCGTATAATTTAATAGGACAAGGGGAGAGATCTTCTAAATCAAATAGTAAAGATGAAATTACTATTAATAATCAACAGAATAAGAGTTTGGGAATGGGACATTCCACATATTCTGCCAAGCCGAAAAATGCTTGGGAACTTGGTGTACACTTAGGCCATTTATTTATAGACGGTGATGTTGATAGCAGAATTCCTGGGGGATATGGTGTTGGTCTACACTTAAGAAAAGCGATTCATTATGTTTTTTCATTGAGAGCCGACTTTATGTATGGCCAGTCTAAAGGTATTGATCCTCAAGGCTGGACAACGCCAAACTTTGGTGGAGGATTAGTAGAAGTCGGCAGTACAGGTAACTTTCAGGGGTATGCTCCATATACAGCATTGTCTGAAGGATGGAATCCTAGTTATAAAACTACTCAGGGCTACTTAGCTATGCAAGGTGTCATTAATATTGGAAACCTAATGTTTCATACAGATAGAAATAAATGGAATTGGTATACAGCATTTGGAATTGGGTTGTCTTCACATAAAGCAGAATTAGATCTTCTAGATGCATCAGGTAGACCTTACACAGGACTTGCTGCTATAAGAGGTACTGAAGAAAAGTTTAATACTAGATCTGGTAGAAAAGAAATCATCGACGGTTTAGATGCTACATATGATGGTAATTACGAAACCCCAGGATTCAAGAAAGCTGGTATATTCAGGCTTAGTGACGAAATCAACATTCACGTAGTGTTTACTACATCAATGGGAGTAAGTAGGAAAATCAGTAAAAGAATCAATGTTGGTTTGGAGCATCAGCTGATATTATCTGATAACGATTATCTGGATGGTATCAAATTTAGGACTGCGCAGGATCAAACTAATGGAAATGACGTGAGCCACTACACTAATTTGAGAATTGGAATCAACTTGGGCAATTTTGATAAAGTTACTGAACCCCTTTATTGGTTAAACCCTCTTGAAGCACAGATGAATGACATTGCGATGCTTAAGCAACTTCCTTCTTTAGATTTAACAGATACCGACGGCGATGGTGTGATAGATTTGCTTGATCAAGAAACGGATAGCCCTGCAGGTGCGCCAGTAGATGTGAAAGGTATTGTGTTAGACAGTGATAAGGATGGATTTCCAGACTATAGAGACCAAGAACCTTTTTCTCCTTTGTATGTACCTGTAAATAAAGAGGGTGTAGCTGTTATTAAATGTTGTTTTGATATGGATGATGTTAATAAGGCTATTGAAATGAGATCGGGTAATTTGGGGAATAGTGATTGTGGCAAATGGTTTTTACCTAGTATACATTTTGATGTGGATAAAACTATTGTGAAGTCTGAGTATTATGGACATTTACATCATATAGCTCAAGTAATGAAAATGTGTCCTGAATTATGTATTTCTGTTTTTGGGTATGTTGATAGTAGTAGTAAAAATAAAAATGCTGAATCCTTGGCCTATGGAAGGGCTGAAAATGTGGTAAATTACTTAATAGCACAATATGGTATTGAAAAAAGCAGAATAAAAATAATGTATGGTACCGATGCAAGTCCAGCATTTAGTAATATTTATAAAGAAAGTTATATGAATAGAAGGGTAGATGTCAAAGTTTGTCAAATTAATGATACTGATATGAAAAAGCCTACGACATCTGAAAAATCAAAGAAAAAGAATTCTACTAAAGATCATTTGAACTCAAAATTTAAAGGGAATAAATCTACGGGTTTTTAACATTTTGACCAGTTTGTTAAAATAGCCAGGCATAGCTTGGCTATTTTTTTTTATTTTATATTCCATAATGTATCATTAAATATCATTAGAGATTTTAAAAATATTTAATTTTTTGTAAATAAATGACGACAAAGGAAAGTAAGGAAATATTTTTAGCAACAGATTGTATATATATAAAAAAACAAGGATTGTTTTTTAGATATGGGCAATTGGATATAATCATGATCGAAGCAGAAAGTAACTATAGTATAATACATACAATAAATGGCGAACGCCTACATACAGCTAAAACTCTTAAAGTTTGGCAAAGGAAGCTTGGTCATCTTAAGGTTTTTATAAGACCACACCGATCTTATCTTATTAATACACTTCATATTGAATTTTTTACATTAAAATCCAGAACAATTACATTGAAGGGTAAAATAGAGGTACCTATTGCAAGAAGATTTAGGATGAATTTAAAACAATGACTTTATAATTTTTGGATCAAAACATGTAAAGTATTTGCATATTGAAAAACAATAAAACTTGTTTATTAGACTTCTTAACAATTAGTGAAATAAAAAAATTATGTTTTATTCTTAGAAAAGATGATTCTAAAATCAGTTCCTGTATTTGGATTAGAATTTATTTGAATGGTACCCCCTAATAAGGCAACAATATCTCTAACAAAAATTAAACCTAATCTAAAGTTATTCGTATTTAAATCACTACTAGCCGTACTTCCATCTTTAAATTGTTCAATTATTTTTGTATCCATTCCTATTCCGGTGTCATTGCAACCAATTATAAAATGCTCAATGTGATCTTCAATATATATTTGAATGCATCCTTCAAGCGTGTATTTAATTGCGTTTTCAATAATATTATTGATTACTACTTTTAATAGTTTTTCATTACTTTTGAATATGAAATTTTCCGGTACGGTATTAGTTATTGCTAGTTTATTTTCTTCAACTTTATAATTACTTTTATGCCAGTTTAAAACTTCCTGGACAGAATTGAACAAATTAAAATTGTCTTCTTTGAAATCTTTTTGCATGGTGATTTTAATCCAGTATAGAAAATCATTGATGAAAAGATGAACAGTTTGTAAGGATCTATCTATGCCTTTAACAGTACTGATTTTATCATTTTCATTTGCTGACATCCAATATTCATTTAGAAGATGAATTGCTTCCGATGCAAATTTTATTGGTGCTTTAATATCATGCATAATTACAGAAAGCACTAATTCATTTTTTTTGTTTGCTGTTTGTAAGAGGTTATTTGTTTCATTTAAACTTTGAGTTCGACTGGCAATTAATAACTCTAAGTTTTCTTTATCTTTAAGGAGTTTTTTATTTAATATTTTATTGATGATATGAATCATTATTATAATGCCAAAGAAGATTAAAGCATAAAAATACCAAGTTTGATAAAAAAATGGTTCAATAATGATATTTTGCTTCAGCAATTCGAAATCATTTTTACCAAAGCCAATATTTTTTCTTACTTCAAGGTTGTAGTTTCCGTATTTAAGTGATGAGAGATCTAAGATGCCATTGTCGGGTAAAGGGGTCCAATTATCCGAGTAACCTGATAAACGATATTCGATTATCAGGTTATTTCGATTTCCAAAATATGGGGAACTGATTTCAATAAGTAATTTTGAATATTTCGGGTCTAGCGTTATTATTGAAGGAATAGAATCTAAATCTTTTTGATCAATAGTAATTTTACTTATAAAGATATCACCTATAGGGAAAGACGGGGTAATTTTATTTGGGTAGAACTGTACTAATCCGTTAACTGAACTAAAGCTCATAAGACTATCACTAAGCATTACTGCTGGTGATTGACATCCACCATTAAACTCATTTGTTAAAAACCCAGAAGATTTATCAAAGAAATAATAATATACTTCAGAACGTTTACCATAATAAAAATCAAGAAGTTCACTTACACTAGTTAGAAAAAGACCATTATTACTCGATATCCAAGCTCGGTTTTTGCCATCAATCATACATGTATGAGGATAGTTTAAATAATTGTTTTTGTCATTATATATAGGTTTGAAACCTTCAGGACCAAGTATATATCCTCCGATTCCATATGTTCCGATAAAGTAGTGATTTTCATCAATAGGAGCCATAATCCGATATTCACCTTTGGGTAATCCTGATACTTCTATTAGTGATAAATCAATAGGATTTAGTTTAACTATTTTTTGATCTGTAAGTACATAGATGAATTTACTTTTTGGTGGTTTATATAAATAGTTGATGCTTTTTATACCTAAAGTATCAAGGCTAATGGGATGTTTGGAAAAAGTATCAGTGCTAGGGTTGAGTCTATGAATTTTATTATAATTTACCAACCAAATATCTTTACTATTATTGATGTACAAATAAGTGAAGTTTAAAGACTTAATTGGGTGAGTATAGGTTTTTTTATTTGCTTGAAAGACGTTAATAATATCGTAAAATTGACCAAACCACATGCCACTTTTCTCATCATATAAATTTGCTACTCTTTGGTCTGGTTTATCTTTAACTAATTGTATTACTTTGCCATTTTTTTTAAATAAGTATTGACCACCAACCATCAAATCACCATTAGGAAAAGCAGCTTGACTATAAAAAGAGTTGTCACCTATGATAGTTTTTGTTTTAAAATAATTAGTATTGATAAAAAATAGGCCATCTGTTGAACTTCCTAAAAGAAAGTGACCTGAATTATGGTGGTAATAACCTTCAATGATATTATTTTTATATCTATCCAACGGCACATTTGAATATATGGTGCTGTCAACGAGGATGTCATTTTCAATCTTTAGTTTTCTAAGTGAATTTTTATACAATAGAAAAGTACCTTTATCAGTAATAAAAGTAAATCCTTCTTTATGGAAATCAACTGGTAATTTAGATGATATACCCTTTTTATAGTCATTTTCTACTGAAAAAAATTTATGCAATTTTCTCCGGGACTCTATTAGTAAAAGTTTATTATCGATAATAGTAAAAAAATCAGTAAAAGAAGAGACAAGTCTATTATTAAAGGCATACTGAATAGAGTCTTTATTGAAGAATATAACGTTTTCATGTTTTAAAACCGTCAATAATCCAAAATACTTGTCATTTAAAAGTGCAATTTCGACGTCTTTTTTAACCCTATCTTCAGGCAGATACATATAGTTTCTAAAGTCTTGTCCATTATCGTTGATTATTTCTAATCGTATTGGATTATTATAGCATCTTATGATTTGTTCATTATTAGTTATAAAATATATTTGC
Organism: uncultured Aureispira sp.; assembly: GCA_964526715.1. Taxonomy (GTDB): domain Bacteria; phylum Bacteroidota; class Bacteroidia; order Chitinophagales; family Saprospiraceae; genus OLB9. The sequence continues at coordinate 74,040 of CAZGMB010000009.1, read as the reverse complement.
CCTAAGTGATCCTTAAAAATTTTATCTATTCTTCCACTAGTTTTTATGTTGAATTTAGAATGGAACGTTTTACCATCGAAAACAGCAATTCCACCATTAGTGCCAATCCATAAATATCCTTTATTATCGAACATTAGATTGGAAACGTGATTATTTGGGAGACCATTTTCGGTTGTGAATTGTTTTATTTGACATTGTTGAGCTATGATATTATATGATGTAGAAGCGAACACAAGAAAAAGGTAAAGGATATGATAGTAAAATTTTTTGATAGCCATTTTTTAATATAATTATTGACAAATAAGATAAATAAAACTACTGCGAAGGTATAAAAAATATACTAATTAATAATAGATATTCGACTGAAAATATTAATTAAAACTAATCCGAAATGAATAAATTATTATAAGGTATTTGTAGATATTTATTATAGAAAGCTTTAGAAGTAATGTACATATGGTAAATAAAAATAGCTATAATTAAACTCAATTCAAGAAAAGTTAATTTCAAAATAAAATGTTTAAATGAATATAAATTAGAAAATCCAAAAAATCAACTTATTCGGTATTGACGAAATAAAAAGGATTAATATTTTATAAAACCTTTAACTGAATTGTCATTTATATTTCTAAAGTGTTGATATCCAATAAATATAATTTAATTTGTAGTATTAAAACTAAAATAAAATTAAATATTGGTTACAAAGTTATTAACAAGAAACTTTAAATTTGCATTATAATGCAGGTAAATCTACATTTATGTTGTAAATTTCATCTTTTAAAGACAATTCAGATGCAAAAAAATAGAATTAAATGAAAGATAGTAGAATTCTAGTGGTGGACGATCATGAAATTATATTTCTAGCCATTAAGCTATTATTGAGTCAGCACCTAAAACAGTATAACGTGTACAATGCTAGGACTGGTGCGGAATGCGAAGCATTGATGAAAGATGGGAAATATGAACTTGTAATTCTTGACGTAAACTTACCTGATTGTGAAGCTAGTCAGCTGATGTCTAATCTACTACTTAGATATCCTAAACTTAAGTTTTTAATATTTTCTATGAATGACACACTAATACATGGAAAGCGATTTATGAAACATGGAGCAATGGGATACTTAAATAAAAGTGCAACGCAGGACGAACTATTAAGAGCCATAACTACAGTGCTAGGTGACAGAAAGTACATTTCAGATGAGTTATCAAAGGTGTTACTTTCTGATTTCCTTTCACAAGGTACGGAAGATAAAGACGGATTCAAAAAATTGACATCCCGAGAATTTCAAATCATGACTTTAATTTTGAAAGGGTACACTTTAAAACAAGTAGGTGTAACCTTAAATCTTCATATGTCTACCGTTTCTACATTTAAAGCAAGAATATTTCAAAAGCTACGTGTTAATAACATCATAGAGCTCAAGGATCTTGCCACTATAAATAATATATTGGTGTAATAATATATTCAACATATTTTGGATTCTTAAGAGCCATATTTGTGATGAATGTCCAAAGAATTTGATACATTTATAAATTTGTAATTTGTCTGAAAACGAATCTTTTGATGTTAAGAAATATCCCTACAATATTAAATCGTTTTGTCAATGTTTACCATTTGACTTTTCTTAGTTGCATTTTTTGGTACACAATTTTAAAAACTAACCTAGTTAAAAGTCAAAGTCAGATTTTACAGCAAAAAAGAGTAATATATGATTTTATAAATGATGAGAAATGTTTACACTTGAAGGTTTATGAATATGCTTCCATGACAAATTCTTATGAAAAGGAAAAGGACAGAAGGGTTGAAGGATTGTTTTATCACTTTGATGATTCCCGAGAGATATTATTTATAGAAAAAGCAATTACTTCTGATGAGATGGAAATTTATGTTCTGTTCTGGAAAAAAAAGCTAGAAATAAATATTGTGCTGCAGTCATGTAGGGCAATGTTAAAAGAAAATAAAAAAGAACTTTACAAAATTATTGATAGATTCAAATAATCAATTAACTTTAATAATATTCATAGACTAATTTTGTTTATTCAAGATATTTGAATAAAACTGAAATTCTTAAGCTAAAGCACTTAATTAATGGTACTGGATGTCTTTATTATTTATGATTTTGGCAATGGATGTTGTGCTTATGTTATAATTTTTACTTTTAAGTTCCTTTGTAATATCTACGATGGTCCAGTGATGTTTATTTTTAGGGGGTAATGAGATTATTTCCCTAATTTCTTTTTCTAAATTGGGATATTTTTTTACGAAGTCAACTGTGTAAAAGTTTTTCTTAATCATTTTTTTCTTCCTCTTCTTTAGAGGAACACTATTTATTCCAAATTCCAAAAAATTTCTGTAAACTTTATAAATCATACTCTTACTATACCCAAAGGTGTCTTCAATGTCATTTATGGAAGTGCCTTTTGCAAGTTCCAAGCAGATTTGAGCTCTCTTTTTTATTATGGATACGCTAGTTTGGGTATCTATAATGTTGTTGAGAAATTCTTTTTCGCTATCCGATAGCATTAATATTTTATCATTAACATATTGATTTGTTGAGTTTTGTTGTTTGATATGATCCCAATTTTTAAAATTATATTTTAATAGCTTGGTAAATTTGTATATACTAAGTTTAGGAAGATTAAACATTTGCTTGTATCTAAGGTAAACATTTATTAATGTGATTGCTTTTTGCTCTGATATTAAGTCATCAATTATTTTATCTACTGCTGGGATATCTAGATCAAAATCTTTAAAGCTTTTAGCTTCAAACGAATTGTAATGAGAAATTAAGTCTGATATTTTATTAAAGTCGGTATCTTCCTTTTTTAATGGTGTGGACTTCCAAGCATCTAAGGCTATATTATGTGAAATCATTATAGCTCTTAGTGCACCAAGGCTTATTGGGTTACTAAAAAGTCCGGAGTTATTTATAATGATGGTTAAAATATTGTATGTCCATTTATTTTGTGACCGAGGGGGAGTGTGCCTAACTATATTCTGGATAAGTTTGATTTCATTATCATTTAGCTTTTTCTGCATCTTTTTATTTCGTTTACCAAAATCTCTTTTAAGTAAAGCACTGCTGCCCAATGAATGAAATATAGATATAATATTTGAACAGTATTTTGGTGTCACAGACAACTTTTCTGCTATATAATCATTAGGATACCCCATATTGTGGTATGTAACAATTAAAATTCTCCTGTTCACGAATTCAGGAACATTAATTTTATTATACAGGAGCGGAAACTCTGTATAAAGAGGTGGATTATTGGACACGGGTGCGTATTTGTTGCAAATGTAGAAATGATTAATATTTTAAATTTTTATAATGTGTTTAATGCGTGACTCATTAGTGGTGAGCCGCATAAAATTGAGCTTTTATAGATCATTTTAACATTTAAAAGAGTTATTTTGCATTTCAGGGATCTATATTTGTTTTTCGCGTTTAGATTTGTGAGCCTTGTACTCTTTATTATAATACTGTTCACATTATAATATCATAAGATCTAATAGTAAATGAGTGTTCATTGGTAAAAATGCGGTTTATCTTCCAAAGACTTTTTCTAATCTCCATGTGAATAATCCAAAATACATCAAATGATGTGTCACGAGAAGCTTTCCAGACTGATCAGATTTTTTCATTATGACTGGACCCTTGTAGTCTGGGATATCAATGTAAAAGAGCCCTTTGGAAGGATTTGGGTAGATGTTTACGGAGTATGATTTTTCAGGAATGGTTGGATATGCTGCGCAAAAACATTTCTCTGTAATTGATGGGTCAAAGATAAAAGTGTTAATATTGGACTGGATGCGGGCGATAGCCATGGATCTTTTGATTTCTGTAGTGTCTGCTTTGTCTGATCGGTGCCATCGGCAGAGGTCAGGAAGCATGGACGAATAGTAGGTTTTACTTTTTTTATCTGCAGCTGACTTGTAGATGGTATATAAATAGATGATTTTTTGCCACCCATCCGCTTTCGCGGTTCCTTCACTTGAAGTACTGTCGTATTTCATCAGCCAAAGGCTGAATCGTTCAATCACATCGCAGCTGAACCAAGTGACCTTGGAAAAAGGTGTTCTGTTTGGATGCCATAGCTTGCAGTCCAGGATAGGATGTTGTTACCTGTGGGTACTGGGATTTTGTAGCCTGAATAGAAACATTCTAAGGAGTCTTTGTGAAGGAAGATTTCGGTGTATAGTTTGGTCCTGACATCGTCGTATTTGAGTACTTTTTTTGGGGTGTAGTATTTTATTAGTTCGGTGATGAGGATGTCTACGCGGAGGCCAGGGAAGATGATTTCTTGGGAATTTAGGGTTAAGTATAAGAATGAGAATAAGAATAGAAATTTATTTTTCATGAATTCTGTTTTTTGAAAGTTAATGATTTGATTTTCAATTTTACATTGTCGCTCGAGCCGCGACGGGCTTTGACTTTTTTGTCCGTCTAAAAAGTCAACAAAAAACCTCGTAGCCCGTAAAACTCGCTTTTACATTATTTTCCACACATTAATTCTACAACCTTACTGCCTTGCTCTTTCCTTATTTTAAGCTATCGCACATAGGCACCGACTTTCGCGGCATTTAAAATAAGGTCTTTTGTGTAGCTCAAGCAGTTACGTGCTACAATCTAACTGAAAGAAGCAAGTTACAAAATAAAAAGAGAGCTGCTCTGCAGCGAGCGAAAGCAGCTGCTCAATTCATGCATCTTTATGCATGGAAATAAAGGAACACACAACCTATAAGTGTGTAAGATCTTATCTTGCGGCATGGTGGAAAAGCGGCCGCTGCCTTTGCAGCGACCGCGTAACCCAAAACTATGTAACCCATACTTCTTATTTTCTCTTGTCTGTAGATGTAGTTTTGTACTCTATCCAGTTGCACATCTGGCGGAGGCGGCTGCGGACTCGCTCCCCATAACATTTCTCGATTTGGGGTGCCGAAAGATTGCTGGTGAAATGTGTCAGCACTTGTCGGTTTTGGAAAAGCTCATAACGCATTAAGATAATCTGTCCCAGAACATTGGTTTGGGTGCCGTAGTGTTTAACTTCATCTTCAGCGCCTAAATCATCGAAGCAATATGATGTATTGATCGTATTATGGTCTATATACTCCACAAAGTTTCTACCATACTGCAAGATAACGTTCGAGCCAGTATCCATGTACTCCAATGCTAATGCCTGGCATGTTTTCATTTTGAAACGTTCGCTAAAACCTAAAAACTGTCTTACGAGTTTCATGTGGCAGGTCTTACCTACACCCGTTTTGCCGGATAAGAAAAGTCCTTTACGAAGGTCAATTTCATAATGTTTGCAAAGTGCCACGTCTCCAGTGAAGTATGCATAGAGCTGGAGTAAAACGTCCTTATCTTCTCGGTACAGCTTAAAATCAAAACCATAAATGATCTGGCCATGGAGCTCCATGAGTTTCGAGAAATGCTCGTAATTAAAGTTTGATTGAGTAGTCAGCTTCTGGATCGACTGGTACTCCTGAAGGACGGAGGCTGGAACCTCGCGATTGTGAATCTTGATGATTTGCATAATTACTTTTATTTGAATGTGAAGAAATACGATTGTCGATATGGGATGCGTACTTGGGATCTGTAAGTGGGTTGTAGGATTTTGATGTGGGATGATATACCACATTTTCTAATTCTGACTCTTTTAAGAAAATGGTTTTGGAAATATAAAGTGATCCACGTCCGTTGAATAAATTGGCTTTGGATTTGATACCATTTGGAGGTGTTCCACTGGCAAACTGGATAACAGCTTGATCGGTGTTTTGAGAAAAGCTTTTATGATTGGACAGTCCATAAACTGATATTTTAATTTTGCAATCTTCAATTTCCAGATGAGACAGGCAATAAAAACTCTTCTCATATTTTGAGTTAGAAGGATAATATCTGATTAAATCCAGACTTTCCATTTCTCGGATAATTCTATAAAAACTTTCTTTGGATTTCAAACCTGCATATCTCATAATATCATCACGTACCGGCGAAATAGGATTAGTGAAAAATGAGATATTCCAAAGTCGAAATAATGACATGTAAACTGCAATATGAGTAAAGTTAATAGCATCAACTACTCCTACAATTTCCATAAAGACATCGAGATGTCTGATATAATTCACTGGTGAAGGACTTGGATTTTTCATAAGACAAGACTTTAAACTTTCGCTTTTGCAGGTTTTTTAAATTTGGTCATCAGTTGCACTACATCTTCCCAATCATAGAAAAATGTACCTCCAATTTTGGTATAAGGCAAAACTCTGGCGTTTCTCAAATTTTGAAGTGATGCAGGTGAAAGGTCTAAAAGCTCTTGCAAGTCCGTACTTTTTAAAAACCTTTTACCTTCTGGCTTAAAGCTGCGGTGATCAGAAAGTATTTTCTTGATTTCTGAAATGATCTCCAATTTAAATTCTCTAAGATCATCTGTTGTTAATATTTGTGCTGGCATGGTATAGGTTATTTGATGATGCAAAGTTCAGCCAGATATCAGAAACGGTTTCACAAGCATTTCACAAGTTGTGATAAAAATATTTATAATTTGGGTCTAGGATTTTGTGTGTATTTTTCATATATTATTGTAATTCAGTGATATATGTAGTGATAAGTTTTTTGAATAAAACATAGAATCCTTCAAAAAGTGCTTAATTCGGAATGAAACATCACAAGGTTTGGGAAATTTCCAAAGAATAGTTTGAATTGATGATTCAATGTTAACTATTCCCAAAATAAAATTTCGGGAAACTGAACTAGACTCTTATTGCGAAAAAAAATGGTATCATAGTACAAGCTTAAAAATGATTAACAAGTTATTGGAAACTTTTAAAATGCACATAATCAACTTTGCATTTTCATCGATATCCAAGCAATATCCATAAACTGATCAATAAGAATGAATTTGATTTTTGTAATGGATATATCCAACGATAATTTAACCTGGTCTCAAAGCAAATCCATCCATTCAAAAATGATATTCTAAATGCCCAGGAAATTTCCTTCCCCATTGGCTATAAAATGGCCATGAAGTTTTCTTGAAAAAACGGCCGCGCCCCCCGGTGCGAGCGTTACGTTTGTGTTTGAATTTTTTTGAAATTTTTTTTTTTCGCGTTTGTGTTTGTAATAGTTTATAATATGTTTATATTAGTTTATATATATGGTACTGTCTCGAGTTCGTTTCGAGTTCGTCTCGAGTTCGTCTAACGGTACCATATCGGTCGGTAAAACGAACGGTGCAGTTCGTCAAACGAACAAGCTCGTTCGTTTAACGAACTAATGACTGACTGATAAAAATAGTAAATTATGCCATCTAAAATTGCTTTTTTAAATATCAGGAATGGTCCAAAATCGAAGTGGATTTTTAACTTTATTATTTGAGTTTAGAAGCTATGGTGTTAGGTTTTCGAGGTTTTGAGTTTTAGATACTGGTAAAAATAAAAGAAAAAATGAGTACAAAATAATTTTGTGGGTTCGCTAAAAACCACTAAATTGTGCTAAATTATAGGCTACCAATAGGATACCACTAAACATATAAAGATATGTTTTAATTGTAAACAACAGAAATTCAGCATTTTAAAATAGGTGTTATGATCGATAATCTGTCCCAGCCAGATCACGAAACATAACGCCAAATAGAAGTAAAATTCTGTTTGGCGTTTGTTTTTCAAGGAGTTATGAACGTTGCAATCTCTAAATTGACGTTTTTTAAACTACATTTTATGCGACAACTATCTTCTTTCTGCTATATTAATTTACTAAATACTACGTTATAATTTTTCCTACCTTTGTGTTTCTTATGACTTTACCACATGGACACAACAGAACCATCTTCTTTATCATTGGCATTTGATGCAAAAAGACTCTTTAACAATAATACGGGTTTAGGCAACTATAGTCGCACTTTAGTTAGAAACTTACAATCTTGTTTTCCAGAGCACCAGTATCATTTATTTACCCCAAAAGCTCCAAAATCTCAGGAAACAGAATATTTTTTTGATCAAACAAAATTTACCATTCACACTCCTAACCGTTGGAATCCATTGTGGAGATCGTGGTCTATTGCTCATGAAATCAACCTATTAAAACCAAACATATATCATGGGCTTAGTCACGAAATACCCTTTGGCATAGATCATAATACAAAGAAGATAGTTACTTTTCATGATTTAATTTACGAAAAATATCCAAACCAGTTTGGCTTTTGGGATAGAAATATGTACCATTTCAAGTACCAAAATGCTGCAAAAAGGGCCGATCATATTATTGCCATAAGTCAAAGTACGGCTGCCGATTTAAACTCCTTCTATCAAACGCCATATGACAAAATGAGCTTAGTTTACCAATCATGTAATGATGCTTTTTTTATAGGTAAAGAAAATACAGCAAATAATTGGGATAAAAAATTGCCGGATAATTTCTATTTGTATGTGGGTTCCATTATTGAAAGAAAAGGTTTGGTACAGATTATTTTGGCTTATGCAAAGCTACATGTGAAATTTCGAAAACCCTTAGTCATCATAGGAGGAGGAGACCAGAAATATATCCAAAAAGTCAATGATTTAATTGCCTATTTCAGTCTTGAAAAAAACGTATTTTTTTTAAAAAATATTAACAATCAGGATTTGATTACTATTTATGACCGTTGCTTTTGTTTGATTTATCCATCCATATATGAAGGTTTTGGTATACCCGTGATTGAAGCACTTGCTCGTCATAAACCAGTTATTACATCTAATATATCTTCTCTGCCTGAAGCGGCTGGACCCGGAGGTATCTTGATAAACCCCTACGAACCTCTTGAAATTACTTCAGCATTAGAACAGCTGCATCAAAATGACTATTACCAAAAGTTAGTCAGAGAAGGTCATGCATATGTAGAAAATCATTTTGCTAAAGAAAAGACTGCTCACCAATTGATGGATGTCTATCAGAAGGTACTTTTTGACTAAAATGTAAAAGGATTCTACCCAAATTGTCAGCTATGGATGGTCAAGTTATGCGATAAAATCTTCTTATTTAATAATATAAGACATCTGCTTTATTATTTTTGACAAAATCAGTAAGTAAATTATCTAATCCATTACTGATAATATAGGTAAGATATTTTATCCGCTTGAAAGAATAGGAAAAGACATATATTAATTATTTATTTTATATATATCAATAATACAAACATATATACATAGGTATTAAATTACATATATATAATATATTATATGTAAATAATTATTAAATAGTACTATACAAATAGTGTTTGAAATAAATTATTCTTCATAGATATCTTTATTGAATTTGTAAGTAACTTAATTAAATTGAAATAAATATAACTATATTTGATATATATTAGAAAATGTTATGTACTTTTGTCTCCAAATAAGGTCAATATAAATTTTAATTAATTTTATATTTTTATAATACTCAAGGTATGAAACTCATCTCATCTGCAACCTGCAATATTAAATTTGTGATATTGGGGTTTTTCCTATTGAATATCAATGTTTTAGCTGCTCAGAACGCTTCAGTTTGTCCTATAGAAACGGTAACTGCTGTAGCGCCTAACAGTGAGCTTAGAAGTACTTCTCATGTTAATGAAGTTTTATTTGCCCCATTTGCTAGGTGGAATCAGCTTAATAAAGTGAAATTTGCAGATGACCAAAAAGCGACCATTCAACTTACCAATATGGCAAGATCTCGTGTGGTTATGGGAAATAATTTGGGATTTCAGATTCCCGAAGGTGCTACCATCAATGGCATAACGCTCATGATGAAAGGTCAATCGGATCTATACCAAAACATAGATGAAATTGAGATGTATTTATTGGATAGATATGGGGAAGTAAAAGGACAAAATAAAAAGAATACTGCCAAACTACAAAAAGCTTGGAGTGTAGATAGAGATGGTAAAGATAAGGTGTGGATGTATGGATCTTCCACAGATACTTGGGGAACGTCATGGACTGTCGCCGATATCAATAGTCCTGACTTTGGATATCAGTTTCAAATCAGAAGTATCACGAATGACACCATAAAAATATCATTAGACCAAATAAGTTTGCAAGTGGATTACACCCCTGCATTTTCCTTTTGTGATAGTAAATGCTTGACCTTTCATATTGACAAATTTGAGCAATTTGGTTCCTATAGATGGTTTGTGCCTGATGGGTTTCAAATGGTATCAGCTTCTACTCATAATCCGACCATTGATCTTAAAATTACAACAGCAACTTATGGTTTATACCAGATTTGTGTTGATGTATTTAATAAAGATGGCAGTTTTGCGGAGCGATGTTGCAGAAATATTTTGTATCAGGATTGTTTGTCCAGCGTTATCAAAGGCAATGTATGGGCTGACCATAATGACAACAAGACAAAAGAACCTACTGATGGAAGCCTAGCGAATGTCGTACTTGTGTTATACAACAGCAGCGGAACTCCTATTGATACTACGATGTCAGACGTTCTTGGAAATTATGAGTTTAATAAACTTGCAGAAGGAAATTATTACATAAAATCAGCTATTTTATCAGATACCAGGATGATACTGTTTTCACCTTTAGATCCGGATACTAATAGTGATATTACTAATGTATTTGGATTGGGTACTACTGACCTCATCCATGTAGATATTGCCAAAATAGTGTCCAATATAGATTTTGGATATACTCCCTTGGTTGATATTGGGGACTTGGTTTGGGAAGACAGCAATTACAACGGCTTACAGGATGGTTCAGAGCTAGGTATTAAAGATGTCAAAATTTATTTGTTGGATAATAATGGCATCAAATTGGACTCAACCTTAACCAACGTAGATGGCCAGTATGCATTTAGTAAAATACCTGCAAACAGATATAAACTGAAGTTTGGCATTTCAGATCCTTATTTTGCTACTTTCAAAAACAATACCAACAACAATAAGAACTCCAAAATTGATTCTTTGGGAAATACTGCGGCTTTCAATATTTTTAAAGGTACTAAATCAGATATAGATGCTGGTTTGTACCGGTTTGCAGCCGTTGGAGATCAGGTATGGGAAGATAAAAATGGTGACGGTATTTTCAATAATACCCATGAAGCAGGGGTAGCCGGCGTTATTCTACGTTTGACAGGTCAGACAGGAAATGGTGCTTCTGTGAGTAAGACAATTACAACGGATGACCAAGGCAATTATATCTTTGATAAACTCTTTCCTGGTGTTTATAATATTAACGTGACCCTACCAACAGGCTTTTTCGAAACATTCCCTAATATAGGTGATGATGTGTCGGATAGTGATATGGTCGGTGGCCAGATTTCTAACGTCCAACTGGTATCGGGACAAAATGCAAAGGAATGGGATGCCGGTATATATAGAAAAGCTAGTCTTGGAGATTTTGTATGGGAAGATGTGAATGGCAACGGGCTTCAAGATAGTGGTGAGCCAGGAATTGGTGATATTCAGGTATCACTTTTTAAAGATAGTGCTACAGTAGCCTTAGCTACGGCTTCTACAAATGCTTCAGGATTTTATTTATTCAATGATCTGATTCCTGGGAATTACCATGTTGGTATAGAGATTCCTGCTACTTTTCAGGTTACCCTTCCTGGAAAGACTCCTGAAAATTTCAATAGTGACATTATTGGAAGTAAATCAAATCAAATAAGCATCATGAGTGGTGAAAATAATGCCACTATAGATGCGGGCCTTTTAAGATACGGTAGCATAGGAGATTTTGTTTGGGAAGACAAAAATGGTAACGGCATTCAGGAAAATGGTGAAGTAGGAATTTCAGGGGTTCGTATCACATTGTCAGGTACTGATGCTTGGGGCCAAAATGTCAGCTTGTCAAAAACGACAGACATCACGGGTTTTTACTCGTTTACCAATCTCATACCTGGTGTTTACAATCTTAGTGTCGAAATACCTTCGGGTTATAAGTATGTTCCATCTCAACGCGGTAATGATATAGAAAAAGATTCTGACGGTATCAATGGGTTGGTTAGCAATATTGTTGTCACCAGCAATCAGCATATCGGAAATATTGATTTTGGGTTTTACAAAGTGGGTCAAATTGGTGATTTTGTTTGGCTTGATACCAATGGAAATGGAATTCAGGATGATAATGAAACTGGAATTTCTGGAGTTACGATATTGCTTAATGGATTAGGTGGAGATGGTAATTCGTATCAATTTACAACTCAAACGGATGCAAATGGAGTATATTCTTTTACCGATTTGTATCCTGGAAATTATGAACTTACGATCAATATTCCAACAGACCATGTCCTTTCCAAAGCCAATCAAGGAACAAATCGAACTAAGGATGCTGATTTTGATGCTTCAGGAAAAGCCAACATCACTTTGATAAGTGGCCAAAACGGCGCCGAGATCGACGCTGGATTTTACAAATATGGAAATATTGGAGATTTTGTATGGCACGATTTAAATGCTAATGGCAAACAGGATGTCAATGAGCCAGGACTTTCTGCAATCGACATAATGCTTGAAGGCAATACCAATACTGGTGAACCAATGTTATTGTTTACAACAACGGATACCGATGGAAAATATTTTTTTAACAACTTAGCACCTGGTGTTTATTCAATAAAAGTCACTTTGCCTAGTGGTTATGAATTGACAATAGCAAAGGTAGGCAATACTGATACAGATTCAGATTTTCAAAATCTTACATCTACTAATATCATGATCTTAAGTGGTAGTAATGTTGCTAATATTGATGCAGGATTGTATCAAAGAAGCAGCATTGGTGATTTTGTGTGGTTAGATGCGAACGGCAATGGAATTCAAGATGTAGGAGAAGTAGGTATTGCCGATATTACTGTAACGCTATCGGGAACAGATATTTTCGGTAACTTGGTTACTCAAATCACAACAACATCTAATACTGGATTTTATTCATTTGTTAATGTAATACCAGGTACATACAGTTTAAATTTTAGTTTACCGACTCATTTTACCAACACGGTAATTGGCGCTGGAAGTAATGAAAATGTAGACTCGGATGCTATTAATAACAATATTACTAACATAATACTTTTAAGCGGTCAAAAAAGAGATGATCTTGATTGTGGAAATTTTGAAGGCGGTAGTATAGGTGACTTTGTATGGGAAGATACTAATGGCAATGGCATTCAGGATATTGACGAATCAGGATTGTCAGGTATTCAAGTGACATTGACTGGTGAGAATGGATTTTCATCAGTGACCACTACAGATAGTAATGGAACTTATAGGTTTGTAAATTTGGTGCCGGGAGTATACTCTTTGACGTTTGCGGCACCAAATGGTTATATATGGACAACCGCCATACAAGGAAATGACTTATTAAATTCTGATGTAGTCAATGGTAAAATCGAAAATATTTCTTTATTGAGTGGACAACAATTATTGCAATATGATGGTGGATTATTTAGATATGGACAAATAGGTGATTTTGTGTGGCATGATGCCAATTTTAATGGTATTCAGGATGTTGATGAAATGGGTTTGGAAGGTGTCAATATCACCATTTCAGGAGTTGATGGTTTAGGAAATCAAATTAACAAAAGTATAAAAACAGACCAAAATGGACAGTACCTATTTTCGGATTTAGTGCCAGGTACATATAGCATAAAAGCTGATTTACCGCAAGGATTTCAATTTACATTAGCAAAAGCTACAACGGATGTTACAAAAGATTCTGAATCCAACAATGGTGAATCTTCTGGTATTATCATCAAGAGTGGGAGTTTTATTGCTGACATAGATTTTGGATTGGTAAAAAGTATCACAGTCGGTGATTTTGTTTGGGATGATACTAATGCAAACGGAATACAAGATGCTAGTGAAAATGGATTGGCCAATATAAGCCTCAATCTATTAGGTACTAGTTTTGACGGTAGTTCTGTAAATCAATCTATCCTAACTGATCAAAAAGGCAAGTATCTTTTTGCTAATGTATTTCCAGGTAACTATACGATAACGATTCAGATACCTGCGGATTATACACCTACAAAAGTTGTAGCAGGTTCTGACCCTAATACCGACTCCAATCTTTCGGAAACCCTGAACACGGTTACATTTACCTTAAATTCGGATGATTTGAGCATCGATTTTGGACTGGTGAAAACAGGTTGTATTGGTGATTTGGTTTGGGAAGATCTCAATTGTAATGGTATTAGAGAAATTAACGAACCAGGGGTCGAAGGCATACAGGTAGTCATCCAAGGTATGGATTTATTTAGCAGAATTGTTGAAGATACACTGAAGACTTCTCAAGATGGCAGGTATATTTTTGATAAGTTAAGACCAGGTATATACTTTATCAATACCATTTTAGATAATGGATATGAATATTCTATGGCTGTTCCCAACATGATCGAAATACTAAGTGGGTCCAAGTTTTTAGATATAGACATGCCCATTTTTAAAAGAGGTAATATCGGGGACATGGTTTGGATAGATGCCAATAATAATGGTTTGCAGGATATGGGTGAAGCCGGACTGTCCAATGTAAAAGTAAATCTTACGGGCACCACTAATGTTGATGCTGTAAATCTAGAGACCATTACAGATACTGATGGTAAATATCTTTTTGACAATCTAAAGCCAGGTCAGTACCAACTTACTTTCGCCACACCCATCGGATACAATACAACACTTCAGAATGCCGGTAATCCAGATTTGGATAGTGATATCAATAGTTCAGGAAGTACAGGTATGTTTGCATTGATCAGCAACGAGAATAAACGCAGTATGGATGCAGGATACCGCTTGGTGACGGATGCATCCATAGGTTCATTAGTGTGGGAAGATCTCAATGCCAACGGCATCAGAGAAGCAGGCGAAACTGGGATATCAGACGTTACCTTATCACTTTTGGGTGTCAGTATCACTGGGGCTAATGTTGCATTGACCACTACATCTGACGCTAATGGAAATTATAGTTTTGGCAATCTCCAACCTGGAACATATGTCATCAGAAGTACCATTCCTGCGGGATATTTGTATACTCTTCAAGATGCAACCAATGATGATAACGACTCCGATGCCAATCCAAGCATAGGCGAAACAGGTCCGATTTCATTAACTCCTGGAATGGCCATCAACAATGTAGATTTTGGCTTGTATCGAAATGGAAGCATAGGGGATTTCGTTTGGACTGACGGCAATAATAATGGACTTCAGGACGTAGGAGAATTGGGGCTTGCCAATGTAAAAGTCAATATTTCTGGAACTACCAGCGAAGGTCAAGTTAATCAGGAAACTACTACCAATACTGAAGGTAAATATACTTTTGATCATTTACGACCAGGTCAGTACCAACTTACTTTCGTCACACCCATTGGATACAATACAACACTTCAGAATGCCGGTAATCCAGATTTGGATAGTGATATCAATAGTTCAGGAAGTACAGGTATGTTTGCATTGATCAGCAACGAGAATAAACGCAGTATGGATGCAGGATACCGCTTGGTGACGGATGCATCCATAGGTTCATTAGTGTGGGAAGATCTCAATGCCAACGGCATCAGAGAAGCAGGCGAAACTGGGATATCAGACGTTACCTTATCACTTTTGGGTGTCAGTATCACTGGGGCTAATGTTGCATTGACCACTACATCTGACGCTAATGGAAATTATAGTTTTGGCAATCTCCAACCTGGAACATATGTCATCAGAAGTACCATTCCTGCGGGATATTTGTATACTCTTCAAGATGCAACCAATGATGATAACGACTCCGATGCCAATCCAAGCATAGGCGAAACAGGTCCGATTTCATTAACTCCTGGAATGGCCAT
Organism: uncultured Aureispira sp.; assembly: GCA_964526715.1. Lineage (GTDB taxonomy): Bacteria > Bacteroidota > Bacteroidia > Chitinophagales > Saprospiraceae > OLB9. Next base: position 58,252 of record CAZGMB010000009.1, on the reverse strand, counting down.
CAACAATGTAGATTTTGGCTTGTATAGAAATGGAAGCATAGGGGATTTTGTTTGGGCTGACCGTAATAATAATGGACTTCAGGACGTAGGTGAATTGGGGCTTGACAATGTAAAAGTCAATATCTCTGGAACTACCAGCGAAGGTCAAGTTAATCAGGAAACTACTACCAATACCGAAGGCAAATATACTTTTGATCATTTACGACCAGGTCAGTACCAACTTACTTTCGCCACACCCATTGGATACAATACAACACTTCAGAATGCCGGCAATCCAGATTTGGATAGTGATATCAATAGTTCAGGAAGTACAGGTATGTTTGCATTGATCAGCAACGAGAATAAACGCAGTATGGATGCAGGATACCGCTTGGTGACGGATGCATCCATAGGTTCATTAGTGTGGGAAGATCTCAATGCCAACGGCATCAGAGAAGCAGGCGAAACTGGGATATCAGACGTTACCTTATCACTTTTGGGTGTCAGTATCACTGGGGCTAATGTTGCATTGACCACTACATCTGACGCTAATGGAAATTATAGTTTTGGCAATCTCCAACCTGGAACATATGTCATCAGAAGTACCATTCCTGCGGGATATTTGTATACTCTTCAAGATGCAACCAATGATGATAACGACTCCGATGCCAATCCAAGCATAGGCGAAACAGGTCCGATTTCATTAACTCCTGGAATGGCCATCAACAATGTAGATTTTGGCTTGTACCGAAATGGAAGCATAGGGGATTTCGTTTGGGCAGATATTAATAATAATGGCTTGCAAGATGCAGGTGAAGCTGGAATAAATGGTGTGCTTTTATATTTGTATGATCAAAATGGACTTGTTATTCAAACCCAAGCAACAAATGCAGAAGGTTTTTATATTTTTGATCAGGTGACTCCAGGTAATTACACTGTAAGGGCAGAGGTACCTTCAAACTATACGGTCGCATTATTCAATCAAACACCTAGTAACTTGAATTCTGATTTCCAGACTGTCAATGGAATAGTGACCACAAATGTATTTGATATACGATCAGGCGATAGTCAACTCGGGATAGATCTGGGATTAGTTCCTGTAGCAGTTTCAGCCAAGATAGGTGGCGTAGTTTGGAGCGATAATAATGGTAATGGTTTATTTGACAATGACGAACCATTTAAAAACATGGTCAAAGTATACTTACTTTCGCAGTCAAAAGACACGCTAGCTTCTACATTTACAGATGTGATGGGTCGGTATGTCTTTGATGACTTAGCATCAGGAACTTATTTTGTCACTTTCCCTATCTTAGCAGATAGTTTGTTTACCTATTACAGGCAAGGAAGTAATTTGGATATCAATAATTCAGTTACGAACAAAAGTGAAGGACTTAGTGAAAGTATAGTTTTGAATAATACTGATAAGCTGAATATTAATGCGGGTTATGTAGGATTTTCTTCATTAGGAGATTTTACCTGGCTTGACGCTAATGAAAACGGCCTTCAGGATATTAATGAATTGGGACTAAACAATATTAAAGTCTATTTATTGTCCGAATCAGATGTGATATTAGACTCTACATTGACGGCAATAAATACCATTACCAATACCCGAGGTTATTACAAGTTTGATGATTTGCCTTACGGGAATTACAAACTTCGCTTTGAAACCAAAGAGAATTTTAGATTTTCAACCAGCCTGACTTCAGATCTCAATTTGAATTCGGATGCCAATGAAAATACGGGTGTCACAGCTTTGATCAATGTAATGCCCAATCAGGATAAAACAGATATAGATGCCGGGTACATTTTGATAGCACCTGTCACAGGTAATATCAAGGGGATAGTATGGCAAGATCAAAACAACAGTAAAGTTAAGGAAAGCATCGAACCTGTCCTTTCAGGTATACTTATTTCATTGTTTGCTTTGGATGGAACCATGATATCCACAGCGACCAGTGATGCTGCGGGAGGATATGAATTTATGGATATACCATTTGGCGATTATTATCTAAAAGCAGCTCTGGATCCTACTAAAGTATTTGTAAGGTATCAAGGTCAATCAGTCCCTAATGATAGTGATATATCTAATGATTTTGGAGTAGGCACCACAAGAGCACTTACGGTGTTTCCGGGAACAACTCTAGATAATGTGGATTTTGGCTATGCAACAAAAATTAGTATTGGTGATTTTGTATGGTTGGATGACAACAATAATGGTCTTCAAGATTTGGGCGAACCTGGGATACAAGGTATCTTAGTAAAATTGGTCAATGAATCTAATATCACCGAAGCATCTGTCATGACTGACGCTACAGGTAGGTATCAACTTCAAGAAATTGCTGAAGGTAGTTATGTGGTAGAATTTCAAAAATTGGATGGGTTTGTTTTTTCGCAAAACAATGCATCTAACAACAATCTGAACAGTAAGCCCAACCCTGATACTGGTAAAACGTTATTATTGCCATTTACAAGTGCAACTCAGTTTACCAACTTAGATGCAGGTCTCGTTAGAGCGGGCGTCATTGGCGATGAAGTTTGGATAGATCTCAATGGCAATGGTATCAGACAGGCAAATGAACCAGGTATCAATGGAATCAGGGTGGAATTATTCAACGCTTCAAATCAAAAGCTAGACGAAACAGTGACAACTAATAATCCAAACAGTCAGAATGTGGGTTATTATAATTTCAAAAATGTTAGACCAGGAAATTATTACGTTAAGTTTAATATTCCGGCAAACTATCTAATTTCACCACCTTTGGTAGGCTCTGAAGACACAGATAATAATATTACGAATACCAATGGACCTAACACAACTGATTTCTTTGCGGTTTCACCTGGACAAAATATAAGTAATATCGATGCTGGTATCTATTTGCCAGCTACCATTGGCGATTTTGTTTGGCATGATACCAACAGAAACGGCGTTCAAGATAGTGGGGAACCTGGTGTGGCAAATGTCAAGGTACAACTCTTTGCTCAAAGCGGCGCGCTCTTGGCTAGTACCACCACGAATGCTCAGGGCAATTATACATTTACTGGATTAAGACAGCGATTGTACTATCTTCAGTTTGAGTTGCCCAATGGTTTTGAATTTTCGACCCAATATGCGGGTAGTGACATTGCAAAAGATAGTGATGTAGACCCAACAGGAACCACACCTTTGATATCTTTGGCTCATGGAAGTACATTGTTGGAAATTGATGCAGGTTTGGTTTCATCCAACCTAAGGTTGATCATGGGACGTGTGTGGGATGACAAAAATCAAGATGGTATCAGAACCTTGGATGAGCCGTTGCTAAGTAATGTTAAGGTAGAATTGAAAGATGCCAATCAATCCGTGGTGAAAACATTTATAACAAATCATGCAGGAATGTATTGTGTCGAATCAGGCAAGACGGGTAACCACTTTATTCAGGTAGAAGGTCTTGAAAACTACATTTATACCATCAAGAGCGCAGGTATAGACAATACTATGGATTCAGATGTGGATGAAAATGGTACATCAAATGCGGTCATGTTTTCTGATTCCTATCTCATGAAGTATATAGATGCGGGAATGTATTATAAGCTTACCGGCAGCTTGAAAGGTGTGGTTTGGGTGGATAATAACAATAATAATATCAGAGATATGGCAGATTCTTATTTGTCTAATGTGGTGATATTTTTATTTAATAAAAATAAGATTTTTGTCAAGTCTGTCAAATCCAATGACTTGGGGCAATATACCTTGAAAAACCTAGACCCAGGACAGTACTATTGTTTGGTGCCTCAGTATCCAGACAAAGACTTTGTAAGGTATAACAACGTAGCTCTTGACGGAACTAATAGCGAGATTACTAATCAATACGGTGTAGGTACGTCACGCTTGATCCAAATCAATGGTGGAGAGGTTATGGAAAGCTTTGATTTTGGTTATCTTCAGGTAAGTAAGATAGAAAGCAAACCAGATCTTTCAGATGTCCGTTTATATCCAAATCCATCGGTATTCCATTTGACTATAGCCTTGCCTGAAGGAAGTGAAAGAGCCGAATATTACATCGTCAATAGTATGGGTAAAATCGTCAATCAAGGTATCTTAGATCAAAAATCTGTTACCCTAGATACTGAAAATATGATCACAGGTAGGTATTCGATACATATTTATGACGGAAAGAAAAAGTGGGTAAAACCGTTTACGAAGATCACTAATTAATATATTAAGAAAGGCAAAGGTTCAGAGATGGAATCTTTGCCTTTTTTAGTGTAAGGTACCCAAAAGCTTTTATGCTACCTACCAAATCAATTCCGCAATATTCACCCAAGCCAATCCTTAAAATCTCCCACACGCTCTCGACTCACAATGACTTCTTCTTTAGTGTAAGATTTTAGGGTGAGTTTAAGTCGGGAATTGCTGTAAATGACAATGTCTTTTAGTGCTGAGTGCGATATAATATATTTGCGGCTGACACGGAAAAACTGTTTAGGTTCTAATTCCTTTTCTAAAGACTCTAACGTGGTGTCGAGCAAAAAGGACCTGCCTTCGAAGGTATGGATAAAAGTTCCTTTAAATTCACTGTAAAACAGTTCTACATCTTCGATGGGGATGATTTTAATATGGTCACCCACTTTGACACTAAATCTTTTTTTGTATTCTGGAGTTTGTGTAGAAGTAAACATTTGACGGATCATTTGTATATCCAAAACTGTACTTGCAGCAGATCTTTTTTTATACTTTTCGATAGCAACTTCAAGATCATCTTCATCTATAGGTTTTAAAAGGTAATCGACACTATTGAGCTTAAAAGCCCTAAGAGCATACTCGTCATATGCAGTGGTAAAGATGATCGGACTTTGGATGGTGACTTTTTCGAAAATCTCAAAGGACAGACCATCTGATAATTGAATATCCAAAAAAATCAACTCAGGATGTGGATTTTGCTGAAACCATTCTACAGCTTCCCTTACCGAATGTAGCATCACTTGAACTGGAATATTGAGTTTCTCCAGTTTGCGCTGTAACATACGAGCTGCTGGCTTTTCGTCTTCTATGATTATGGTGGTCATCATTTGTTGGTTTTACACAATTGGTTTTACACAAAATCGCTATTTTCTTTTTGTTTATCCATCAACTCTCTAATTTTGCGTTCTTCCCATGATTTATCGAAAAACAAATCAAAAGCAAATACATTTATCCCATGAACCAAAAGACCAATTCCCCACCAAAAAGCGGTCCCGAAATTTCTCCACTCAAAGAGCGATGTGCTTTCTTTTGAGTAGGCATAATTGGCATAAATGATCATCACATTGACCACTATATAAACCAATAAATGGATGTAAAAACCTTTTAACTTTTTTACCTTTTTTTGTGCTGTTTCGTATGCTATTTCCTGATCAAAATTTTTCATGACTATTCCCATTTACGTTGATTAATATTTTGTTGTTTTTCCATCAATTCATTTATTTTTCTTTCTTCCCAAGATCGGCCAAAGCCAAATACTGAAAAAGCCTGCAATGCCACACCCAATCCCCAACCTATCATAGGGAAGATAAACCACTTAAATTGCCAGGATGTCTGATAATTAATAAATGCCAGTAAGGGGATGACAATACAATAGGAAATTAGATTCCCATAAAAATCCTTTATGTCTTTGACTTGTTTTTTTGCTTTTAAATATGCGTCCACTTCGTTGTATTTTTTATTTGTTATTAAAGAAATTTCTTTTGTCAATATGGGTATTTTCACCACAAAATGATCATCATCTGACTCCACCAAAACGGGCTTTTTCGTCAAGATGGCATACCGACTGACAATGGTTTTTAAACCTACTCCAGATCCACTTTGCAGGACTTCCTTTTTCTGAAGGTTATTGGTCACTAAGAGATAATCGCCTTCTACTGTTATCGTAATGTGTAGCGGTTGCAAATCGCTCACGATATTGTGTTTAATGGTGTTTTCTAGTAGCAACTGTAATGATAAAGGCACTACTTTGGCATCATCATCTATCAATGTATCAGGCAGACTGTAGGTCAGACTGTTTTCAAATCGCATACTGAGCAACTTTATATACGTCTTTGCAAAATTCAATTCTTCTTTTAAAGGAACTAACTCTTTGTCCTTTTGATCTAGCACATAACGATATATTTTAGATAGCGACGTGGTAAATCTTTGGGCATTTTCAGGATTCTCTTCTATCAGCGAACTCAATACATTCAGACTATTAAATAAAAAATGTGGGTCGATTTGATTCTTTAATGTTTCAAACTGAGCGGATGCATTCCCCGCAATAATTTTTTGTTCTTTGACCCTATTTTCTTGTAATTTTCTATACAAAAATACAGCATGGAAAAACAGCGAAACGACAAAGGTGATGATCAGAATGGGCAGATAACTACTGAATTTTTGAGCCTGAGCAAATGCTTGAAACGTTTTTTGATTTATACCTACTTCAATAGTGAGTCGAACTAACCAAGCACCCATCATGGTCAAAGGAATACTACCCAGAAAACCAATAGCAACCTTGTATTTTTCTGTTTGCTCATTCCACTGCACTTTATGATTTAAATAATCAAAAAAGGTACTATTAATGATCGTCAAAACCAAACCAAAATATACACTGTAACCAAATTCTACCAGCATCTCTCTGTCCCAACTCAAGTCTACGCCCATGAGCAATTTGAGAATGGTCATGATCACAGAAATACCCATCCCGACGATGATTCCCGTGGCAATTAATTTTGTGATATATTTGATTTCCTTTTGCAAGATGTCTTTATTGGTTTTTGCGATTTACTTACAAGCTGCGACCATAGACTGCGCTCTATCTAATCCCCAATTGGGATGAAAAGCACTTTCAGGCTTAAAAGTAGCAAAAAGTTCGATAGCTTTTTCTGCTTTAGCACACAAAGGTTTAGTATCTGTCCCAAAAAACTTGGCAGAACCCAGTTCAAATTCGGTTTTGCCGAGTACAACCCTTGGGTTTTCTGGAGCAATGGCTTCTGCCTTACCATAAATTTCCATGACAGTACCTGACAGTTTCATCCCATTCGTCATAGGATCAAAAGCTATCCAAGCTGTGTGGATCATCGCTTGCATGACCAATAACTCAGGATGGTTGGGCAGCTTGTTTAATTCAATATCCAATGCTGACTGTGCTTTTTTGAGTAGTGCATCCATTTGTGTTTTGTCTTTGGTCCTAAATGCAGTAGTTGTATTGACAAATGCTACATAATAATTGGGCAACCAATTGTCCTTTTCGGCAGCTGCTATTCTTTCGAACATGGCTACAGCTTCACTATTTTTGCCTTCTGACCATAGACCCATAGCGGATTGCATTCCCTTTTCATAAGCACTTTGACCAAATGTGGAGAAGCTAATGGTAACGAATAATAATACGATTAAATGTTTCATTTTTGATTGTTTAATTGTTTAAAGTTTAATTGTTTAAAAGATTTGGTTAATGTTCAATTATTGATTTTAATAGTCATATTTTTATGATTAGACAATTGAAATTTGGCATCTTCGTATTTGGGTGGTCCCATGTTTCCTTTGGCATTGTTTGAACATCCATATCCTTCTTTAGGAATGCCAAACCAACCTGTATCCAGTTTATTATTACTATTTTCATCGTGATAAAGTGAAATTGCATACTCACCATCAGGTATGTTTTCAAATACAACTTTGGCCGTTTTGGCTTTGATCTCACCTACTTTGCTGTAGATCGTTTTTTTCATAAATTGTTTGGCACCACTATAAATGCCTACCATAACCTTACCTTGATTGTTTTTAAAGTTAGTGACTGTAACCGTGAGTGTATTGGTTTGTGCAAAACTGACGAAACTTATGAAAATTGCGATTGTTATTAAAAGGTGTTTCATTGAACTATCTTTTTAATTATAAGTCAAAAGTAAGGGCTTCCTAAAGTGCGTACAAAAACTTGTGACCGAACTGTTGAAAATGGAGGATGAGTTGTGAGAATGGGATAATTATTAAAAATCAACTTTTTTGTTTATTTGAATATTAATTAAAAAGGAACTTTTAAAGCGTAAATTGGGTTTTATTTTTATATAATTCATATGATGGGAATATTTAGACAAGAAGTAGAAATTATCAATGCAAATGATAAGGCATTACTAAAAGCAGGGTATATCAAAGAATCTGAGGTTAGGCAAATGAAGGTAGAAATGATGGTGGACACTGGGGCGTATATGATATGCATCAATGAAGAGTTGAAAAATCAGCTTGGATTAGAAATAAATGATAGACAGGAAGGTGTGCTAGCAAATGGAGATAGACATCTTTTTGATATTGCTGGACCTATAGAAATTCGTATTCATAATAGAAGAACAATATCTGAAGCTATTGTATTGCCAGGCAACGCAGAGCCCCTTCTCGGAAGTATACCTTTAGAAGCTATGGATTTATTAGTAGATCCCAAAATGGGGCAACTAGTTGTTCCTAAAGATAGACCCTATATTGCCCAGACTTTAATTTTGTAATTTGGGTATTATTAATTGATTCATTAACGTTAATTTTCTAAACCTGTATTTTAAAGCATTTTCAATGCGTAGTTTGATGTGAAGCTACTGAGCGAAATGTGTTAAAATATGGATGATTTCGCTCAATAAGTATTAGTTACTGAGCGAAATCTATATAAAATATTACACATTTCGCTCAGAAACTGTATTTTTGTCCAAAATATTAATGATGTTAATAGGTCGAATCGAAGAATGCAGAAGATTAAAACAAGCCTTAGATGATGACAAGTCTCACTTTATAGCGCTCTATGGTAGAAGGCGTGTAGGCAAAACATTTTTGGTCAAAGAGTATTTTGAGCATCAGTTTACATTTTACTGCACCGGTTTGCTCAAAGGGAATAAGAAACAGCAATTGGCCAATTTTACCAGTGCATTATCTACACATTTTAGTGATTACGAACCATCAACTCAAATTTCCACATGGTTTGATGCGTTTAACAGTCTTTCAGTGGCCTTGAAAAAAACTCAAACAAAAGGTAAAAAGATAATATTTATAGATGAAATGCCTTGGATGGATACCAGTGGGTCTGATTTTATCTTAGGCTTAGAATATTTTTGGAATAGCTGGGCATCTGCTCGTAAGGATATTGTTTTTATAGTTTGTGGCTCTGCTACGACATGGATGGTTGGTAAAATATTTAATAATACTGGCGGTTTGTACAATCGTGTTACGATCAAAATGAAAATTGATCCTTTCACATTACAAGAGTGTTATGATTATTTCAGGGCTAAAGGCTTTAAATACACCGCAATGCAATGTGTCGAAGTTTATATGGTTTTTGGAGGAATACCATTTTATTTGGAGCAATTTCAAAAGGACTTATCACCCGTTCAAAATATAAACAAACTATTTTTTGGTTCCAATGCCTTATTTACAAATGAGTACGACTTATTATTTAAATCTCTGTTTAAAAATTATGATTCGCATGTTGCTGTCATTGAAGCCATTTCTCGTAAAAACAAAGGTTTGGATAGAGGATTGATAGCAAAAATAAGTGGATTGTCGGATGGTGGTAGCCTTACTAAAATATTAACAAATTTAGAAAATAGCAATTTTATAAGAAAGTATCGGTCGCTTCACAAAAAATCTAAAGATACCCTATATCAGCTCATTGATCCATTTTGTCTTTTTTATAATAATATGAAGGAATCATTTGCAGATGATGACTTTTGGTTAAAAAATTATGCTACACCAAAGTATCATAATTGGTCAGGATATGCTTTTGAAATTGTTTGTATCAATCATTTGACCCAAATAAAATCAGCTCTTGGTATCAGTGGCATCCAAAGTCAGTCTTTCTCATGGAATAATGCACAGGCCCAAATCGACTTGATCATAGATCGTGCCGATAATGTCATCAATCTTTGTGAGATTAAGTATAGTCAAGGCCCATACACCATTACTAAAAAATACGATGGAGAAATTAGAAATAAGATACAACAATTCTCTCAGTTTGGATCTGGAAAAAAAGCTATTTGGCCTGTGATGATTTGTCCCTTTGGATTGGCAAAAAGTCCATACAATTATCTATTTGTGAAGGTTTTGGACGCCGATATTTTTATAAAACAATGAGTTGTTGAGCGAAATGTATGTAAAAAGACATAGATTTCGCTCAATAACCTGATTTTTATCTTGTACTTGTTGTAGTTTTTATCTGTTTTTTTTTATTTTATTTTTAATTGTCAGATGGAATTCGCATGAAAACAATCATCATGGTTTGTGTTCCACAAAGATGGTTCATGCTCATTTCATGCTATGTATAGTCTATAATATTGAATTTAAAATTATGCTTAAGGTATATTTTGTGCAAAAATATAGGAAAATTAAGGTATATTTTGTGCAAAATAGTATCATAATTAAGGTATAGTCTGTGCGTAATGTATTATATTTGCGATTTCAAAAATGCGCAATATGTTGTTTTACAGAAATATTGAAAAGGAGTTGATGCACTGGAAAAATAGTCGCTCACATAAACCTTTAATTCTAAGAGGAGCAAGACAGGTAGGTAAAACTACCGTTATAAGAAATTTTGGAAAGTCGTTTGACAATTTTATTGAACTTAATTTAGAAAAGGAAAAAGACAAGAACTTTTTCAATTTTACAGATGATGTTAAAAAAATATTCGAAGCTATAATACTCAGCAAAGGAAAAGCATATAATGAAGACCAGTCTTTTTTAATATTTATAGATGAAATTCAGCAACAACCAAAGGCTATTCAATTATTGCGTTACTTTTATGAAGATTTGCCAAGGGTTCATGTTATTTCAGCTGGGTCATTATTAGAATTTGCTTTATCTGATATAAGTTCGTTTCCTGTTGGCAGGGTAGAACAGCTACTGTTGTATCCATTGTCATTTGAAGAATTTTTAAGGGCTATAAAAAAAGACCTTTTGTATGAAAAATATGAAAATTTGGAAATTACCGATATAACGCATCAACTATTTATCGAAGCGTTTAATGAATATTTAATTGTAGGTGGTATGCCGGAAGCAGTATCTCAATACATACATGATGGATATTCCTTTATAAATTTAAATCGCATTTTCGATAATATCTGGAATACCTACCTTGATGATGCATTAAAATATGGAAAATCAGATGCTCAAAAAAGAACACTTCAATTTCTGCTAAAAACAGCTCCTTACACTATGGATAGGGTCAGTTTTTCAAAACTGGGCCAAAATCAGTATAAAAGCAGAGAAATATCTGAAGCTATGCAACAACTTCAAAAAGCAAAAATTGTACATTTGATTTATCCTGTAACTTCAACAAAATTACCAATGATTCCCGATCTTAAAAAAAGACCTAGAATACAATTTTTAGATACTGGCCTTTTACTATATATCAATAAGCAAAGTGCAAATTATGTTATAGGAAATGATCTTGATGAAGGTTTCAGAGGTCAGATTTCCAACCACATTGCAATGCAAGAAATCATGTCTGTGTCATCATCTGTCATACAGGAGTACTATTTTTGGACAAGAGAAAGTTCCAATGCCAATGCTGAAATTGATATAGTTTTTCCTTATAAAAATCTTTTATTGCCTGTGGAAGTAAAAGCTGGTGCTGTAGGCAGATTGAGATCTCTACACGAATATATGGATAGAACATCTCATGATATTGGTATAAGATTGTTAAGTAATCAATTATCTCTTGAAATGGTAACAACTTATGCTAACAAGTCATTTAAACTCATCAATGTCCCGATTTATTTAGCTGGCAAAATTAATCAAGTGTTAGAGAAGTTTGATTTTTAACTCAACATTACAAATTATCCAATTGATTTTTGTTCTTATCTGCACTGATGGTCCAGAAAAATCCTAGAAATACAAACCTATCTGCCGGCTGTCCGATAGCACGTCTTTGGAATTGTCCATCTATGGCGGGCGCATTGGCATATTGATATCCGAATACATTGTCGGTGCCTAAAATATTGGATATGGAAAAGTATAGTATTTTCTGTTGCGTCATCAAATAAGCCCAGTTGAAACTTAGATTTTGAAAAGCTTTGGTTTTACCATTCATAAAGGTATTTTCATTGGGATTATGGTATGGTCTGCCAGAGTTGACGGTGTATGAAAAACCAATTTGCGAAGTGAGTTTTTCGATCCAATGTTTGGTGACAATAGAGAGGGTATGATTGGCAATAAATGAAGGTGTGGCGCGCACAGGATAGTTTTGATAATCTCGCTCAGAGTCAATATATGAGTACGAAATCCAGTAATCCGTGTATTTGACAGTTTTGCTATCTCTCCAGAATACATCGAAGCCACGAGCATATCCACTACCGTTATTGTTATACATAGCATTGAATTGGGGACGATCGGTATTGTATTTTATAAGACTACTGTAATCCTTGATATAGGCTTCTGTACGAAGTAAACGGCCTTCTTTACTATACTGATAATTGAGAATATAGTGTTGAGCACGCTCAGAATTTATGTTTTGATTGAATTTTACCACATCCGTATTTGGTGTTTGCGTAAAGTCTCCAAAAGCAAAAGAAAATTGACTCAACTTGGATACTTTATAAGCCATGGATGCTCTCGGGTTAAAATGTATCTCGTCCAATAAATCGTTTCGTGAAGACCTTCCGCCAACTTTAAATGCTAGGTTTTTGCTTAGAAAAATGTCTGATTCAATATAAGCTGCGCCCAAATGATTGGAAAAATCTAATGGGAAAATAATTCCCGTTGATTCTGTATATTTTTCATCGAAATCTGTGTAAAAATAATCCAATCCACCATAAATCGAGATCCTATCCGAGATGATGCGAGTCAGTTTTAGTTTGGCATGAACAGCATTTTCCGTATTACTTAATTTGTCTTGATTGATGCCAATTTTATTACTTCCCTGACCATAACTAATGCCTGTATGGATCATCCAATCTTGTCCCAATGTACCTTTGTAAGTGATATTGCCGTAAGTATTCCTATTGTTGAGTGCAAATCTGACTTTTTCCGACAAGTTGATGTCTTCTTCATTAATATCCAAACGAGAACCATCAAAAGCTGCATAAGCTCTCAAAAGACCATTTTTGAATTTATATCTATAGACGATTTCTCCACCACCGGATTGTACGGGTTTATTCCAATCTAAGTCTTGTGGGACTAATTTCTGATATGGTCCGAGATTGATATAAGACAAATTAAAAGTAACAGATTGTTTGTCCCATTTTTTTGTTTTCCCTAGTCCAAGACCTACCGTCATTAAAGATATATCGGTTTGATTTTGACTAGGTTCAGCTATGGTATTTAAAGATAAGATACTAGATAATGCTTCGCCGTACTCAGCACTGTATCCACCTGTAGAAAACGACACACCATTGAACAAAAAAGGCGAAAAACGACTTCGGGTAGGCGTATTATTGGCTGTAGGTCCATAAGGTTGGGCTACTCGCATTCCATCTACAAATGTCTGTGTTTCATTGGCTTCGCCACCTCTTACAAACAATCTTCCATCTTCGCCGACGGTCTGTGTACCCGGCAAAGTAGTCAAAGCTCCGATGATATCTCCTGCTGCACCTGCTGTAGTGACAATATCGAGTGGTTTTAGAACAGATACTCGTGCTTTGTCACCTGCTTCAAAAGTTCCTGCTGTAATTACTACGGCATCTAGTGATGTAACACTTTCTTTTAGCTTGACGGTAAGTCCCGAAAAAGCAGACACATCGGCTGTTTTTTTGAAAGTTTCGTAAGAGAGATAGCTGATGACAAGCGTAAGGACACCAGTTTCTGACGTTTTGAACAGGAAATCTCCATTTTCGTTTGTAACTGACCCATCATAACTACCTTCAATAAACACATTGGCGCCGATGATGGCCACACCTTGCTGGTCTAAGACTCGACCTTTTATGTCTGATTGTGCAAAGATAATTGATGTACAAAAAAAGAAAAGGATAAAAAGTATTTGCTGCATGTTATTTTAATTATGACACAAAGGTGAAATAACCTAGATTGATGATCAAAAAAAATGGACTCAGTTGTAGAATATGGAGGATGAGTTGTGGGTGGGAGGATGATCAATCTATAAAGCATACCAAAAGGTGAGCAAAATCAGGGTAAACACCATTTCGTATTATTTGGAATACTTTTATATTTGCATGGATATCTTGTCATTATTTTTAGGTTTTAAAAATCTCATGTTATGAAGTATTGGATCTTTTGTATTTTGCCTTTGTTTACAATTTTATTATCACATTCCATCTGTCATAGCCAAGAGTATTCACTTCAGTTTTTGGCATCAGGTAGTAGTAATAATCCTGATATTGATCGGGTTGTTATTCCACTTGGTAATCCTGGTAAACCAGTAAATGTGGCCTTAGATTTTACCATAGAATTCTGGATGAAGGCCAAATCTGGAGATAACAATGCTAATGGCTGTAACCCAAATGAATGGTATTTTGGCAATGTTATCATAGATCGTGATGTTTTTGGCGATGGAGATTACGGTGATTATGGTATAGTATTATGTAATCACAGGATAGTAGTAGGAGTTCAGAGGAGTAATCTCATGCATGGTGGCGTAGTAGGTAATACCATAGTGGACGATGGGATTTGGCATCATATAGCAGTGACCCGGCAGGCATCGACTGGTGGAGTATGGTTATATATTGATGGAATCTTGGATGCGAGTAGTAACACTAGTCCTTCTACAGGGGATATTAGTTACAGAGTTGGGAGGACAACAACTTATCCTGACGACCCGACGCTGGTTTTTGGAGCAGAAAAACATGATTATCCAGGTTCGCTATATTACAAAGGTAAGCTGGATGAATTCAGACTGTCAAACAATATAAGATATACAACCAACTTTACGCCCCAAAGCCAACCATTTGATCCTGACGCCAACACAAAAGCGCTTTATCATTTTAATGAAGGAAGTGGCACTATATTAACAGATGTTTCTGGTGCTTCAGGCGGGCCTTCTCACGGAACCATCCTTTATGGTGGTAGTCCTTCAGGTCCGGTTTGGTCTTATGACAGTCCATTTCATCCAGCAGATGAAGTCACCAATACAGCAGATGCCGGTGATGGTTCGCTTAGGCAAATTATTATAGATGCTCAGTCTGGTTCGACTATTGTTTTTAGCCCTTTATTGCAAAATTTGACTGTCAATGTAAACTCACCTCTTATAATTAATAAGAATTTAAACATAAAAGACATCAACATACCGTCTATTAGCGTACAAGCAAACAATGTAGGACAAGTTTTTCAGGTAGGGACAGGCGCTTCGTCAGTACTGATGAGATCTTTTATGATCAAATCGGGTAACGGACCAAATGGGAGATGCATACAAAACCAAGGTACCTTAAGGCTGGAAAATATGGTGTTAGAAGATATGTCGCCTGGTACTGGTAGTTGTATACTTAATACCGGCAATCTTGAAATATTTGGAAATGTGATTGTTGATTGAAACTGTAACATATATCAAAGATTGACTCCTATTATCGCATTTTGCAACTGCCATACGATATTATATGGAATAGTCCTTAACCCAAAAACAAAGAGCATACCATCTTATACCATACCTTCTTCGGTTTAGTTTCTGGTATTAGTATTGACGAATTGCATATTATATATGTACGAGATCGAAGTTGCAAATTCAGAGTTACTTCAGGCATCTATTGCAAAATGTGAATGGGATAAAATTGTTTGCAAATTCAGAGTTACTTCAGGCATCTATTGCAAAATGTGAATGGGATAAAAT
>CAZGMB010000009.1:0-42442 GCA_964526715.1 uncultured Aureispira sp. | reverse complement strand
ATTCAGAGTTACTTCAGGCATCTATTGCAAAATGTGAATGGGATAAAATTGTTTGTCTTCTATTTAAAAAAAATATTTGCAGCCAAATCTTAATAAATTATGCATATTTGGCTGCATATTATAAAATATACAGCCAAATGTATAAAATAAATCACTAATTTGGCTGAAAAATGTTCTTTTAAAGGAATTCCTAAGTTGGCCGAATAGAAAGATTCCATTCAGCTTACAATACTATTTAACGGTAATTTACTTCCCCAATACCCATTTGATTTCATCCAGTACCGTCATATCTTCAATAGTTGATGGCACTTGATAGGGCACATCATCCGCAATAGCTCTGATGATTTTACGAAGTATCTTTCCTGACCTAGTCTTGGGAAGACGCTCTACAAAATACACTGTTTTAAAAGACGCTACCGCCCCAATGGTGTCTCTTACTTTAGCCACCAACTCGGATCGAATTTGATTAGATTGTTGATCATAGCTATGTTTTAAGACCACAAAGCCAACGGGAAGTTGCCCTTTCATTTCGTCATGACAGCCTACTACAGCGCATTCTGCAACGGCATAATGACCGGCTACAATTTCTTCCATTTCGCTGGTAGAGAGTCTGTGACCTGCTACATTGATGACATCGTCAATACGTCCTGTGATGTAAATATATCCATCTTCATCTCTATAACCACCATCTCCAGAAAAGTAATACCCCGGATATTCTGATAAATAAGAATTTATAAAGCGTTCATTATCATTCCAAAGACCTGGGAGACAACCTGGCGGCAAAGGTAGTTGGATGACAACAGCACCTTCCTGATTTGGAGGCATAAATTCATGTTCTTGTGATATAATACGAATGTCAAAACCAAAATTGGGTTTGCCAGCTGACCCAGGTTTTACGGGGATTAAATTTACTCCGGCGAGATTGGCTAGCATAGGGTATCCTGATTCCGTTTGCCACCAATGGTCTATTACAGGTTTTTGCAACATTGCAGAGGCCCATTCATAAGTAGCCACATCTGTCCTTTCTCCAGCTAAAAACAAGTATCTTAGTGATGATAGATCATATTTTTTAAATAATTCACCATCAAAATCTTCTTTTTTGATGGCTCTGATGGCTGTAGGCGCAGTAAAAAAAGTATTTACCTTGTACTCTTCTATAACCCTCCAAAAAGTACCTGCATCTGGAGTTTTGATCGGTTTTCCTTCAAAAATAACTGTGGTACAACCGCGTATCAGTGGTGCATAAACTATGTAAGAATGGCCTACTACCCAGCCAATATCGGATGCAGCCCAATACACACTGCCTGGCTCAGCATTGTAAACATATTCCATACTACTGTTTAGCGCTACTGCATGTCCACCATTGTCTCGAACGATACCTTTGGGTGCACCAGTAGTGCCCGATGTATAAAGAATATATAAAGGATCTGTGGCATCCATGATTTCATAATCAGCGGGTTGGGCATCTCTTACTAACAACTCCCAATCAAAATCATAATCGTGATTCATATCACATATGATAAAGTCTCGTTGCAATACGATACAGCCATCTGGCTTGAAATAAGCTTCCTTAATAGCTGCATCTACTATGGGTTTGTAGGGAATGATTTTATCTATTTCTTTGCCACCACTAGCCATGAGTATCCATTTTGGTCGGGCATCATTGATCCTGATGGCGAGTTCGTGAGCAGCAAATCCCCCAAATACAACGGAATGAACTGCTCCAATACGTGCACACGCAAGCATGGCAATGACCGCTTCGGGTACCATAGGCATATAGATCACGATAGTATCTCCTTTGCTGACTCCTTTGGCTTTTAGTACCCCAGCAAACTTGCTTACTTCTTCCAATAATTGGTCATAGGTATACTGCTTTTTAATCCCAGTCACAGGAGAGTCATAGATCAGTGCTGTGCATGATCCATTACCTTGAATTACATGTCTGTCCACTGCCAAATAGCATGTGTTCATTTTTCCACCTGCATACCATCTATATAATCCTTCATTATCTTGACTTAGGATCGTTTCAGGAAAGGTAAACCAATCAATTTTTGATGCTTCAGCGCGCCAAAAAGCTTCTTTTTCAGAGATACTCTGATCGTATTTGATAGGGTAGGACATGAGGAATTAATTACGAATTACGAATTACAAATGATAAATTAAGAATGAATGGATGAGTGAAAAACTGAATCGATCACGGATCACAAGAACTTATGCCGCAAAATGCAGTATCACAAAATCACAAACTCACCTGATCACAAGTTCAAACTAATGCACCAGATTTGAGTTCTTCTACACATTCGGGATTTAGTAATGTAGATGTATCACCCAATTGATCCGTTTGGCCTTCGGCTATTTTACGAAGGATTCGACGCATGATTTTTCCAGACCGGGTTTTAGGGAGTTGTGACACAAATTGAATCATATCCGGTTTTGCAATAGGGCCAATATGTTTAGTAACTACGCTGAGTATTTCTTTGCGCATATGATCCGCATCCACTACTTCATGGTGTGCTTTTACATAGGCATAGATGCCTTGACCTTTGATGTCATGGGGATATCCCACTACTGCTGACTCTACGACACCGGAGTGCTGATTGATGGCATCTTCCACTTCTGCCGTTCCTATTCTATGTCCTGATACATTGATCACATCATCAACTCTACCTATGATTCTATATCTTCCATCTTCATCTCTTTTGGCACCATCACCAGTAAAATAATAGTTTTTGAATGCTGCAAAATAATTAGTTCTACATCTTTCGTGGTCTCCGTAAGTTGTTCTGAGCATGGATGGCCATGGATATTTAATACAAAGCAAGCCTTCCACATCATTTCCTTCGAGCTCCACACCATTAGGATCAAGCAATACCGGCTGAACACCTGGTAGTGGGTATGATGCAAAACATGGTTTTGTATCCGTAATACCGGGTAGCGGAGTGATTAATATACCACCGGTTTCCGTTTGCCACCAAGTATCTACAATGGGAGCATGGCCTCGACCTACTTTTTCATCATACCAATGCCAAGCTTCTTCGTTGATGGGTTCCCCAACAGAACCAATAACTTTTAGTGAGCTCAAGTCATATTTTTCAGGTTCGTGCCAACCTGCTGCCATCAATGCTCTTATCGCTGTAGGTGCAGTATAAAACTGATTGACCCTGTGTTTTTCACATACATGCCAAAAACGGCCTGCATCAGGATGTCCCGGCACACCTTCAAACATCATCGTAGTAGCTCCTGCCAATAGTGGACCGTAAAGAATGTATGAATGTCCTGTAATCCAACCTACATCGGCAGTACACCAGTAGATGTCACCATCTTGGTATTGAAAAACGTTCTTAAAGGAATAACAGGTATAGACCATATAACCGCCGCAAGTATGTACTACACCTTTAGGTTTGCCCGTTGAGCCTGATGTATATAGAATGAATAACATATCTTCCGCATCCATCATTTCAGGTTCGCATTGATCGCTCATGAGATCTACAGTTTCGTGCCACCATAAATCCAAATGTTCATTCCAAGCTACTTTACCGCCTGTGGTTTTGTAAACGAGTACTTTTTCTACAGAATCACAGCCCATTGTAATGGCTTCGTCCACCACTTCTTTGACAGGTATGTTTTTGGGTCCACGTCTATTATAATCTGAGCAAATGACCATTTTACATTCGGCATCCTTGATTCTGTCCGCAAGCGCATTGGCAGAAAATCCTGCAAAAACCACTGAATGTATAGCTCCTATTCTAGCACAAGCTAGCATGGCAATAGCCACTTCGGGTATCATTGGCATGTAGAAACAAATTCTATCTCCTTTTTTGATACCTTGAGCTTTTAGTGCGTTGGCGCATTTGTTGACTTCAGCTAATAACTGATGGTAAGTAAATTTTTTTGACGGTTCGTTAGCTTCGTTGGCTTCCCAAATGATGGCAGTTTGATCACCTTTGGTTTCTATGTGTCGGTCGAGACAGTTTACGGTAATATTGAGTTTGCCGCCTTCAAACCATCGGATATCAGGCTTTATAAAATCATGATGCAAAACTTGATCCCATTTTTTAAACCATGTGAAAGTTTCAGCTTGTTCAGCCCAAAATCCTTCGGGATCTTCTACACTCTTTTGATATGCTGAATGGTATTGTTCTAAGGTTTTAATTTGTAAAGTCATGGCTTGAATTTTTAATGATAGGACAAATATATAAATATATAGATTACTATATATAATGTTTTACAACTTTTTTTTGTAATCATGATTTAAATCATATTTCATAGGTTATATCTGATGAATAATTCTGAAAAGTTCTTTTGTTTAAAATTTAATTTTGTTAAATTTCTATATTGTCTTTTATTCGAAAGGCTGTTTTGGCGCTACTATACTAAAAATTAAACCAATACAATAAACATTTTTATAAAAGCTCGCGCACTTTTTCCAATATATCATCATTGTCAAAAGGCTTGACGATGTAGTATTCTGCTCCGGAATCATATCCCTCCATTTTATCATCTTTGGTACCTTTAGCCGTAAGGAAAATGATATTGGTATGTTCAGCATCTTGATGGTTCCGAATGTTTTTAGCTACTGTATATCCATCTACACCAGGCATCATAACGTCCAATAGTACTAAATCAGGACTAAATGTGACCAATTTTTCTAAAGCAGATGTACCATCGTAACAATATTCTATATCGTACCCCTGATCTTCTAACAATACTCTTAGAGCCAACACAATATTGGGTTCGTCATCAACGATCAAAATTTTCTTTTTTATCATATTTTAGTGTGATGTGCTTTAACTAGGGTAAAATTAATGAAATATTCCTAATCTTAAAATCAAAACATTTTTTTTATCCAAATTCTACCGTAAATGTGGTACCCGCTTGCTGATTTGAAATGAAATAAATTTTTCCTTGTCCTTGCTCTACAAATTTTTTAGTAATATACAAACCCAATCCGCTTCCATCAGGTTTGGCTAGATTACCATCTTTGACTTGGGTAAATTTTTCAAAAATTCTTTTTTTATAGTCGTCAGGGATATGTTGACCATTGTTATATATGCTGATCAAAATTGTTTTATTAACCGTATTGCGGGTCACAGATAATTTTACGATACCATTTTCATGATCGCAAAACTTCAGGGCATTAGACAAAAGATTGAGTAAAACCTGCAAAAATTTATCTTCACTCAAGGGAACATACAAATCTTCACGGTGACTTTCGTAAATCAATGCTGCACTTTTTTCGTCTGCTATAGGTTGTAATCGTTTTATAGCCAAGGTTGCAACAGTGTGAAGATGACAACTTCCTTCGTCAGTTTTTGAGACGGTTTCGAGTTTTTCCACTTCAAGTACCTGACTAATGAGTCGGGCTACCCGATCACACTCTTTGAGAATAATGGACAAAAACTCCGATTTCTGAGCGGGATCCATATTTTCTTTAGTCTTCATCAATTGTGAAAAAGACCGGATTGTCGTGATTGGTGTCCTAAGTTCGTGAGTAACTGTAGAAATAAATTCTGCTTTCATTTCATCCAATTCTGTCAACCTTTGATTTAATGCAGCCAGTTCATTAGTGGTTTGGGTCAGTTCCTCAGTTTTATTTTCTAATGCATGACTGTATTCCAAAATTTCTTTGGTTTGATTGATGATTTCATGGAGTTGTTCCAAAGAAATATTTTGCTGTCTTATATCATCGCTTAGTAACAGTTTTGCAGATGCAGCTCCAAAAGCACCTGTAAGAACTTGTTCTGTATAATGGATAAAATCCTGACTAGCTTGATCATCATTACTAGATGAGAGTTTTCCTTTGAAATCTTTGAGTAGACTTCTGGCTTTGTGTGCTCCCAAATACCTGACTAAAAGTTGTTTAAGTTTTTGTACAGATGCTACTTTTTTAAGTACTTCTATGTCTGGTATGGTAGAATATTTTTCTATATTTACATATATATCAGCTTGTGCTAATTCGTCTACTTCTTGGGTGGTCACTAAAGAAACTATGACAAAAAGACCAATATTGAAAATCATACTCCAAATGCATGCATTAGAAATGGAATCCACATTTTGTAAACCAAATAAAGCGTAAGGTTTTAAAAGTTCCATTCCAAAGTATCCCTGGTCTATGATGGTACTGCTCAAAATTCCTGCTTCTGATAAAGTAGGCAGTGGCAGGCAAATAAACCAAATAAAAAATCCGGCCGATAGACCTGCAGAGGCTCCTTTAACATTGGCTCGAGACCAAAACAATCCACCTATGATTGCAGGTGCCAGCTGAAGTATTGCTGCAAAGGATATTAGGCCAATAGAAACAATTGGAAAACTACTACTGACGGATTTGTAAAATCCAAAAGCTAAAAACATAATCACCACGATCACCACTCTACGTATATAAAGCAATCTTTCCGATAACAATGCATAGCCATCTATAGTGGCAGTCCTTGTTTTCAATAGTAAAGGCATCAGCAAATTGTTTGATACCATGATGCTTAATGAAATTACTGATACCACAACCATACTAGCCGCAGCAGAAAATCCTCCAATATACACCAATAATGCCAACCAACCTTGACCAAAATGCATCGGCAAACTGAGTACAAACATATCTGGTTCGGCAGTACTTGGTAAGATAAGCAATCCTCCTAAAGCAATGGGCAATACAAAGATACAAATCAAAAACAAGTACAAAGGAAAAAGCCAAGAAGCTTGCCTGACATAAGATATATTGGTGTTTTCTACCACAGTAACATGGAATTGTCTAGGCAAAAACATCATGGAAATAGCTGACAGTATGAGGACCCAAAACCAATTGGACTTGGCCATATCTGTTGAACTTAAGGTGAGTAATTCCGATGTTTTGGGGTTAGTGGCAGCTTTAGAAAAAATATCCGCCATTCCGTCAAATACAAAATAGACAACAAAAATACCTGCTGTCAAAAAAGCAATCAACTTTATGATAGATTCAAATGCTATGGCTGCAATGAGACCTTCATGTCTTTCGTTGGGGTCAAGGCTTCTAGTGCCAAAAAGTATGGTAAATAATGCCAATAAAATAGTAAAATAATTGACTTTATCTCGATAGAATGAAGAAGAATCCCAAAAGGTGTTTTTAGCATCAGATTGGGTGATGAGGTCGAAACTAATCCCAATGGCCTTCAGCTGAATACTGATATATGGGATGATGCCAAAGATAAGAATAACTGTTGTCAGAATGCCCAAAAAAGTACTTTTGCCATAACGCGAAGAGATAAAGTCTGCTATAGATGTGATTCGGAGTTGTTTAGAAATCATGATGATCTTACGCATCAGCATGTACCACACGGGTGCTAGCACTGCTGGTCCTAAATATACGGCCACAAAGCCTAACCCAGTTTGTGTAGCTCGTCCCACACTGCCATAAAAAGTCCAAACTGTACAATAAACTGTCATGGACAATGCATAGACGTATGGATTGTTCACTATACTTTTACCCGATTTGGCTAGCCGATGACCGTAAATAGCGATCAGAAACAAAATCACCAAATACAATAAAGAAACAAAAATTACCCATCCTGCTCCCATCTATTTTTGTTTTAAGGTCATGATATAGGTAAATACAATCATCAACATCCAAAGCAGAAATAAATAAAAGTAAGTCAATGGCACGCCAAAAACTAATTCACCTTTATTAAAGACAGAGATTAAAGGGAAATTGATGAATACAATACCGATGATAAAAATAGCCCATCTGGATTCGCGTCTTTTTTGGAGCATGGTTATTTAGCTTGATTTATCGCTGAAAGTTTAGCCAATATAGAATTAAGATTTGGTTCAAAAAGCAAAAATGAAAGATATTGAATCTTGCTGGCTTTTAATGATGATTTAATGATCCAACCACCATGGTCTCCTTCTATACTTTCATATAGGTTTATCTGGAATTCTTTGTATGCCTTGTTAACAGTTTTAAGATGGGATTGGTAAGTTTTTATTTTTGAAATTAATTCGTTAGATAAAAGATTTTTTGCCATCTGATTATTTTTTAAAAAATATCCATTGGGTTCCATAATTATAAAATTGTAATACATAATTTGATCTTCCCATTCATTGGGGACAAGATCCAAATGAAATTTTTGATGATCCTTTAAAGCTTCAGATTTTCTTTTTTCTAACTCCTGAAAATATAAGATTTTTAGGTGGTCAATAGTTTTTTTTTCAGAAGTTGTCAATTCTTTATTGAGTTGTTTTCTGACTTTTATTTTTTGATGCAATACATTTTTGATGTAATAATCCTGTGATTTTATAGACCTTTCTAATTGTTTAAAGTGATTTTGATTTAACTCTATTAGATTTTGTTTAATTTGTTTTATTCTTTGGTCATATTTTATTAGATAATTATGAAATTGGTTTGGGTTGAGTATATTTCTATACTTTTCCAATTTTTCTTCTTCTTGTTGAAATTCTGACTTAATATTGCCTTCTTCGTCATAGGTATAATCGATATTTTCAATTTCATAAATTATAGGAATGATATGGTCAGCTACTTGGACATTATAATCATGCTCAAAACGATCTTTTGTAAGTTTGTAATGCCATCCCAGTTCAAGCTGCTTCTCTTTTTTTACTATGCTGAAATAGACAGTGATTTGGTCTGGTGTGAAAATAGGGAAAATGTGTTCTTGTTCTAATTCTTCTCGGTCATCGTTTCTGGATATTTTCATGATTCCTTTTTTAGCCCTTTCCATCATTTTCTCTTTCATTAATTTTGGCAGATTCTTTTTGACCAATGCATATTTAAAGAGCTGCTCTTCAGTGAGATTTAATTTCTTGAGCCTATTTCCTTCAGTTTCAAGTATTTTTTTAAATTCTAAATTTTCTTTTAGTTTTTTCTTTTGAATAAAATCGTTTTTATAGAATTTGAGAGCATTAATCTGCACTTCATTTAATAAATTTAAAAGGCTTTTTAAAAAACTAAATTTTAATGAATTTTCACTTTTTTGATTCCAAAAGTATGATTTATGAAGATCATATTCAAGTTCATCTAAAGCGTGGATTTGATATTCTGATAATTTCAAAATTTCTTTAAATTGGTCTGCAAATCCTCTGGTGTTTTTCAGCTTTGACAAAATCCTTTACTTAAAATATGATGTAAAAATTGTAAAATCATTTTTTCGGCCCATACCGATCCAAACCCATGAGCGTAGGTTTGATAAATCCACTCCGGATCAGTGCCCACAAAAACAATAAGGCAAAGGCACCCATGGCCATAGATATCAGATATCTTCCTTGTAGCTGTGGTTCCAGAAGAAAGCGTAATAACATTGTAGCCATTACATAGATGATAACAAAGATATTGGAAAGGGTAGGGTTCATGTTTTAAAATTGCTGATCCGATAGCTATCGGATGTGGATTTGATTAATTTGTTGTATTGTAAATGTAAATTCTTCATTATAATGATAAAATCTAAGGAAATAAATGCATAGGTTAAATGAGTTAATGAATGCAAAAGTATAAAAATTACATGAATATAAAATAGTCGCCAGAAAATGATCTGACGACTATCTTGAGTTCTCTAAAAAAGCGACCGGAACCAAGAAGGGGGAACAACAATCAAAACAATATGAAGATAGCTCCGGTCACTAATGAGTATTTGTACTTTATTTAATGTGCGTGAGCAGCACCAGCTCCTCTTGGTATCCTGATATCTTCTACGATTTGTTGTACATGCGCTGGAGGTGGAGGTGTCAGTTGGCTCACGATGACGGAGACAATGACATTAACTAGCATTGCAACTGTTCCAAATCCTTCAGGAGATATGCCAAACCACCAGGCACTCTTTAATCCATCTACTGCATCTTTTCCACCATCAAAAATTCCAAATTTAAATTTCAACATGTAAAAGATCATTAAGGTGATACCCACAATCATACCTGCTACTGCGCCTTGCATATTCATCCGTTTATAAAAAATACCCATGATGATTGCGGGGAAGAAGGATGCGGCGGCCAGACCAAAAGCCAAAGCGACTACTGCTGCTACGAACCCTGGAGGATTGATTCCAAAATATCCTGCTACTATAACCGCTGCTGCAGCTGACAATCTAGCAGCTAACAATTCGTTTTTCTCAGATATATTTGGATTCAATTGTTTTTTCAATAAATCATGAGAAATAGAAGTAGAAATGACCAGCAATAAACCCGCGGCTGTAGATAATGCTGCTGCCAATCCACCTGCGGCCACCAAGGCAATCACCCAATTGGGCAGTCCTGCAATCTCAGGATTAGCCAATACCATGATGTCATTGTCTACAGTAAGCTCATTGGCATCTTTATCTTTGACATATTGGATTTTACCATCACCATTTTTATCTTCAAATTTGATGAGTTTTGTAGTTTCCCATTTTTTAAACCACTCTGGCATGCTGCTATATTCCTTATTGCTTACAGTATTGATCATATTGGTTCTAGCAAAGGCCGCTACGGCTGGTGCAGTAGTATATAATATTGCAATAAATAGTAATGCATAGCCAGCTGAAGATCGAGCATCTTTCACTCTTGGCACAGTAAAAAATCTTACAATAACGTGTGGAAGACCAGCAGTACCTACCATTAATGCACAGGTAATGGCAAATACATCGATCATGGATTTACTACCATCTGTATAAGCAGCAAAGCCCAACTCCTGATTGAGTCCGTCCAATTTGTCCAAAAGGTACATTCCCGATCCGTCAGTCAATTTTGCTCCAAAACCTAACTGCGGTATGGCATTACCAGTCAAAGCCAATGATATAAATATAGCAGGAACCATATATGCAAAGATCAATACACAATATTGCGCTACCTGAGTATAAGTGATTCCTTTCATACCACCCAATACTGCATAGAAAAGTACGATGATCATCCCTATCACTACACCCATTTCTATACTTACTTCAAGGAACCTTGAAAATACCACACCTACACCACGCATTTGGCCAGCCACATAGGTAAAGGATACGATAAGAGCACAAATCACAGCTACCGTTCTTGCCGTATTAGAATAGTATCGATCACCAATAAAGTCAGGTACAGTAAACTTTCCAAACTTGCGGAGATAGGGCGCCAGCAATAAAGCCAAAAGCACATATCCACCCGTCCATCCCATAAGATAAACAGCACCATCATATCCCATAAAAGAGATTAGTCCTGCCATTGAAATAAATGATGCCGCCGACATCCAGTCTGCTGCCGTTGCCATACCATTGGCGAGAGGAGATACTCCACCACCCGCTACATAGAACTCTTTGGTTGATCCTGCTCTGGACCAGATTGCAATACCTATATAAAGTGCGAAAGTTATACCTACGATAATGTAAGTCCACATTTTAACATCCATGATTAATTATTTTTTTGATTTAAGAATTGTTTTTAAAATTTATTTTTCATCCACTTCATACTCCCGATCGAGTTTATTCATCAGCCATACATATACAAATATGATAATGCAAAAAATGTACATGGATCCTTGCTGAGCAAACCAAAAGCCGAGTTTATAGCCACCGACTCTGATGTCGTTGAGTGCATCTTTAAAAAGTATACCTGCACCATAGGAGCAGAGAAACCAAATACCTAATAGAATGCTAAGGTAGGTCAGATTACGTTTCCAGTAATCCTGGAGATTTTTATTAGACATAAATTTAAAATTGATTGGTGAAGAAAAGATATTTTAGTTATAAAAATACGTGTGTTTGTAATATGAATTGGCCACGGCTTCCATCCCTTACGATGTCGGTTCCGTCGGCTTTGTATAAAGGACGCGTTTGATATTCGAGCGTTATTTTAGCATTATGACCTGTCACAAAATAGTTCATTCCCAATCCCCATTGAAAACTTGGATCTTTGAGCCTTTCGAAATCTTTGTATGTAGCTGTAGCATATGGCATAAAGGATGTTCCATTTTTGAGTTTGGGTAGGACATATCCAGCTTGTATATAACCGATGATACCCGTTCCTATGGTGGGTTGTGTATTGCCACCACCCGCAAAACTAGTAGCTGTTGGTGGCACTGTGGTATGTTCATTCAGAATACCAATGTTGCGAAGATAATTTTGACCATAATTCAAAGAATACATCGTAGCTAAAACAGACACAGCCGTTCCTTTCTGTTTATTGATAGGCATATCCAGAAATACATCTGCTCCTAGTGCTGTATGACCTTGAAAAATTGAATCTGTTGTTGTTTTGTATAAAGATCCACCTTTTTGATGATACCATCCTGCGCCGATGTTCAGCACTTTTTTGGCACCCAAGTATGAACCTACATAAAAAGGCAAGACATTAGATTCTTTATCCCAAAACATCCAATTGAAATATCCAGATGTAGCATAGTTTTCGGTAAATGAATTGACTGCCACACCATTTTTAGCGACCAATGCTGGTGCTGTTCCACTGACAAAAGGTTTGTTTAAGGCAACTCGATAATCCAATTTGCCCAACTGACCTTTGGCGTAGATACCAAATTGTCTGGCAAACTGATCCGTAGCTTCTATATTGTGCCAATTGAATATTGGAGCATCTAAAGTCATAAAATTTAAGGTGGAGTGACTACTCAATCTACTGACACCATTCCAGTAGTGAAGTCCTGCACCGATATATAGTTTTTGGGAAATTACTCTGTATTCAGTCCAAGCATCATGGAGAAATAATTGTGGCTTTTTGCCTTGATTGCTAGCCGTTGTCGTTGGGTTGGGACCGTTAGGAGCTGTGGCGCCATTGATAAAAGACTGATTATTGATACCCCAATGGGTCAAAATCAATACCCTCGGCGATACCTGGGCATAGGCCAAAAATCTAGATCTACGGAGTGCAATGTCTGTAGACCATTGATTGCTACCGTTGGTTCCGTCAATGAGTTGTCCATTGACATCTCTCGTTCCAGGATTGTTTTGCGTAGCGGTCACCCAAAACTGATGCCACATGATAAATCTGACATACTTAGATCCTGTATCATTGAGTTTCAATGTCAGTGGTTTGTACGTGTGGTCTTCAGCAGGGGCTTCCTGAGCAAAGGTGTTTGTGCAAGTTGCCCATAGCAAAACTGAGATCAAAAGAATTAAATTTCTGTTTTTCATTTTGTAAATTGGCTTTAATGATGAATGACTTTTTTAATGGTACAAAATCTAAATATCTTTATACCGACGCAAACATATATAGATATGTAGATATGTTGTTAATTATTTCTAAAGTTTTTTAAATAAAATTTTTAACATAAAATATTTGACCTTTATTATTTATTTTTGTAAAATATTATTTTGTTATAGATGATATTTTGTATGAATGAATTGATAAATGAGATTTATGGGCAAATCATAAATTATAAATTATGGGCCTGCTGTTTCAGTATATTAAAATGATTTTAGTCATATTTCTAAAGATGTAACTCTTTGAGTCTTGTTTTTTATATAACTTTATGACCTTAAATAATAATGTTTTTATTTAATTTTTACATTACATATCCACATCCATGATATGAAAAATGAAATCATCCATCGGGTATTTGACTTCATCAAAGAATATCCACCCTTTACTTTGCTGCCCAAAGACGTTGTCATGCAGATAGCCAGTACGGTCATAGTAAAATATCTGCCTGCGGATACGATTTTATTTAGGATAGGTGAGATGCCGCCGCCTTTGTTTTATATTGTCAATGAAGGTGCAATCTATCTGCATCAGGAAGATGGTTCTATGGTAGACCAATGTGATGAAGGTGATGTCTTTGGTATCAGACCACTACTTGCGCATTCTCCGTATCTGTTGACTGCAAAGACAGGCGAAGAGTCTATTCTCTATGCCATAAAAACCGACTCTTTTCTTCCTTATCTAGAAAAATATCCCAAAGTACTTTCTTTTTTGGCTTCAAACTTTGCAGTAGGAACTGGCAATATGTTTTACAAAAAGCAAAATAGTCAGATCTCTTCAGGTTTGTTTTCGGAAATTATCACGATAGATACCGATAGGTCTCCCGTGTTTTGTAATGTGAGTCAAACCATTCAGGAAGCTGCTACGCTGATGGCAAGACATCAAATTGGCTCCATCATTATATGCGACGACGATCAAAAACCTTTTGGCATCATCACCGATAAAGATCTCAGAATCAAAGTGGTGGCTGGTGATATTCGGAAAAAGGAAGCGGTGACCCAAATCATGTCATCTCCTGTGATATGTATACCCAGTGGATTGACATTGGCAGAATTACAGATCATCATGCTTAAGAATAAGATAAATCACTTAGCTGTGACATCAGACGGCACGCCACAAACGCGACTTTTGGGTGTTATATCTGAGCACGACTTGGTGGTGCAGCAAGCGGATAATCCTGCCATTCTTATCAAAGAAATCAGAAAATGTATCAACGCAACTCAACTTAAGGCGATCAGGGATAAAACAGAACATCTCATTAATAAATATATGGAACAAGAAGTGTCTGTTTCTTTTGTGACACAGATTGTATCTGAAATAAACGCCGAAATTATACAGCGCTGTATTCGAATAGCTGAGCAAGAGCTTGGAGCAGAAAAATACCAACAAATCAAATACTGCTGGTTGGCATTGGGTAGTGAAGGTAGAGGAGAACAATTGCTACGTACAGATCAGGACAATGCGCTCGTGTATCAGGATGATCCAAATAATCCGAACATTAAAGAAGATTGTTTGCTGTTGGCCCAAAAAGTAACTGCCATGCTACACGAAATAGGTTATGAATACTGTCCCGCTGATATGATGGCTTCCAATCCATCATGGTGCCAAAGTGTGGAAGATTGGCAAAATACTTTTACGAGATGGGTACATAGTCCAGGTGAAAAAGAGATCATGATGTGTACTATTTTTTTTGATTACAGACCTATCTATGGGGATCATTCATTAGCTCAAAACCTAACCCAGCATATTTTCTCGTTGCTCGACAAACAAGATGTGTTTTTGCACCTTATGGCCAAAAATGCACTCGAAAACCCTCCACCATTGTCCTTTTTTAGAAACTTTATCGTAGAAAAAAATGGGGAGCACAAAGATAGTTTTGACATCAAGTTGAGAGCCATGATGCCACTGGTGGATGCCGCCAGAGTACTTATACTCGCTCATCGAATTTCTGGTATCAACAATACGTCCAAAAGATATTTAGCTTTGGCTGAAGCCGAACCCAACAATGCAGAACTACTTTTGATGGCAGCCGATGCCTACGAAATTTTGATACGGCTGAGGACAATACATGGCCTGAAAACGGGTGACTCCGGAAGATACATACAGCCAGAAGCCATGGACAAGATGCAAAGGCTACAACTACGCAATGCCTTTCAACCCATAGACGAACTACAAAAACTCATTAAAGTCAGATTTCAACTAGGTGGAATGATATGATCTGGAATACCATAAAACAACATCTGGGGCTTGCCAATAAGCAGAACAATGACCAGCCTGTATTTTACAGCACATATTTAAATAGATTCACCAACCATGATGCCCACAAACCTATTTTTGATCAATCTTTTTGTGTTTTTGACACAGAGACTACAGGTTTGGACATGGCAAAAGACAAAATTTTGTCCATTGGCGCAGTAAGGGTTTGTCAGCAGTCTATGGATATAGCAGATAGTCTATCGATCGTTATCGGTCATGAAGGTGAGCAGGATGAAAGCGCTGCAGTAATACATGGATTGGTCAGGACCGCAGAGCAAGGAATCACCCCTGAAAAAGCCGTTTCATTATTTTATGAATTTGTGGGGTCTGACATCATGGTAGGTCATCACGTGGCATTTGATATACATATGATCCATAAATTATCCAGTGCATGTGGTGGTGGACCGCTAAAAAATGCCACTTTGGATACCGCTTTTCTGGCCAAAAGGCTGGACCATCCTACGGGTCCCCATAGTTTGGACAGGAAAGAGTACAGTTTAGATAAGCTTTGTAAAAGGTACTCTGTCCTTCCCAAAGCAAGGCACACTGCCGATGGTGATGCATTGATCACGGCATTGGTATTACTGAAGCTTTTGGACCGGCTTGAAAGGAAAGGCATTTGTAGGGTAGGGCAGTTGGTGAAGTGATAGTGACAAATACTTATGATCGTAAATTAACTTTTCCTTTATTCGATAAGGTAAATTCTTATCTTTTTTTCAAAAAATAAACTAAAAAATATACGAAAAATTTGATGTTTTCAGTTATTCAGTATTTGTTATATCCAGAAGAGTTCAATGTACGAATCAGCTAAAAAAAATACAATATCATGAAAGTAGCCTTTATTTTATTAATCTTTGTTTTAATTAATCAATCATCATTTACCCAAAAAATTAGTTTTAGTTTTGGCACCGAAGTTAATCAAACAAGATTTAGGCAATATGCTCCCTTAGTAAATGTCCCTTTTAACAACTCTCACAATCCAGGTTATGGTATCTCAACAAATTTAAATTTATTAATTTCTATAAAGAATAGCTTTGCGGTATTTATAATGCCTAACTTAGGGTATTATAATACGAAATCTAATGTTACATCTTCATACCAAATGAATACTTATGGATTGCGAATAGGCCCATCTTATCGAAAAGGTCAAGTCTTTTTCGATGTTGGTATTGATTATAGTAGATTACATAAAATTATTGGGACTTATAAGAACATTAAAAGGGATATGACTTTTTTTGCGCACAGACGTAATTTTTTTGGACCAACATTAAGTGTAGGATATAAAGTACTTGACATTACAAATATTTACATCAGAAGTACCTATTTTTTAAAGGATTTTTTTAGTTCAGGTGCCTTAGATTATGATGGCAATATAGTTGGACCGGTAGAAGTGACACCTTATATTTTTGCCTTGGGTGCTGAGTTTAATCTTTCAAAAATAGTGCAAAATAGTAAAGATGGTAAATACCGTAAAAAAAAGTAACAGCTTCTTAATCAAATATTACAACAACGGGACTTCTAAATTTTCCTTTAACTGCAATTGTATTAAGAAATGTCTCAAAATGGAACTTGACCACGGATGGAAGCGTTTAAATAAAAATACAAATTATCGAGCATCCATAATAAAATTAAAAGATGAAGACAATCGATATCCAACAACTAAACTCAAAAAGAAATCCGATTATGGTTTATGATGATAAATTAGATTTGGGAGAGCTAAATTAGCCATGTCAAGAAAAACTTGATCAAGCCAATTATATGCTTAAAAACAATAATGTGTTTGATGTGGACAAAGAAATCAAAGAAACTGAAAGAATTATGAAACATTAACATCTCCTTGCTGTAGCACCAACAAAGGATTTCATGATTAAGGTGCATCTTTGGTAAGGAAGTAGTCTAAATAGGTTCTACTGATTGCTTAAGTTCATAGATGATTTTAAAATGATAATAAAAGAACAACTCAAAGATTTTTTTAAACTGGGACTTTTGGATAACATTAGTTACGGTTTAACCCGAGACGAACTGACCAATATTCTTGGAGATACGGACTGGAAACATTTTTCGTCTAATAAAGATAAGTTTCCTTCTATGTATAAATATGGACGACTTGAATTCTATTTTACAAGCAATAATAAGGATGCAGGACTTTCTGGAATTATGTTTCAACCAATACCATTTCCTGCGAACAACTGCCTATTAAAATGCAACTATCATAGATTGACAAAAAATACGGACATCGAAAAAGCAATAGAATTCTTAAAAACTAACAACATTGAATATGAAGAGAAGCCTTATGAATGGGACAAAAATGCCAAGCTATTATTTACAGAAGGTAAGGTCAATATTTTCTTTGACTGCCAAGAAACACTAGGATATTATGTACTTCATAAAGCAGGGAGATTCGTTGACTTGTAAAATTTAGCTTGATATCATTTGTATGAACTGAACCGTCTTTACTTACCCATAAATTTCGGCAATCTTTTCTCCAAAAACGCTCCAGTACCTTCTTTGTAATCCTCAGTGTTCCCGGCCAATGTTTGCAATTCGTCTTCCAGTTGGAGTTGTTGTTCCATATTGTTGGAGAAAGTTTGGTTTAGGGCCATTTTGGTGTAAGCCAATCCCAAAGTTGGCATAGATGCTAGGTGCAAAGCCATTTTTCTGACTTCATCAGTAAATGTTTCGTTGGGAAATACTTTGTATATCATACCCATTTGTAATGCATCTGTTGCGGATATCTTATCGCCCATCATCATCAGGGCTGAGGCTCTCTGTAGTCCAATGAGCCTGGGTAAGGTATACGTGCCGCCACTATCGGGTATGAGACCTATCTTGCTAAATGCTTGAATAAAAGATGCTGACTCTGTAGCTACTACGATGTCACATGCCAAAGCAATATTGGCACCCGCACCCGCGGCTACTCCATTTACTGCTGCTATGACAGGTTTTTTGAGTTCTCTGATTTTTAAGATGACCGGATTGTAATGCTCAGATACGATTTTGGACAATGCCGGTCCATCGGGGTCTGTAGCTTCTTGCAGGTCCTGACCAGCACAAAATGCTTTGCCATTTCCGGTGATGACTACACACCTGACCTGTTCATTTTGAGCTATACTGTCCAATGCATCTTGAAAATCCAATGCCATCTCTCTGACGAAACTATTGAATTTTTCTGGTCTTTGAAAAGTTATAGTGGCAATATTTTCTGAAATTTCCAAACTAATATTTGACATAATCCTTTTTTATTTTGTGATTTAGTGACATTTAAAATAATCAAACGGCTCCAGACAGTCGTTACATTTATACAATGCTTTACAAGCTGTAGATCCAAATCTGCTGATCATTTGGGTGTTTTTACTATGACATAGTGGACACGCTACATCAGGGGCCATACCATGTATAAAGGATGAATCCGTAGTTTTTTGAGCCGGTGGTGCTATGCCGTATTCCCACAGTTTTCTCCTACCTTCAGCTGTGATCCAATCTGTAGTCCATATCGGGTCTATCAATGAGATTACCTTTACATTATCTATATTATGATCTGCGAGAGCAGCTTTGATATTTACCGTGATCATATCCATAGCAGGGCAGCCATTATACGTGGGTGTGATGAAAACCTTTACAGTATCACCATCTATCTCCACATCTCTCAGAATACCCAATTCGAAAATAGAAATCACCGGGATTTCCGGATCAGGCACACTTTCCAGTATGTTGAAAATTATTTCTTTAGTCATACAGATATTTCTTTTTGAAATGAAAAATCACCATAATATTTATGATACAATATGGCCCATAATTTACCTATACTGATACCCAATACTGCCCCACCCAAGATATCCAAAGGGTAGTGTACACCTACATAGATTTGTGAAAATGAAATCAATGCCGCCCAAAACCAAAGCCAAGGTTTAATGCGTTTATGTTGTATGCCTAAAGTAGCGATGAGAAACGAAGCCACCGCAAAGTGATTGGTAGCATGTGTCGAAGTAAAACTATATCCAACTCCACATCTCACCCTTTCTATGACCATTACCTTATCATCATTGCATGGTCTGATGCGCTGTATAGTTTTTTTGACCAAACGAGAACTAACCATATCCGAACTACCTGCCGTCAGTCCCAAAAACAATACCAACCAATAGGCTTTTTTACCATAGTTGAAAAATGCAAAAGCTATGATAAAGGTGTACAGTGGTAACCAAAACAGAGGTTCCCGCATCCAAGGTAGTATAGCATCCAGAAATAAAGATGACATACCCGTGTTGATGGCCTCAAATAATTGAAAGTCCCAATTGATCAGATTCATTTGTAAGGATAAAATTGAGTGCAAGATATGGATTTTTTGGTTTATTTATGATTGAAGTTTTGCGGATATTTTTTGTTCTGAACCGTATGTTTTTAAAATAAAATGTAGAATACCAGTCTACAGCATAAATAAACAAAAGGAATCAGCGTAAAATTCGTTATTTTTAATTTGTCCTTACCAAATTTACAAACTGCTAAAATTTATTGATATGTGGTAAAGTTTTACTTACTGTTCTTTTGTCCACGCTAAAGACGTGGCAGGCTTTGACACAAAAGAACCAAACCTGTCACGTCTTTAGCGTGAAAGTCAAGCCTGCCTGCCCTGACGGTACGGCGAGGCAGGGCTTTTTCCTTTTCTTAACGTCAAAACTTCAAAAAATAGCTAAACATACTTGTCACGTCTTTAGCGTGAAAAAACCTGTCCGCCTACTACGTATTGGTCAGGCGGGCTCGCCTTTGGGTTTGGTGAGCCGTTTTATACATTTGTGCAACTTCGTTAATTCCATATCGCTTTGAACTTTCGTTCACGCTAAAGACGTGACAAGTCTTGGCTCATACAGTTTTCTGTTTTTGACGCTATTTTTTAAAGTTTTGACTAAAAATGAAAAGGCCGGATCGTCCACTGACCTAAGATTCTACCCAGTAGTTAAACCATGGCATTATCAAAATAGTGCTTTTGCGTTGCATCTAATCCAGTTTTTATCCACTTTTGTAGTCGGCAAGACAAAATGTAAATTTTATTTTCATAAGTATTTTAATAAATCACTTAGATGGTTACCTTTGGCACTACAAATAATTATAAACAATGAGATTTTTATTCTTTATAGCGCTTTTTGCTTGTTTCACCAACCTTCGGAGTCAGGTGGTGATCAACGAATACTCAGCATCCAATCTTAAAGATTTTAGGGACGACTTTGGTAAAACCGAAGATTGGATTGAACTACATAATAAAGGCAATGCCCCTGTGAATATCTCAGGATGGTTTCTTTCTGATAAAATGGATAAACCGAAAAAATGGAAAATACCTACAGGAACAGTGATCGGACCTGACGGATATTTATTGATTTGGGCATCTAGTAGGGATATCACCACAGATAGTAGTTATCATACCAATTTTAAATTTACACAATCCAATAATGACGAATATGTGGTTTTGGCCAATGCATCAGGTACGATCATAGAATCATCTCCATTGATCCTCACTCAGGTGGGTCACTCCATCGCTAAAGATGTGGATGGTAGTAGCAAATGGAAGATTTGTACTATGCCTACACCCAACAACTCCAATACGGATTCACCTATGTATACTCAATATAGTACAAAACCCAAAATAATCACAACTCCTGGATTTTATAAAGATTCGGTTTGGGTGACCTTGGAAGGAAGCGTTTTGGAGACACTTAGGTATACCATAGATGGTGACCTTCCTACGGAAGAATCTACAGCATACACAGGACCATTTGCCATCAGAAAATCTGCTGTATTATCAGTGAGAAGTTTCTCTACAGACGAAAACATATTTCCTGGATTTACGGATTTTGCCACTTTTTTTATAAATGAACCATCCAGTACCTTGCCCATCATATCTATCGGTGCAGGCCCAATGGTCATAGACCTCGCCAATGGTAATAGAGACTTGGAACCTATAGGGTCTTGTGAAGTTTTTAGTAAAACAGGAGTACTAACTAGCAAATCATATGGCGAATTGGATAGGCATGGACAAGATAGTTGGGTCAATGATCAACGAAGCCTGGACTGGATCAGCAGAGATGAAATGGGACATGATAATGGATTACAGCAAAAGTTGTTTTCCTATAGTCAGAGAGACGAATATCAAAGGATCATCCTCAGGGCTTCAGGTGATGACAACTATCCATCAGTAGATGATGGTGATCATGAAGGCAGCACCCACATTCGGGATGAATATGTCCATACTTTAGTTCAAAAATCTGGCATGCACATGGATGTCCGAGCCTTGGAAAGATATATTGTTTACCTAAATGGACAATATTGGGGTGTCTATACCATCAGAGAAAAGCCCGATGATCATGATTATACAGAATTTACTTACAAGCAAGACAAATACGATCTACAGTTCTTAAAAACATGGGGAAATACTTGGGTAGAGTATGGTGATGACAAAGCACTTCAAGATTGGATCACATTTAAAGATTTTGTACTTAATAGTGATGTCAGTGACGATGCGGTGTATCAAAGGATTGATCGCGAAATGGATGTGCTGAGCCTAATGGATTATATGATTGCCAATCTTAATTGTGTCTCATCTGATTGGCTCAATTATAATACCGGATGGTGGCGTGGTCTCAATGAAAAAGGCGGACACAAAAAATGGGGATACATCATGTGGGACAATGATGCTACTTTTGATTATTATATCAATTACAGTGGTGTGCCAGATACATCTCCCAATGCCAAAGCTTGTGATATCAATGGCATCAGTGATTATATGGACGAGTTTTTTCCAGCGGATACCACACTCATAGAATTGCCAGCGGATTCATTTTTTGTTGATGGAGAATGGCAATACTTTGAAGGAGATACCTTTACCGTATATCCTGACCCAGGCAAACATGAAAAGATATTTTTGTTATTACTGGAAAACAATGAAACATTCAGGAATCTCTACTTTGCTAGATATGCAGACATGCTGAGTACTACTTATAGCTGCACTTCTATGTTGGCGATTTTGGATAGTTTAGTCAATATCATTAAGCCTGAGATGCCTAGGCAAATTAAAAGATGGGGCGGATCTATGAACGAATGGAATCGAAACATCAAAAAACTCAGAGACTATGTGGTCAAAAGATGTGAAAAAGTGAGCGATGGACTAGTAGAGTGTTACGATCTTACGGGTCCACATCAGATTACGATCACGACGGATCCTCCAAATTCAGGCAAAATCAAATTCAATACCATTACCCATAATGATTTCCCTTGGTCTGGCAATTATTTTGGAAATATGGTCAATAAAATTGAAGTTATGCCCAATGGTAATAGGAAATTCCTCTATTGGAAAAGCCAAAACGGCAACACATCATTTACACAGAATGCTGCATTTTCCACAGACCTGAGTATCGCTTCGTCTGATACTTTGATCGCAGTTTTTGAAGGTGCTGTTCATACCCAAGATGAGATTAGTATCACTTCAGGTATATATCCCAACCCAGCAACAACTTTTGTAGAGATAGATTTTGTTGATGAAATTCATGAAGATGTTAAAATTCAGCTGGTCAGCACTGATGGTAAGTCATTTCCATTATCCAGTGATTTTGTAGATCAGCAAAAATTAAGGGTAGATGTGAGTCAGATGACATCAGGATCTTATATGCTCAGAATACAGACCAAGCTCGGTTTGGAATGGCATAAGCTGATCCTATTGCGATAATGAGTATTGTCAAAATGTAGCATCTATTCATTTAATTTTAATTATCCAAATAATTTATTTTCATGATCGCAGATTGGGATTCTATTTTATTGTCCAAAGACGGCAGTTCTATATACATGGTACTGATGACCATGGTGCTTACTATTGTGTTATCTATTTTTTTGGTTTTTACCTATGATAAGACCACTTCTCCGGCAGGCAGATCTTACAGTTTTATCCAATCCATGCTATTGATGTCAACGGTTGCGGCGATGATTATGCAGTCTATCGGTGATAGCTTAGCCTTGAGTTTTGGAATTTTTGGTGCATTGGCTATCATCAGATTTAGATCCAATGTATCTGATTTGCGCGATATTTCATTTATTTTCGCCAGTATGGCCATCGGTATTTCCTGCGGTGTCCAGTCATTTGTGATAGCCATCATTGGTACCGTGATTTTTTGTATATTGGTTTTTATACTTTCGATCAGCCCTTTTGATCCGAGGCACAATCTGAAAGGTAGTATTCGCATCGAATTTACGGGGGCATTGACTCACTTTGATGAAGTGGAATTGATGCTGAAAAAATATTGTCATTTTATAAATTTGTCCAGGTACAGACTTACCAATACCGCCACGACCAATCCGACTAATAATGACACACCTGTAACACCCACAGATATCAATGAGTATGAATACACCTTTAAGATCAAAGATATCAAATTGGCCCCTGCCATGCGAGATGAGTTGGCATCCATGCAAGGGGTAAAAATCAATAGAATGCTCTTTGAAGATCAAGTAAACACTTCAAACTCTTATTGAAAATGAAAAAGTGGAATATATTTTATTTTGGAGTCCTGCCTTTTTTGATTTTCATCCTTTACAAATTGAACGAATGGGCCATGGTCAGTCACACCGAATTTTTTGGAGAAGCCGAAGCCAAACAAGTAGAGATTAATTTAAATCAGGATGTGATGGTTACCCACATTTTGGCCGAACGTGGTACTCAAGTGAAAAAAGGAACATTGCTCATGAAGGTTCAGAATCTCGAATTGGATGAAAATATAAATCAGATTAATTTGGACCTGCAAGGTGTAGATACCGAAAAAGTACTCAATAAGGCCGAAGTTCAAGCTAGGATTTTGGAGTTGGACCAAAAGAAAATATCTGTTTTGTCAGAGCTCACCACCAAATACAAGGAAATACAATCTGAAGCTGATTTTTATAAGACTTTGGCTACTGCTGTAAAAGGTGACACTGTACAATCACATCCATCAAAGGTCTTATTGGCTGCTATCCAGGAAGAAATGAGGACGGCCGAAAAAGAATTTGACGACCAAATATCGCATTATAAAAATATGATGTCTCAGGTGCAGAATGCTAATTGGAAAAATGAACAGCTGCAACAAAAGAAGCGATTTTACCAAAAAAATAAAGAAGTTTTCGATGTGTTGGCACCACACGACGGTACAATTGGAAATATCAATGTTCGGGTAGGGGAGTACACTAAGGCATACAGCAGTCTGATCTCTTTTATGGAACCCAATCCTACCTTGATAAAAGCCTATATTCAGGAAAAGTACAATGTAAAGCTTCATGTCGGAGATACCGTAGCGGTAAAACCGGTATATATCGGTGATCGGCAATACAAAGGTGTCATCGCTGCCATAGGACATAGAGTC
This sequence comes from uncultured Aureispira sp., assembly GCA_964526715.1. Lineage (GTDB taxonomy): Bacteria > Bacteroidota > Bacteroidia > Chitinophagales > Saprospiraceae > OLB9. The sequence goes on along the minus strand of CAZGMB010000009.1, from coordinate 17,675 downwards.
GTAGAGATTCCCGAAAAATTCAGGAAAGTACCGTCTATCAAATTGTATGGTATTGAGATTTTCATTAAAATGGAAGCAAACGGATTTTTTCAAAACCAAATTGTAAGAGTGTATCCATGGGAATCCGAAAAATAAGCATTATTTTGTTTTTAGTCGGGGTAGCTAAGCCTTGGGTATCTGCACAGGTCACGATCCAACAATTATTGGACGCAGTCCGTAATGACTATATTTCTGAAAACAGCAATACATATCAAAACAACATCCGAACTTTTCCACAGCGTTGGCATTGGTTAGACAAGTTTGACATCCGGACAGAGACCGATCGAATGCAAACCAGTAGACAGGAGTTTTTGGTTAGAACGAGCTTTCACAGTATCAAAAGAAAAAAACACGAATTAGCTAAGTTTAAGTCTACATTTGAGCGGAAAATGGCCGAACTAGCATCGGAAAGATATGAGCTGTTGTATGATAGTTATCAAAAAATCGTAGAGATCATAGAATTACAATCTTTGCAAACCATTCGAAACCAACAATACTTGCTGTACAAAAAAGTGGATAGCTTGTATGGCGTCAGCTTGTCTGCCGGAGAAAAAATTGATTTGGCAGATTTTATCAAAACTAAAGAAAAATTATTCGCTTTAGAAAAAGAAATACTAGAGGACAAGTTATCTCTCCAAAATCAAATTAAAGATTTTGAGTTACTAAAAGCGGACAGTGTGCTTACGGATATCTTGGTAACCGCAGCAGAGATGAAGGCCAGAATCGAAAAAGGTGCCCCTGATATGGCTAGCCATCCTGAAGTAAGGAGTTTGGATTTAAAATCGCAAGTATTGCAAAGCGAATTAGAAATAGAAAAATCAAAAAACAATAAGATTCTTGATTTTACCCAATTGAGATACTCAGTACGGGAAGATCTTTTGTTGGAAAATAGGTTTTCCGTGAGTGCTGGATTTAGCATACCATGGCGCGGCTCTTCCAGCTACAGATATCACGATATCTTATACAAACAAGCAGAAGCCATTCTGGACAGCGATATAAAAAAAGCCGAAATCAATGAAAATATCACCAAAAAAGTCCAAGAGTTCCAACACATCTATCAGTTGTATACCCTATCTAGCCAGGAAGATTTGTCAGGTCAGTGGAAAGATACCAAATCAAAAATCATCAATTCAGGTCGTTTGGATGTCAAAGACATCATTTTAATACAACAATACGAACTAGATCAACAAAGTCGAACATTGGAGTATTATCACCAACTACTGCAAGTGTATATTGATATTTTGTATCATAACGGTAGTCTAAATAGTACGGGAAATATTTTGTATAGGCAGGAGTGATCTAACTGAGCAGAAATGGATCGCAGTTGAATTTATCTTACCTGTCAACGGTTAGAGACTGCGACTATCTTTATCTTTAGTTCCAAGGTCCGTCTTTCGTTACATTCAAAATCTTCCCATTAGCTGCTATTCTATAAAGGCCACCGGCACATCCCAACCATACATTTCCCTTGTTGTCTTTCAAAAAACTCACCGTAGATTTAGGAACGGCATAATTTACGAATTCATTATTTAGAAGCTTGTACACTCCGTGACTTCTTGTGGCGAACCATAAATCGTTTGTTATATCTTTATGAATGCCATACACATCACTTTCACTAAATCCTTTTATTTCAGGAAAGTGTGTGACTTTTTTACCATCGTATTTGTTTAATCCACCAGGCCCGTGTCGTTTATTGGGGTCAGAATTGTCTTTTTCTCCTACTCTGGTCCCAAACCATAAGTTACCTGCTTTATCTTCCAAAATGGACTGGACATTATTTGAGTTCAAACCGTCTTTGGTGGTAAAATGTACCATCGAATTTCCATCATATTTACACGCTCCGTAGCCATCTCTCCCAAACCAAATATTTCCTTTGGCATCTTCCATGATCACAGTTATCCAGTTTTTAGTATCAGGATTGATATAAGTATCTACTGCTGGATAAGGAATCTCGAAGTTTTCAAATCGACTATAGTCAAAGGTACAAACTCCGCCCCAAGTGCCAATCCAAAATGTCCCCTTACTATCGATCAATAGATTACTAACCATATTGCTGCACAATCCATCTTTTTCCGAGTAATTTGTAAATGTTTTACCATCGTATCTCGATATACCTTCACCAGTCCCAAACCATAAATGGCCGGAATTATCTTCAATAATCTGAACAATTCTATTGCTCGGTAGTCCATCATCCATGGTAAGATATACCAATTTGTTTCCATCATATTTGGCAGCGCCTTCGTTTAAAGTTCCAAACCAAATATGTCCTTTTGAATCCTGAAATGTTTCTACTACATATTCTCCGATTTGAGTAGTGTCTTTCTGTTCTGATGGAAGGTCATTTTTAATATTTTCTGGTTTCTGTTCTTGGGATTTGCAGGAAAACGATAAAGTCGTTAGTAATGTGAAGATTAAAATTTTCATTTGGGTTTTGATTTTTAGGAGGTCAATCCTAGGATTACACTAATGGCTGGCAACAAGTTATGTTAGTATTTAGCTAAGATAATCATTCAAATTTACAAAAATGATAGGTAGGTGATCAGTGGCAGTTATCCGAAATTTACGGATAACTGAATCTTTTTCCAATTCATTATCCACAAAAACCTTTTGAAGGTGGTCGTTAACCGTTCTGACATTAACATGATAGAGCTCCGCCATCATTTTTTGCGAAAGCCAAATGTTTTCATCGGCATAAATAACTTCTACACCGCCTTCGCCAGTCGCGGCTATAAAGGTTAGGTATTCAGCTGCCGAAGACCTTATGATATCTTTGTTTGGTTTCTTATTGCTCATGGTTTCTATTATAAATGAAAATGGAAAATGTTTTAAAGGCACTCAATTTTCAGTTGGTATCACATCATCAGACAATTTTGTATAGTTGATACTTTCGTTATACGCTTCAATACTGTACATGACATTTCTTATTGTTCGCTATATCTAACATACAAAAACGTGAGATAAATTTCACTTAATCTTATACTCGACCACAAACATACAAAACAAATCTCATTACAAATGATTTAACGAACCAATAATTGCGAACCTTACAATCATCCAAATCATTATAGTCGTATCTTGTACGATGTCAGTAAATGATCAGGAAAGAACGATGTAATTAGAGACAACCCGATTGTCGAAGTTTTCAACTTCGATATCATTTATTAAGCATTTGTAATGCGTTAAAGCGTATTGATGTTCTAGCAGTGCAGAAATGAAATATAAACTCAAAAAATAGGATCGCCGTTGCAAATGAATGCCGACTTTAGCGTTACTGCGATCATAATGGATTTGCCTTTTCGTAAGTCCTGCCTTATTTATTTTTATAGGATCAGTTCTTCCCAATTTAAGTCCATAAAATCTGGGTAATGTTTTTTCATTCCATTTTCGGTCAATGTTTCTTTGTGTTTATTACCTATACCTACAAATTCTAAGGATAAATTTTGGGCAGCTCTTAAGTCCCAAATACCATCACCAACGGAAATGATTCGATCAAATTTTTCAACTTTATAAAAACTGCGGGCATTATTTATGGCTTTTTTGATGATCTCTTCTCGTTCTTCCATTTCATTAGATGCGACTATTTGCATGGGATCAAAGTCAATACCCGCTTTATCTAGTTTTAAGATGGCAGGTTTTAACAATGAACCGGTTGCAAAGCAAAAACCAAAATTGGTCTTATTCTCTATGTCTTTTATTATCTGTTTTGCCCCATTTATTGCTATTATTTCGTTTGAAATGATCTGTCCTACAAGGTGCGCTTCAAAAAGATACAGGGTGGATTTATCAAACGGTTTATTAGTGTTATATTCAAATATCACTTTGGCAATATAACTATCTGTATGATGTTTGTAGGTTCCAAAGGCATCATCAAATCGTTCTACACCAATCAAACGCAACGATTTTTTAAACGCATTTTGGTGTATGTCCACAGTATCTGTCAGCGTGCCATCGATGTCAAATACTATAAGATTTCTTTTCTTTTTGTCCATTTTGATATTGTATGTTACTCCCCGAGTTTTGTGATACGCACTTACAATTCTTGAAGTAATGTTTCAAATAATCTAAACTTATTCATCTCTATGGGGAATTGAATAATATTGGACTTCAGAAGCTCTAATTGATTCATAAATATTTTTTTAATCACTATGACCATAACATAAGCAATGGAATTTAAAATTATCGATTTTTTAATATAAGATATGATATACAGAACATAAGGCTTGTATCAATTAGATTCTAGGAAAACATTTCGATTTATACCTGTTGGAGAAATTGAAAGCCCACTAATAATTAATTCAGCAGCTTTAAAATGATTATCTGCATATCCAATTAAGTGATTCCATGGGTCCTTTTGTGCCACAACAATTTTGTAAATTTGTTTTTCATCTATTTTAATTATTTCTGTTAAAACCTGCCAATCCTTATAGTCATCTTTGTCTGTAAATATTAATACAGCGTGAGATGTAAATACCCAAACAGGCTCGTGGTCAAATAAGTCTAATGTTTTAATCAATTGGCACATCATTTCGGGCATTCTCCCCCATTGACTTGGCCATTCCTTTGAGTCATAAAATTCAAATAAAGTTTGCCCTTGTTGACCTGATATACTTTTTAATTCCATCCAAATAATCTTGTTTATACGATTTAACCGTGATCTCTATCTTTCTTCCGTCAAATATAAAGCAGATTTTCACATGACGTATATCCATTCTAAAATATTCTCTAAAATTTATGGGTATTTAAGTAGATATATTTCGTCATGCTAACACAATATTTTGCAACAATACGTGGTTAAGTTTTTTTAGTATGAATTGTTTAACCTAAAGAGCTAATTTATGTCAAGACAATCCCCTATGATACTCCATAGATACTCCGTAGATCCTCCCATGATCCTCCATAGATGGTATAACTGCATTCCTACTGAGTTCCGACGAGTTCCTAGTGAGTTCCCACGAGTTTCCACTAGAACCAAAAAAAATAGCTAGCTCACTTGTGATGCTCACTTCAAACCGCATTCAGATTTAAATGAGGTGGAGCAGGTGTCATTTTTCCTGTAGTACAGCATTAACGTCGTAATATTCAAAAAAAATAATTTTATCATCCACAATTTTAGTTTAAAAGTAGTTTGGATCCTAGCTTTCTTTTAAAATTTTAATCAAATAGAAACCCAATTACTTATTATGATTACATCCAAAGGTTAATTTTTTTAATCCTGAAGAAATGGTCAGAATGGAAGCCTGAAGCAATTATACTACTACACATCTCACCCAAAATCGAAGTTTTTTCATGTTTGCAACTTGAATAGGTTGTAAAGATTTAGGAGTTTGTAATAGGGAATTAGTCTTTTTGAAGTTTTTGACTTATGCTTTTCAAATTGTTAAATACTTTTTTTGTTTTTGGATGGTCATCTCCGAGAGTTTTTTGGAAGATAGCTTTAGCTTTCTCTAATAATATTTTAGCTTGATCGTATTCTCCAAGGTCTTGTAGAATATTTGCAAGATTTGAATAACTTACAGCAGTATTAGGATGATTTACGCCAAAGTTTTTCTCATCGGATTTTAATGCTTTAGTCATATATACTTTAGCAAGATCATATTCACCAAGTTCATGAAATACTGTTGAGAGATTTGAATATCTTATAGCAGTATTAGGATGGTCAACGCCAAAGTTTTTTTCATCAGATTTCAAAGCTTTGGTCAAATAAATTTTGGCTTGTTCAGATGCATCAAGGTTCAGAAATACCACTGCGAGATTTGAATAACTTTTAGCAGTGATAGGATGATCCACTCCGAAATTTTTTTCATCAGACTTTAGCGCTTTTGTTATACATATTTTTGCCTGTTCATATTCTCCTAGGTCATTGAGTATCATTGCAAGATTTGAATAACTTGTGGCAGTGGTAGGATGGTCTGCCCCAAATTTTTTTTCATCTGATTTTAATATCTTGGTTAGATAAGTTTTGGCTTGATTATAATCACCAAGGTCTTTAAGTACTACAGCAAGATTGTTTTCAATAATACTAATTTTATTTTCATTGTGTTTGGATACTTTTATATTAGCCAATAAATTCTCTAATATTTCCTTAGCCATCCTAAAGTTTCCAAGAAATTTCTCCGCACTAGCCAAATCAATTTTTAAGTCTATCAAATAGTCTTCATTTTTCTGATCACCTTCAAGTTCTACGATTCTCATTTTGAGTCGGTCACGCTCTCGAAGCGCTTCTGTTAAATCAGCAAAGCTTGTATCCAAATCTGAATAGGATATATTGATGTTTTTTCTAACTGCTTTTCTATCCAACCTAAAATCAAAATACATAGAAGTGATAGAAGCTATATCAGGTAATTTTTCTTTGAAATCTTGTAGATATTTAAACCCTTGTGGTAAAAATAAGATGACCTTGATTGGATTTTGGCTAATTTTATCTCTACGTTGATTGAGTCCCATTGCAAAGATATGGTTCTCTTGTAAAAACAAGTTTTCAAATCGTTCTACAAATACTATCCCATGTTTACATTCCGTTATTTCTTTTACTAATGCTCCTTGATCAGGATTTTTCACTGATACACTTAAAGTAGGGAAACCCGAAGAAAGATCATGTTTTATTTGCCTGACAATGTCATAATGATTGTACTGAACTACGATGAAGTGAAAGGAATCACTACGTGCTACTTTCTTCAATAGTAGGTATTCATCATTTTGATGGTCAATTTTTGACATAGTCATGATATATCTTGGTCACTTCCAATAATGGGTTTATTCTTTTATAGGTACCACTATTGTATTCCATTATATAAAGGTTTTCAAGCATTTTTTGGATCGTTTCATCATACAAAGTGTCCCTGCCATTTTGGTTGTTTACTTCTATTTCTTTTAATTTATTAATCATGGACATATCCAAAAACTGAGCTGTTTGGTTTGCCAGTCTTTGGATAGCGCTATCCAAAGCATTCATGGTAACCTTGTTACCTTCTACATAAAATGCAGCCATTTCTAGAATTTTTAGAAGTTCTCTTGGTGATCCACCAGAATAATATACAGCTTTTTCAATTACTTTTTCATTTTCAAATAAAGACCTTTCTATTCTGTTGTCAATAAATTTTTTGAAAGCCTCATACCCACGTTTATTTTTTTTACCATCTCTTTCATGGATTTTGACAAAAGGAAATACTTCTACATTGCAAAACCTTGTCAAGTTTGGTCTTTGATCCACTAGTTCTATCGGTAATGTAAAAATGGTGTAAGCTTTTATTTTTTCTATTCTGTTTTGCTCATCAATAATGATCTTATGACGGACATCAGCACTCATGGTTTTTTCTAGCCCATCCACGATAAACAGAACTTCCTGACCAATTTCATATTCTCTTAATGCAATATTGACTTCATGGATATATTCGTTAAAAATATTTGCAAAAACGATAAAGTTGTTTTTTAGATTTGTTCTCACCACAGTTGCTCTTTCATGGCTTCCATTTACACTTGTTTTGAACTTTGCAAAAATGTCTAATAATCCCCAAAAAACTTTTTTAGTACTCACTGATGTCCCGCCTTCTAACTTACCTTTAAGTTTTAATTCGTTTTTTATTTCGTTTTGTCTTTGACCAAACCAGTCTTCCATTTTATCAATAATGCCTTTATTGACAATTAGGTTAGGTATTGCGTCTAACTGTTTAGTAAGGTTGTCTAATTGAAGAATTAGTATATCCATATACTCCAAGGCATTTAGATCTAGTTCGGTGTCTATATTGCAAGTAACGCAAAAGAAGCATTCTTTATGATTCAGCTCCTTGGCATATTTTGCCAATTCTGAAGTTTTGCCGGAACCACGCATGCCTCCCAAAAATAAGAGCGTTTTATTGCCACTGTTGATCTTCGGATTAAAACTAAGCTGACCTTGTTGATTTTTTCTTACATTCAAATTTTTATAAACTATCCGATCCTCAAATTCGCCTCTCATTCCTGAAAAATCAGTAAAGAAAGGATGGTCCGGGCCAATAGCTTCATTAAACTTAACAGCCTGGTCTATTTCTTCAATATTGGTCGCTTTAAAGGACATTATATTTTAATTTTAATGCAAATTTAGCTTAAATTTCCCAGCTAATCCTACACTTTATTTTAATAAATATCTGATTTTTTAGTTTTATAAATTTAATGAATTTCCTTTTTCTTGAGTTAACTAAAAATTTCATCTAAAACCATCCCTTTTTCCTAAACCAATAAGTCAGCCCTAAGACGATAGCTATCATGATAGCCCATATGATGTAGTATCCGTATGGCCAACCAAGCTCGGGCATGTATTTGAAATTCATCCCATAAACACCGACTAAAAAGGTCAGGGGTATGAAGAACGTAGACATGATGGTGAGTATTTTCATAATTCTATTCATCTCGTGACTCATGGAGTTGAGATAGATATCCTTGAGACTCATATTCATCTCCCTAAAGGTCTCCACATTTTCTATGTTTTGAATCGTATGGTCCAAAACATCCCTGAGATATTTTTTGGTTTTGGCATCTATCATGGGATGGTCAGAAGATGACAATTTGTTGATGAGATCTCTCATCGGATAAAAATGCCTTCGCAATACCATGATATCCTTTTTATTGTTTTGTAGTTTCATGAGTATTTCGGACTTAGGAGCGGCAATGACTTCATCTTCTATTTCTTCCAGATAGGTGCCCATTTTTTCCATAATATCAAAGTAAGTATCTACAGTGATATCCAGAATTCTATAAAAAAGATAGTCAACTCCTTTTTCTCTAATCATGGAGTTTTCAGTACGAATCCTTTCTCTAAGATAATCAAAACTATCTCCTGCATTCTCTTGAAAGGTAATAACCGCTTGTTGGGTAAGGATAAGCGATATTTGCTCTTCGTCTATACTTTTTTCCGCATCATTCCAATACAATGCCTTAAACGATACAAAAACATACTCATCTTCTTCTTCCACTTTGGGCCTTTGAAAAACGTTGAGGATGTCTTCCTGATACAAATGATGGATACCATATTGGTCACAGATATGTTTAACACTTTCCACATCTACTAAACCCGTGACATTGATCCAGTATTTTAAATTGGAAGCCTGATTTTCAACATTGGGGGCATCTTTTACCGTGTGGTAATATTTTTCTAGGTTGTAACTATATGTCTCTATGACTGTTTTGGATTCTGTCTTTTTGCCAGTGTAAATGTGCGACCCAGGTGGCAATCCAGTTTTGCTTTGTCTTTTTTTGTTTTTTTTCATCATCAAGGGGTTAGCTCATGGATTTCGGGTATGGGATGCATATCCAGGAGCGATGGTGTGAAGTCAACAGGTCTTTTTGTCGTTTTTTTTGCATTTAGTGACACCCTGACATGGGTCTGTAATACTAAAGAAGTACCTGAACCGGGATTCCGCTCCCAAGATAGATCAGGACTGACATCAAAATCCATCAATTGTCTATCTACGTAAGCATCTACGACGGTCAATAGGTGACCACCTACGAGCCATATCCAAGAATATTCGCTCCATTTTCTGTAGAAGTTTCTGCTTTCTCGTAATCGATTGGCAACAAGAGCTAAGGGGTTAGGTTTGATCATAGTATCTATAGCCATAAGATAGTCTTCTTGCGCATTTTTGTATTTGAGCCTGTTATCTATCAAGACATATACCAAAGCGCCATCTATCCCTAGTGCCAACGGTACCTTCCACCATTTTTTATTGTATATCTGCCCTCCGGAAGGGATAAGTAAACCGTAAAGGGCTGCTTTACCAGGTTTACCTTTGAAAATAGAAAAAAAACCGTTTTTATTGATGATGGTGTCTGCTTCATTGGTGGATGTGTCTAAGGGCAGTGGATTTCCAAAAGGATCCAGACCAGGATTGAGTAGCTGTCCATCCATGCGTACAGCACCCAAACAAAAACAGAATAAAAATCCAAACAAATACTTCATCATGGTATAACGATCAAAAACGGGGATTTGTTATTCTTTGACCAGTAGTTCCGTGATATTATTAAAATCATCGTCAGAGTTAAACCCAATGATGATGGTACCACTGCCATCATGTGCTCTTTTGATCTCTACTTTAGTTCCTAAGTGATGGCTAATAAGGTCTCTTATTTTTTTGACTTCGGGATCTATAGATGAAGGTACGTTGGATGCTTTATTGACCTTGACAGGTTGCTGCCCTTTGATCAGGGCTTCTAAAGCACGTACGGAAAGTTGCTTTTGTTCAGTCTCTCTAAACAATTGGAGTTGCATTGCTAAGTTTTCGATGCCGGCAAGTGCTCGCGCATGCCCCATGGAAATGGTTCCTTCTTTGACGGATGATTGGATTTGTGGAGGCAACTTTAGCAATCTTACATAATTGGTCACGGTACTTCGGTCTTTACCTACACGCTCAGAGAGGGCTTCGTGTGTCAGATTGCATTCGTCCATAAGTCTTTGGTAAGATATGGCAATCTCTACGGCATTAAGCTCTGCTCTTTGTATGTTTTCTACCAGGGCCATTTCTAGCATTTCCTGATCATTGGCTACCCTGACATAGGCCGGTATTTCTTTGACTCCTGCCATTTTAGAAGCGCGCAACCTTCGCTCACCGGAGATCAACTGGTATTTGTTTCCACCTAGTGACCTTACTGTGATGGGTTGAATCAGACCACTAATCTTGATAGATTTGGCTAGTTCCATGAGTTGATCAGCGTCAAATTCTGTTCTAGGCTGAAAAGGATTGACTTCTATGGCTTCTGGACTAAGATGTGCTATACTATTGGTCAGTTCTTTGACCAACTGATTGCGTTCCGTAGGATTGTTGGTTTTTTCAATATTGGATAGTAAGGATCTCAATCCTTTAGATACTTCACCTTTTTTGTTCATGTTGTATTACTTCTGTTGTGCAAATAATAATTCGTCTTTCTGAATGTTCATGAATTCCTGAGCTAGATTCAGAAAATTGATGGCTCCTTTGCTGGATGCATCATAGATGATGACCGGTTGGCCCAAAGATGGCGCTTCGCCAATTTTACTATTTCTATGGATGATCGTTTCAAATATCCGGTCCGAAATGATGTGACGGATCTCCTCCAAAACCATGTTGGCCATGCGCAATCGCTGATCATACATAGACAAAATGACGCCTTCTACCTTCAGCGCAGGATTAATAGATTGCTGTACCAGATTGATGGTATCTTTGAGTTTTCCAAAACCCTCCAGAGAGAAAAACTCACACTGAACAGGTACTAGAATACTATCCGCCGCAGCCAAAGCATTTAAGGTTATTAGCCCCAGTGATGGCAAACAATCTATAAAGATATAATCATATTCATCTTTGATCTGATCTAGGGTTGCTTTCATGCGATATTCCCTTTGATCCATGCCCACGAGTTCGATCTCAGCGCCTACCAAGTCTATAGATGATGGGAGTAGATACAGATTAGGTGTTTCCGTCTTGATGATACCCAGTCTTGGGTCTGCCATTTCGGTAAGACATTCATAAGTGGTGATACCAATTTGATCACCCTTAACGCCTACACCTGAGGTAGCATTAGCCTGAGGATCTGCATCTACGATCAGCACTTTATTTTCTAGAATGGCTAGTGTTGCTGCTAGATTGATTGCGGTGGTGGTTTTGCCTACGCCGCCTTTTTGATTTGCTATTGCAATGATTTTTCCCATAAAAAAAATTAAAGGGTTATGCTTTGTCCGATGTTGAGTAAGATCAGGTTTTTACCTGCATTTTTAAATTCTGCTATTGCGGCTTCATGATCTATTTTGATATACCCAAATGTATCATAATGACATCCAATGATGGTATCGCACTGGATAAAGTCGGCAGCAATCACGGCATCTTCATATCCCATCGTAAAATTATCTCCGATAGGTAAGATCGCAAAGTCCAGCGTAGGGCAGGTCATTGGGATGAGTTTCATATCCAGCGTCAGTGCTGTATCTCCAGCAAAATAAAAACTTTTATCTTCATTCCAAACTACAAATCCACCAGAAGGACCACCATAACTGCCGTCAGGTAACATGCTCGAATGTATCGCTTGTACATATTTTACGGTGCCAAAGTCAAATTTGAATTTTCCGCCCAGATTCATGGGGTGACCTGCAAGTCCTTTTTGCTCATACCAAGATACCACTTCATAGCTGGATATAATTTTGGAATCATTTTGTTTGGCTAGCACCTCAGCATCGGCTATATGGTCTCCATGTCCATGGGAAAGTAATATATAATCACTTTGCAACGTGGCTAGGTCTATGTGATTGGCCATTGGATTGGAGCTGATCATCGGGTCGAAGATAAGTTGCTTACCATGCATAGCTATCTGAAAAGCGGATTGACCCAAATAAGTAACTTGCATATCTTTGAAATTTGAGTTTTAAAATTTAATATTTATATGATGTATATAATGTTATCTTATAGGTGTTTGTGGATTTTTAGTGCTTGTTTGATGCACTCAGCACTTCATTTGAAGCTGCAAAGGTACAAAAACAAGATTTAATTTTTATGAAAAGTATTATCAATCGATGTGAACAAAAGGTGAATATCATAGTTTCCTATGCTAAATCAGCAAAATGATCACGATTATATCAGGTACCAACAGACCGAATAGCAAAACAAAATTGATAGCAGACTACGTTTATCAACAAATAGCCCAAAGCGGAAGTCCTGCGGCACTGCTAGATTTAGTAGATCTTAACGTACCTTTGCTACAAGCCGATATGTACACGCCTAATGGTCAGCATCCGATGATTAGTAAGTTGCAATCAGAGTACATCGAGCAAGCGCAGCTTTTGGTGATCATCAGTCCGGAGTACAACGGAAGTTTTCCGGGTATCCTCAAGTTGTTTATAGATGCTGTCTCTGCCAAAGCCTATAAAACTACTTTCGGAGGTAAAAAAGCAGCGCTGATAGGAGTGGCATCGGGCAGGGCAGGCAACTTCAGAGGCATGGAGCATCTCACCGGAATACTTAATTATCTCAATATCACAGTTATGCCCAATAAACTACCTGTATCTTCGGTAAGTACTTTTATCCAAGATAATCAGGTGTCAGCGGAATTAGCCAAGACCCTAGATGCTTTTGTGGAAGAGCTCATCGCTTTTGTAGATGTCAAGCGCGGTGTTTTGGAAGCTATGTAATCATATAGCTTTATTTCATCAAAGGCTATATTCAGTACAACTATGGAGATGGTTATATAGCATATGAAATAGGAGCGTTGTGCATAAATCTCAGTAGAAAACAAAATTAAGCAAGACCGAAAGGAGCGGAGGCTTGATATCTATCATAAACTACAGCCAATAAGATTACAAGTTTTAGTCTATTTTTTTGGTGAAAGTTTATGTTTTTAACAAAGATAATACGCTATGATCTTAGCACAAATGCGTGTTGTTTATTAGCATGCAATATGGGCTGAGTTCTTATCCGTAAAGCGACAAACAAAGATACGTTATTTCAAATTTGTATCATGTTCGTATAGTTATTTTACTATACATAGTTATGTGGGGAAACTATTATTTTTGTGGGTATGGCAGTTTACATTTGCGATCTAAATTAATATGCTTTTATTATTATGATTCGTATTTCAGCTTTGTCTACGAAAGATTCTTTTCTAGAAGAAATAACTGTATTAAGTAAAAATTATCCTGATATTATGCTTTGTTATTCAGGGCAAGATGTGATTGAACTAAATAAGCAACACAAAATGACCACTGACATTGTAATCATGGATATCGCTATTTTTGATCCTTATAGGGTAGAATGTCTAAGCAAGATAAAAAAAATACGGCCTGATATTTTGATTATGGCAATAATGGAAATTAAGACTGATGCTGAAATTGCCACCTGGATATCTGCGGGTGTAGATGGCATCATTCCGAACTATGTAGGAGTGAAAGAACTATATGTATATTTAAAACAACTTTTTACTAAAAGAAAGTTTATTCACCCGGATTTGGCTGTTTTGGTTTTCAATTATTTTCAAAAAACAAAAAGTGAACATCAAAAAGTCTCAATTCTTAAACCAAATAGAATTCAAGTTTTGGACTTACTCAGTAAAGGAAAATCTTATGCAGAGATTGCTTTGTTGATGCACGTTTCAGTAGATTCAATTAGATATTACATTAAAGACATTTATAGCACTTTAGGAATAAAAAGCAACGGTGTTGCGGTAGGCATGTACCTTCGTGGTCAATTAATTTAAGCTTAGAAACAAGTTAAAGCTATCAGATATTTGGTCATTAAATGATGCAAGTTAAAAAATCGTCTTGTTTTTGGTTTAAAAGGATGTTATAGTAAAATGTCTATTAAAACATAATGGTTTGTTTATTTTTGCATAGTAATGTTTTATCTAAATTTGCAGGCATAAATCAACATCTTAATGTTAAAAACGAAATCTATTTTAGTGATCGATGACCATCAAATTGTCTTTAGTGGTATACAATTGATCTTTCATACCAGTCAGTTGGAATTTGATCTTCAACTTTGCAAAAACGGAGATGAAGCTGTCGATATATTGAGGAAAAGCACCTTCGATTTGATTATTATGGATGTCAATCTACCTGATACGGATACCTACCAATTGCTACACTTAATTTTAGGCATCCACCCTGATCAAAAAATTTTGATTTTCAGTATGAGCTCTGAAGATATGTATGCCAAGCGATTTTTGAAATTGGGTGCCAAAGGTTTTCTAAGCAAGCAAGAAAGCAATGAAGAATTTATCAAAGCAGTACAAACGGTAATAAGTGGTGATTTGTACCTTTCAAAATATATGATTAAAACTATGACCAATGACGCACTACATGGTCAAAGTGGAAATGTTTTTGAAAAACTCACTCCAAGAGAATTTGAAATCATGACCTACTTTTTGAGAGGGCTCGGTAGTAAGGAAGTCTCTAATATCACCCAATTACATTCCTCCACCATAGGGACCTACAAGTTTAAAATATTTGACAAACTAGGAATCAATAACGTTTTGGAACTACAAGAATTAGCAAAGATTCATGGAGTTAAAGGAGATGAGATAAAGTAATGAAAGTGATTGGTTTGGGATAATGAATAAACTTTCCTATTCATTCCTTAGATTAAAGTAGTCATTTCCATCTTTATTTGATTTTGGTCAACAATCTTGAACATCTGACCGCGTTTAATATCATTAAATCAGGCTAACCACAATACTGTTATCAGTTCATTTTTATGAAATATTCCTTATCTTTGTGGTAAATAAAAGGAAAAGATGTTATGTCCATGCGCTTATATCCCTTAGGTCAGCAAGATTTTCGTGAAATCATTCGTGAAGGTAAGGTATATGTTGATAAAACGAAGTTTGCGCTTCAACTTATTACCTCACAAAAATATTACTTTCTGTCTCGACCTCGAAGGTTTGGTAAATCCCTGTTTTTAAGCTCACTCTATTATCTTTTTCAAGGTGAGAAAGAATTATTCAAAGGTCTTTATGTATATGATAAGTGGCATTTTGAGCCCTATCCAATTATAAAGATATCTTTTTCTAATATCGGGTATAGGGAAATGGGATTAAATAAAGCCATTGACTTGCAACTTCAAGAGATAGGTAAAGCCTATGACATCATCTTATCTGCGGAAAGTAATTCTACAAAGTTTAAAGAACTTATAGATAAATTACAATCCAAATACGATAAAAACGTTGTCGTTCTCATAGACGAATATGATAAACCTTTAATAGATTATTTGGATAAAGATAATCTATACCAAGCATTGGAAAATAGAGATATCCTAAAGAGTTTTTATAGTGTAATCAAGGATGCAGATGCACACTTAAAGCTAGTATTCATCACAGGTGTGAGTAAGTTTAGCCAAGTAAGTATATTTTCTGACCTGAATAATCTCAATGATATCTCTCTAACCATTGCATACAACGAATTATGTGGCATCAGCCAAAAGGAACTCGAAGAAAATTTTAGTGATGAACTCGAAATGTATGACGGAGAAAAAATCAAAACATGGTACAACGGTTATAAATGGGATGTAAATGGTGCAACGGTTTATAACCCATTTTCTTTGCTTAGTTTTTTTGTAAAATCTGGAGATTATCAAAACTTTTGGTATACTACAGGAACCCCAACCTTCCTGATGAAGATGTGTAGGCAACAACATCTTTATAAATTTGAAGAAGTGAGCATAAATCAGGATGAACTGGGAAACTTTGATATAGAAAATCTAAAAATTATTCCCATTCTGTTTCAAACGGGTTATTTAACCATTAAAAGTGAAAATCCAATCTTAAGAAACTACAAATTGACTTTTCCCAATCAAGAGGTAAGAGAATCTTATTTGAGAAACCTTGCAGATCAATATATCGGTTCGAATAGTTATTCTTCAAGCAATATTTTGGAAACCCTTTTAGAATCTTTGGAAAATAAAGATGCTGATTTACTAAAAATGAGTCTGAATATGGCTTTTGCCCAAATTCCCAACGACTTATGGCAACGAGAAAGCGAGCAGTATTACCATGCTATCGTTCATTTATTGTTTTCTCTTCTTAATGTTTATATTTTTAGCGAAGTTCATACGCAGCAGGGGCGAGCTGATGCCATCATCATCTATGATGGGCAAATCTACTGCATGGAGTTCAAACTCGATCAGTCGGCACGAGCGGCACTTGAGCAGATACTAGAGAGAGGTTATACAGATAGATTTAAAGAATCTGGACAGCCCATTCACCACATTGGTATTAACTTCAGTAGTGAGCAGAAGAAGGTAGAAGAGATCATTTGGGATAGGTCGATTTGAAAAATATTTGTTTAATGCTACTTTGTCAAATTTTAATTTGGCAAAAGTCTTGTCATTAAATGGGTTTCTCAGTCGATACATCTCCTTCGAAATGACGATATAGGTAAGTTTTTGGAGGGAGAGAAAGTGGGTTCGACTGTGTCGAACTCACTTTCTCTCCCCTCACTTCTCAATTTTCACAGCGTCATTTCGATCCAAGGAGTGGTGAGAAATCTGATTTTGATGTAATTTGACAAAATAGAATTAAACGCCTGATTTCCTGCCCCGTTTCACAAGTTCATCTGCCTTCATTACGTTATGGCAGACAGGCAAGATCACAGATTAGAAAATTCTACCCACACATCTGTCCTTTTAATGATTTCTGATTGGATAGTTAGTGGTGCTACTAAGTGTTTTGTGATTTCTTTGATACGGATGTGATATTGACCCTGTTTTTTCGTCCGAGTTTTGGGTTTGTTCATGGTTTGTATGCCCCATAGTTTTTGGATAAGGATGGATAGGTAATGTAAGATAGTCTTAACGCTTAACGTCGCGACAAATAGTCTTAACGTCGCGACAAATAGACTTAACGTCGCGACGAATACTCTAAACGTTGTAACGAATAGTCTTAACGTTGTAACGAATAGTCTTAACGTCGCGACGAATAGTCTTTACGTCGCGACGAATAGTCTTTACGTCGTGCCGAATAGTCTTAACGTCGCGACGAATAGTCTTAACGTCGCGACGAATAGTCTTAACGTCGCGACAAATAGTCTTAACGTCGCGCCGAATAGTCTTAACGTCGCGACGAATAGTCTTTACGTCGTGACGAATAGTCTTAACGTCGTGACGAATAGTCTTAACGTCGCGACGAATAGTCTTAACGTCGCGCCGAATAGTCTT
>CAZGMB010000008.1:72250-118158 GCA_964526715.1 uncultured Aureispira sp. | reverse complement strand
TTCCTGTCTGAAGCGTATTCCTGTTGATCGTGAACGTGCCACTCGCTGGTGGGAAGCCCGCCCATGGGAATAAATCAAATGCAGGATATGTTAAAAAGTTCCACGGTGCCGTGTTTAACGTTGTTCTTCTTCCTGTTACTATAGAAGGCATACATGGTCCCGCTGTGGTAACTAGGTTAGGAAGTTGGTAAGTACAAGCACCTGGTGCTAATGTAATGTTTTGATTACCTGAGCATACTAACAAACATTCAACTGCACCTCCTGCTGGTGGTGGTGGTAGTGCCTGAGAAAGAGCCACATTGTCAAAATTTACATAATAGTCACCTGAACCATTCCAAGCATTGTCAAATCTTACATAAACTTGAGCACCAATTGGTGGAGTAAATGTATAAGATTTGTTAGCACAATTACCAGATACAACGTGTCCTGCTCCAGTAGGTCCACCTATTGTAGCGATGTCAGTCCAAGGTCCTGTTGGACTTGTACCCCATTGTGGTTTGATTGTAAAAGAGTTAGCTGCAGCACCAACGGTATTTGCAGACCAAGCAGCGACTTTGTAATCAAATGTAAAGGTAACAGCCTGACCATTTGAAGTACCTGTCAAAGGTGATGTAAAAGTCTGAGCTGTAACTGATGAATAAAGATTAAATCTTACAGTTGTTCCAGCTCCACCACACTGCGTACCGCCTGTGTTGAAAGCAGATGTAAATGCTCCTGTGGAAGTCCAGCCTGCTAAAGTTGTACCGGCATCCCAGTTTTCTGTGTAACTTATTTGTGCATTAGTATTTAGACCTAAAAACAAACAAGCAACCGCAAAAAGAGCTCTAAAAGGCGATAATGCCTTCGAAGTTAAAAAATTCTTCATGAGATTGAGTTTTGGTTAAATAAAAAATTGATTAATTAGATTTTACTATAAGGTCATTATAGTAAGTCTCTACTTCAGTGACAATACGATTTCTTGAAGCATCATTACTTCTGAAAGGCGCAACTGCTTTACCTAAAGCTGATGTTGCTGAATCACCACTTTTCATGTTTGAAATGATAGATCCTCCTACTACTACCTTAAGAGCATCAAGTGTTGCAGATGCATTATTCAATGCATTGCTGTTTACTGAAGATGTTTGTTGTTGCTTCTGAAGCGTCTCTACTGCATTTTGAATTACATAATATGCTTTAGGCATATTTTGAGCAGAGATGTCACCAGCAAACAAAAACGATAGTGCTACAATAAGCACTGTGAAAAAATTACATTTTTTCATGAGATTGAGTTTTGGTTAAAAAATAAATGTTATTAAAATAATAAATTAGCCATATTAAATTGAAGTAACTTTTGATTTTAAAATATATTTTTTGATGTGAAATGGTTTATCGTCATATTACCAAAAAAACATCAACTTAATGTGTTCAAAATCAATTTAATGAATAAATATTATTTCGTCTTTTATAATAAATTATTCTATTGAATTCAAACCAATATATATCAAAAACTACCACATAAATACTCACCCTATCCTTTGATAGCGTACAATTAAAGTGCAAAGCTAGATAAAGATTTTGAAATAACATAAGATTTTGAAAATTATTTTATATTTTTTTCAATATGTATTCATGATATAAATCATTATTTACGTAATTAAATTTTTAAATACTTCTTCTGATTTATCTATTGTAGTGCATAAATCACCATATCAAATATAATAAAATCCTATTTTGAATAAAATTTAGCTTGATATTTATATTACCAAAAAATTAAGATCTATTTGAGTAAAAGTAGCTTTCTGTTGATCTTATGTATTGCAGTCTCCATGATACTAAATTCTAATAATTCTTTTCCCACATATATATACATAATGGAAGTATCCAGTCCATTTTCAATAATATTCTTCTCTTGCTTAAAAATAATTTCTCTCAGTTGCCTTTTAATACGATTACGATCTACAGCTCTTTTAAAGTTTCTTTTACTTACTGAAACACCGAAAGAAAAATGTGCACAATCCCCAGCTATCGGTAAACTCAAAAACACTGCCTTTATTGGAAAAACAAAAACTGACTTTCCTTCTTTAAAAATGCTTTCAATTTTCTTTTCACCTTTCAGTCTCATGATTTAGAATAAACTTAGATAAGTCGAAATAGGTCAAAACAAAAAGTTCTGAATGAAGTGAAAACACATCTTCATCCAGAACTGTATATCTTTTAATAAGAAAATCAAAACAGACTTTAATAAAATTTGATAGAAAGTGATTTATCTTACCTAGTAAAACAAAAGTAAGCGCTAAATATCAACATCATTAAAATAAGGAAATCCTTAAAGTATTTATTTTACACCTTTTTCGTCAGACACAGTTAATTTGTATCTGCCTCTAGCTCTTCTTTTAGCTAAGACTCTTCTGCCATTTTTGGTCGCCATTCTGGATCTGAATCCATGTTTGTTGACTCTTTTTCTTTTGGATGGTTGATATGTACGTTTCATCGTGTATTACTTGATATATATGATTTAAATCTTGACTCCAGCACTTAAATAAAAGAGGCTACGTCAAAAGAGCCGCAAAAGTACAAGTTTTTGCGGATTCTACAAATGTTTTTACAAAAAAAATATTCAACGTTCGGAATAGAACGAATGATTTGAACATATAAATAATTTGAACTAATAATTGAGTCTATTTATCCATACCTTTTTCTACCATTAATCTTGGCCATACATTGTTGGACCTATCCGTATCAGCAAGTCTTTGCGAAGCATCTATCTCTACAGATTGAACATCTCTTGCAACAACTCCTGTCTTGAAACTAAAAGTAGGATGTGTCCATGACCAATCATTAACAACTTTGAAATCGTTGAAAAATCGATCTCCTTTTTTGGAGCCTCTCATCATTTCCAAAGGTACATTAAAATATAGCTTTTGGCCATTCTTTTTGGTCACTGTGATATCCAATGGCATAGGCATATTACCTACCCTACGTAAGATCAATTCGTCTCCTCTCATATCTTCTATCTGATAATCTATAGTGTGTGTAGTGTGCACAAAATATTCTTTAAACCAATCCAACTCCAAACCACTAACTTTTTCCATAACCCGAATAAAGTCATTGGGATTGGGGTGCTTAAACTTCCATGTGTGGAAATAAGATAACATGCCTTGGTTAAAAGCGTTTTCCCCAATGATATATCTCAATTCTTCTAAAAACACTTCTCCTTTGGTATATGAAGCAACGCCATATGCAGTATTGGTCATAAAATGATCCGCATGCGTGATTAACGGCTCTTCATTGCCACTTAGTGCAAAATTGATATATCCGTTTACTGATTTCAAATGGGGATTGTCTTCATATTTGCCAGGTATCAATTTTTTAGAAGCCAGATGGTTCATCACTTCATTGGTTGCAAAGGACGTAAATCCTTCGTCCATCCAATGATACAAAGCTTCGTTGGAGCCCAAGACCATCTGAAACCAACTATGCATCAGTTCATGAACAGATACACCTACCAAACTCACAAGGCTACGCTCTCCTGTAATCAATGTCGCCATGGGATATTCCATACCACCATCACCGCCTTGAATAAATGCATATTCCTTGTAAGGGTATTGACCATATTTCTTATTGATATAATGAAATGCTTCTTCCATGATTATTGGAAGTTTTGTCCAATTTTCTGAAGTCTTTTCACCAGGCTGATAAAAACATCTGATGATCGTACCATTTGTCATTTTGTGAACTATCTGCGTATAATCGGGGTCTGCAGCCCAAACGAAATCATGAACATTTTCCGCCTTGAAATGATATTGTAATTTTTGGGAACGGCTAGATGGCTCAACATTGGAATATCCATAACCAACAGCTTCTTTATTTTGGAGTATACCCGTGCCTGCAACGATATAATTGGATGGTACTGAAATCTTTACATCAAAATCTCCCCAAATACCATAAAACTCTCTGCCTACATATGGATTAGCATGCCATCCCTGATAATCGTAGTTGCACATTTTTGGATACCACTGTGACATAGAATACTCTATACCTTCTTTGCTAAATCTACCTGATCGCCTCACCTGCAACGGTACTTGTGCTACAAAATCCATTTCAAAAGATACTGTAGTATTTGGCAAAATAGGATCTGTCAGTCGTACTTCGAGAATAGTACCCACAACATCGTACAATACTTTCTTGCCATTCATTTTTAGTGATTCGATTTTTTGAAAGCCTTGCTCCGATTTGGATAATTTTAAAATGCGATCACCAACTCTAGGATCAGGGTCTTTGATAGTACGAGATCTGACATCCATCATACTATTGGGTTGGAATGCATTGAAATACAAATGATAAAATACCTTATGCAAAGTATCGGGACTATTATTGGTATACTCTAGAATTTGTTTTCCTTTGGCTTGATGCTTTTTGATATCGAAGTCAACATCCATGGTGTACTTTACGGCTTGTTGCCACCTTTCTGGTTGAGCCAAAGATGTTTGAGAATACATAACTAACAACCCAAAAATGATAGAGATATACTTTAAATTTAAATACATATAGGTCTTAGAATTAAAAAATGATTTACAAATAATCTACTTAACAATAATTTTTAATAAACTAACCCAATTAAGTGATTTTAAGGTAATGGAAAAATTAACAATCAAATATAGGTTTAAGTTTTAAGAAGGATCCTCTTGATTTTGGCCAATATCTTTTATTTCATCATGAACGACTGTATGATCTACGATACCTTGATTTAGTGAAGATAATGGTGGCCAGTTATATTTTTTATAACAAACTAAAACAAATATTATACTAGCAAAAATAAAACCTACTAGCATCAACAGTGGCTTAATCTCTTCAGTAATAAAAAGACTATCCGTCTGCAAAACACTGCCTTTGTATGTAAATAAAGTGGCTCCACCAATGTTAGTCGCAGCATGTACTCCTAATGCCAACTCAAGACCGTCATCTAAGACAGTAATTAATGCTAGAAACAATCCAGCTACGATATAATAAGATTGCATGGTCCAAAAACCGTATTCCGCCACTTCAGGATTGGTGCCATGAACCAAACCGAAACAGATACTAGATCCTAGAATGGATGCCCATTTGTGTTTAGTAAAAAAAGCCAATCCTTGCATTATATATCCTCTGAAAAACAACTCTTCGAAACTGGTCTGAATTGGCAAAAACAATAATGAAATTAATAATAGCACTACATAATCACTGCCAGCCCATCTGAAAGTGTAATTGGAAGGATCCAGAACATAATTGGCTCCTTCTAGCAATAAAGTTAAAACCATCCACAAACCAAACCCAAAAAATATTTTGCGATATTGAATTGATTTTACTGTAGTAATCAAATCCAACATTTGTTTTTGGTGTAAATACTTAATTACTACCCATAAAGCTAATAATGCGCCTACAAACATGAGTATAAGCAGTATGAATCCAAAATTTTTATTGACACCTAAAGCTTCAAAATCCATATTGTTTTGAAAGGACTCCAAAGCATCAGTACCTAAGTTTGTATTGGCAGAAAGTTTTGCCATTAAAACCATAAAAAGGGGTAGCTGACCTACAAAATAACCTATAAAAACTACCAAAATTCCTATCAGATATCTCCACCAATCATTTTCACCTTTAAAACCTTGATTTAAATACATTTTTTGAAAAATTTGCCCAAATATATTTCTTTTTTATAACTTAGTTACATCTGTGCGAATATTCAGATATCAATCCATGATAAGCGTCATATAATATTTCTCAAAATTACTATGGATTGTCACTTGAACAGAATCAACAATTTGATTACATTTGCGAGCGAAACATGAAACCCATGCAAGAAAAAATACAGAGATTAAGAGATCAAAAGGAAGTGGCTTTAGTTGGTGGAGGTTTAGACAGGATTCAAAAACAGCACCAAAAAGGCAAATTGACCGCAAGAGAAAGGATTACCTTGCTTTTGGACAGGAACTCTTTTGAAGAGATTGGAATGCTAAAGGAACACAGATCCTATGACTTTGGTATGGAACATCAACAATATCCCGGTGACGGTGTGGTTACTGGCTATGGACTTATCCAAGGTAGGTTGGTATATGTTTTTGCTCAAGATTTTACAGTCTTTGGGGGAGCACTCTCCGAGACCCATGCGCAGAAAATATGTCGTATTATGGATCTAGCCATAGAGAATGGCGCTCCTGTAATCGGTCTCAATGACTCCGGTGGAGCCAGAATACAAGAAGGCGTAGATAGTTTGGGTGGTTATGCCGATATATTTTACAGAAATACCAAAGCATCAGGTGTCATACCACAGCTGTCTGCCATTATGGGACCTTGTGCTGGCGGCGCAGTGTATTCTCCAGCCATTACTGACTTTATCATCATGGTAGAGCAGACTTCATACATGTTTGTGACGGGACCAAATGTAGTCAAAACCGTTACCAATGAAGAAGTAAGTTCGGAAGATTTGGGTGGAGCCAGTACGCACTCTACAAAAAGTGGTGTTACTCACCTTACTGCCGCCAATGATCTGGAGTGTATTTCAAAACTAAAAAAATTATTTTCATTTATACCACAAAACTGTACTGAAAAAACACCTAACCTACCATACGAATTGCAAGATGAATATAGAGAACAATTGACAGACATCATACCCGAAAACGCTATGCATCCTTACGATATGAAAGAGATTATTGACGGTATTGTGGATGCTGATAGTTTCTTTGAAATACATGAAAATTATGCAGAAAACATCGTTGTAGGTTTTGCGAGATTAGCCGGTAAATCTATAGGCATTGTGGCAAATCAGCCTTATGCTCTAGCGGGAGTATTGGATGTAGAAAGTAGTAAGAAGGGTGCCAGATTTGTAAGATTTTGCGATTGTTTTAATATTCCGCTATTGGTTTTGGTTGATGTACCTGGATTTTTGCCCGGAACCGATCAGGAATGGAATGCTATCATCACCAACGGAGCTAAGTTGCTGTATGCATTTAGTGACGCCACGGTACCACGTATCACTGTGATCACTAGAAAAGCATACGGCGGAGCATACGATGTGATGAATTCAAAGCATATCGGTGCTGATATGAATTATGCTTGGCCAACTGCCGAAATTGCAGTAATGGGAGCCAAAGGTGCCTCAGAAATCATCTTTAAAAATGAAATTCAAAAAGCAGCGGACCCTGAGGCTAAATTAAAGGAAAAAGAATCCGAATATCAGGAAAAATTTGCCAACCCATATCGGGCAGCTGCAAGAGGATTTGTGGATGAAGTCATAGAACCCAAAGAAACCCGTCGTAAACTCATTAAATCCTTTTCTATGTTGGAAAATAAAAAGGTTTTAATGCCCAATAGAAAGCATGGGAATATACCTATGTAATGTTTGGTGATCTTGTGAGTTGCCCGCCTAATTCGTAGGAGTCAGGCTGGTCTGCTGAACCTATCCTGTTCTTCGCCATTGGTCTACTAATATGACCAAAATAAAGAGAGGAAATAAGGCATGGGAAAGTATAGAATTGTCTTTATGCAAATAATACTGATAACCTATAATAAGCATCAATAAAAAGCAAACGGCCATTCCGTACAGTAAGTAATATCTAAATTTTTTATGGCTCTCTGGATTTTTTTTTCCAAAAGCCACTCTAATTTTATCTATGATAGTGAGTATGATCAAAAGTGCAGCTACTGCAGTAAAAATGATCTTTATCAAAATTTATGGATTTATAGGTGTTTTTTGGGAAGCATTAATAATACGTAAGTCTCTTTGCGGGAAAGGAATTGTAATATTATTTTGGTGAAAAAGTTTATCTATTTCAAAACGAACGTTACTTCTCACATTTTCCGCAGTCATGACTTGAGTAGTAAAAAAATAAACTGTAAATAAAACCCCATTATCGCCAAAATCATTTAGTCTTACAAAAGGTTCAGGCACTTTCAAGACATCTTCTGCTTGGTCAGCCGCTTGCAACAAGATAGACTTGACCAAATTAGCTTCAGTACCATAAGCAACACTGACGTCTACTTGAAATCTGACGATATTGTCATAATGTGTCCAATTGACCACAGATTGATTGACCAATTTACTATTGGGTACGAGCATTGATACACTATCTCTGGTTTCGATACGAGAAGCCCGAAGACCAATTTTGAGTACACGCCCCACCTTGCCATCAATCTCTAAGATGTCACCTACCATGACAGTACGTTCAAAAAGCAAAACTAAACCCGAGAAAAAATCATTAAATGTCTGCTGTAAACCTAAACCTACGCCCACAAGCAATGCAGCAGCACCACCATAAATAATACTCATATCAGACACCACCCTGTCTAATGCAAATAAAATGGCTAACACATATACGACATACATCACCAATTGGTTGATCGCATACTGTATACCCTCATCCATATCTTTGGACCGATACATCCTAAAAAGTGTCACCTGAGTAATAAACCATACGATAATCCTAGCTCCCATCAATATCATGAAAGCCACAATCAAATCAGAAAGATGAACTGTAAAAACTTCTTTGTTTATTTCTCTTTGGAACAAAATATAGTCCAAGTCCAATTTCTTTAACAATACTTGTCCAATATAGAGATAGACGATATATCTGACCAGTTTTGTCGCCTTTTGTTCGTTAGTGTTTTCATGACTGAATGATGTTCTGATAGGAACATCTCTTTTCCTGAATCTATTTTTGATCACTACATGACTGATCAACCAATCTGCCAAAAGTGCAGTACTGAATAATGCAAAAATCTCTACTATTTGATTTATAGTTATACCAAAGTTTTGATAATCATAGATGATCATATCAAAATTCAGAATTCTCAGTATCAATAAAATACAAACAAAAAATAAAGTAAGCGCTAGTTTAATTTTAAAACTTTTTTGCTGCAGTTTAAATAATCTTTCATCCTGTTGATCAAAAAAATCGTAATTTCTCCACCGGAAATAAATATACGTAGTAATCAATACAACTAAAATACACATCAATACTCCGATGATTGATATCTCGAATCCAGAAATGGTAAATACCGAAGCAGACATAAATAAAAATTCTGCACAAAATTAATGAAAATAGGCGTTTTCAGTAACTTATTACCAAGTATTAAATTTTATTGTGTTTAATTGGATACTTTTGCCCCATAGAAACATTAATTTTAAGTATCTCAATATCACAGAAATGTCTAATCAAAATCAAAATAAACAGCAATTTGAAGAAAAAGTACTTCGCTTAGTGGCTGACCAAAAAAACTTTAAAATAACTTTCTCCAAACAAAGACATCAAAACAAAGATGTGAGAAATGTATATCTAAAAACTACGATGATCAAAAATCAACTCCAATACTCGGCTACATATAGACATCCTCGAAAAGATGAAGTAAAAAATTATTCATCAGAGCAAATGGAAGGTTTTTTGGATAATTTATTGGGTAATATGTTCTATCACGGTGTGCTTTTTACAGAAACCGAGGAGACAACATTATTACAAAGTAAAAAAGGTAAATCGTCAATATTTTCTAAATCCTTAACTAAAGAACTTACTATAAATACCAACCACGACCATCAAAAATCCAGAATGATTCCAGAAAAAACTACATGGCTTCAGGATCTTGGTTTAGCGGGGAAAGATGGTAAAATCTTAGATAAATCTCAAGATAAATACAGACAAATCAATAAATTTATAGAAATCATAGATCATCTGCTCAAAGACTTTAATGGTGAACAAATGATCAACATCGCAGATATGGGGTGCGGAAAAGGTTATCTCACTTTTGCACTTTATGAATTTCTAACCCATACCAAAAAATGGAGATGTAGAGTGACTGGCTACGATGTCAATCAGGATATTATTGCCCAATGTTATAACGTTGCCATTAAACACGGTTTTGTAGGTCTTACCTTTCAGCAAAAGGATATCCATCAAGTGAGTCTAAGCGCCACAGATATGGTCATAGCACTTCACGCTTGCGATATTGCTACGGATATGGCATTGGCCAAGGGCATAAAAGCAGGTGCAAGTTATATTATCGCATCACCTTGTTGTCACAAGCAAGTCAGAAATACGATAAAGTATGACAATGTACTCAAACCTATACTTAAACATGGAATATTAGAAGAACGACAAGCAGAAATCCTAACGGACGGTATCAGAGCTTTGATTTTGGAATCAGTAGGATATAAAAGCCAGGTTTTTGAGTTCATTTCTTCAGAACATACTGGCAAAAACTTGATGATTACTGCTGTGAAAGATGTACCTAATCCAAAAGCTAAGGAACAAATAGAAGCCCTAAAATCCTTTTTTGGATTGGAATATCATCACTTGGAAAAAGAATTACTGTCTAACTAATTGTTGGATAATTTATCTGATCAAAGTGCACTGACCTTTAAGTTTTTTGGATTCGCCGAGCCCGTCTATGTAATCAATCGTGTATGCATATACTCCAGGAGGTGCGTGTTCACCGATATTATTTTTTTGACCATTCCAGCCTATAGTGTGATCTTCTGTAAAAAAGACGCGTTCGCCCCATCTATTCCATACCGAAAAATTATAAAAACCTATACCTAAAAAGCTACCTACAGGAATAAAGACATCATTTAAGCCATCATTATTGGGAGTGAAGGCATTGGGCATAAAAAAATTAATAAATGGATAAATGGGAATAATCACTGTGGCTGTGTCAGTACAACCAGAACTATTAAAAACGATTTGGTCCACTTGGTACACACCTGTATCCTTAAATGTAAATGTTGGGTTTTGAAGTAATGATACACCTAAAGTATCGAAGGTATACAAATGAGAAGATGCATTCATAGATTGATCTGTAAACCTGACTGTATTGTTAAACAAATTAGGCTCTTTGGGATCAAAAATAAATCCTGCTGTAGGCTTTTCAAATATTTTTATCAGATTAGGCCATGTTTTTGTTGTCTCACATCCAATGGGTGAAATAAGCCGTAACTTTACAGTAAAAACACCTACATTCTCATAAACATTCGTTGGACTCAGTTCATCCCCTGTATTTCCATCACCAAAATCCCACTCAAACTTGTAGGAATCATCAATAGGTTTACTGAGGTTATCAAAAAATATTGCTGCAGGCTGACAACCGGTAAATGAATTTGGTTCAATCACTACAATAGATGGAACCGGAAAATAATTGATATTTCTAGTCAGTGTATCTCTACATTTATTTTGGTCTTCTACGATCAATCTGGCCGTTTTAACACCCGGTTTTTCATACTCAAATAAAGGGTCTCTAAAACTTGATTTTCCTTCCACAAAGTTCCAATCGTATTTTTGGATTGGACCAGCACCGCTCACAGAAAAGTTTTTAAACTCTACAGGACCAGCTACACAAGTATCATATTTAAAAGTAAAATCTGCATTGATAGAAGGAAAGACATTTACTACAATATTGGCTGTATCTGAGCATTCTGCCAATCCTGCCAAATCTTTATTGAGTATCATGGTGCCTCTATATTGTCCTAAACCTGGAAATGTGACTGATGCATCTCTGGTTGAAAAAACTTTTTTACTACCCTGAATATCAAACTCCCAATGATAATTTTGAATGTATCTGATATCTGTGCTCAAGTTTTTAAAGTTTATGGTGAAATCACCACAGCTGACTACATTATATTCAGTTTGTGTTTTGGCAGTTGCAACAATATCCGCTTTAACAGCAACTTCACATGTAGTCACATTAAACTGAAAATCCCTTTGTAACACTCCAATTAGTACACCTTTGCGGTACTCTTTTACACAAACGCCAACTACATATTGTCCTAAGACATTAGGTGAACCTCCTATAAGTCCCGTGACAGGGTTAATGTTTACTACTGGATTTCCACCCATTGGACTACTAAAGGAAAAGTTTGGTGCCCTGAAAGTCACTAAATCGAAAGGCGGAGGACATCTGTCTGCATCTGGAGTCACACCCGTACATGATGTAGCCATACCTGGAGTAGTAGCACCGTCAGTACCACCTGCAGTCAATGGATTACAAAATTCGTAAACCAAACTATCACCATCAATATCAAAAGCAGAATGGTCAAAATTTATAGGTCTGTTGACACATATTACGACAGGTGGAAAGCCTGTAAATTGCGGGCTATTATTGCACAATCTTTGGGCTGCTGGCGTGATTTCAGTGGTAAATGCGGCCCCTGTTCCTCCTGGATTTACAAGATTCAAAATAGTATTGTTTCTACAACAACGCTGATAAGCGATCATGTAAGAATCGTTGGAAATAGGCAAAGTCACTTCGAATATATAAACACCACTTTGAACTCCTACATTGACAGGTACCAAAATACAAGGGTTGTTAGTAGCAATGTCTATATCTTTAACATTCTGAACTCTGATGTTAGTTATAGTCCTTACAAAAGTCCAATTTTGTCCAGAACCTCTGAAGATACCAAACCTTGTAGGATTGTCAAAGTCTGCACCGTTGCTTCTAGAGTCTCTATACATCGTGAAAGTGATTTGGAATTTGACTTCATTTCTGATACTATCTTTCCCCAAACATTTGTACACTACATCACCGCCTATGATGTGCAGTGCATTTAATTGCCCAAAGAAAAAAAGAAAAGAAAAAAAGAATCCTATTCTATAAATCATACTTCCATATTTTGGATAAAAACTTCCAATTTTCACAATAAACCTCTAGCATATGTAGCTATCAACCCTTTTAAAACATCACAAAGCACAAAAAAATTGCTTTTTGTTAATTAAAAAAACTAATAACATTGATAAATAAAATTAGTGGTTAAATTGTTGCCATTTTACACCCTTTTTATATTTCTGACCAAATCCACTATTGCTAGGTTGAAAAATATCAACAGGATCCGCTTTTACACCATTCTCAGGGATCTTGTTTTCCGCATCCAAGACCCAAAAGATACCATTGAGCAATAGCTTACGCATGGATGCGTCTTTAAAATCATATGGATGACCCAAGGTAGTGAAAAATACTTTGGAAGTTTTACCACTTTTGGTTTTGTAGGTTTTGGTCCATGCGACAGGATTAGTCAAAGGAAATTTGTCTAAATTTCCTTCCATCTCATGATTGGATTTTAATGACTTGCCTTGGAGCAAAATATTACAATCTCCTTGTAATTTCCATTCGCCACCATCGACATGATAGAGCCAGGAATAGGCATCAAATGGCTTAACTCCTCGCAAAATCGGTTGCATCATTTTGTTGGCAAAATACACAGAAGTCAGAGGTTTATTTCCATCATCAAAATGCCCGTGATGGGTGATCCATTGCTGACCGAATACCTTGGTTGGCCAATCGTTGTTCATATGTTTCAGACTATCTTCTTGATACAAAAAAGCATGGGTACTCGTGCGGAGTCCGATGATAGGTTTGCCAGATTCTACATAGTCCGTAATATATTTCAATTCATCTTGGGGCAATGCTCTGAACCTTGCAAATATGACCATTAAGTCTGCATCATTGAGTTTTTCCAGGCCTGCAATATGCATTGTATTATTGGGATCAATATAGCCAAAGGAGTCCACTGAGAAGCAAAAAGATACCTTCGCACCTGTCTCTCTTTCTAGTATTCGGGCGATCATTGGAAACGACTCTTCTGACCTGTATTCTTCTTCACCTGAGACAAAGACAATATGCTTGGATCTGAAATCTAATTTACGACTACATGATGAAGCCAAAAATAAGATACTCAAAACAAAGGTGCACAGGGCCAACCATCTTATATTATTTGTCATGTGGATGTGATTTTAAAAGTTCTTCTGATGTATAAAATCCTTTTTTGTCTTTGATCTCTGCTCTTACTTTGGCTACATCACTTGCTGTGACAAAGCCCGTATTATTCCCAAAACTATTGCGAATATAGGACAATACCGCTGCTACTTCTTCATCATTGAGCATACCTTCGTACGGCGTCATAGGTACTTGTCCGGGATAATTGACACCTTTGACTTTCATGGGACCATAGACGCCTTTTAGGGTGATTTTGATAAGTCTTTCAGTACTTTGGTTGACCCATTCTGACCTGGATAATGGCGGAAAACCAGATGATTGTAATCCAAAACCATTTTTTTGGTGGCAAGTGCTACAAAATCCTTCACGTTCGTAGATTTCTTTTCCTTTTTTATAGATCAACTTTTGGTCTGCTGTAAAATTTGGATTATCGGTTACGGCATCTTCAATTTTGGGTTTGTATCTGTCGGTGACATAGGCATACGCTCTTTCAAACGGTGCTTTCATCCACGAATCCATGGGTTTGGTTTTGGCAATATCCAGAATACTCAAGGCATCTTTTTTGGGCAACCAACTCGCAGCCACGATCGCTTCTAATCTTACTCTTCCATGTTCATCCCCAGCAGATTTTTGAAGAAGTGAGACCTGATCTTTTACTTGGTGTCCTGTATATCTAAGTACTCTAACCGCAGCAGCCTTGACTCTAAAATCAGTCGACGACAACAGTTGTTTGAGCAAAGTCTGATCTACTTTATTTAATCCCCAAGTTACCCAAAGTGCTTCCAATAAATGATGCTCATATCTTGGCGCATTTTTGTCCAATTTTGTTTGCCACACTTTGATCGCACTCAACACTTTCTTGGCATTTCGTCCTCGTAATTCTCTTTTGGTTCGGTATCTTGTCCGATAATCGGTTGATTTCAGATTTTCCAGTAATTCGGATATAGTAGCTCCGTGAATTTTAGCTGGTTTTACCAATGGTCGTGATGGATAGGTGACCCGATATATCCTGCCGTGTACATGATCTCGCAACGGATCGCGCGCATTGTGTTGCATGTGGCCGATGAGCATATTGTGCCAGTCTGCAATGTACAACGAACCATCAGGTGCAAACTCCAGGTCAACAGGACGGAAATTGGGATCACTACTCTGGATCAGGTCTTGGCGGAATGTACTTTTGTATCCAGAACTGTCATCCGTCAGTTGATGCTGCTTGGTACCTAAAAATCCAATCACATTATTGATCAGAAAGTCACCTTGCATCTCATCTGGAAAGTGTGCACTATACACATATTCTAAGCCTGAAGTAGGTCTGACCATATGTTTTTGCTCCACCAAAGTGGCAGAAATAGGTGACTCTACACCATACATGGGCTTGATGGAGCCAGGCATCATCCATCGTACATCTGGACCTGATGTTTCCGCAAATATATTTTGGCCCCATTCGTCAAAAGCAATGCCCCATGGATTGGGTATCGGAAGCTGCGCCGTCCGTTCCAGATGATTCCTGTTGGGATTATATCTAAAAAATCCACCATTGGTCGCATTGACAGGACCGTAAGAAGTTTCTACATTGGTATGCAAAAAGACACCTTCGGCCATATAAATCGCACCGGATGGATCTGCACAAAAAGCACTGATCGCATGGTGGGTGTCGTGATCATCAAAACCACTTAAAATTACTTCCACCTTATCCGCTTTATCATCACCATCAGTATCTGTATAGAGCTTTAGATGTGGACTTTGAGTGACATAAACACCTTCGGGTGCAAATTCAAAACCAATGGGCAAATGTAATTTATCTGCAAACACGGTTTGTTTGTCAGCCTTGCCATCACCATCAGTATCCTCTAGTATGATGAGTTTGTCATCAGGTCGGCTGTCTCCGGGTTTGTAATGTGGATAAGAAGGCATCGTAGCTACCCAAAGCCTGCCTTTGTTGTCAAAAGCAATCTGTACAGGATTGGATAAATCAGGGAATTCTTTTTCGGAAGCAAACATCTCCACCTTAAATCCCTTTGCCATTTTCATGGTAGCCAAAGCATCATCACCATATAGATATTTGCCTTCACCAGAAGTGTAATTGGTTTGTACTTCAGGCAATTTTTTAGTCCTTTGATCAGCCCGAGCTACATCATACGGTTGATTGGTGGCAGCTTTCCAGATGGCGGTATCACGTATGGCAGTCATTTGTCTTATTTTTTCCAATTCAGCGGGATAATTGTCTGGTCCGAATGGCTCATATCTCCTACCGTACACATGCACACCATTAGGTATTTTGATATCATTGTGCCACATCCAGTTTTTTTCTTTTACCGCATACGCTACTTTTTGTTTATCTACGGAAGCATTTATTTTTTGATTGCCAAATATTTTATCAGACAATAAAACAGCCAATTTTTGATATCCAACATCGTTGAGTTGTGATCCATCGATGGTCAGGTCTTCTCCACTTTTATACCAAGATAATGTTTCGTCAAATACATTGACAAAAGGCACTTTCTGTTCATCACATACCGCTTTCATGGCTGCAGTGTAAAGTTGTAAGTTTTGATTGATTTCTTTACCATCAGGCAGATCACGAGTCGCTGATAAATCCTGAAAAGCAATAGGAGAAACCATCACCAATTGTGGTGCTGCGACACCATTATACACCTGACTTTTGGTGTGAATGATAAAAGCTTTGAGCTCAGCACTAAAATTGGCCAATCCTTCTACTCCAGCAAAGGACTCATTGTACCCAAAAAATGCCAAAACGACATCTGCTTTATGATTGGTCAGCCACTCGTCTGGCGAAGCGAAATGACCTTCACTATGGGAAGGATGTTGTTTGTCAGGATGAAACTTTTGTGCACCAGGAAATGCCCAAGGATCAAATCTTCCCGGATGTGGACGAAAACCTGCGGTATTGCCAGGGTCGCACATATTACGTATATATAGATTGTGCTCAGGATATTGCATGTAAAGTTCTGTCTCGAAATGGTCATACTCCATCATCCTGGAGCATAAGTTATTGCCTATGAGCGCGATGTGTGTATTGGGTTGCAAGTCTATTTTCTTCCCATCATCACAACTTGTGAACCATGAAAAGGACAAACAAAAAAGTAAGTATTGGACAAAATTGGCTTTAAATGACTCCATAGGATTGGCTTTGCAAAATAAAAGCTCAAATATGAGGAATTTTATTGGAATTGAATATTGAAAATATTTTTGTCTTAATTTTAGAGAAACTAGTTTTTATTTTCTTTAAAAAGATAGCTTTGTTAAATAAAGATAATTTGTTAAATTTGCTCTATGATGAATAAATACCCAAGACTTATTTTAAATTTCCTCTCCTTCGTTGTAATTATTAGTTCATTTTTAATAATTCTAAAAAATTATGGTCAAATCAATAATTCATTTTATAACTTATGTGACGATGATCTGAATTGGCGAATTAGATATATTATTATTCAATTGATATTTATAATGGGGACGATTAGTGTATTTTATCAAAAATCTTTGGGTTGGATTTTTATATCATCAGTATTTTTGGAATACTTAATCACACTATTAAAATTGCTTCTTACATCTGAAAGTGTTGTATTACTTTATGGAATTACATTATTTGCTATTTTGATAAGTATTATTATTTTTTTGTATTTACCTGTCGTCAGGATGTATCTGTTTGTTAAAGATACATATTTATGTTTTCCTATCATAATTTGTATAATTTTACTGTGTTTTAATCATGTAAAATTTGATCATAAAATTGGAAATATAAACTACTTTTACCTTATCGATATTAATGGGTTACACTATTATGAAGACTCTATTTATACTGGCAAAACAATTTATTTCTATGATAATGGACATAAAGATTTTGAAGGTTTTATTCAAAACGGAAGGTTCAATGGCGAATTTAAATACTACTATAGAGATGGTACAATATCTAAAATAATAAATTATGATAATACTCAGAAGGATGGGCCCTTTAACGAATGGTACGAATATCCAAATGATATTAAAACAGAAGGTCAATATAATAAAGGATTGAAAGATGGTGTTTGGAAAATGTATGGAAAAGACTCAGAATTCATAGAAATCGAGACTTACCATCTAGATACTCTAATTAGCACTGAATATGTGGAAGAAAAGTAGTAATTTAATAGTTCATTCAATTTTACGCGTGATTTATTGAGATTTCTTCCTTCTTAATTACTAAAATGTGCCTTTTCTCCTTAACCATTCTATCTTATGGCCTACTTTTATTATGATATTTATTTGTGCTTCATCTGTTTTATAGTCATTTTTAAGATGGTGACCAAAATTGTCTTAGTAAGTATACCCATCATTTCGAACTCCCCACACCCATAGACAACGCATAAAGTGGCTCCACTCGACCCTCAGATGACAGAATGCAGACGTCAATATTTCCTGACAATGTTTTTTTACTAAAATCAAAATAATATTTTTCCCCATCAAAACTAACAGGTACATCAGCATTTTTTCTGTTTTTGCTTATTACCAACTTTGAACCTTCGGGCAGTTTTATTTTCAATCCGATGTTATCTTTTTTTGTCACTTTACCATTGAATGGTGTGATGTCAGAAACGCCATACTTGATAAATCCCGAGTACAGGTAAGGTAGATTGGCAAAGGTTGTCTTGCTATAAACGCTATCTAGAAGCTGCCATTCTTCTTCATTGGGAAAGTGTGACATGATCATGATTTTGGGATCAAGATTAAAAAAACCATTACCAAAATCTTCTTTTTCACCCATTCCTGTGGACCATGTGACATCCATTAAGGACCATTTACCATTTATTTTTACAGCATTCCAAGCATGTCTTGCAGGGATATTTGCCTGACCGATAAGTGTAGGTCTTGTCTTTCCGGCACCGGTTATAAATTCACATTCGATTCCTGCGTGGAGACACATGGCCTGAAAAAGCCAGGAAAAGTCTTGACAAACTCCTTTTTTATCATCAAGTGTTTCATCGATGTATTCTTGGATTTGTGCCAACCTTTGAGCTTTGATTTCATCCTTTGATCCTTTAAATCTTGTCCTTTTATAACCTGATTTTTCCATTTTAGCCAATTTTTTGTGATCGTATTCAATATTGGAAGCGATCCAAACAAAAATAGCACGTACTTTAGACTCATCATCTTGGTAAGGCGCAACGAGCTTTTCAGTAAGTTTTGCAATATCTCTTGAATATTTTATGGATTTAGCATGTGCGTCTACAGTACTATAATTTTGACCCAAAACCACAAGACTCATTAGTGTAAAAATGATAGAAAAAAATTTTATCTTCATAATTTTTATATTTTGCCAATATAAACTCAACTTACAAAGGATTGGTTTTCGGTAACTACTATTTTCTTCTAAAACCTACTCATTATATTCCAGATACCAAATTGATCTAAATGTTTTCAGTAACATCAATTCTTTTGATAGTTGATGGTCGACTCTTCTTAACATTAATTTAATATCACTACCTTTGCCACCGATCTATCTTGATCCATCAGCATTGAAATACCTTTATGTCAAAATTAGCTGTAAATGACAGATTTTTTGATTGCTCTGATTATGGCAGGCGGATAGCAGTTTTCATCGCCCAAAGTCTTAAAAATACCCATTACACTCCTATTCATGTCACTTATGCATTTGGTGTCAGTGGATTAATGGCTATATTTTGTATCCTTTATGAATATTACATTTCAGCAGGCTTTTTCCTGATACTCAAATCAGTATTGGATGCTGCTGATGGTGAGCTGTCACGTGTTAAAAATACACCTTCACATGCGGGCAGGTATTTGGATAGTATTTTTGATATTATATTAAATTTTCTTTTTCTGGTAGCCATTGGTATGATGAGTGATCATTCATTTATTTGGATTTTTATTGCTTTTATCAGCATACAGATACAGGGTACTTTGTACAACTACTACTATGTGATTGTCCGGAATAAAAGTATTGGAGGAGACCAAACAAGCAAAATCTTTGAACAAAAATCTCCCAAAGCCTTACCCGGTGAAAGCCAACAAACAGTGGATCGACTATTTTTTATCTTTTATTTGCTGTACAGCGTTTTTGACAAGTTAGTTTTTGGGATGGACCAAGGCGCTTACAAAGTTAAATCCTTTCCAAACTGGTTTATGAGCTTGGTATCATTGTATGGTTTAGGCTTCCAATTGTTGATCATCGCCGTATTGTTATCTTTTGGAATGATACAGTATATCATTCCATTTTTCATATGTTATAACGTATTGATCATTGTCATGCTGATCATGCGGAGATCGTTTTAAATTTTCTATTTTATGTCTGTGTGAGCAATTCTTCTTTTACTTATTTCCAGAAATTAATCCCAACGTAAAGATTGCTCATATATATCTATCTAAAGGCTATCCTAAACTAAGCTAAGTTAATTTCAAATGTAAGTATAAAGTATTCTATTATAACAAATTACATTTTTGAATTTGATTTAACATTTACTATTTTTTTGTTCTCAATTAATATTTTTACTTTTTGCTAATTATACTATTTGTCACTTTTTTACTTTATATATTTACATTTACTTCTGTCCAGTAAAATAGAAATATAATAATTTATATGTCTCAAAACAATGTTCCGTAAAAGTGACCCTTTCTAGATTGCTCAAAAAAAATAAATAAACTAATATCATTTTAATATCATTAATATTTATTTTTAATATCTTTGCGGTATTATATAAATATCTTTTTAATATCCTATTAAATATCAAAGTATACGGTCTTAATTCAGGTAACTAAAAAACCAGACTTATACTTATAAATAAAGAAGTGAGCGAGAAGAAGTCTTTTGTATTGCGGTTGGATAAAAAAACCTATGACGCATTGGAAAAATGGGCCATAGATGAGTTCCGCAGTGTTAATGGACAGCTAGAATATATTATAAATAAAGCATTAAAAGACACTAAAAATATAAAGTCGGAATCTAAACCACCCAATGAAACATCATGAATTGTAGTAACACGTCACCGAAAATTTTAATAGTAAGTTAGCAGTTTGATCAAAAGAACTTAGAGATTTTGGTGATTTATGGACTAAAACTACCAACAATAGAAAAGGGGAAAGAAGCTAACACTTCGATCCCCTTTTTATTTATATTATCTCAACGTTCGATTTTAATTGCCTAAGTCAGACTTAAATACTGAAAAGTCAAACAATAGTGAAAATCTAAGGGTATTGTCCAATGGATTTGGTATCACAGATGTAGGGATGAGATAAGAAAGGTCAATACCAAACACATTATACTTGATACCTGCACCTACTGTAAAATATCTTCTGTTACCTTTTTCAGCGCTTTCCCAGTAATATCCGCCTCTGAAGGCAAACTGCTTATCATACCAATATTCTGCCCCAAAACTGATGGCGAATTCTTTCAATTCTTCTCTGACTCCGCCCTGAGCATCGCCAAATGAGCCCAAAACACCAGAGAAAAGTGATTTCTCTCTATAGTCTGCTATAAAATTGCCATCTTTATCAAATTCTGGATTGGGTACCGGATTTCCATCTGAGCCTAAAATCGTAGCTGAGATAGGTGTAGGTACCAAAAGTTTATTGAGGTCCAAAGCAAAAGTCAAAGAGTTGTATTGATCCAAATCTAACCTTAAAGACGAACCAATACCTAAGTTAGCAGGTATGAAGTCTCTGACTTCATTATCACGTGTGTACGTAACTTTATTGCCCAGATTTGTGATCGCCAATCCATGTGACCATTCCCCTTTGTAACCACCCAATGTTGTCTTAGATCTATAATTTAAACCCAAATCAGCAGCAAAAGCCTGAGCCGTATTGATGTCCAAACCATTTACATTTTGACCTGAAGCAAGATTACTAAAAATATACTTTCCTGATAATGAAGCTGACAATTTATCACCCAATCTTCTGGCATAAGCTACTGTAAACTCACCTTCTCTTGGCCTGCCTGTACCTAATGAATTACCTCCAACATCAGTAAACTCTATGTCTCCCAATGAAAAGAATCGGATACCTCCACCAATAGCTGAGTTATCATCGATTTTGTAATAACCTGATAAGTA
The DNA here is from genome assembly GCA_964526715.1 of uncultured Aureispira sp. Lineage (GTDB taxonomy): Bacteria > Bacteroidota > Bacteroidia > Chitinophagales > Saprospiraceae > OLB9. The sequence continues at coordinate 96,379 of CAZGMB010000008.1, read as the reverse complement.
AAGTAAAAAGATATCATCTAAATTCAGATTGGTGAGCCAAGGTGTGTAAGTCATAGAAAATCCAGATTGATCTTCCGCAAATACCAAATTAGAAGCATTAAAATGCATCGCATTAGAATTTGGGCTTAGTGCCACACCTACATCTCCCATAGCACCTGACCGAGCATCAGGCGTGATTCGTAAGAATGGCATTGCAGTAAGCAATGTATTTGAAACACAATTTCCATTATTATCTACCACACACCCTTTATTGGGGTCAAAAAACTGAGCTCTGGACCACATAGGTATCAGAAGGGTGATTGTAAATAAAATTATTTTAACATTAAAATTCATACTCATTTTTTAAAAATTGCCGCAATATTACAAATTATATTTATTTTTTTGGTATTTATAGTTTAATAAGCTTTTCAAACTTACTTTCTCTGCTTTGGTTGAGCGCTTTGGAATGAATTTGTACTTTATACAGATAAATTCCTCTTGCTAAACTGGAGTCAAAATCATCATTTCCATTCCAGCTAATATCATTAACTCTAAAACCGGAAGAATATTTTGTTTCAGTGATACTTTTTACCAATTTTCCAGTAATAGTATAAATATTGATGACTACATCGATTTCTGTATTGACCAAATCATGTTCGAATTGGAACAGCGTATTGGTAGTAAATGGATTGGGATAATTGTACACCCTGCTGATGTTGGCTTCTTTATCCTCGGCTACCACAAAGTCGATCCGTGTCTCTGCTGAGTTTCCTGAAATATCCCAAGCCTTGGCAGTAATATAATGACTACCTTTACTAAGTCCAGAAAGTGGAAATTTTACAGATCCTGACGTATAATCATCTTTTTGTGATTCATAGAAGTCATTTAGTATAAAAATATTTTTATTGTCTCCATCCAACACGGCTGTGATATCTTGCCCTATAGCATTGCCGGTCACATTGATACCAAAATCATCAGATAACCTGAGCAGTAATACCGGATTTGCATTGGTCATACCACCCGATACAAAATTTTCATCATTCATATATCCCTGTATCACGGGCTCTTGATTGTCCACTATCTGATTGGATGATCCACCTATAAGCAATCTGTCATATAAACCAGCTGCATCGTTTTCTCTACCATCGCTTGCGTAAAAAGACAGCCTTCCATAACCTAAGGTATAATTGATATTCTTGGGGACCCAAAAACTGATGGTCCATTTTCCGTTTGTTACAGTGGCAGCACCTTTAAATAAAACATTTTTGTACATAGTATAACCATATCTTGGTGATGCATTGCCATCATTGGATAGGGTTTGAAGATTCGATTTTTTATCAAATAGGGTCAGAAAAAGGGTCCCATTAAAATTATTGGCAATATTTCCTGACTCATTACTGATGTAACCTTCTAAACTTACTTTTTTCAGTGCGGTGATCGTATCTGTAAATGTGCTTACAGATTTATTATTAATCTTTTCGACCACTACGTCCAATTTGGGCATGGCAATTTGCATAGATGGATCTCCCAAAAGCGCAAATTTTCTGGAATTAATTCTAAAAAATTCGCCCGCATATTTATTTTTACCTTCGGTGAGTATATATCCTAATGTTGGGGCTTTACCATTTACTTTCTTAAACAAAAGTTCGTGAGATGCGTCCGTAAGCTGTTTATTTGAATTGGTATATACCGCACGGGTAGTAGTCATCAATGCTATGGCGCCACCTTTGGGATTAAGTATAGCATGTTCCGCGGGACTCACTATAGATGGATCATCATAAGCTCCAAAAGAGCAGGTAGCCGTGATCAACAAGGTCATACTATTATAATTAGACCAATTTTGTATATCTGGCACCGTCAATATTCTTTCTTGCGCCCAGCCCAAAGGTCCTCCATGTCCAAGGTAAGTCATAGAAACCTGCCCTTTAAACATATTGTCATTGATATTCCTTGTGGCATCGGGATATCTTTTTTCCCCGGAAGTTGAAACTTGTTTGAAAGCATCAGAGTATATTTTCTGTTGATTATAAATGGGATGCCTTACTTCGTCCTGCCTAGCTATATCGTCTATATCTACTAGATGGGTATTGCTATCTTCATCATCAGCCACATATGACGTTCTGACACGCCAGTCACCTAGTGTAGCTGGATCAGTCTCATAATGAATAATTTTATTAGTTAAAATTTCAGCATGGTCTTTGTTTCTAGCTGGAAGTCTGCCTACATAAATATCTAAAGCACCCACTAAATTCACACCTTCATTATCTCCCAACAAACCATAAAAATCATCTGATGGAAAACCATCTATAGGATCCAATGACTCATCTGTCTCGTACACTGGGACAAAATTCTCATAAGGCATATCCTTAATGATGCCTTTGTAATCAAATGAACCATCGCCAAACAAAAGCAGGTATTTAAAATTGGGATTTCTGTAAAGCAACAAACGCGCCATATCTCTAATCGCTCCAGGATCAGCCTTGCCTCCACCAAATTCATTATAAACTTCAGTGGTTTCTACAACTAAGACCTTCATACTGGATTTTTTCCGCCTATGCTCAGCCAAAATTTGAGCCTGATCCTTAAACTCGGGATAGCATACGATGATCATATCTTCATCTTTCATCGCATGAATATTTTGGTTTTTCACTTTACCTAACGCTACAGGTTCAAAAGCTCCATTATTTAAGGTATGTGCCAAAAATTCTTTATTACTCCCTTCAGTGTTAAAGATTAAAAGTGCATTCTCCACAGTTAATTCTGAAGGTTTATATGGGTTGGATATATCCCAAACGGTTTGATTTTTGAAGTCTGTAATTCTAAAAGCAGCTACTGTATTATCTTTGGTAACTCTATTTCTAAACGAAAACTGACCATTGGCAGGCAAAGCAAGCTTCCTTTTATTGACAATTTGTAAATAATCCAACCAACCTTGAGACTCAGCGGCAACGTTAGGATAGTTGATTTTTACTTCGGGATTGGTTTCGGGGATGATAAATGACTCTACTATTGTGATTCTGCGTGCATAGAGTGACTCTTGATTAAGATCACTGACTCCAGACATATTTCTTGTAACAGACCTGCTACCTATTTTCAAATTAACAGTGTTTAAGACACGGCTTCGCCCCGCAAAAACCATTTCAGCTTCTATGGGTTGCGTGTTTACAAAGCCAGAAAAATCAAATTTTGAACTGTAATTTCGCTCTCGCTGACTACTGTTGAATATATCTCCGTACCAATCTTTTCCGGTACCTTCTGCAGCTGTATAGCTACCCAAAAGATTGGTTTTGTCTTCCTCAAGCCTTTGTAAAAAATCAAAATCTTCATAGATTGATTGTGGGTCACTCGAGACGACTGGGGATTTAGTCACTCTAAGACCATCTTCCCCATCTATTTTTATAAAATAATAATTAAAATTATCGTAAATATTTTTATCAAATCTGTATCTATCTGTGATTTGATTATAACTCCATAAATCAGGGCCTTCAGCATAAAATAGGGCAAAATCATTATTATCAAACCTCCCGTCATTTTCACCAGATACAAAAATGTGAAGCTGCTCCAAATCATCGGTTCTTTTTGCATTATTTGCTTCCGGCACCCTTCCGCCTCTATTGCCATATATCTTTATCTTTTTAGGATTGACATTCGATAAATTGATGCCCAACTTATTTTCCAGAAAAGCTTTATCGATTTTAAATAAACCAGTTTTATCCACACTTATTTTATATATATCACCTGCTGCAAGTACAGAAGTATAGGTAGCATCCGGATTTCTATTGCCCAAACTTACGTTTTGTTTATATTCTATTTTTACCCTAAATTTTTTCAATACTTCCACTGTTTCCTTATCCACTCTTTTAACTGGAGTGACAGATATACTCAAGCTATACTTTTGTCTAATTTCGGTAACATTAGCATATATCAAATAGTCTTCTTTTATGTTTTTTGTCATGTCTGCACCCAATTTCACCTTCGCCACCTCTTCTTCAATCAAAGTAGCTGATATAATCTCAACATTTTGGAAAGGAATGCTATAAAAAAAGCCACTGATATCGGGAGTTGCGTCGATACTTACCGCGTTATCACTAAACTTCAGCACTGAATTCTGATCACTTAAATTTTCCCAATCTATATTAAACCTGAACTCTTGAGAAGTTTGGCCAAATATGTTTAAATACATCAAAAGTAACCCGAATAAAAGAGAATATTTTGTCTTCATAAGATATTTGCTTGCACTAAATTATATAAGATGATTTTCCAAAAAACAATTTTACCAAAAAAAGGACTTATTCTAGTAACCAATTAATCAAAAAATTGTTAAATTGTCCTTAAATTTCACATAAAACGACCATCTTTGTCGTTGTATTGTTTTACAAATGTTAAATAATGAGAGAATTGATAATTTTAACTTTTAATGAATGAAACATCTAATGCTCAAGAAATGTAGTGGTTCGCTAATTGTGTTATATATTCTAATGAATACTGTTTACGGTCAGGATCCGGTTTTCAGTCAGTTTTATCATTCTAATCTTCAATTGAATGCAGCATTTGCAGGTACTACACGCGGCCCGCTGATCCAACTCAACTACAGAAATCAGTGGCCAGCACTAGGAAATATATATACTACCTATGCTTTGTCGTATGATCAATACTCAAATCGACTAAAAAGTGGCTTTGGGGTAAGCGTATTGACAGACAACGCCGGAGATGGTACTCTAAAGACAACCAATCTCACTGGATACTACAGCTACAGAATAAAAGTAAAAGGGGATCTTTATATAAAAAGTGGAATTGAAGCAGGTATTACCAATACAGCATTGGACTGGTCCAAATTGCAATTTGGTGATGCTTTAGACCCTATTTCCGGCCCTATCTCACCTGGTGGCACTCCCTTCCCCAGTAAGGAAGCTGTTCCCGGAGATTTATCACTAAATTATTTAAGAGTTGGAGCAGGTATTTTGCTTTACAATCCTCAATATTATGTTGGCTTAAGTTTGAAAAACTTGAACACACCTTCCATGCAATTTATAGGCAGCCAAAATACTGGAGACGCATCGAATACATCGCTTCCGTCCAGAATATCTTTGCATGCAGGTAGTCAAATTATACTCAGACCAGGCAATAAAAATAAAGATGCTACGTTTATATCTCCAAATATCATGTTTCAAAGGCAGCGTGACTTTAACCAATTAAATTTGGGAGCATATTTGTCGGTCAATAAAATCCATGGTGGAATCTGGTATAGGCACACTGTACAAAATGGGGACGCATTGATCGCATCATTTGGTGTCAAGAAAGACTTTTTTAAATTTACATATAGTTTTGACTTGACCATGTCCAGTTTAGGGTTAGAGCAAGGTGGCAGCCATGAAGTAGGTATCGTTTTAAATTTTGATTATCTGTATCCAAAAAAGCAAGATTACAACGACTGTTTTGCCATTTTTAGGTAGAAAATCAAAAAAAGTTTCGCTAAAGGTTCATTTTTTTGTTAAATTAATTGGCGTTTTTTAAAATACCCTTATATTTGGGGCGCTAAAATTAGAAAATCGAATATCAATCAATGAGGAATTTAATTAATTCATTAGGTGTCGTGGCAGTTTTTGCCATTTTATTGTCTTCTTGTGGTAAGAAAGGCAGCGGAGAATCATCATCTGCAACAGGTTGGAAGTACAACGATCCTGAATGGGGAGGCTTCGAAAAGAAGGATTATGAAGGTCAGGTTGATGGACCTAATCTCGTGTTGGTAGAAGGTGGTACCTTCTCTATGGGTAATGCTCAGCAAGACATTACATACGAGTTTAACAACGTACCAAGAAGAGTCACTGTTTCTTCATTTTATATGGATGAAACAGAAGTATCCAATATCAATTATAGAGAATATCTTCACTATCTCAAAAACAGATATGTGAGTTATCCTGAAGTCTACAGAAAGGCACTCCCAGATACGTTAGTTTGGAGAGAAGAGTTGGCATTTAACGAGCCTTTAGTAGAGACTTACTTTAGACATCCATCTTATGATGATTATCCAGTGGTAGGTGTTACTTGGTTACAAGCTAATGACTTTGCAAAATGGAGATCTTCGAGAGTAAATGAAATGCTTTTGATGGAAAAAGGTATTTTAAATCCTACTCCAGATTCTAAAGATGGCGATAATTTTGATACTAAAGCTTATTTAACAGGTCAGTACCAAGGTAATGTAAAGAAAAACCTTCCAAATCTCGTGAATGGAGGAGAAAGACCTGTTATGTTTGATGACGGTATTTTATTACCTGATTACAGACTCCCAACTGAAGCTGAATGGGAATATGCTGCACTTGCATTACAAGGAAATCAGCCTACATCTGATGATGAAGTGTACACTGAAAGAAGATTTTTCCCTTGGAATGGAAATACTGTTAGATACAAAAAGAGAACAGCAACTCAAGGTAGAATATTAGCAAACTTTAAAAGAGGTCGTGGAGACTACATGGGTCTCGCTGGAAACTTGAATGATAATGCATCATTTTGTGGTCCTGTAAGACAATATCTTCCAAATGACTTTGGATTATATAACATGGCAGGTAATGTCAATGAATGGACAGCTGATACCTACAGACCTATGACGTCACTTACTCTAAACGATGCTGAAAACCACGAATTGAACCCATACAGGGGTAACCAATTCCAAACTTTAGTCATTGATGAAGAAGGTAAGCCAGTTGAAAAGGACTCTTTGGGTAGATTGAAATACAGAAACGTAGAAGATGATGAAGCAAGAGACAGAGAGAATTATAAAAAAGGTGATGTCAGAGGTCATGAAGACGGGGACACAGAAAACATCAAATATCTTTATGGCGAAACCACATTGGTAAGTGATAAATCCAAAGTATATAAAGGTGGCTCATGGGCAGATAGACTTTACTGGCTTCAACCAGGTACTAGAAGATACAAAGATGAAGACAAAGCTGACAGAACCATTGGTTTCAGATGTGCCATGATCAGAGTAGGTGGGCAAGCTGGAAACGAAGATGTAGGTGGTAATACTTTTAAAGAAAAAGGAAAGACCATCAAGAGAAGATATAAATAATTTAAATTATTAAAAATATATTTTGAACCCTTGCACTATTGCAGGGGTTTTTTATTTATGGAAATATCAAAGTTATACCAAATTTGGAAAAGCTCCGCAGGAGTTTGCACAGATAGTCGTAAAATAGTGCCGGACTGTCTATTTTTTGCCTTGAGTGGAGCACTTTTTGATGGCAATTTGTTTGCTGAAAAAGCCTTAGAAACCGGGGCGTCCCACGCTATAGTAGATAGAGAAAAGTACCGCGGGAACCTATCTTCATCTGTCATTTTGGTAGATGATGTATTAAAAACCCTTCAGGATTTAGCCCGATATCACAGGGATCAACTTCATATACCGGTTTTAGGCATTACAGGTTCTAATGGCAAAACTACGACTAAAGAACTGGCACGTGACGTGATGGCCAAAAAGTACAAAGTCTACGCTACACAAGGCAATCTAAACAATCATATAGGAGTACCACTCACACTGCTATCGGTAAAAGATGACATCACGTTTTTGATTGTAGAAATGGGTGCCAACCATCAGGGAGAAATCGAATTATTATCTCAAATAGCCAATCCTGACTATGGTATGATCACCAACATAGGAAAAGCTCATCTCGAAGGCTTTGGTGGTGTTGATGGTATTAAAAAGGGTAAATCTGAATTGTACAGACACCTGAGCGGTAAGAAAGGGAAGATATTTATCAATGAAGACGATGAAGTATTGTCCACCTTGATTCCTCAAGAAAGTAATTTGTTAAAATATTCTCCGTCTAAATTAGTTTCTATAATAAATGAAGAACCCTATTTAACATTAAGCTATAAGGGCAACACTTTCGAGACATTTCTATATGGCAAATACAATGTCAATAATATTGCATTTGCAATGATGCTTGGTGCTTATTTTGGTGTTAGTGACGATGATATTATGAGTGCCATTGCTGCATACAAACCTGATAATAATAGATCTCAGCTATCCCGATTTGGAAATAATACAGTCATCATGGATGCTTACAATGCCAACCCATCATCTATGGCAGCAAGCTTAGAAACTTTTGGGCGTATACAAGGAGAAAAAGTTGTCATTTTAGGTGATATGCTGGAGTTAGGTGAATACAGTGAAGCAGAACATCAGAAGGTTATCGATTTGGTAGAAAATATGAAACCTACCGATGCTATATTCATAGGAAAACATTTCTATTCATCAGGAAAAGGACGCTTTGGAAGATATTTTGCTGACACCGCAGAAGCGAAATTATATTTTGACAATCAAAAGTTCGAAAACATGCATATCTTACTAAAAGGTTCTCGTGGGATTGCTGTTGAAAAGATCTTAGAGTCTAAACATTAATTAGTCAGTTCATTTTTGAAAACAAACCAAAAAATCAAAACTTTTCATGTTATTATCCATTGATATCGGTAATTCAAATATTGTAGTGGGTCTTTATTTTAATGATGTGTGGACTCAAACTTTTAGATATGAAACAAAAGATATTCAACCTGAATACTATTATGAAAGTGCCTTAAGAAATTTGTTTTTGGAATGGGGAGTATCTACTTCTGAAGTTCACAGGAGTGTGGTCAGTAGTGTGGTTCCTGATATGAACGATATGATCCTTCAGGCAGTACATCATGTAACAGGAAATTGGCCATTATTATTAGGACCTGAAGTTTTTAAAGTGTTGGATTTATCCGTTCCTCATCCATATGAAATAGGTAGTGATCTGGTATGTAATGCATATGCGGCTATCAAAAAATATGGGGATCGATGTATTATAGTAGATTTTGGTACTGCGCTTACTTTTACCGTAAGCAACTTGGAAAAGGGTATCCTAGGCGTAACGATTGCTCCAGGATTAAAAACTGCTGTATCTTCCTTATCATCAAGCACAGCACAATTACCTTTGGTGCCTATGGAACTGCCAAAATCTGCGATAGGTCATGATACTGTTAGCGCTATTCAAGCCGGCGTATTAAGAGGTTATGTAGGCCTAGTAAATGAGATACTACATAGTATGAAAGCCGAACTAAAAGAACCCTACAAAGTCATTGCAACTGGCGGATTATCCGCTATATTATATCCTCTAGAGTCCTCATTTGACATCTTAGATAAAATGTTGACCTTAGATGGGAGCAGATTAATTTATGAATATTATCAAAAGAAAATAACTACTACATCTTCTAATTGACACCCTTACAACACATCGGAATTTTACATGAAAAAAGTGGGACTAGTATGTTGAATTAACAGAAGCTATTTCCTTGCTAACTCATAATTATAAAAAGCCTGACCCAATTTAGCTAAAAAAGGAAATCCAACTTCTTCATATTCATATTGTCCATCATTATAAATCTTATTTTTATTGACATGAATAGTGGCTGCAAGAAAAAATGAAATATTGTTTTTAGTATCTTCTATGTAGGCACAGTCAATAAGATATCCGTAAGCATTTCCTACCTTATTGTAAATTTTAATGTGCTCAGGCATTGGTTTTTTTTGATCACCAAACATCAAAAACTTCACATAACTGTCATAATATTCACTTTTAGGATAAAATCCATAGGCTGATGGTATGTCAGACATACACTTTCTTAGAAAAATATAATCTTCTTCCGTCAAATTAAACTGTTGGTCTTTGGGAAAATACTCCGGATTGATCACCCTCTTAAGTGTTGCGTCCATATCTAACAAAGTATAAAAATTTTTACCAGAAAAATCAAAAGGCTCATTAATCAAGCTATCTTTTTGATTGAGATATCCCACACCTTTTTTGGCCTGTTGGGCATGGTGTTTCCACACCAGAGTACTTACGTTTTCCGGCTGGTCGTGTAAAAGTTGGCCATTTCTGAAAAACCTGATGTGATTGGTCCTTTGATTGTCCATTAGGCTTAATCCGGGGATACTTAAACGATGATTGATCACGGATTGCTTAAAAGCACCCAATTTTTTTAAACTAGTATTGATATAATCAGGTCCTAGCCATTCATAAAGTCTGTTGTAGGCATCATTGTCACTGACCGCAAATATCTTTTCAACATATCTGCTGATTCGTGGTTTTCTGTCTTGTGTAGTAGTATCGCTATAAGCAGGTACCAGCAATTCGTTTATGGCTGCATGCATCATGATGTCATCTTTTTGAATGTCCACACCCTTTTGACGTAATTCGTTAAGTTTTTGCAAAGACAAAATGGCAATCGGCATCTTGACTGTACTAGCTGGATAAAAGTACTTACTAGTATCCACTTTATAGCTGAAAGTTTCCCACTTTTTAGATTTTTTATCAATCTTTGTATACAAAATTTGTACTTCGTAATCGGGGTTTTCTGCTATGCTCTTAAGATATGGATCTTTGATTATTTTATCAGAAATCAAGGTGGCTGATGTCTTACATGAAAGCAAAAACGATATCACTACAAGTCCAAAAGAATACTTTACAATGTTCATTATCAATACTTAAATGTTTAAAAATAAGATTATAAATGGAGCCAACCAAACTGTGTCAAAATAGCGAAAATAATGATAACCACCAAAAGACGATATGCCCAAAGATTGATATTGGGTATCTTGGTAGCGTATGCAGCTGTCAAATAGCCGCCTGCTGTCTGTCCCAAGGCCATCAAGATTCCTGTTTGCCATGATACTAATCCTTTCCACGCAAAAATGGCCAAAACTATAGTCGTATAAATCATAATGACCACAGTCTTGATGGCATTGGCTTGCATGATACTGTATTTGGACACCAAAACCAATACGGCAAGAAAGAATATGCCCATTCCCATCTGTATAAATCCACCATAAAATCCTAAAACCAAAAAAACAGGCACACTCACCCAAACAGGCAATTTTGTACTGTCCGTGTCATGCAGCCATCTTTCAGGCTTGACCAAGATCACTACCAACATCAATACCATCAGATATCTGAATACAAAAAGAAATTGCTCATTGGATACTATAGTAGCCGTATAGACGCCACCCATAGCACCCACAACGGTCAAAATAATGATATCTTTGGATGCTGCCAGATCAATCATTTTACGCTTAGCAAACCCCGTACTACTACCTGCTGCTTGTAACAGAACGCCTACTCTATTGGTACCATTGGCTAGGTTTGCAGGAAGACCTACCAAGTCTGTCAGGATACTGAGCGTAATTACAGAACCATTTCCAGCCAAAGTATTGATAGCACCGGCGACAAAACAACCTACTAAAACCCAAATATAATCCCAGATGCTCAAGTCCATCACTCAGCAATATCTTGACATAATTCTATCAAAACACCATTGGCGGACTTGGGATGTACAAAACAAACCAGTTTATTATCTGCGCCCCTTTTGGGTTGCTCATTAAGTAGTACAAAACCCTCAGATCTGAGTCTATCCATTTCCGCAAAAATATCATCTACAGCAAAAGCAATATGGTGAATGCCTTCGCCTTTTTTTTCTATATACTTATGGATGGCGCTATTTTCGTCAGTAGCTACAAGGAGTTCAATTTTATTGGGTCCCGACTGAAAAAACGATGTCAATACGTGTTCAGAAGCTACTTCTTCTCGTTTGTACGGAGGACTGTTTAAAAGTTTTTCATAAATAGTTTCAGCAGATTCTAGGTCCTTGACCGCTATACCAATATGTTCAATTTTTTGTATCATAACGATTGTGAGAAAGGAGTAAAAAAAAGCCTGAACTTTGGAATGTTCAGGCTTAATGATATTATTTTATTTATTTTAAGACTTTAACGCCGTATCATGGTAACACTACCCTTTACTGTTTTTTCGATGCCAAAAATTTTATATTTTGCTATCCAAAGATATGACTCTGTTGGTGCTTGTTGATCTTGATATGTTCCATCCCATTCCTTAAAAATATCGTCACTGACAAATACTTCTTGTCCCCATCTATTGAATACATGAAGTTCATACTCAGTAATGTCTGGAATGCAGTATTTTCGTTGATTTACCGGACCAAAAGTACGATTATATTGCTCTGCATTTTTATAATCTTCGCTCTTCAATGTTGTTGAGTCAATCATTTGGCCAGGAGTAAAAGTACCATCAGGAAAGAAGATTTTTGCATAAATTAAGTCATTAATTCCAAAACTATCAATATTAATATTGATATCCTTAACCACACTTCCTGAACACTCATTACCAGTTATAGTAACTGTATATGTTCCATTATTAATTATTGTTGTTCGCCTTGTTTTCGATCCATTACTCCAATTGTAATTATAAGAAGTATCCTGAAATGCTCCTTTATTAACAATTAAAGTTAGTGAATTACATGGGCGTGCCAGACCAATAGTATCTATTAAAAAAAAATTCGAGTTTAACACAAATTTTACTGTAAAAGATGATGTCGCTGAAACACCACAATCGTCTGTTACAGTAACGGTAAATGTTTTATCATTACTTTCACCTTTATTTAATGATAAAATATCAGTAGTCACTCCATTAGACCAAGAATATTTTGTTATTGGGCTATTTGACGAAACACTTAAAGTCACTTTCCCATTTATACAATCTAATTTGTCATTAATTGAAATTTTAAGCTCAGAATCTCTTATTTTCACATTCCTCACAGCTGATGCGCTATTTCCACAAACATCCGTCACTGTAACTGTATAATTACCTGAACTCGTCACATTTATGTTTGGAGTACTTGCACCATTGGACCAAGCATACTTAAGGTTAGGTGAAAATTGTCCTGTAATAACATTTAAAACTACAACACCTTCACATTTTTTAGATTCATCTAATGTGATATTTGCATTAATATTATTACTTCCCTTTAACTCCACAACCTTATTCGCCGTAGCCGAAGTACCACAAACGTCCGTTACTGTAACTGTGTAGGTCAAAACTTCACTATCGTTTAAACTTATTACAGCAGTAGTTGCTCCTGTACTCCACAAATATTTCAAATCGCCCAAACCAACTGCATTACCTGTGGCTGTCAGTAATCCGCTAATGGTACCACGGATACAATTAACTGAAGGATCACCTGTTATTGTGGCTGCACTAAGCTTTTGTGGGAAAGGACCTACATTGATCAATGCTGTAGCGGTTTCATCACATTGATCTACTACAGTCACTCTGTAAGTACCTGGAGTTGCGATTTCTATACTTGTGACTCCAGTCTCTCCTGTGGACCAAGTAACAGATTTTACCTGTGGATGCCCAGGATTGTATGATAGTGACAAAGTTTGCTTACCATTGGTACAGAAATTGCCCAAACTCAGATTGATTTGTGCCTGTGGCTTGGTATATCTTTCTAATTTGGCGGTATCACATAAAGTGTAGCACACATCTTCATCAATCTTGACCATCACGGAGTATTCTCCTTCTTTAAAGACTCTCAGTGTATCTGCTGTAGAATTATCATTCCATAAATAAGAAGTAGCTCCTTGTACTGAAGCATCAAAAGTCCAATCTATAGGCTCATTAGGACAAAATGGTCTTACCGCCAAACTCAGTACAGGCACTTTAAAATTGTGGGCTTTAGTTTTCACCACGATATCTTCTGTTACATTGGTTATATTGACTACACTCCAGACCAAAGTATCAGATGTAAAAATATTATCTACTAATAATGCTTCGTCCATATCTGACTCACATCCTGTAGTACCGTCTATGCTCGTTTTGATCAATGATGGTACCGTTAGTCCATCTTTGGAGCAGGTGGTATAATAAACATATCCCTGATCTCTAGTTTGGTATAAAGAACCTGTAAAATCCAAAGAACTATCGGTGCGGTCATATTTCTTTTTCCACAGTATTTTACCTGACTGATCTATTTTCGCTAAAAACGGGTAAGTTTCCTGATTTAGAAAACTAAAATTGGAACCTGCGACGACAATATTGTTGTCTCTGTCTACAATACTATGCTTGACTACAGTAAAATCACCATCATTAACTACTACTTTTTTGGACCAAGTTACATTTCCTTGAGCATCAGTTTTTATTATAAATCCTTTTATGTCGATATTAAATGGAAACGAAACTTCCAGCAAGTAGCCTGTCAAAACATAAGTTCCATTAGAAAATTTATGAGCATTGTATGATAATGGAATACTTAAATCAAAATCAGCATCTGTAAACATCTTACTCATCAAAGGATTTCCCACAGTATCTAAAACAGCAATAAATGGTTTTGGTACTAACGAATCAAGCAGTCCTGTCATAATAAAAGTGGTATCGTCAGCAAACTCAAATCCTAATAATGATTCGGGTACATTGGCATTATTTACAGTCGTCCCTAAACTTTTTACCCATGAAATATTCCCGTTATAATTCTTCTTACTAAGGTGTATCGACTGTTCGTTGCCTGCAACAGCACCGTAAGCATTAAATAACGCCTTATTGTAATTTACCAATAAATTGGATTCTCCAGTATTATCTGATACATTGGCTGCAACTCCAGTAGCTTTCAAAAAGCCCAGGTTACCATTGATGTCCAAAGAACCCGTGAGATTTACAGGAAGATTATCATCAAGAGCCACCACTGAGTAATATATAGAGTCATTTTGACCCTGTACCAAAGATGATAATTGTGGGTTGAAACTTTTATATTTACCAGATAATGCAATCGATTTAGACCAATTTACATCTCCCTTTGGCTTAAAGTTAGTGATTATCAGAGTATCTCCAAAAGGATCGTCATCTTCGTTTACAGGTTCTTCTAATTCTATATGTAAAGCAAGATAACTTCCATTCTTAGCTTGAATAGACTTTAGGCTGAGTACATTTTTGTTGTTTTGAGATGGATATATCCGATGAAACATTTCCTGAGCTTGTCCCATCATCGCAGAAAGGAAAATAATGCTCCACAAAAGGCATATTCTGATATAAAAATTATTTTTTACTTCTATCATAACTTTATCTGTAAAGTGATTTTAACGCCAAAAATACAATTAAACTCCAAATTTACAATAATAAATTTAACTGATTACTTCACAGGCGACATTTATAAGTAAATTTTAACAAAAAAGGGGTGTCTACCCGTGATAAACATCCCTTTTTAAAGATCTATGTTGCAAAGCATCAACTGCCAAAATCTAACAGAATTTAATCCTTTTTACCCAAATTATTGAGTTTTTCGGTCACCTTCTCTAGTGCAGATTTCTGTGTATCTATCTCTTTGACTTTATTTTCCTGATCTACCACATTCTTCTCTATATTTTTTTCTGCTTCTGCTATTTTTTGTTTAGCTTTCTCAATATCTGAATGGTAATCAGTGTTTTTATCTTTCAACTTTTTAAGGTCTTTTTCAAGATCCTTCAGTTTGTCTTCTTCAGCTTTGATTTCGTTCATCACTACTTTCTTTCTTACAGCTATGAAATAATCATACAGAAACTGTCTTACTGCCTTTGTTTGGGAAGCGTGGTCATTGGAGTTGACAAATGCACCACCTAAATCTACCCACACGTAAGTGGTAGCCAAACCTTTGCCTTCTTCAAATTTTACATACAAGTCTACCGGAGAAGATCCATTGATCGTAGGTATCTTAGTGGCCATCAAAAAATGTTCTCTAGCTTTTTTATTTTCTTTCAGTTTGCCATAGTCTTTCATTATTTCGTAAAAGGTTTTTTCTGCCATTTTAACATCTGCTCCAGGTATTTCCACAAAAAAACCATTTTGTGCGCCCAAGCTCATAGATGATTTTCTCTCTATGGCATCTTGAGACTGCCCCATACTAAAACTACCCAAAGTGAATAAAATGATGTAAAAAAAGTTTTTCATTTTAACTATATTTTATGTTTTAAAAGATTTATTTATAGGACGTTATGTAAATACTGAAGTCACAGAAAATATTAAACTTTTTTCGAATTTAGAAAACGAAGCAAGCCGTCATAAGTTATAAGATCTTCACCATTTTTTTCAGCCTTTTGTCGGGCCTTCTCTACTGTCTTTATAGCCTTAGCCACTTCATTATTGGTGGCCAAAACTGAACAATAAATATTCAAATGATCTAAAGTTTCTTTGGCGTCATACATTTTCTCAGCATAATCAGCAGCGTCGCTGATCATGGTCTTATTATCCTTAAAATGGGTGACTATATCCGTAATGATGGCTTTAAGTTTTACTGCATCTTTGGAGTGTTTCTTGGCCAAATCACGATAGGCATCCATATATTTCGTTTCGTTTTTCATAGCCTTGTAGTACTTCATGTTTGACTCTGCCTTAAAAGTGTCATACTCATCAGGTATCATTTTATTTGCTTTTGCAAATGTCTCTGAAAGCAGCGTCTCCATTTCGTACTCTATTGCCTTTTTTACAGTAGCATTTAGGGCTGTTTTACATTTTTCTGCAAAGGCTTCTTTTCCTGCAATGACTATGATCTTCTTTTGATTAGCTATCACTTGGTCAAAAAGCTTGGAGTCAGACTCTACCGCTGCTTCCAATATGAACTTTAATCTTTGCTCTTCTGTGATTTCAGGATTGGAATTTAAATATTCATTTGAAATTTTAAGGCTCGGCTTATCGGAAGCGTTGAGGGCTTTTACATAATTATACATCAAGTCATAACTTCTATCTCCCGCATTGTACTTTTCTTCAAACTTCGAACTTCTATCCATTTTTTTCATGGCTTCTCCGCCTAATGATATGAGACCGTCAGGCTGCTGACCACCGGTAATATTTTTTACTACTTTGCCATCTCCATCAATGAAAAATAAGGTTGGGTATGCTCGTACGGGATACTTATGTCCGAAAGTAACACCATCAGCCTCTTCCATATCCAACTTCAGGTTGATAAAATTGGCATTAAAAAAATCTCCAACCTCTGGTTTGGTAAATACGTTTTTGGCCATTACTTTGCAGGGGCCACACCACTTAGCATAGGCGTCTACAAAAAGTAATTTGTCCTCCGCTTTAGCTTTGGCCATGGCATCTTTCCATGATCCTTCAAAAAATGTAATTCCTTGTGAAAACAAAGTTGAAGTGTGCAGTACAACCGAAAATAATACAAATACCAATATTCTGTTCATATAAACACTTTATTTAATTACATCTAAACTACAAAAGTAAGCAAAAAGTTAACAAAATAAACGAGTTTTAACGATTTTGTAACCATGAAATGAATAATTAGTATCAACAATACTCTTTTGGGTGGGAGAGTAAACACTATTCCCATTCCTTCCCAGTTCTGAAAACAGTACCTTTAAATAGTGCTACGATCTCTTGATTTTGATTTTTTACATCTACATGATAAATAGCGGTACTTTTTCCCAAATGTTTTTCTATTGCGGTCATGGTCAATACATCTCCAACTTTTACCGCCTTCATATGCGATATGGAAGTTTCTATGGATACGGCATGGACGCCGTGACTATTGCTGGCAAATGCAAAAGCACTATCAGCTAGTGAAAATGAAATTCCACCGTGGCATATGCCAAAACCATTGACCATGTCAGTTCTGATCTCTGCCGTTATGGTACATGATCCGACACCCACCTCTAAAATCCTAATGCCCAACCATTGTGAAAATGCATCTTTTGACATCATTTTTTCTACGATCCAGTTGGCTTTTTCCTGTGGTGTCATGGGCTATTGTATGATTATTCCTGATAAAGCTGATATAAATCTTTGAGGTTTCTGCCCATGCCGTCATAGTCCAAGCCATAACCCACCACAAATTTATTGGGAATGATAAAACCTGGATAATCTGTGATAATGTCGTGTTTGTGAGCCTCCGGTTTGATCAGTATTGATGTCAATTTGATACTTGCAGGACTGTATGCCTTTAATTCTGGTATAAAAGCTGCCATAGTATTTCCAGTATCAATGATATCTTCCACAATGATAAGGTGCCTGTCTTTGAGATCGATATTGGGTGGCATGTATATATCTATGTTGCCTGTACTTTCTGTACCGTGATAAGACTTGATTCTTACAAAATTAAGCTCACAAGGAAAATCGAGTTTGCGTATCAAATCTGCTGCATATATAAAAGCACCATTCATCACAACCAAAAACATAGGATATTTTTCATGATAATCTTCACGGATACTATCTGCTATTTCCTTTACCTTGGCTTCTATCGTTTTATCGTCGATATATTTTACAAAATTAAGGTTACCTACTTCTATGATTTCTTTTTGGATGATATTCACTGTATTCCGTATTTGTCTATGAGATAAATGAGACTTGCCATAGCGGCAGCTCCTAATTCTAATTCCCTTTTGTTTACTGCATCTATGTTGTCCACAGCTGTGTGGTGAAAATCAAAATACCGCTGTGAGTCAGGTCTCAACCCAATGAGCAATCCCTTTTGGGACTTCAGCGGACTGATGTCAGCGCCCGAGCCACCCATTTCAAATTGAAGGCCGTAACTCTCCAAAACGGGGAGCCACTGACTTACATTTTTGTAATAAGTCTTGAATACCGATGTATCTGCTTCGAAACTGAACCCTCTAGGAGAAAATCCTCCGGCATCAGACTCAAGAGCTGCAAGATGAAACTCTTTTTTTTCATTAGAAATCTTAGCATAAGTAAGACCACCTGCCAAGCCATTTTCCTCATTAGAAAAAAGTACACATCGGATAGTTCTTTTGGGCTTGTATCCGATACGATGCAAAATATGGAGCACTTCCATAGCCTGAACACATCCTGAGCCATCGTCATGGGCTCCTTGTCCTACATCCCAACTATCCAGATGACCACCTACGAGCAGGATTTCGTTAGGATATTCTGAACCTTTAATCTCACCAATCACTGTCGGTGCATATCTTGAGCCCATAGATTTGCAATCTGTCTTTAGAAAAACAGATACATTTCCATTTTTCAGTGCTTCGCTCAGTCTATTGGCATCATTAGTACTTATGGCAATACCTGGTATTTTTTGAAGTGTATCTTTATAAACCATGACCCCTGTATGGGGATGATCGTCCTGCGAGGTAGTCATCGACCTGACCAAAGCTGCCACAGCACCCAATGAAGCTACCTTGGAAGCTCCATAAACTCTTTGATCTACTGCTCCGCCATATGCCCCAAAGGTTCTAACAAAAGTAGGATCCATGGGTCGGTTAAAAAATACGATTTTGCCTTCTATGTTTTCTCTCCCCAAACGTTCCACTTCATCTAAAGAGAGTACTTCTATGACTTGAGCCTGGATTCCATCTTTAGGAGTGGCTACAGAGTTACCCAATGAAAGTACATTTAATGGTATGTTGTTTTTTCCGTCCGTGGTCATCCAAGCTATTTCTTTAGTGCCTCGATTCCAATAGTTGGCCGTGCATTCTTGTAAGTATGAAGATATGCCCGGAATATCAGCAAGTTTATTTTTAGTAAAATTGGCTGCCCCAATATAGGCATCAGAGCCAGCTATTCTGCCAGGATGTTTTAAGCAAAGATCTTCAAGCCACGGATATGCCTGACCATTGCCCAATGCCTGATCATGTATCTTTTTGATCATTAAAGCATCTTCATCTTGTGCATAGGACTTGGATAATCCCGCTGTAATGACAAAAAATAATAAGATAAAGTATTTCAATATTATTAAGATTTGAAGTGACAAAGCTAAAACAAAATTAATTTTATTACAATTTTATCGGTTTTATATTATATAATTAAATGATACTTTACAAAATATTTAGGTAGCAAAATGAAAAAAATATATGCATCTGTATGGGATAGTATAAATATACATAGGGGCAAAACTGCAAATGAGTGTGTTTTCAAAATTAAGTTTTATACCAAAGATACTATCTTAAAATATTTTAACGCTAAGTGCTTATTGCAATAAATTTTGTTTCAATTAGACAATTTAATTACTACCTAATTATTTGGCAAAATGTCATTTTTTATTATCAATAAATTCTTAAAAATCATTTTTTTTAGTATATTTTGAAAGAAAATTTTAAAAATACTTGCCAAATAATTTTTTTCCATTACTTTTGTGTCGATTTTACATTAAGTAAAACAATTTGGTTTCATTTGGTTAGGGTTGAGGTAATGCATTTGTATTACCTCATTTTTTTTTGCCTGATTTTATGGTAAGAAAACAGTGTTTGCAAAAAAAAATTACTTTTAATTCATTGAAATTCCGCATATGCGGTAAAAGCTGTGACTTTCAATAAATAACACTTTTTTGCAAGCCAATTTCTTTATTGTATTATCGTAATTTAAGTAAAGTGTCACAAATACAAATCCTAAAAGAAGCATGTGTAGAAACAGTGGAAGAAGCTGTACTCGCTGCAAATAAAGGAGCTCACCAACTAGAACTATGTAGTAACCTTTCAGAAGATGGTTTGACTCCCGATGATCATTTAATTTTAGAGACTATAAAAAGTGTGAAAATTCCCGTAAAAGTAATGATACGACCGCGTGCCGGAAGTTTTACTTATACCAAAGAAGAAGTGGACCAAATGATAGCTGATATACAGAGACTCAAAGCATACAAAATAGAAGGCTTTGTTTTTGGAGCAGTAATACATGATCAACATGAAACCAAACTGGATATTGCCACCATTTATCAACTTTGTAAAGCAGCGTTTCCAGTCCCCGTTACCATTCATAAGGCTATAGATAGTTGCACCCATTTAAATGATGAAGTCAAAAAACTAATGATTATTTCTAATGTGAAGTTTATATTGACTTCAGGTGGTGCAGCTACAGCTGTAGACGGTATCACTTCATTAAAAAGCATGCAGTCTACAGCAGGCTCGTATATTAAAATCATTGCTGCAGGAAAAGTAACACCAGAAAACCTTCCCTATTTAATCGAAAAAACGGGTCTCCAATATTTTCACGGCAGAAAAATTTTAGGGTAACAGCCTTTACCGTAAATAAATGGGTTTACTATATTTTTGGTATTGTGGCACGAATACGCCCTTTTATAAAAGAGATACTTCCCCAATCAAACTCATCCATTATTTAATACCTGGCTTATCTTAATAGTCTTGTAGTTTTAATTGATTAATTACATAAGAATAATATAGTGATATTCCCACAATAGTACACGGATACTAGCACCACGCTATTACTTTTAAGTATAGGATTTATAAGATTTTTATAGTAATAAAATAGGGTTTTTATATGAATCACATATGACAACCCTATGACAACCTTATGACAACCCTATGACAAGGTGCTTTGACTATGGGAGGATTAATGGAAGAAGGTTGGACCATCCATACACAAAACAAGGAACTTTAATAATGCATCAGTACTCCAAAATCTAACTCAAAACCACCAAGCCAAAGAGATATTTGAAATCCCAGTAAGAAGAAAACTCAGTACTCAATTTTACATAGTTAAGAAATGGCTGGTGGATAGGTGATAAAAATCTCATAAAACAAAATTAATTAACTTGGATATGAAAATGACCTAAACAATGTCCTAAAATAGATTAGAAATGATTATTTGTTGCCAGGGTAATCAAATATTCTTTAAGGATACCGTCTTTACATCACCACTTGTTTTTACAGAAGATTTTGTTGTCTATCGGATTTTGATTATATTATGGTTTATTGTATTCTACACTTCATGTCATGAAAATAGCTTCTGGAAAAAATTTCATATCATTTTCCCATCTAAAAGTTCTTCCTTAATAGAGACATTTTCCCAAACAAATTCATCTATTGTATAATATCTGGATTATTTTAATAGTTTTGCATCCATAATTAATTAAACTTTATGGATACGGTACTTAAATCACCACCTGTTTTTACTGATGATTTTGTTGTCTTTGGGATTTTGATGATGTTATTGGCTTTTGTGTTTTACACTTCATCTCATGAAAATGCCTTCTGGAAAAAATTTTATGTTATTTTTCCTTCATTATTGATGTGTTATTTACTACCTTCGATTTTAAGTTCTTTAAATATCATATCTCCTGAATGGCATGCTGTAGATGCTACTGGCAATTTTGTGTTGGACGAAACGGGTAAAGGAACCACAGTAAAACTTTCCATTTATAAAGTAGCAAGCAGATTATTACTTCCTGCGGCTCTGATACTTTTGACATTGAGCATTGATATCAAGGCATTGTTTGGTTTAGGAAACAAAGCGATTATAATGTTTTTAACAGGGACTGTAGGGGTGATTTTAGGTGGACCTATAGCTATTTTGATTATGTCAGCGATATCACCCGAAACCGTAGGTGGTGCTGGATTTGATGCAGTATGGAGAGGATTATCTACTCTTGCCGGAAGTTGGATTGGTGGTGGTGCCAATCAAACAGCTATGCTGGAAATTTATCAGTATAATCAGGAAAAGTATGGTGCCATGGTACTGGTAGATATCGTAGTGGCTAACATATGGATGGCTGTTTTGTTATTTGGAATTGGCAAAAAAGAAGCTTTAGACAAGTGGTTCAAAGCAGACAACTCATCTATAGAAGCCTTAAAAGAAAAAGTTTCTACCTATACCGCATCGGTTACAAAAATTCCTACACTCAAAGATTATATGATATTATTGGGCGTTGTATTTGGGGCTGTGGCTTTTTCACATTGGTCTAGTTTTGTGATTCCTGAGATTTTAATCTCTATGGTACCTTCCATTGGCGACAAATCATCCATGATGAGTACATTTGGAGATACTTTTTTCTGGATGGTGACAGTCGCTACTATTTTGGGTGTGGTACTATCTTATACGCCTTTGAAAGCGTACGAAGGTATCGGTGCCAGTAAAATAGGTAGCATCTTGATCTACATTCTGGTTGCGTCCATAGGTATGAAGATGGATTTAAAATCCATTATCAGTAACCCTGGTTTGATTGTAGTGGGTATCATCTGGATGGCTGTGCATGGATTATTATTAGTCATCGTAGGTAAAATCATAAGAGCACCATATTTCTTCTTGGCTGTAGGTAGTAAGGCCAATATAGGTGGAGCTGCTTCTGCTCCGATTGTTGCTTCTGCATTTCATCCTTCGTTGGCCAGTGTCGGTGTACTCTTAGCTATATTTGGGTATATTATAGGTACTTATGGCGCTATACTCAGTGCTATTTTAATGGAGATAGTGGCTCCGAAGTAAGAATGAAATGATTTGCTAATATTACTATCCACTTAGTATCTTTGAAAGTTTGATCAAAATTATCTGTCACTGTCAACATATCCATGCCTTCTGGCCAAGTAGATACGTACACGACCACCACAAGGATATATGTAGAAAGATATTGCAGGATTTAAATCAAGGCAATAATATTTTTCCGCTCAATTGAAATTATTCTCTTATTTTTGTAGTTTATAACGCATAGAGTACCTCTATATGGCGATAAGAACATTAGTAAGTTTTGACTGGGCGATCAAGAGACTTTTGAGGCAGAAGGCAGCTTTTGGAATACTGAATGGTTTTCTTTCAGAATTGCTTTTTCAGGATATTAGTGTGAGTGAAATCCTGGAATCAGAAGGCAATCAAGAAGACGAAAATGATAAATTCAACAGATTGGATTTGTTATGTACCAATACTAATGGCGAATTAATCATCATCGAAGTACAGTTTTACGAAGAGTCAGATTACTTTCATCGGTGTCTTTATGCCACTTCAAAAGTCATTACTGAATATATTACTAAAAGTGAAGCTTATCAACAAGTCAAAAAAGTGTACTCGATAAATATACTTTACTTTGATCTCGGTCATGGTAAGGATTACTTGTACAAAGGACAATTAGATTTTCGTGGAATGCATCAGGATGACAAACTCGAACTATCTGAAAACCAAAAACAAAAATTTGGTAAAACATTTCCATCAGATATCTTTCCAGAGTATTATTTGATCAAGGTCAATAACTTTGACGATGTAGCCAAAAGTAGTCTGGACGAGTGGATATATTTTTTAAAGAATACAAAACTTCCAGATAATTATAAAGCAAAGGGATTATCCCTTGTAGATTCACAACTTAAATACGACAACATGGACACCGCAAACAAACAACAATATGACCAATACCTTAAGGAAATAAGGATATCTAAAGATATGCTGGAAACTGCTAAAAGTAAAGGAAAAATCGAAGGGAAAATCGAAGGGAAGATCGAAGGGAAGATCGAAGGGAAGATCGAAGGGAAGATCGAAGAAAAAACAGAAATGATTTTGGCTTTATCTGAAGATAAGATCCCTATCTCTCAAATTGCAAAATATGTAAGACTTTCTGAAGTTGAAG
>CAZGMB010000008.1:0-72150 GCA_964526715.1 uncultured Aureispira sp. | reverse complement strand
TGAAGTCATTCGCATCTTAAAAGATCATGGAAAAATGTAATTAATTACTTTCTAAAATGGACACCGCAAACAAACAACAATATGACCAATACCTTAAGGGAATAAGGATATCTAAAGATATGCTGGAAACTGCTAAAAGTAAAGGAAAGATCGAAGGAAAAATCGAAGGGAAAATCGAAGGAAAGATCGAAGGGAAAATCGAAGGGAAAATCGAAGGAAAGATCGAAGGGAAAATCGAAGGAAAAATCGAAGGGAAGATCGAAGAAAAAACAGAAATGATTTTGGCATTATCTGATGATAAGATCCCTATCTCTCAAATTGCAAAATATGTAAGACTTTCTGAAGTTGAAGTCATTCGCATCTTAAAAGATCATGGAAAAATGTAATTAATTACTTTCTAACATGGACACCGCAAGCAAACAACAATATGACCCATACCTTAAGGAAATAAGGATATCTAAAGATATGCTGAAAACTGCTAAAAGTAAAGGAAAGGTTGATTTAGCTTTGATCTTATTTAACTACAAATTTCTATCTCTCCGCATGCCAAAATGGAAGAAAAAATTCAGTTTCTAAGATGATTGGAAAGAAAATAGCTTTTAATACTTTCCTTACCATTGTTTCATTTTCGGGGTACTTTATAGACCCTACAGAGTGGTGTATCCTGTAAGGTCTAATTTAGCATCACTGAATCAGGGACTGCAATTTCATAGCCAATCCCATATCTCCTTTTATTTTGACTTTACCGGTCATCACCGCCATCATAGGATTGAGCTCTCCATTTTTTAATTGCATAAATGTATCCGCTTCAGTACTAATGGTGCAACCTGCTTCTTCATCATTTTGAGAGACTATATTGGAATCTCCTGTTCCATCTATTAAAATTACTTGATCGCCAATAACAAATTTTAATTTAGCTCCAAAAGGCGCAACGTTTGCAGCTTGAGCAGTTACTGCTGTTAATATGGTTTCGAAATTCATTGAAATAAATATTTGGGTTTAAAAAATTAATTCTTTAACGTTATCTACAAAAGTTAACTTGTCTTGACTGGTTAATGTTTCGAGACAAGCTGAAATTTTTGGCAATTCATACTTAAAGTAAAACTTCATGGTATGTATTTTGGCTTCATAAAAAGTAACATCATAACTTCTATCTGGTGAATCAAGCGCATCCTGTGCCTTAACACCCATTTTTAGCCATTGATGAGCTATGATTACATTTGCAGCCAATTCCATAAAAATGGTAGCATCTGCCAAATAATTTTCATAATCACCTTTCATTGCATAAGGCATTAGGTATTCCATGGCCTTTTGGATGACTTGCATGGATTTTGAAAGCTGATTTGCGTATGCTTTTAAAGATTCGTATTGCTGAGCCTCGTTTATCGTATCCAACATCTGCGCCGTGAGCAATTGCATTGCTTTGCCCCCTTGCATTGGGATTTTACGTCCTAGTAGATCTAAAGATTGTATTCCTGTAGTTCCTTCGTAGATACTCATGATTCTGATATCTCTGAGATATTGTTGCAGGGGAAAATCCATACAAAATCCATAACCACCCAGCACTTGCAAACCGTTATTTATGGCAATTCTACCCATTTCTGCAGGATATGTTTTAGCCACCGGTGTGAGCAATTCTAGCAATAAGTCATGATTTTCTTTACTTTCGCCAGTATCACAATGGGCTATATCGCTATGTTTTGAGCATGCTACCAAAAGACTTAATGAGCCTTCAATGATAGCTTTCTGAAGCAGCAACATGCGTCTCACATCTGGATGATTTATAATCAATGTTTGTCCTTCGGTAACGTCTTTCGTACCCGTATTGAGTATTTTTCTGCCTTGTGGCCGTTCCTTGGCATATTGCAATGACGCATAATATGCTGCTGAAGCAGTAGACGCTGCGGTCATACCAACATCAATTCTGGCACCATTCATCATCTGAAACATATACTTCAGACCCTGATGGGCTTCGCCAACCAAATACCCCATACACTGATCTTGCTCTCCATATACCAAATGTACGGTACTGTATCCACGCTGCCCTAATTTTTGGAAGTCGGCTACTGCGTTGACATCATTGTACTCTAGACCACCATCCTCTGTGACTCTGAATTTGGGAACTACAAACAATGATATACCTTTGGTACCAGCCGGGGCACCTTCTATACGCGCGAGAGTGAGGTGTACGAAATTGTCAGCTGCCTCATGGTCACCTCCGGATATAAAGATCTTCTGACCTTTGATCTTATAAACTCCATCAGACACCGGAATAGCAGAGGTGACGATATCTGACAATGAGCTTCCACTTTGTGGTTCTGTCAAGGCCATGGTTCCTCCCCATTTACCAGCCAACATATTAGGAATATATTGTTTTTTGAGCTTCTCGTTGCCGAAAGTGGCGATTAAGTGCGCCGCACCTGAAGTAAGACCTAAATAACCTGGAATATTATTATTGGCTGCCTCAAAGATATGATTTGTCGCGTTGGCTATAGAATGTGGCATCTGCATACCTCCATCTTCATAATCAAAGTAAGCGCCAAGCCAACCATTTTCTCCAGCATGACTAAATATCTTTTTTAATATGGGATGTGAATAGGTTTTGCCGTCTTTATAATAAACAGGCTTCTCGTCCATCTCTCTGTAGTAAGGGTAGAAATCCTGGTCAGCCCAAGATTTTGCACTATCGAGTAGGATATCAAACGAAGACCTATCAAAATCAGCAAATCTTTCATACTTTAAAATTTCTTCTACATTATGAACATCAAAAAGCAAAAACTTTAAGGTGTCCATACACATATATTTGGCCATGGCTATTGATTTTTAAAAATTAAACTCAAAGTTAAATTTTTGAAATGAAACCAGGATAAAATCCGCTTACTTTTTTAAAAAAAAATATACGAAAGGCCTCATTCTTCTAATTTTTAACCATTTAAATCGATTTTTGACCAAAAGAAAACAAAATAAAGGGCAAGCTATTTAATTGATTTTCAATTATTTTAAATTATTAGGCTTTAGGATTTTGATTATTGTGTAAAATTTGTATTATCTTTGCACGCATTTTTAATTATTTTAGGATGAATTCAAATTTAATTATCGTATTAAATTCATGAATTTCAAGCAGATCAATCAATTGGCAACATGAGTAAAAAGAAAGTTCTATTCGTCACACAAGAACTCAATCCCTATACAGAAATTTCCATTTTATCAGATATAGCAAGAAGAATACCTCATTTTGCTGGAGTAGATGAATATGAATTTAGGATATTGATGCCAAAATTTGGTATTATCAACGAAAGGAGACACAGACTACATGAAGTAGTACGACTTTCAGGAATGAATATCATTGTGGATGATGAAGATTATCCACTTATCATCAAAGTGGCCTCACTCCCAGGCGCAAGATTGCAGGTTTATTTTTTAGATAATGATGAATTTTTTAAAAGAAAGGCTGTATTTACCGATGAAGAGCAAGTACCATTTACCGACAATCAAGAAAGGTTAGTATTTTTTTGTAAAGGTGTAATGGAGACGGTAAAAAAATTCGGTTGGTCTCCAGATATTGTTCATTTACATGGTCAGATCACCAGTCTGATACCTTTTTATATGAAACATGCCTACAAAAATGACCCTGTTTTTGATGATGCTAAAATAATCTACTCTTTATACAATAATGAATTGAGTGATTCGTTTGATTCTAAATTTATGCATATTGCCGCAATCAATGATTTGGAAGCTGGAGATCTTGCGTTTTTTATGAATGAAGAAAAAGCGATAAATCTTGATTTTGGTGCCATAAAATTTTCAGATGGAGTAATCTCAGGAAGCGAATCGGAAGATGATATCGTTAAGATATATAGCGACCTTTTGGAAAAGCCCATGCTACTCAGTCAACCTGAGGTAGATACAGCGGCAAAATCCACTTTGGAATTTTATAACCACGTGCTTCAGGGCAACGAAAACGAGTAAAATGAAAGTAAAAAAATTAGTATTTAAAGTATCTGCGCTCATCATACCTGTTATTATTTTATTGATCTCAGGCTGTCAAGATCCTATATTGGTGGGTTCTGACTTATTGGATGAAGATAAGATTAATATCGAAGTACTTAATAATTTTGACATATCTACTAAAACGATACCCAGTGAGCGCTTAGCTACATATACTCCAGGCATAAATTCCCGTTTCTATAGACTAGGTGAAGTCAAAAACGATCCGATTTATGGTAGTGTGTCTGCTGAATTATATTTAAAATTTAGGTTTAATACTGTAAACCCAACATACCACACCGATGAAAATGTAGAATTCGATTCTTTAGTATTGGTAATGGCTTACGATTCCCTTGCCACATATGGTAATAAGAAGGGTACTCAGGAAATCAATGTTTACCAGTTGGAAAGTGAGTATAAAAGTAATAATAAAGACATCTATTATGCTGATACGAAATTTCCTAATGTAAGTTCTCCATTAGTCACCAAAACAACTCAAATCAGTCCCAAAGATTCTGTGAGTATCACTAGTCATATTAGTGGTAAAGTAGTAAAACAAGTACCACAGCTCAGATTGAGGTTGAGTGACGATTTTGGCAAGGCATTGATCACCAATGAAAGTGCTGCAAAATCTGACACAGCATTTAGGTCTTTTATGAAAGGAGTATATATCACATCTAAATCTGCTGATAATAACCCTTTGCTGTATGGCTTTAACTTTTCGAATGCATCATTGAGTAGTACATCACCAGTAAATAAGCTCATTTTATATTATACTACCAAAGATACCATAGAGAAAGAATATGAATTTCCAATTGATACTGTGACCATTAATAGATATATTCACGACAGAAGCGGAAGTAAGGTGGAAACATTTATCACCAATCCAACATTAGGAGACTCATTGACATTTTTGCATGGTATAGGTGGCGTAAAAACGTCCATAAAATTTAATGATATCAATACATTAAGTGATAAACTGATCAATAAAGCAGAACTGGAAATATACGTAGCAGATCTACCCACACAAAACGGTACATTTGCCACACCAATACAAATCGTTGCCACTAGACTGAATGAAAAAGGTGATTACATATTTATTGATGATATAGCACAGTCTTTATTGGTGGGAACTAATTTTGTACCGGTATTCGGAGGTACACTTACTAAAGATGCAAACGGACAAAAGTATATCATCAATGTGACAAACCACATCAAAAAAGCGTCCAAAGATCCGAATTATCCTGCTGAGATATTTTTATCGGTCCTTACAGAAGCTGAAAACCCAGGCAGAACTGCGTTTTACGGAGCTAAACACAGTAAGTTTCCAGTAAAATTGACAGTGACTTATACTAAAAATTAAAAAAAACAAAATTTCATATGTGTGGAATCGTTGCTTATCTAGGCAAACAACAAGCATATCCGATCATCCTTGAAGGTTTGAAAAGACTGGAATACAGAGGTTATGATAGTGCAGGTATTTCTGTATTAAATGGTGAAATCAAAACCATAAAACGAAAAGGCAAAGTATCTAAGTTGGAAAATGCAGCTAAGGAAATTGATGTTACTGGTTTTATGGGTATAGGCCATACAAGGTGGGCGACTCACGGAAAGCCTGATGATATTAACGCTCACCCACATCTTTCGGGAAACAAGAGATTAGCCCTAATACATAATGGGATTATTGAAAACTATGCTACCTTAAAAAAAGCTTTATCAGATATTGGCCATGAATTCAAGAGCGAAACAGATACCGAAGTTTTAGTACATCTTATAGAAGAATATCAAAACAGATATGATCTTGATCTAAGTCAAGCCGTTCGTAAAGCTTTGGAAAAGGCCGTTGGAGCATATGCCATCGTAGTCTTAGACAGAGATAATCCAGACATCTTGGTAGGCGCTCGTAAATCCAGTCCTATGGTAATGGGTATCGGTGATGGTGAATATTTTTTGGCATCTGATGCATCCCCAATAATAAAATTTACCAATAAAGTGATCTATCTCAATGATGAAGAAATAGTTACCATTCATAAAGATGGGCACTATGAGATCATCAACATACAAAATGAAGTGCAAACTCCTACCATTCAGGAATTAGACCTGAAACTCGAAGAGCTCGAAAAAGAAGGATTTGATCACTTCATGCTTAAAGAAATCTATCAGCAACCTACGACCATCCAAGAAAGTATGCGTGGTAGAATCAATGCCCACGATGGATGGGTATTGGTGGGTGGTATGCAGCAATATATCAACAGAATAATGAATGCCAAGCGCATCATCTTTGCTGCATGTGGTACTTCATGGCATTCGGCACTGGTGGCTGAATATATCATAGAAGAATTGGCCAGAATACCGGTAGAAGTAGAATACGCTTCAGAGTTGAGATATAGAAATCCAATCATCCATGCCGATGATGTGGTCATTGCTATTTCACAATCTGGCGAAACTGCAGATACCTTGGCAGCTCTCGAACTGGCAAAAGAAAAAGGTGCGTTAATTTATGGTATCGTAAATGTGGTAGGATCATCTATAGCAAGAATTACGCATTGTGGATCTTATACCCACGCAGGTCCAGAAATCGGTGTGGCATCGACTAAGGCATTTACAAGTCAACTTACTGTACTTACGTTAATGGCTTTAAACTTAGGCCATAGAAGAGGTACGATATCTGAGGATTACTTCAGACAATTGGCTTATGCCATGGAAAGTATACCGCAAAAGGTAGAAAAAGTATTGCAACAAGATGAAAAGATCAAATATATAGCTAGCGAAATTAAGGATGTGTCCAACGCACTTTACCTAGGAAGAGGATACAACTTTCCAGTAGCTTTGGAAGGTGCTCTCAAGCTAAAAGAAATATCCTATATACATGCTGAAGGTTATCCTGCAGCAGAGATGAAACACGGACCGATCGCCCTAATTGACGAAAATATGCCAGTAATCATCATTGCCACTAACAAATCGGCATATGATAAGGTAGCCAGCAACATACAGGAAGTCAAGGCCAGAAAGGCTATTGTCATCTCTATAGTCACTGAGGGAGACGAAAAAATAAAAGAAATGTCTGATTACTGTATAGAAATACCAGAAACAGAAGAACCATTAACACCTTTACTTTCGGTGATTCCATTACAACTGCTAGCTTATCACATTGCGGTCATGCGTGGATGTGATGTGGACCAGCCTCGTAACCTTGCTAAGTCTGTAACTGTAGAATAATTAAATCACTTATCCTAACCTAAAATTATGGCCAAGATATTAAGCTTAGAATACAATTCCACCAGAGATAAATTATTGTTTTCTGAATACGGTAGAAGTGTACAAAAACTAGTCGAATATGCCAAATCGGTACATTCTAAAGAAGAAAGACAAAGAATTATAGAAGAGATTGTGGAATTGATCAATCAACTCAATCCTCAAACTAAAAATCTGTTGGAATACAAACAAAAATTATGGAGGCATGTATTCAAAATGGCTGATTATAGTCTTGATGTAGATCATCCATACGGTGATAATCCAACTCCTGAAGACAATGTTTTTAAAGGAGAAAGAGTCGCATATCCACAGCACCAATTCAATTGGAGACACTATGGATACAATATCCGTGTGATGATAGACAAAGCCTTAAATATGGAGGATGGCCCTGTAAAAAAAGGATACGTTGAAACCATATTGGCCTATATGAAACTTTCCTTCAGAACATGGAATAAAGAACATTTTGTGAGTGATGATATCATTATATCTGATCTAGCTGTGATGTCAGGAAATCGCCTTTCTGTGGACGATGATCACACTATCCATGTAGTAACCAAAAGCAATACGCCAAACAATAATGTCAATACTTTTGCAACTGTAAAAAAGAAGAAAACCAACAACAATCCCAATCAAAAAAACCAACAAAACAAAAACAAGCATAGTAATAATACAAACAATAACAACAGAAGAAAATAAAAATTTGCGGCCAGTTCATTTTTTATGAAGCAAAATCTTTGTTTAACAAAGTTTAAGTCTACGTTATAAATTATGATTTTTGACCGATTAAATTATGTTTAAATTTTCTCGCTTTCTGATAATACTCAATCATATTTTCAATAATTGAGGTAATTTTTGATTTTATTTAACTACCAAAGCCAAAAGATACTGTTTTTTGCTTTATTTTGCGATTCAATTTTAATAAAGAATTCATGACAGGCATCATCAAGCAATATTTGTTTACATTTTTGTTACTCATCACTACTCAAAGTCTCTTGGGACAATTTAATCCTGAAGACTTTAAAGCTATGAAATTCAGAAATATAGGACCAGCAGGCATGAGTGGTAGAATTACTGCTATCGATGTGGACCTATCTGATCCCGAAAGAATTTTTGTAGGTGCTGCATCAGGAGGTGTATGGCTCTCTGAAAATGGAGGTACATCCTGGACACCTATCTTTGATGAACAATCCACTTTAGCTATTGGATCCATCAAAATCAACCAAAAAAATCCATCTGAAATCTGGGTAGGTACAGGAGAAGGTAATCCAAGAAACTCACTAAATACAGGTAATGGCATTTATAAATCTTTGGATGGTGGAAAAACCTGGTCAAAAATGGGACTGGAAAATACGAAAACGATTCATAGAATTATCATACATAGGGACAATTCTGATATTGTATATGCTGCTGCTTTAGGCTCACCTTGGGGACCCAACTCAGATCGAGGCGTCTTCAAAACCACTGATGGTGGTAAGTCATGGAAAAAAATTCTATATGTCAATGATGTGACCGGGGCTGCAGATATGGTAGCAGATCCTAACAACCCAAATAAAATCATAGTCTCCATGTGGGAACATCAGAGAAAACCGTGGTACTTTCACTCTGGCGGCCAAGGATCAGGAATGTATATCACCTATGATGGTGGAGAAAACTTTAAAAAAATAACCCAAGAAGAAGGCCTTCCGAAAGGGGAACTAGGAAGAATCGGTGTTGCCTTTGCTACTAACAAATCAAATATTATCTATGCTTTGGTCGAAGCTAAAGAAAATGGACTTTACAAATCAGTGGATGGAGGCAAAAAATGGACCTTGGTTTCTACTAAAAATATCGGCGATCGACCTTTCTATTATTCAGAATTGTATGTAGACCCCAAAAATGAAAATAGAATCATCAATGTATACACCTATTTATCCATGAGTGAAGATGGTGGCAAAACTTTCAGAGAAATAGCAAACTATGGCAATGATGTACATCCCGATCACCACGCATTATGGATTCATCCTGAAAATCCTGAATTCATTATTGATGGAAATGATGGAGGGTTGGCCATATCCAAAGATGGTGGAGCCCATTGGTATTTTGCTGGAAACATTCCTGTAGGTCAATTTTATCATGTAAATGTGGACAATGACTTTCCTTACAATGTTTATGGCGGTATGCAAGACAATGGCTCATGGGTGGGTCCTTCTGCAGTATTGAAAAGAGGTGGCATTAGAAACCACGATTTTCAGGAACTCTATTTTGGCGACGGATTTGATGTTGTACCTTTCAGAAAAGACAGTAGATACGGCTACGCTATGTCTCAGGGTGGAAATGTAGGATTTTATGATAGAGAAACAGGAAGAACCAGATTTATTAAACCAAATCATCCAGACCCCAAAATAGAATTAAGATATAACTGGAATGCGGCTATAGCACAGGATCCATATCAAGATTGTGGAGTGTACTTTGGCAGTCAATATTTACATTATTCAGATGATTGTGGTGAGACGTGGACCATAAAATCACCTGACCTTACTACCAACGATACCACCAAACAAAAGGCAGATATCAGTGGTGGATTGACCATGGATGCTACCAATGCAGAAAATCATACCACCATCATTGCCATAGCACCTAGCCCCATAAACAAAGACTTGATATGGGTGGGTAGCGATGATGGAAACCTCCAATTGACTACTGATGGTGGAAAATCATGGACCAATCTTAATAAAAATCTTAAAGGACTTCCTCAAGGTAGCTGGATTCCACAAATCCATGTTTCAGAATATAACCCTGGCGAAGCATTTGTGGTTGCCAACAATTATAGAAGAAATGATTATGCAGCTTATGCATATTTTACTTCAGATTACGGCAAAACTTGGAGTCGCATTGCTGATGATAGTCAAATCAAAGGATTTGTTTTGAGCATTGTACAAGATCATATCCAACCCAATCTATTATTTTTAGGAACGGACGCAGGTCTGTATGTTTCCTTTGACAAAGCCAAAAAATGGCATCACTGGACCAAAGGATTTCCTCAAGTGCAAGTCAATGACATGAAAATCCACAAAGTGGAAGACGACCTTATCCTAGGCACTTTTGGCAGGGCGTTCTGGATTTTAGATGATATACTTCCGTTGAGAGAAATAGCAGGAAAAGGAGAAAAACTTCTTGAAAATGATTTTGATGTATTAACATCTACAGCAGGCTATTTGATCAGCTATAGATCATATGATGGCGTAAGGTTCAGCGGTCAAGCAGAATTCAAAGGAGACAACAAAGCTTATGACAAAATAGCTTTTAATGTTTGGAAAAAACCAAATCCTGATAAATCAAAAACTAAAGAAGGAGATGACAAAGGACCAAAAGCTAAAATCAATATCTATGATACCAATAATAATAAAATAAGAAGTATTAGTAGAAAAATCAGTGATGGTCTAAATAGGATTAATTGGGGATTGGAAACCGATGGTGTCAGATATTTTAGCCGTACCGAGCCCAAGGAAGATGACGATTTGCCCGGTGGTGATGAAGTTTTACCTGGAAAATACAAGGCAGTAATTGAATTTGAAGGCAAAAAGGATTCCATTATTGTAGAAGTCAAAGCTGATCCAAAAGCGCCTTATTCTGACAAAGACTTATCAGATATCAAAAAGTCATCAGATGAACATACAGCATTGGTTATTAAAGCAAAAGAGTCATTTGACCAACTTATAGATGCAAAAAAATCCATATCCATCGTCGAAAAACTTCTGGAAAACCAACCTGACTCAACCAAAAAGACGTTTAAAGAACTACATAAAAAATTAAATGGACAGTTGGATACTTTAATAAATCTATTTGTGGGTCCCGAAAACGTTAAGGGAATACAGAGAAATCCTGATCAATTAAACAGTATTTTATACGGTGCACAAAACTATATCAGATCGTCTTGGAAAGCCCCTAAGAGTAATGCATTATTTGCATTGGAAAAAGCCAAAGCCGTGACTGACAGCTGTGTAGCAAAAGTTAGCACTTTTATCCAGAATGATTGGTCAGACTATAAACAAAAAGCGAATGCGCTGCAAATAAAAATTTTTAAAGAATAAAAAAGTAGTAATGAAGTTTAAAATTGTTTGCTTATCTTTTGTTATGTTGTGTATCAGTTTTTCTTCATGTTTGGATACAGAAGATATTACACAGGAAACCATTTGCACCTACAATTACGGAGCGCCCAAAGTAAGCGCTATTTCAAGTGAATCCTTTCCTTACAAAAATATAAAGAACGTAATTTTTAAAGATTCCTTAGGCATTACAAAACTCTTTGAGGTCACTAGTTCTACCAGCTCATCCAAGGTAGTCAATACGATGAATGTTTTCAATATGTTTACCAATAAAAATGAGTCTGTAACCAATTGTATGGATGCAAACTTTATCTCTTATACTTTAAAGGAACTAGGTGGCCAGGTAGTACTTAAGGCATTGATTTATAATGACTTTGATCGTTCTTCGCCAAAAAAGGAAATTGTAGATAAAGTAGAAATTGCTATCTCTGAAAAAGGAGATGCAAATGTCACATTCCCCATTTTTAATATGATCGTAGATAAAAGAAATTCACAGGATGGATTTACAGAATCATTAAAAACAATGGATGAAGTCACCATTTATGGAAAAAAGTTCAATTCAGTATTTCAAAACATACCGCTACCAAATACCGTCGTAACATATTGGGTTTATTACAATAAAAATGAAGGTATTGTGGGGTTTTCGGAGTCTAACGGAAGAAAATGGAGATTTGATAGTATGAATTAAGGATTTAGAAAGTAAAATTTTAAAATGAAAACTTTTAATGCATTAGTCCTATTTTTTTTTCTGAGCTCACAAATATACGGGCAAGAAAAACCTGATAACCAATCTCGGGCATTAAGAACTAATGGCATTAAAACGGTAAAAAAATTCTTACTACAAGCTAATCCTAGAACCCAGAAAGTTGACACTTTTTTGGTTTCATTACGCCATGTAAACAAATATGGGCTGCATACAAAAGAATTACTTTATGACACATCAGGTCGAGTCATATCAGAGTATTTTGCAAAATACCAAAACGATTCATTGATTATTGAATCAAAATCATCCATGCCTGATTTAAAAATAGTCTTTGAATATAATGACAAGAATCAAATAAAAAATGAAAAAACTTTTCTTTCAGGAAAATTATCCGCAATTAAAAACTACTATTATAAAAATGATTCGCTTGACAAAACAGAAAAATACTATTTAAAAGATAAAAGTAAAAATGTCTCAGGCAGTTTTGAAAGAAATACTTTCGTTTATGATCGGGAAAATGACATGACTACCATAAAAGAAGAAAAATCAACCCATAGAAAAAATGAACTGATCGAGTCCAATACCATTATCCGATGGAGTCAAGATAAACGAACTCAAAGTTTTTGGGTGACTGACAGGATGAGCCCCAAATGGTTTATGACCGAAAGATACATAAACTTTAAAGAAGAATTTAAAGATACTCAAGAGCAGTTTTACAGGACTAATGCATTTATGAATCAGGAAGGCATGAGAATTTCACTATCTAAAGGAGATAAGCTTCTTAAAGAAAATGATCGTAATGCTAATGGATTGATCAAAGAGACAAAGATTTTCAGAAATAATGACCTGATGGTCAGGTACATATACCAGTATCTTACTTCTGAGTGATAGAAAAAATATTGGGTAATGTAGCTTTTGGGCTAAAATTCTAAAACAAAATCTAAAGTACTTTTTTGATCATTTTGCAATATATACTTTGATATTCTGTAAAAATAATATGAATTCATATTTTAAGCATTATCCTACTATTCCTTACATCATCCGATGGTCTTTCATTGGTTTAGTGCTGGGTATAGCTATTGGAAGTGCTTCCGCTGGTTTTTTGATTTCATTGGATTGGGTCACTGCATATCGGGAAAATCATCTTTGGATCATCCTGTTTTTACCTGTAGGCGGCTTACTGGTTGGACTTTTATATCATTACTATGGAAAAGGAGCCGACGCAGGCAATAACCTTTTGATAGACACCATACACCAACCGGCAAAACAAATACCTTTTCGGATGGCCCCTTTAGTTTATGTGGGTACCATGGTGACACACTTATTTGGAGGTTCTGCGGGTCGAGAAGGCACAGCATTACAGATGGCTGGGGCCATAGCTGATCAGCTTAGTATCCCATTAAAACTTTCTGAATGGGATAGAAAAACATTAATCATTGCAGCAGTAGCTGGTGGTTTCGGGTCAGTGTTTGGCACACCTTTGGCAGGTGCCATTTTTGGGTTGGAGTTTTTTTTACTTGGCCAAATCCGATACCATGCCATTTTCCCTGCTTTAATCACTGCTATTATTGCGGACGGCGTGACAAGGTTATGGGAAGCTGATCATACACATTACTTTATAGACACCATTCCCGATTTAACACTTAAGACCTTATTTTACGCTATAATTGTAGGTTTACTATGTGGATGGTGTGCGGCGATATTTAGTAAAGCGATGCATAAAACCAGCGAAATATTTGAGAAAAACGTAGCATTCCCTCCATTAAGACCATTTGTAGGCGGAATTATGGTGATTCTAATAGTTTGGGGGTTAGGTACTACAAAATATATTGGTTTAGGTATACCAACCATCGTTGAGTCTTTTAATGCGCCTACTGCTCCATATGATTTTATAATTAAGATCATTTTAACGATACTTACATTAGCTGCAGGATTTAAAGGTGGAGAAGTAACCCCATTATTTTTTATAGGAGCCACGTTGGGCAGCACATTGAGCTACTTCATTCCGATTCCAACCGCGTTGCTTGCCGGCATGGGTTTTGTGGCCGTATTTGCCGGTGCCACTAATACCCCAATCGCTTGCACTATAATGGCAATAGAGCTTTTCGGAGTAGAATGTGGCCTTTATGTAGCTATAGCTTGTGTAGTTTCTTTTTTGGCTTCAGGACACAACGGTATATACAAAAATCAAGTGATTGGTACTGCTAAGATTCAAAATAATACAGATTTAGAAGGCAAAAGAATGCATGAAGTGTAATCTAATGGATATCAAAGGCAAGTCCAAGATTCGTACCTACACCATAGATGTAGTATTTTGATGTAAGTCCCTGATTACTTAAAATTTGAACTCTGGTGAAAATATTAGCTACCAAACTCATTTTTTGATTCAATTTGTAATAAGTACCCAAGCCTGTACCTAATGCTAAATTATAATTTCTTATATTAGATAGTTTTTCATTGCTTGAAAAGTTAAAACTTGTTCTGTCTGATTCCTGCACATATTTTCTACTCACATATATTTGTGGCACTATATCTAATCGTATGAATGGAGAAAAGCGACCTTTTTGCCACTTATATTCTGTGGTCAATGGCAATTCCATAAAATAGTTCTTTGAATAGGTAGTAATAGTAGCTGGAAATTCTATAGATGTTCCATCGGGAAGTACCAAAGTTGTATCCAAATCAATAAAACGGTCTTTATTAATGTACTTTCCATAAGACATATAAGAAACTCCGGCCCTAAAGCTATAATTTCTATCTTCGTTAATGAGATAAGAGAACCCAAAATTGTACGTAGGAAAAGGTGGATATTTTTGATTAAAAGAAGTTTTTGGAACATACCATAAATCAGAAATTAATACTCCGGAATATATTTCCCAATGAAGTTGCTGAGCATTTACGTTGTTCAAAAACGGAATCAAAACCATAATACATGATATATACTTCCTGATTTCTATCATAAAAACCTTAAAATATTTTCTTAGGCGTAAGTCTTACTATAGGACATATCATCTCTTCTAACGATACACCGCCATGTTGAAAGGTATCTTTAAAGAAATTGTTGAAATAGGTAAAATTATTGGGATACAAGAAAAAGATATCTTCCTTGGCAAAGATAAAAGAACTGCTCATGTTTGCACTAGGAAGTCCTGTATCTGCCGGATTTTTAATTTCCAAAACATCTTTTTTATCATATTGGAGATTTTTTCCCGTTTTGTATCGGAGATTGGTCGTTGTTTCGCGGTCTCCAATGACTTTTGATGGGTTTTTTACTCTTATAGTTCCATGGTCAGTGGTTATCACTATCTGAATATCTCTTTCTGCCAATTTTTGCATCATTGCCCAAAGTGGTGAATTGATAAACCATGACTTGGTAAGTGACCGATAAGCTTTTTCATCACCTGCTAACTCCTTAAGAACTTCCATTTCGGTACGTGAATGCGAAAGCATGTCTATAAAATTATATACTATGGCAGTAAAATCATTATTTACAAAGTTTAAAGCATTATCTTGTAGCTGCCTTGCCGACATTACATTTGTTACTTTTACATATTCCGATTTGATTTCTTTTTTAACGATTCTCTTGATCTGATCTATCATGAGCTCACCTTCCTTAAGGTTTTTACCACCTTCTTCATTATCATTAAGCCAATAATCAGGAAATCTTTTCTGAATATCTAACGGAGTCAATCCCGAAAAGATGGCATTGCGACTATATTGAGTAGCTGTAGGCAGAATGGAGTAAAAATAATCTTCTTCTTCTATTTTGTACAGCTCAGTGATAACAGGTTCTATGATCTTCCATTGGTCAAATCTCAGATTGTCCATCAATATCATGATGACAGGCTTGCCATGTGAAAGTAGTGGTAGTACTTTTTCTTTCATCATGTCATGGGACTTACGAGGACCCTCTGATTTTTTCATCCAATCAATATATCTTTTAGACACGTATCTGAAAAACTCTCTGTTGGCATCTTCTTTTTGCATATTGAGTATCTCTTTCATCTCCGTGTTTTGACTTTCGTCCAATCTGATTTCCCACGAGATAATTTTTTTATAAATGTCTACCCACTGACCAAAATCCGGACTACTGCTGATATCCATAGCTATATTTCTAAATTCTTGTTGATAATCAGTAGCTGTTTTTTCGGAAACCAACCTTTTATTATCTACAATTTTCTTGAGCGTCAGAAGAATCTGATTGGGATTGACAGGTTTGATGAGATAGTCGTCTATTTGGGAGCCTATCGCTTCCTCCATAATATTTTCAGCTTCGTTTTTGGTGATCATGACGATAGGAATATTTGGCAGCTTGGCTTTGATCCTGGCAAGTGTTTCCAATCCAGTAAGACCAGGCATACTTTCATCTAAGAAAACAATATCAATTTCTTTGTCTTCATCCAATATATCTAGAGCGTCATGTCCATTGCTTACTGTGACAACTTCGTATCCTTTTTTCTCCAGAAAAAAAAGTTGCGGCTTTAATAAGTCGATTTCATCATCTGCCCAAAGAATTTTTATTTTATCAATCATAAATATTTAATGTATTAAAAATATAACGCAATGAATTAAAATATATTTTTGCATGATGAATAAAAAGAAAATATTTAATGATCCCATTTATGGATTGATCAGATTTCCCTTCGATAGTATCTACGAAATCATCGATCATCCATATTTTCAGCGATTGCGCAGGATAACTCAGCAAGCGCTGTCGCACTATGTATACCCAGGGGCACTTCACACCCGATTTCAGCATGCTTTGGGTGCCACACATCTGATGTGCCGAGCCATAGAAACACTCAAAGCCAAAGGTGTAGAAATATCTGATGCGGAGTACGAATCAGTTTGTATTGCCATTTTACTTCATGATGTAGGTCATGGACCATTTTCACATGCGCTCGAACACACCTTAGCCAGTGTACACCATGAAAGTATTTCACTGATCATTATTAAAAAAATCGGTGAAGAGCTCAATAAAGACTTCTCCCTAGTTCTGGATATTTTTCAAGGAACGTATCACAGACCATTTTTACATCAATTAGTTTCTGGTCAGATAGATACAGATCGCATGGATTACCTCACCAGAGATAGCTTTTTCTCGGGTGTAGCAGAAGGAATCATAGGATATGACCGTATCATCACTATGATCAATGTAGTAAATGATCGGTTAGTAATAGAAGAAAAAGGAATCTACTCCATTGAAAAATTTCTCATGGCTCGCAGGCTGATGTATTGGCAGGTGTACTTGCACAAGACTGTAGTTTGTGCTGAGATTATGCT
Organism: uncultured Aureispira sp.; assembly: GCA_964526715.1. Classification (GTDB taxonomy): domain Bacteria; phylum Bacteroidota; class Bacteroidia; order Chitinophagales; family Saprospiraceae; genus OLB9. Next base: position 54,837 of record CAZGMB010000008.1, on the reverse strand, counting down.
CATCTCAATATTAAAAAGGGCAAGATTCCTAACACATCAAGGTATAAAAATTGCTTCATCTGAAGAATTAGATTACTTTTTGAGAAATAGCGAAGCTTCTATCACAGATTTGACTCATCCTGATTTCCTGAGACATTTTGTGCTGCTAGATGATATGGATATACTGTGGATGATTAAAAAATCAGTCAATCACTCAGATACAATTTTACGCACCTTATGTAGTAAGCTATTGGATAGAAAACTTTTTAAAGTAAAGTCAGAAGAAACCGATGCCAACAGAAAACTGATAGCTGATCAAAAACTAAAATTTATTCAGAAATACGGTATAGATGAAAGTGAAACTCATTACTTCTTTACTGAAAAAACAGAAAAAATTAAACATTACGAAACAGGTGATAAAGAGATCATGATTCTCATGAAAAACGGAGAAACAATACCTTACAGCGATATCAACAAACACCTGAATTTGGCTTCTGAAGATAGGACTTTTTTGTTTTATGTTTATGAGTAGTTGAACAGTGTTGTATGTTTTAAATTAAGCATAGAAAAGTTTTTGAACTTTATATGAAAGCATTTTTTTCATAAAATGTTAAAATAACAATCCAAAACTTATTTAAATGAGATATATCACAATATATACAACAGATAAAGAATATAATCACTTCCTAGTACTGGTTAAAAATCTGCATTATTTAAAAAAAATTGAGACAGAAGATGAGCCTACAAAAGAAAAGATTTTTGATAATATCAAAGCTGGATTAGAAGAAATGCAACTTTTTAAGAAAGGGAAATTAAAAACCACATCCGCCAAAGATTTTTTTAATGATATATAATGTTGAGCTTACAAAAAACCTTAAAAAGTAAGCTAAAAAACTCAAAAAGAATATTTACATGGTAATTTGCAATGTAAAAATTCCAAAACTAAATTCGCATTACTATGTTTTCTCCCCATGAATATATGGATTTACACTTTCATTATTATTTTTGCTTTACAGATGCTCTGTTACTATTGGGCATACAAAAATCAATCTGATCATCTTACTGATATCAGTTACAGTGCTACTTTTATTATCATGACTTTAGGTTTTTTGTATCTTTTGGGACCGTTGTCCTTCTCTCGGGTAATACTTGCATTGATGGTAGTACTTTGGGGACTGAGATTGGGAAGTTTTTTGTTTTATCGTATCCATAAGATGGGCAGTGACAGCCGTTTCGATAGTTTCAGGAGCAGTCAGACAGGTTTTTTAAAATTTTGGACCTTGCAGGCAGTTAGTATATTTATCATAATCTTACCCACAATATTTGGGCTATATTCAAAAAATCTTACGACAAATTTTTATGCTACAAGCTTTTGGTTGGTAGGTTTCCTCATCCAAGCAGTTGCAGATCATCAAAAGTTTGTATTTAAAACCGAGAATAAAAACGGGAATTTCATATCATCAGGACTATATAAATATATCAGGCATCCCAATTACTTGGGAGAACTGATCATGTGGTGGGCCATCTTTTTTTATATAGCGCCATTGATATCAGGATACGAATGGTTATTGATGTTATGTCCGCTTTGGATTACAATATTGATCGTTTTTATCAGCGGCATTCCACTTATCGAAGTAACATACCCTATCAAGTACAAAAACAATCCAAACCATGAAGCTTATCTTAATAGGACATGGAGGCTATTACCTTGGATCTATTAAAATATGCTGTAATAAAAAATGATCTGAATCCAATAAATATTTATTCACACTTAAAAAAACTATTTTATACAAGAACTGCGTTATAACTATGAATTTGAAACATTAAATATGAATTTGATCATAAAATCAGTCTCGCTCATAGTTGCTTTTGTCTTATTAGACATAAATACTGGCATCAGTCAAGCTAAGTCGGCTATCGAATTGACAACCAAAGAAAAAAAATACTATGAAGAAGGTAAAAAATGGGCTGCTCAAGGAAATTTCAATAAAAGCAATGCAGCTTTCCAGAAACTACTCCAAACAAAGCCAAACCACACGGAAGTACTACTGAGATTAGGTACCAACTTATTCCAAGCAAATAATCTCGAAAATGCAGAGGCACTTTTTTTAAAAGCTATTGCATTGGAACCAGATTTCGATAAAGAAATGTACTATTCACTTGCACAAGTGCAACAGCGACAGAAAAAATTTTTGAACGCAGCTGATCATTTTGAAAAGTACCTTGCAATGTCTCCAACAAATGCTCAGAAAATAAAAAATGCCACTGCACAGCGAGACAACTTAAGGTTTATAGATAATGCCTTAAAAAATCCTGTAATTTTCAACCCAAAAAACTTGGGCAACACAGTAAATACTATCGATCAATCTGAATATACTCCCAGTATAAGTATAGACGGCAGTTATATGATTTTTACCAGAAATGTAAAATCAAAACAAGCATTTATAGGACAAGAAGACTTATATATCAGCTATATTGATAGTACTGGGTGGAAAATGGCCAGTCCAATTACCGAGATCAATACGCTGCAAAATGAAGGTGCATTTGCTGTATCTGGCAATGGTAAATTTATGATTTTTACATCTTGTGACCGCAAAGATGCTTTAGGCAGTTGCGATCTCTATTATACTTCAAATCAAAATGGTAAATGGTCTGAACCCCTTAATATGGGCCAAGTAGTCAATTCTGCAGCATGGGACTCTCAGCCTACTCTATCAGCAGATGGTCGGACACTTATTTTCTCCAGTAAAAGAAAAGGCAGTCTGGGCGGATCTGATCTTTGGATGACACAAAAAAATGAAAGAAATGCATGGACTGTTCCAGTCAATTTGGGTAATATTGTCAACACTACAGGAGATGATGAGAGTCCATTTTTACATCCTGACGGTCAAACACTTTATTTCAGGTCTAACGGAAGACCAGGAATGGGAAATTTCGATATTTACTACTGCCGACTAAATGAACACCTTCAAACTTGGGATACGCCAATCAACATCGGCTATCCTATCAATACTGAAGGTGCAGAAGGAGGCCTGTCGGTATCATTGGATGGGATTACAGCTTTCTATTCGAGTGATTATGATTACTCAGCGCAGATAAAAATCAATAACTTAGATATCTATACCTTTGAATTGCCACAAGCAGTTAGGGCCATCAATTCGACATTTACAGCGGGCATTATCAAAGATATTAATACTTCTAAGCCCGTAAAAAGCAATGTTGCCATCATTGACTTATCTACAAATAAGAAAATAACTGCTTTCAACACAGGAGATGACGGTACTTTTTTCATTTCTATCCCATCAGGAAAATCTTATGCTTGCATTATTGAAGCATCAGGATATGTGTTTTATTCCCAAAATTTTGATCTGACCACAACCAAAGATTTTTATAAGCCATACTTATTGGAAGTATTTTTAGAACCAATTCAGCATGTTGAAATAAACAAACCTTTGGTACTTAATAATATATTCTTCAAATTTGGGTCGGCAGAGTTATTGCCAGGATCAATGGCCGAGATTAATCAAGTAGTTAAATTACTTGAAGACCATAAAAAGATACACATCAAAATAACAGGTCACACTGATGATATAGGTACAGAAGAAGATAATCAATTGCTTTCTGAACAAAGAGCATCTTCTGTGGTACAAGCCCTTATTAAAAAGAATATTGATCCCAAAAGACTTACTGCTGAAGGAAAAGGTGAAAAACAACCTATTGCAGACAACAAAACACCTGAAGGACAAAGTCAAAACAGGAGAATAGAGATGACAATAATCAAGATATCAGACTAATTTTTTTCTTTTTTCAACCATATTGGAAGCTAAAACAGATAAGGTCAATGCGATACTAAGAATGATAATTAGTAACCATAAATTACCAATATCTTGAAGCATTACTGCCAATAAAATAAATAAAATATTGGTCAAAAACAATACACCTGTAGCTTGCATATGAGATAGACCAAGGTCTATCATGATGTGATGTATGTGCTTCCGATCAGGATGAAATGGTGATTTACCTTCCATTGCCCTTAATGCAAATACCCTTAAAGTATCAAATAAGGGTAAGATAAGGATAGCTATAGCCACAGATGGGGCAGAATTAAAGGTATAGGGTGAATTAACTAGTTCTTTGTGCAATTCTATAAATTTAATGGCTAAAATAGAACATACTAGTCCAAGAAGCAATGCACCCGTATCTCCCATAAATATTTGAGCTGGCGTAATATTGTATTTTAAAAAAGCAACTAAAGCTCCGGCAAGTGTAAAGGCCACGACTGCAATCTCAATATTCTCTGTTAAATAAAACCAACTTCCCAATACAGATGTGATAAGTAAACCCAATGTAGCAGACAAGCCATTGATACCATCTATTAGATTGAAAGCATTGATGATGACTAGAATAGTAAACAAAGATAGTATCACGCTTGCCACCTCAGGTATCTCATACACTCCAAAAAATCCATATAAACTAGTCAGTTTTACATTGGCCCTAAATACCAAAATACCGGCAGCAAATAATTCGCCCATAAATTTTTTGGATGGAGAAATAGGATCAATATCATCTTTGGCACCAATTAAAAAAATGATTATGAATGCACATAAAATGTATTGTAAGTCACCAAAGTACTGAAAAGGTGTCCACATAATGATAGAAAACAAAGTCCCTGCAAAAATCGCAATACCTCCAAGCGATGGAGTACTGACATGGTGTGAACGTCGCTCACCTGGTTCGTCCATGAGATTTTTCTTAATGGCCAAATGTATGATGGATGGTATTGCTAAATAGGTCAGCGCAAACGAAGTAATGAAAGCTAAAATGATATCATACATAATCCACACAGTTTAAGTGACCCAAAAGTAACAATTTTAATGAATTTAAAATAATTTGCTTAATAATTAGCAACCTAAAGAATCTCTTCGATCTCGAAACCTAATGATCTCAAATCTTTCCAAAAATTGGGATATGATTTGCTAACTACTTCAGGATTATTGATTTGGATAGGGTGAATTAAAGATAATGGCGCAAAAGACATAGCCATCCTGTGGTCGTTATAAGTATCGAAAGCTGGCAACTCATCAGGTTTAAAACTAGCTTTGCCATCTTGCAAAAAATACTCTACATCCGTTTTCTTAGTAAATTTAGTTGGCATCTTAGACAAAAACACATTAATTTTACTGAGCTCTGACTGCAAAGCAGCTATTCTGTCAGTTTCCTTTATTTTTAATGTTTGTAATCCCGAATACAATACTTGTGTTCCCAAGCCTGCACTCATCACAGCCACACTCTGAGCAATATCGGGAACCTTGATGAAGTCATGTTCAAAAAATTCCGGTACTGGACTATCTGATGGCTTAGAAATGGTAAGTTGGTGATGATCATAGGTAGTTATTACCCCAAATTTTTCAGCTATTTTGACTATGTCAGCATCACCTTGAAGGCTTTCTGCATGTAGCCCTTCCAATACTATATCTGTGGTTTGACTCAATGCAGCAATACTGTAATAATAAGATGCAGCTGACCAGTCAGACTCAACATGATAATTTTTGGCTTGGTAGGCCTGATGTGTTACTTTGATTTCATTTTCTATCCATTCTGATATGACACCAAAATGAGCCATAATATTTAAGGTCATTTCGATATAAGGACGAGAAACAATATTACCAAAAAGTCTTATTGTCAAACCATTTTTCAAAACTGGAGCAATCAAAAGTAAGGCTGTGATATATTGCGAACTGATATCAGCGGGAAGTTCTATTTCACTTTTCCAGTTACTCTTGGGACTTTGGATGGATAACGGTGGATAACCTTCGTTTTCTAAATAAGTGATATCAGCCCCCAAATGATTAAGAGCTTCTACCAATGCTTTTATCGGCCGTTGCTTCATTCTGTCCGAGCCGGTTAGTATCTGTGTACCTTCTTGCATGGATAGATAAGCCGTCAAAAATCTAAATGTTGTGCCCGCATGATGTGCATCTAGGGTATTGGAGTCACTTTTAAGGAGGTTCCATAGCGTTTGTGTATCATCACTATCTGATAAATTTTCTATATCAAAAGGGTCTTTGGTAAGGGCTTGAATTAAAAGAACTCTATTAGAAATACTCTTTGAACCACTCAATTTTACCTTTCCAGATATATTTTTTGTCTTGGCTACTACTTTGATTGAACTCATATATGAATATTAAACGATTTAGGAAGATGATCGTCACATAAAATTCCTATTACTTTAGATTAGAGTCAATGCTCTTCTGTGTTAAATTAAATCAATCCGCCCAAATAAAATTTAAGTTTTGTACTATATCAGGATGAAGACTCAAGGCTACAGGACAAGTTCTGGCTGCAGCTTCAAGTATTTTCTTTTCCTTACTGGTATAATGGTGTGTTGGAAAAATGATATTCACATCAATTGCAGATATCCTTCTTGGGTCGGCAGCCATATGCTTGGTTACTTCCAGTTTCGTACCATCGATACCTATGTCATGGTTTCTGGCCGCAATACCCATGATCGTCACCATACAAGTACCTAGCGATGTGGCAGTAAGGTCTGTAGGTGAGAAAGCTTCTCCCTTTCCATTATTATCTACTGGAGCATCAGTAATTATGGTTTGCGCAGATTTAAGATGAGTACATTCAGTGCGCAGATTGCCCAAATATGTTATGGTAGATGTCATGATGATTTATCTAAATTTTCTGATGAAATATTTGTGTCTGTAGCCGCTTCACGTGCAGCGTCTTTGGCTTCTCTGATTCTGAGTTTTTCGGCTTCGTCTGCTTCGTCTGCGAGATCATAAGATTTGATGATTTCTTTGACCAATCTATGTCTCACAACGTCTTCAGATGTTAAAAACAATTGTCCAATTCCATCTATAGGTCTTAGGATATCTAGTGCTTTTCTGAGGCCTGATTTTTGATGTCCAGGTAGATCTATCTGAGACAAATCTCCGGTAATGATCGCCTTAGCACTAGGTCCTATTCGGGTCAAAAACATTTTTAGCTGTGTAGTGGTACAGTTTTGTGCTTCGTCCAGGATGATAAATGCATGATCAAGTGTTCTACCTCTCATGAATGCCAACGGTGCTACTTCGATTACTCTGTTGGTAATAAAGAAATTGAGTTTTTCGGCAGGCAACATATCATCTAAAGCATCATACAGCGGCCTTAGATAGGGATCTACCTTTTCTTTCATATCCCCGGGTAAAAACCCTAAATGCTCACCAGCTTCTACGGCAGGCCTGGTCAAAATGATTTTTTTTACTACTTTGTTTTTTAGTGCTCTCATGGCCAAAGCAACAGCAGTATATGTTTTACCTGTACCTGCAGGGCCGATAGCAAAAACAATATCATTGGCTTCTGAACAATCTACCAAAAGTTTTTGGTTTTTAGTTTTAGCTTTGATAGGTGCTCCGTTTTTACCATATACTATGACACCACCTGATACATGCTGACTGATTTTATTTTCCTGTGCATAATCTGTAAGTAACAAGTCCTCAACTACCTGAGTAGACAAATCGAGCCTATCCTGAATCATTTTTACCATGATCTCCAACTTGGATTTTACCGCATCAAGACCTTTTTTATCTCCTTTTAACTTGATTTGATTACCTCTCGAAGTGATTTGTACATCGGGGTAGGATTTTTTCACTAAATTTAGCTTGGCATTACTCTCACCAAATAACTCCAACGGATCTATTCCGTCTATCGTCAATATTACTTCACTCAATATGATTATAAAATTTTATTTTTTGTACTAATATAAGTAAATTTTTAAAAAAAAGATAGTCATTGAATAAATTATACATATCAAAACATTATAATATATCAATTTATATACTTTACTTTGCACAAAAATATTAGTAAAATATATTTATTGGGTATTGTTTGACCTATTTTTTAGAAAATTAACGAGTATTTAATGCAAATTGTTTCTCTGACCACAGATTATGGCTCAAAAGATTATTATGTTGCCGAACTCAAGGCTTCGATCTTAGGAAAGAAAAATGATTTTTCTATTATTGACATCAGTCACCACATAGATCATTTTGACATTGTGCAGGCATCTTTTTATTTACAAAATGCCGTGCCATCTTTTCCTAAGGGCTCTATACATATCGTGGCTGTAAACTGTAATTACAAAAGGAAAAGTGAATACATTTGTTTTCAACACCATGATCACTATTTTATAGGACCCAATAATGGAGTGTTCAGTTTGGTGTTTGATGATATAAATGAAGAAAAAATTTATAAAATCATTCCATCAGATGAGGAAAATACATCTGTAAACGCTTTATTTTCGCATTGCGCCGCATTTATTGGTCACGGGCTTGCATTAGAAGATATAGGTCCCAAAATAGAAGTTTTCAATAAAAAACTTGTGATACAACCCGTCGTGACATCCAATCAAATTAGGGCGACGATTATACATATCGACCATTTTGGAAATGTAGTGATCAACCTTAAAAAAGAGCTTTTCGAAAAGATTAGAAATAACAGAAGATTTGATCTGTATTACAAACCCAATGAACCTCTTAACTTCCTAAGTAAGGATTATGGTGACGTAGCTATAGGTGATCCTTTAGCTTTTTTCAATTCATCAGGTTATCTGGAAATAGCTTTAAACCTAGATAAAGCAAACACACTACTCAATCTTAATAAAAATGAAATGATCCAAATCAATTTTTTTGAATGAGTAAAGAAATTTTAAGAATCGTAAGGCTCACCTTTCACCCTGAAAATGTTGATGACTTCATTACTATATTTGATGAAAGCAAGAATTTAATCGCAGCTTTTGAAGGCTGTATCGAAGTAAAACTAAAAAAAGATCATGATTCCACTCATATTTTCTACACTGTAAGTAAATGGAAAAGCAATGAGGACTTAAATAACTACAAAAAGTCAGCATTATTTGAAAAAACGTGGGCAAAAACAAAAAAATTATTCTCAGACAAACCACAAGCCTTCTCTCTTCTTGATGTTGAATAGTGCTCCTAATTTTCAATCTTTTTCATTTTTAGAAACTCTTTGACCAAGATGTTGTTTCTATTTTTTGTTATCTATTGGTAACGACTGTAAATAACTTCATATATTTTGATTTACAAAATAGCATTTTAAAATTCATATAAAAATAATTTTGAATATAAATTATAAAAATATGATACTTTTGATTTTATTTGCGTCTTCTTTAGTATAAATTTTAAACTTAGTAATTTGGAATTATTCGATATCATGATATTTTTGATTGCAGGCAGTTTTCATTTAAAAAGCTTCCATAATAAAAGAAATACCATGAAAAATGTATCTTCATTTAGTACTGATCACAAAGAGAAACGAAATACACTACTACCAAGTATAAAATTTAGATTTTAAAACTGTAACTGAGTTGCCGATTTTTTTGAGTTTTACTAATTTGATGACCACTAAAATTTTGTTGCTAAATGAAAAATATAACTTGCAAAAATTATGATATCAATATCAATAATTGGTCTGCTTTACAAAGCTATTTGACAAATAAATCTGCATCACAAACTTTTATTATTGTAGACGCCAATACCGAAAAATATTGTCTCTATCAGTTTTTAGAAAATACATCCATTAATGATGTTCATATCATTAGGGTACCTGAAGGTGAGGCATACAAAACCATAGAAACGTGCCAAAAAGTATGGGGCGAATTGATGCGAAAAGGTGCTGACCGCCATGCATTGGTAATCAACCTTGGCGGTGGAGTTATTGGAGATTTAGGTGGATTTTGTGCGGCTACTTATATGCGCGGTATATCTTTTATTCAAGTACCTACTACATTATTGGCTCAGGTAGACGCTTCAATAGGTGGAAAATTGGGCGTGGATTTTTTGGGCTTTAAGAATATGATAGGTCTGATACAAGAACCTGAAGGTGTCTTTATATTCACAGACTTTTTGGAAACACTACCAGAAGAACAAATGCGTAGTGGATATGCTGAACTACTCAAACATGGACTAATAGCAGATAAACTCACTTGGAAGTCACTCACCGAAAATACTGACTTAAAGAACCTAGATTTTGAAAATATAGTATATCAGTCCGTATTGATCAAAAAGCAAGTCACAGAACAAGATCCTAATGAAAAAGGATTGAGAAAAATCCTTAACTTTGGCCACACCATTGGACATGCCATAGAGTCTTATTGGTTGGATAGTAGATCGCATCTGTTACACGGCGAAGCTATAGCTATCGGAATGGTCTCTGAAGCATTTTTGTCCTATAGACTAGGCAATATCTCGGAAAATGAACTGTTTGACATCAGACATGCTATCGTAAAAATGTATGGCCACCACCCGAAATATGTAAAACCATCTGAAGAAATTCTCAATATAATGAAGGCGGACAAAAAGAATCAAAAAGGAGAATATAGGTTTGCTCTTTTGGAGTCAGTGGGTAAAGCATGTTTTGATGTACCTGTATCATCTGAGCATGTAGAAGAAAGTTTACTTTTCTACAAGGAAAAACTGTAGAATAAGCTTATTGCTTAGTCAATTCCCAAGTTTCAGTTGTTTTATAATCTGTCCAGATACTAAAATCTACACTAGGTTCCCGATGCAAGTATTCACCAACCCAAGTTTGAGTTTTGTTTTCTTTTTTAATTACCTTAAATGACTTGGGCAAATTAATTAGTAAAAGTGGGCTTTCTGAAACAATATCAATTGATTCTGGATCAGGCTTGTAAGTCCACTTAAAATCAAAATTATTTTCCAAGCCAAAAAACAAAACTTGCGAAATTATAACATCTTCCTTGTTTAAAAACCTAACTTTGATTTGACGGGTACCCGTAGTATCTTTATTTGTGGTTAAATTTGTTTTTACAAATGTCGCCTTACCTTCCCAAGTTCCGATAAGTGCAACCCTACTTTCTGTCCAAGTGTCATCATCTGTAGTAGAACAAGATGAGAAAACCAACAAAGTCAAAATCAAAATTGTAAATCTCAAATATATTTCTTATCCAATTTAGGTTATATCCATATGCAAGGTAAAATTAATCGTTTATCAAAAAAAAACCATAATAATTTAATTTTTTTCTTGATTTTTTATAAACCTTTGTGATAAAAGCTATATTTTGCATCATATATGAACAGAATATTTGTTTTTATTTTTGGATTTTTGGGGTTTCAATGCTTGTCTGCCCAAAGCATCAATACTGAATTTGGTAAAAACCGGGTTCAGTTTCACGATGACTTTAATGATTGGTGGGAGTATGAGACAGCAAATTTTATCACATATTGGTACGGTAAGGCCAAAAATATAGCTATACCCACCCTTCAGATGGCCGAGATGGATCACGATGATATCCAGAGAGTGATGGAGCATCGGATCAATGACAAAATAGAAATCATCGTCTACGTTGACATTTCTGATTTGAAACAAAGTAATATAGGTACCGAAGAAACTTTCACATCCAAAACCGGAGAAACTAAAATAGTCGGTAACAAAATGTTTGTTTATTTTAATGGTGATCATCAGGATTTGCGTAAAAAAATAAGAGAAGGTATCGCTACCGTTTATTTTAACAATATGCTTTTCGGGTCGAGCCTTCAGGAAATCATTCAAAATGCGGTACTCCTCAATATCCCAGAATGGTACAAAGAAGGTATCGTAGCATACACTTCATCCCCGTGGAATCATCTAGTGGAAGATGAGCTTAGAGATGTGTGGATGAGAAACGAAAAATACCACAATTTTAAAAAACTGTCCAATGATTTCCCAAAACTAGCTGGCCATTCTTTTTGGTTTTATGTAGATCAGAATTATGGAAAGTCTTCTATTGCAAACCTCTTGTACCTGACTAAAATAAGTAGAGGTATGGAAAATAGTTTTGAATACATCCTTAACGCAGATATCAAAACATTGCATAAAGAATGGGAAACGTTTTACGAAAATTACTTTAAAGCTGAAAAAGGGAAATTTTCAGAAAAAAAAGAGGCTAAACCATTAAAACTTGCTAATAAAAAATTTATTCCTGTCAGTCATCTGAGTCTTAGTCCTGATGGAAAATTTTTGGCATACGCCTATAATGATCAAGGTAAATACAGAGTAGCACTTCGAGACCTAGAAACCGGAAAGGAAAAACGAATCTTTAAATACGGATACCGCAATTTCTTCCAAGAGACAGATTACAACTATCCATTGATTGCCTGGCATCCTTCCAAACCAGAAATATCTATAGCTTATGAACATAGAGATGTCATCAAACTAGCCAAATATCATATACCTACATCTGAAAAAATGGTACAAATTATTCCTACTGATTTTCAAAGATTATACAGTATAAGTTATGTCAATGATATGGACTATATTTTTTCAGCATCTCAAGATGGCTTTTCGGATCTATATCTTTATAAATCTAAAAACAGAAATCATCAAAGACTTACTCAGGATTATTTTGACGACTTGGATGCACAGTATGTGGATTATAATGGTCAAAAAGGTATACTTTTCAGTTCCAATAGGACACTAGATACTATTCGTGAAATGAAATATGACACTATTTTACCTATTCAAAATTTTGACATTTACTTTTGGCCTGACGGAGCTAATATTGCACAAAAGTTGACTTTTACGCCACATACTAATGAGAGATACCCTTTATTATTTAATGGTCAACAAATATTATGTATCAGTGATGAGAGTGGTATCAACAATACTTATCAAGTTACAGGCGGAATTTTAAAACCTTTGAGTAATCTAGATAGAAATATCATCAGGCATCATGCTATACCTGCTTCTGATTCTTACGTCAAAACTTACTATAAAAATGGAGCTTATGTTACTTACATTGAAAAACTGGATTTAAGCAAAGCAGTTACTATCCAAAATACATCTACAGGTAAAGCTAATTATACCAATTTGCCGCCTGTTTTGGTAGTGAATCCAGAAGCAGAAGCGCCAAAACAACAAAACATTGATCAAAAATATTTTTTCCAAAGTAAATTTCCAGATCCACAAAACGTAGAACCTATAAAACCTATCGTCAAGGAAAAGGAAACATTAAATAGCTTCAATATCAACATCAATAAGCCATTTGTTTCACAAAAACCCATCGAATTTTATAACAATACTAGAGCCATTGCCGCAAAAAATAAATTTGCCCTAACCAATGTCACAACTAAACTTGATAATGATTTACTTTTTGAAGGATTAGAATCTTATACCGGCGATCAGCAGCAACTATTGACCACACCTGTTGGATTTTTGTTGAAGGCAACAGTAGAAGATCTTTTTGAAGATTATAAATTAGAAACGGGTATACGCATACCAACATCATTTAATGGTGCGGAGTACTTTTTAGTTTTTGACAATAAAAAACAAAGAATAGACAAAAAAATAGCACTATATAGAAAAACATCAAGATACAATAATGAACTCGCACCCAATGCAAATTTTCTGAGCAGGTCCAAAAAAATCACCAATATGGGCTTGTATCAACTAAAATATCCATTTGACATATATCGATCTATCCGTGCGACTGGTATGCTCAGATTTGACAAATATTTACAATTGAGCACTGAAAATAATTCATTTGCTTCTGCTGCAGAAAATGAAAAACGTATCAGCCTGAGGCTAGAATATGTTTACGACAATACTCATGATGCTGCTATCAATATCAAACACGGTACCCGATATAAATTTTACACCGAAATCATCAACAATTTTAATCTTGAATTTATTGATGGATTTAATTTTGATGCTTCCAAAGGTTTTACTGGAATTATTGGGTTCGACGCCAGACATTATATACCTATTCTGCGCAAGTCCATTTTAGCCTTCAGAGGTGCGGGCGCTACTTCTTTTGGATCCCAAAAAATGTTGTACTACATGGGTGGTATGGAAAACTGGGTATTCCCTTCGTTTAATAATAATATTCCTGTACCTGACCATTCTGATTATGCCTATAAAGCTAATGTTTTTCAGCTTCGTGGATTTAATAATAATATCAGAAATGGAGCAACTTTTTTAGTGACCAATACGGAACTACGAATTCCTTTTATGCAATACATCCTCGGTAAAAATCGGGGAAATGCCTTCTTCAGAAATCTACAGCTGACAGGATTTTTTGACGCTGGTTTGGCATTTCATGGCAACAGTCCTTTCAGTGACAAAAATCCACTTAATAAATTACAACTCAGTAGTCCTCCATTGCTTGAGTTGGAAATCGAATATTTTCGGGATCCATTGGTTATGGGTTTTGGTACAGGTATTAGAACTCAATTATTGGGCTATTTTGTAAAAGCTGATTATGGTTGGGGAATTGAAACTAGACAAATTCAGAAACCAAGAATATATTTGAGTCTGGGTATGGATTTTTAGCATTTCAAAAGTTAAATTGTTATAATTATAGATATGATCAACAAACATTTTTTTGTTTTACTCCTTATTTTAATAGTAAATATTACTCAAGCTCAAGAGCGATCCAATCACGGGCGTAAATTTGAACAACTTGATAATATGCTACGCTCTCCTAATGAATATCGTGGAGCAGATGGTGCACCAGGTCCTAGGTACTGGCAACAAAAAGCAGATTATAAGATCAAATGTACACTAGATACTAAGACTCAAAGAATAGATGGGTCTGAAGTCATCACTTATCATAACAATTCGCCTGTAGAGATGACTTATCTTTGGTTGCAGTTAGATGAAAACGAACATTCGCCAAAGTCTTCTAAACACTACATGAATGGCTCCAAAATGCGTGAAATCATGGACCAAGGTAGTATTGATCGCCTGGAAGCCGTAACACAACTGGATAAATATGGTGTTAAACTTAAAAATGTCACCAATGATAAAGGTCAAGCCTTAAAATATATCATCAACGAAAGTATGATGCGAATAGACTTGCCAACACCACTCAAGCCAGGCAAAAAAGTTACTTTTAATATTGACTGGTATTATTACATGATAGACCGTATGTCTAATCCCAGTTGGGGTCGTGGCGGATATGAGTATTTTGCAGATCATAGCAATTATTTATACACCGTAGTACAGTGGTTTCCACGCATGTGCGTATATAGTGATTTCGAAGGATGGCAAAACAAGCAGTTTCAAGGTACTGGAGAATTTGCACTATCATTTGGCGATTATGAAGTAGAGATCACTTTGCCCGATGACCACATTGTGTCCGCTACAGGTGAATGTCAAAATTATAAAGAAACATTGACATCAACTCAGTACAGCAGGTGGATTCAAGCTCAATCAGCTAAGTCGCCGCTACTCATCGTAAATCTTGATGAAGCCAAAGCCAACGAACAAAAACCTATTTCTACCAAAACCAAAACTTGGAAGTATAAAGCTAAAAATGTGAGAGACTTTGCCTGGACAGCTTCTAAAAAATTTGCGTGGGATGCAATGCCGCACTATAACGAGCTTGGCCAAAGGGTCATGTGTATGAGCCTTTATGGAAAAGAAGCATACCCTATTTACAACAAATATTCTACCAAAGTCATTGACCATACTTTAAAAACTTATTCTAAATATAGTATACCTTATCCATATCCTGTTGCAATCTCTGTTGAAGCAGCCAATGGTATGGAGTACCCTATGATCTCCTTCAATCCTGGAAGAGCTGAGCCGGACGGAACCTACACAGAAAATTCTAAAAGAGCCGCCATACTGGTGATTATCCACGAAGTGGGACACACTTATTTTCCAATGATTATCAATAGTGACGAACGACAATGGGCTTGGTTTGATGAGGGTATCAATAGTTTTATGCAATTCATCACAGAACAGGAATGGGACAATGACTTCAAATCTGATGGTGGTGTACCTCACAATATTACTGAGTATATGTCCAGGTCAAAAGATCAATTGGAACCCATCATGACCAATAGCGAAAACATCATAGACTATGGTAGCAATGCCTACGACAAGCCTGCTGCAGCACTCAATATACTACGCGAAACCATCATGGGCAGAGAGCTTTTTGATTATGCCTTTAAAGAATATTGCAAAAGATGGGCATTCAAGCATCCGACTCCTGATGACTTTTTCCGTACTATGGAAGAAGCGAGTGCCATGGATCTGGATTGGTACTGGCGTGGTTGGTTTTATTCTATCGATGCTGTAGATATCGCATTGGATAGTGTGGCTTGGTACAAAGTCGATCCCGACAAAGACCCAACTCAGAAAATAGATACTTTCAGAAATGTGATTAAAAAACCTAAGGACTTCTTGACCAAACAAAGAAATAGGGCCCAATTTGGTACTTTTCCAGTTGAAAGAGATAGTACGGCATCTGACTTTTACAATACCTACAAGCCATGGGAAACAGAAGACTCAGTAGATGTGACGATCAGAATGAAATACGACAGCCTGATGACCAAACAAGAAAAGGAAGAGAAGTATGGCCAAAAAAATTATTACGAACTCCAGTTTAGTAATAAAGGTGGCTTGGTCATGCCGATCATCATTGAATGGACTTTTGCAGATGGTACCAAGGAAGTAGAACGGGTGCCTGTAGAAATCTGGCGTAAAAATGAAGAAAAAGTCACCAAGGTATTTGTCAAAAACAAAGAAGTGACCGCCATCCAACTCGATCCTTTTAGCGAAACAGCAGATATAGATGTATCCAACAATAGTTTTCCAGTCCGTGAAGTACCTACAAGGTTCCAATTGTTCAAGCAACACAAGTTTAAAGACAAACTCAATCCGATGCAGAAGGCAAAGGAGAAAGAAAAGGAGTTGAGACCGTGATACTTTATCATTAATCTGGTGATATGGCCATCATGCGATAAAATGCATGTGATTATGTAAAAAAGAACCAATTTCCTTTTGGATATAGGTTCTTTTTTGTTATATGGTAAAGGCAAGAGTTATATACACGCGCTTACGAGGGAAATATAAATTCAAAAAATATTGCATCGCAGTTACAAAATGCTACGACCGAGGTTAATCTTCGCTTAAAAATCTAATATTTCGCTTCAAACCTTCATACTTGGTTCTTTTGACTGCACTGCCTTCAAAAAGCTGATGGAATATTGGCTCAGAGATATCTTGCCACTCTTCGCGGGTCATAGATAATAATTCTGGGTTAGGTAGCAACTGTTCCTCAGCATGTGGAGTCGAAAAACGGTTCCAAGGGCATACTTGTTGGCAAATATCACAGCCGAACATCCAACCTTCCATCTTGGATTTGAAAGTATCTGGTATGGATGATTTGAGTTCTATAGTAAGATAAGAAATGCACTTACTGCCATCCATAAAGTATCCTTGTGGACTGATAGCATCAGTAGGACAAGCATCGATACACTTGGTACAAGTACCACAATAATCTTTTATCGGGGCATCATAATCCAACTCCAGATCCAAAATGATTTCACCCAAAAAGAAGTATGATCCTTTTTTAGGATGAATGAGCAATGTATTTTTTCCAACCCATCCATTGCCACTTCTCCTTGCCCAATCTCGCTCCAAAACCGGTGCAGAATCTACAAAAACACGGCCCGAGACTTCCCCAGATATGTTTTGAATGTAATCAAATAGTAAATTCATTTTTTTTCTGACTACTTTATGATAATCTCGTCCATAAGCATACATAGAGATTTTAGGGGCAGAGTCATCTTCCTGTTCTTCCGGATTGAAATAGTTGTAAGCTAATGAAATCACACTTTTGGCCCCAGGTACTAACAACGTAGGGTTTACTCTTTTGTCAAAATGGTTAGCCATATAAGACATTTCACCATGATAGTTTTGGTTGAGCCAATTTTCAAGATTTCTGGCTTCTGTATCCATAAACTCAGCCTTGGCCACAGCACACAAAAAAAAGCCAAGCTCATCGGCTTTAGATTTGATTTGTTGAGTCAGCTGAGCACGGTTCATAAAAATATAAAAATGTATACCGGCTCAAAGATAATACATTATGGGGTTTGTTTTAGAAAACCGAGTTTGTTTTCAGGCGTGATCACCAAATGGAAATTTTCTTTAAATAGCCTGATAGCTATAGCTAAGAGAATGATGCCAAAGACCTTTCTCAACACAGCAGCTCCAGCATCACCCAATTTTTCTTTGATAAAATCTGAAAAATGCAGCACCGCAAATACTACTACAATATTAATAAAAATAGCAGCAAGGATATCCAGGTTTTCATATTTTGATTTTAGAGAAATCAGCGTAGTCATGGTCCCTGCACCAGCTATCAATGGAAATGCAATGGGTACTATAGTTCCAGTAGATGTCCCTGCACTTTCTCTAAAAAATCTAACACCTAAAATCATCTCCA
This sequence comes from uncultured Aureispira sp., assembly GCA_964526715.1. Classification (GTDB taxonomy): domain Bacteria; phylum Bacteroidota; class Bacteroidia; order Chitinophagales; family Saprospiraceae; genus OLB9. Next base: position 36,611 of record CAZGMB010000008.1, on the reverse strand, counting down.
AACCCAGAAAAAACAATATGATAGCGCCTGCGACAGCAAAAGATTGTACATCTAGGCCAAAAATTTTCAAAATACCCTCACCCATATATAAAAAAGCAATCATCAAACCCATAGAAACTAACGCCGCCTTTAATGAATCTACTTCAACGCCTTTCTTTTTTAAGTCAATGATTACAGGAATATTGCCTACAATATCTATCACTGAAAACAAAATCAAAGCTATACTTAATACATTTGCAACATTCATAACAAATTAAATTCTTTAAACACCTATAATTAATACGCAAAATACAATATAATGTTGCCATTGATTTAATAAACAAACAATAATTTGAAGATCATTAACAACCTTTAACTGAATCTACGTATGTAATAAAAGTTTTGGTATGCAAATAAACTATTGTAGAAGATATAAAGGTTAAAGAAAATTTTAATTGGTTGATTTTAAACCACATATTTAATACATTTAAACATCATGTAAAAATTACCCCTATGTAAATTCAATTGTGGCATAGTTTCTGATTATATTTTATAGCGCACCATCACTAAAAATCCAAGGCAAACTATAAGCAAGGATTTAACTGTGAGTGCCATTAAACAGATCAAAAATAGCAGCAATATGGACATTCAAAAGATAAACAGAAGACACTTTGTCGAGACCGACCTTTACTACAGAGTAAGTATGGGACTATCGTCAAAATTGCTGAAATACGAAAACGGTATTTTCCATTTAGAGATCACTCTTGGACGTAAGTGGGACAAAAACTACAATGCTACTGCAGCCGAGGTAAGCCACTCATGGAAGTCAAATCATCCAGAACTGACCCATGCTATAGGTTGTAAAGTCTTTATAATTGACCTTAAAAAAGGTGAAGATAAAACAATCTTGATTCAAGCTGGAATTAATCCAGGATATGATGCTTTCAAAGGAATCTTGTTCAGAAAAAATTATTTAAACTAAATGAAAGTTTAAAACTCATCCTAATATCTTTAATCCTTATTAATGGTCAACTTCTGATACAATGATAAATTAATCTTTAGAGCTAAAAATATTTTTTACAAAATCTATTTAGTTGAGCACTTAGTTTCGTAATCTCTGATTACCGTCATGGCTGCATTTTCAAGCTTAATACCAAAAAGTCCGTCATCTGACAAAAGTTTTTTAATACCACTTTTAGGTTTAATTTTATAAAGGTTTTTCTCAAATCGATTTAATATCAAAGGACAATCTTCAAAATAAGATTTTACGTTCATCTCTTGTATGGCTTTGGTACCTACAACTTCTCGCCTTATCAAAATATCATAATTAGTTTCTGAGTCAATGATATGTTTTTTCATTGCCTCATCACTTTCGTAATCTTCTTCTGAAATCACAGGTGGCAAATAAAATCTTAACAGTTGTATCTTTCCTTCATGGATAACCTCTGCAAAATAGTCGGTGGCTTTATCGCCCTTTATTTTTTCAACGGTAGACTGAAATACATCTTCGCCTTTCCCTTTTACATAATAATTGACATGTAAAAAACGCCTATTGTCAAAACCGTATTCGATAATTTCTCCTGGATAAGCATCACTTTTTTGTTCTCTTTTGATGCGAGTCCCATTTAGAAGCGACCGGTCATAATATTTAACATCACTTTGGAATGTCCAAGGCTGGGTTGGGTCCTCTACCTCAATAGCTACTTCAGACTTGGTGCCATCTGCAGTGATTATATATCCTTCCTTTTGATTGTCCTTTATTTTGGATTGACCAAAAATGACATTACTCATTAAGAACAACAAATACATTATAAAAGATACTCTCATCATTATTTTTTATTTTTTACTTTTTTTTGACTACCATCAATGGTATTATTTTTTCTTTGGTCCAAAATTGGTTTCGGTCTGGGGGCTTCGTCCATGACTTCTGTTGCTATTTTTTCTACTTTATTCCAAATTCCTTTATCTAACTGATAACCCACATAACTACCGTCCGGTACCATACTTTCGGTTTGTCCTGGCATGCGGCTCATTTTACGTACCAGATTATCTACCATGATCATCTCCATACCCGGGTTATAATTTAATGACATGTGTGCATCTGACGCGTACTTATATACCAAACGATTTAAATACTGAGTTGGTTCTGAACCCGATTCATTTTTTGCAAAGATGGGCAAGCCGAAATAAGGCTTTCCCTCTCTTGAAAAAAACAGAACATCTATCAACTTTACATTTTCGAATGATGAATAACGATTTAATCCAAAAAGTAGGTAATATTTTTGGCCTTTGGTTGTTTCTCCTGCCATCAAATTATAGTACAATGCACCTAACCAATTTTGATGGGTAAACTCTTCATCCGCAAGACCTTCAGCATTTTTAAAGTCATCATTGAGTTGATAGATTTGCCCTGTTTTTGTATGAATCCATCCAAAATATTTATAATCTCCCTTTTCAGCCTGAACTTCCCAAGTATACAACTTAAAAGATTGGTCATCTGGAATTTTTTTTGATATCCACTTTAATGAATCAAAAGGGTAATCAAAAGCCCCCGGAGTATTTATAGCCTTTTCGAATAGCTGATTAAAATTCTTCATGGCTGATATCCTGTGTTTGGGTACCGTTGCATTGGTCATCACATCAGCATGAAAAGCAAGATCATTTTCTATTTCTGCCAAAGTGGTTTGACCAATTAAGATAGGTAAGTGTAAAGTGGTAAAAACAACAGTGATAAAGATAACTCGTAAAAACATAATCATCAAAATTTATATTCAAACGAATTGCAGTTATAAAATGTTATTAGGAAATCGTTAATCTTTTCTTATTACCCTAGTTTATATGACAAACTTCCAAAAAATTGTCATAATCAGGCTTATCACCTACTGAATTGTGTATAAAACTTTCAACTATATTACCATTTTTGAGAAGAAAGATACCAGGCATCTGCAGGCCATCACCGATCCTTTTCACATCTGGCAACATTTGTCTCGTGGCAGCTATTTCTACACCACGGACCCAAGATTTCAATCCAAAAAGCTGACTAAACGAACCTTTAATCAAACCAAAAATCTGATAATATTTACAATCGGGATCTGAAATGTGTTCCAAATCTTGAATATTGAATTTTTTGAAATAAGTCATCGCAGTTTCATTGTCAGCCATATGCACCATGACTATTTTGATACCTTCTTTAGTAAACAAGGATTTTCGTTTCGAAATATCATACATAGAATCCTTACAAAAAACACACCCAAAATGTCTCAAAAAAACCAATAAAACAGGACTATTTGATGATAAATCAGAGATGTTGTTTCCTAGATTCGTTTTCATGACTGACAAGTGCTGTCTGTTGATCATACGATTGTTTATTGATTCGCCTACTTAAACGAGTCAAAAAGATAATTGTTTATTGTATTGACAATTTTTAACCAATCCTTTACACCAAGAAAATGAAAATATTATTGCAAAGCAATCACAATATATTTTCATTTTACCTTAAAACTAAATCCTAGTTTATAATTTTCTTTTTCATGATTTCAAATTCTTCGTCAGTAAGAATTCCTGCGGCTTTCATATCTGCCAATTCTTTGAGTTTCTCTATACTCGATGTAGCATCTGCGGCTTTTGCCGTTGATTCTTGTTTTTTGCGAAGTTCCTCTGCTACTTCTTTACCTTTTTCAAATTTTTCGTTGTAGTATTTTTTTAATCTCTCCGAATCAAAATCCAAGAAGGTGCCACCTGTTTCAAAATGTTTTTTAAAAACTTCACCCAAAGCATATGTAGATGCACCTGATAAAGCTGCCATGGTAACACCTCCCAAAATGGATCCCACTCCAGGGATAAATTTAACTGCACGGGCACCCAATCTAGCCAATCCTGATCCAGTGAGTGATGAAATAATAGCTTTACCTTCTGTTTGCTTAAAATCTATTCCATATAATTTACAAAGTTGCCTGATCATATCTAATTGTATCGCACTTACAGCAAATAAATCAGCTATAGGTACTGGAATAAAACCTGCACCCATAGACCATATCATATGATTTTTGATTATTGAACTTGCATTGTCACCAAGATTACTTTTTTCGTATTCTGACATTGTTTATATTTTTATATAGCCTAAACAATATATCTGCATGTTAAAGTTTCAGTCTCACTTTCGTTTTCGATAAAAACACCAAATTGATAGATAAAAAATCCAAATAAATAGCCCAGATATATAAGAAAAGGAAATTTTCCAATTTTGTTTAGTTTATTTTTTAGTTTACCTTTGCACTAATTGATATGTGATTATGTTAAAATACATTTTTTATATTTTCATTCTTGTCATACTCAGGCCTGAATTTTCTTATACCCAAAGAACAGCAGTTACTTTGAGTGGGCAAAATATAAAACAACAGGCCGATGGTACCTGGAAAAAATATATAGCATTACCCCAAGATTCTTCAGGGTTTATTTCTGAGAGTCAAAATCCTAACGAAGTGCCGTTTGCAGCGGGTACTCCTGACAATATTATGACTAATTATTCTTCTTTATTAGATGCTGCACAAAAACTTGAAGTGGAAAGTTTTGCGGCTGTAGATTTTATGGAACTTTCGATTGCTCAAAATGAAATTACCTTATCCAAAGCGAAACTTTCAAAAGATAAAAAAGCTATCAATGAACTAAAAACCATAATAAAACAACAGATAAAAGATAAAAATAAAGCTGAAAAGGGGTATCAAAATTATTTTGAAAAAATACTAGAAATCAGAAATTTACCCTCACAAAATATCTCAGAACAAGAAAGATCAATAAAAAAACTAGCTGTATTTTTGGGAGTGCAGCCTGAGACAAAGCAATCAAAAGAGACAGATAAAAACTTAATCAAAAGCTCAGATGTATCATTGCATTTGCAAGATTGTAAGATAATCCGAGATGACATCAAACTTAAAAAAAGAGTTGTTGAAATCGAACCTAAATTTTTGTTTTCATTCACACCTGAAAGATTAAAGTCTTATTTTAAAGAAAAAGACCTCATGCAAACTAATGCAAACTTTTTAAAAATTGGCAAGGAATATTTTCTTAAACTCTCTATCAAGCTTTTTTCGAAAGACGCTTCCAAAAGTTATGGATTCATAAGTAAGGAAAGTATGATGCATTTAGAATTTATTAATGGCAAGAAAGAAATGCTTTTTGCTTTGGATGCCGCCCCTGCACAATTTGAAAATTATACCGGATATACTACTTACACTATTTTATATGCTGTTTCTAGCGATCTTTTAGGTGTTTTAGAAGATATACCTTTAAATACAATTTCGTTGATGTGGTCTTCAGGATATGAAACTTACGACATCTATCAAGTAGAAACACTTGCATCTCAGGTAAAATGTATAAAATCAATTAAATAATAATATAAATATGCTGGGACTAAAATTAGCAACAGATCCCTATTGGGTAAATATAGCTGAAAAAACCATAGATGAAATACTTATAGACCACGCTTACTGCGAACAAAAAGCAGCATCAACTTGTATTTCTCTCATTGTAAAATATCCTCATAAAAAGGAAATCCTCGAGGAAGTCACCCCAATAGTGGCAGAAGAATGGGGCCATTTCAGAAAAGTTTTGAAAGAATTGAAAACAAGAGGATTTGAGTTTGGACCTAATAGATCTGATGACTATGTGACTGAATTGATGAAATTTCAACGAAAGGGTGGAAATGAAGAAGACAGGCTTACAGATAAGTTATTGATATCAGCGATGATAGAAGCCAGAAGTTGTGAAAGATTCAGACTGCTCTCTCTACACATCAATGACGAAAAACTAAAAGAATTTTATCATGAATTTATGGTTTCGGAAGCAGGACATTATCGTACCTTTTTGGATCTTGCCAAACTATACGCGCCTGAAGAAAAGGTTAAAGCGAGATGGCAACAAATGCTTGATTTTGAGTCAGAAATCATGAAAAAAAGATCTTTGAGAGGTGATCGCATGCATTAAAAATGTATAAAAATGAGCTAAAACCTAATCTAAAACAAAGCTTTAAATAGAACAGAGTTCTAAAGAATATCTTTGTGAAAGATCATAAATACTGTATGGCTAAAATTATTCTTGTCTAAATAAATTTAAACAAAAATAAAACAATTAAATACATGTGATGTATATTTGTCATTAAATCAGATTTTTACATATGAAACAAAAATATTTAGTTTACTTTATATGTATTTTATCGTTGTGGTTTGCTGACTTGAGTGCTCAGGTAAGCTTTACAAATAAAACCAGAACCTACAAATCCAACTTCCCAACCCGAAGTGTCATGCCTGGAGCTTCTACAGATATCAATGGTGACTTAGTAGATGACATTATAATTTTGGATCGGGGCAATACATTAAAAACACTGATTAGTTCTGGTCAAAGCTTTGAGTTAACACCAAAAGACAATATAAGGACAACATCTTTAAGGGAATGGACACTTACTGCCGGCGATTTGGATAACGATGGCAGTTTGGAATTTATCACTGCGGGAGAATTTAATCAGGGTAGCATAGTGGAATTGCAAAGAGGGGCACCACAAAAAAAATCTTTTTTCACCAATATTTATGCTCAAGGTTCCAATACCGTGGATATTAATAACGATGGTTGGCTTGATTATTTTGTTTGTGATGATGATGGTCCTAACAAAATTTATCTTAATGATAAGACTGGAAACATCAAAGAAACACAAGTGATCAACTTTATGCTAAATGATAATACTGACGGAAGTGGCAATTATGGCTCAGAATGGGTTGATATTAACGGTGATCACTTGCCCGACCTGATATTGTCCAAATGCAGGGCAGGCGTGGAAGATCCGAAAGACATGAGAAGAATAAATCGTGTCTATATAAATAATGGAAATGGTACATTTACTGAAAGTGGTGCAGCATTAAATCTCAACAGTGGTGCTCAATCCTGGGTGACTGTTATCGGAGACTATGACAACGATGGTGATCAAGATGCATTGGTGGTCAATCACTATAGTGCACATGAACTCATGGAAAATATAGATAATAACAGGTTTGTACCTAAAAGTTTCCCATCAGAGTTTTCGTCGTTTAGTTTTCAGGCCGTGACTGTTGATTTTGATAATGACGGATGGTTAGATATACTTTTGGCAGGTGTGGAAGGCGCTATCTTATTACATAATAAGGGACAGATGAATTTCGAAATCATTAGAAATATCATTGGACCAGCACAAGTTCGCTCTTTTTCAGTTGGAGACTACAATGATGATGGATTTACTGATATATTTGCTCATCTCGGAGATCCCATCAACGAAGTAGGACAAGTAGACGATCAAGTATGGCTAAATAATGGCGCTAAAAATCATTACCTTAAAATAAGTTTGGTAGGTTCTACATCCAACAGAGCCGCTATCGGGGCACATCTCAGTTTATACAGTAATAAGAATAGACAAGTCAGAATTGTAAAGGGTGGCGAGAGCTACGGGATCTTCAATAGTCTTACACAAACTTTTGGTATCGGGGATGCTACAAAGGCAGATAGTCTGATCATCAGATGGCCATCTGGTATAGTGGACAAATATTATAATCTAGACCACAATACCACATATCGCGCTCAGGAAGAAAAATGCATGACTAAACAAATCGATATAGTTGAGGATCCTGTTATTTATAAAAATAAACCAGTTTTGGTAAATGCACCAAATGGATATAAATCTTACACCTGGAGCAATGGCTTGACGACCCAAAATGTCGAATTAAATATCGGTTTGTACCACATTTCAATGACAAATACTGAAGGATGTGTTACTGTGAGTAAACCAATCCCTGTAGTTTCAGGGTGTTTTCCCGCAAATATCGATCTTATTGAAGAAAAAGATGAGATTATGGTTTGTCATGGACAATCATATGAAATCCTTGCCAAAAGAGCTTCAATATATCTATGGCAAGATGGATCAGAATTACCATCGTTTAATGTAACGGAAACTGGATGGGTGACATTAAAAGCTATTGATTATTGTAATCAGGTTGTGCAAGACAGTGTGTATGTTCGAATAAATCCCGCAATAAGTATTCAAACTCAAAGTGATACTATTGCTCGAAATAAAAGTGCGGTATTAGTATCAAATGATACTGACACACAATGGTATCATGAATCAGATCTGTCAAATCCTATATTTAAAGGCGACACTCTAATTACACAATCACTGGATTCAACTACAACTTTTTGGGCAAAAATCACCAAGCTTATTGATAGCACTAACAATCCCTTAGGTTTAAAAACTTTTCCAACTGCCAATCTTTACCATACAAATACAGCTTCTGGATCTCTATTTTTTGAGGTGAACCAACACATCATTCTGAACTCATTTAAGGTAAACACAGATCAATCTGGTATAAGGCGTATTATTATCAAAAATACGCTAAATGATGAGATCGTTTTTGAAAAAGACATTAATTGTGTTGAAGGACTAAATAGTATTTTGCTTAATGCTAGTTTAGCTCCCGGAAACTACACCATAGGTACTGATGAAAGCATCAACCTCCAAAACTTGGGATACAGATCGCCAAGATTTGTTCGTACTTCAGGCAATGTTTCATATCCTTACACAGTCACAGGCGTTTGCAGTATTCTTTCTTCGTCGTTTGGAGCATCTGTTTATCTGTATTTTTATGATTGGGAAGTATCTTCAGATCTAGTGTATTGTGACTCCGAAACACAAAAAGTTATAGCCTTTGTAGAAAAACAAAATAATATCGAGTCACTACTAGACACAGAAATACTGATCTATCCAAATCCGACAAATGATATTATCAATATCAATACTACATTAGGATTTGAATATGGATATATTTCTGATGTACGTGGACATAAACTTTCAGAATTGAACTCTAATACAACGCAGATCAATATGACATCATTAAATTCAGGTATTTATATCCTTACGATGTTTATAAATGGTAGTTCATTTTGTTTTAAGATTGTAAAACAATAGAAATTTCTTACAACACAATTTAGTTTTCTATTAAACAAAATAAGGGCTCACTCATTTGAGCTGCCCTGTATTTTGATATATCCTAAAACTTAATTAATCGTTTTGGTTGCCGTATTTTTCTTGTCTGTAAGAAGCTGAAAGTATTTCATTTCTTCTCACTACAGAAGGCTTTACAAAGTGCTTTCTGTTTCTAAGTTCTTTAACTAAACCAACTGACTGAAATTTTCTTTTGTATCTCTTCAGGGCTCTGTCAATTGATTCGTCGTCTTTGATATTAATTATAAGCATAAAAATATTTTATTTAACCTGTTTTTAAAAAGGAACGCAAAGGTAATACTAATTATTTAAAATAGAAAAATATTAAAAGCTATTTTTACAATAAAATAACACTTTTGATCACTTTTGGCTTGCGTTTGTACTTTATCCACGTAACTCAGAGAAATAATGAACTAATTTTAGCCTTAGCGTAACTCTTTTCGAAGTCTAGCTACAGGAATATTGAGCTGCTCTCTGTATTTGGCTATGGTCCGCCTAGCTATATTGTACCCACGTTCTGAGAGTATTTCCATCAGACGTTCATCAGATAATGGTTTGGTCTTGTCTTCTCGACTGACTTCGTCATTGAGTATGGTCTTGACTTCTAGCGTAGAAACTTCACTACCGTCTTGAGCTTGCATAGACTCGGAAAAGAAATCTTTTAGTTTTTTGGTACCAAATTCAGTTTGGACAAATTTGCTATTGGCCACACGACTTACCGTAGATATATCCAAACCTGTAACCTCTGCCAAATCTTTCAAGATCATAGGTTTTATTCTTCTTTCATCACCAGTGGTGAAGTATTCGTACTGATATTGCATGATAGCATACATCGTCCTGTAAAGGGTATCTTGTCGCTGTTTGATGGCGTCTATAAACCACTTAGCCGAATCAATTTTTTGCTTTATAAATAGTACTGCTTCTTTTTCCGTTCTTGTAGCCCTACGCCCTGTGATAGTCTCTCTATATCCTTTGAGCATATCCATATACTGATCGTTAATACGTAGATCAGGCGCATTTTTACTATTAAGCTGTAAATCTAGCTCTCCATCTCTATTGTAGATGATAAAGTCTGGTATAATATAGTTATGACTCATACTATTTCCTTCGACCGTGCTTGCCGGCTTCGGATTTAGTTTTAGGATCTCATCTATCGCTTCTTTAAGTTCAGAGTCAGAAAGGTTTAGCATTTTTTTCATCCGAATGTAATGCTTCTTAGTAAACTCATCAAAAAAGTCGTTCAAGATCTTTAGTGCAGTTTTTCTTTCTTCTACATGGTGTTTGCTATCTTTTTCGATTTTATCTTCTAATTGCAAAATCAAACATTCTTGTAGTGTTCTGGCACATATACCTGCTGGCTCAAACTTTTGGACTATCTTAATAAATCCATTGACTTCTTTTACCGTTGTATCTATATTATGCGCAAATAGCAAATCATCTACAATAGAATTGGGTTCACGTCTGAGGTAGCCATCCTCATCTATTGATCCTATAATTTGGCTCACGATGACTTCTTCCTTTTCATCAAGATCAAGCATACCCATTTGTCTTTCCAGACTTTCGTGAAATGTATTTTCCACAGGTACTGGCATGCTTCTTTCTTCCTCATTGATAAAATCTTCGCCCTTCATCTTGTAGTTGGACGGATCATCATCCAAATATTCGTTTAGATAATCATCAAACTCAAATTCAGGTTCATTTTTATCGCTTTCAGACTCTTTTTCTTGTGAATCGTTAAATCCATCCAAATCAAAAACATCATCGTAGTCATCTCCTTCATCCAAAGCAGGATTGGATTCGAGTTCTTCCTGAATTCTCTCCTCTAGACTTGCTGTGGGAATTTGCAACAACTTCATAAGCTGTATCTGTTGAGGAGACAGCTTTTGCAACATTTTTTGACTCAGACTTTGTTTTAACATCTTACTCTACTTTTACCTTGGTCCAAAATTCGAACTACATAAAATACTACATTACAAAGATAACAAAAGAAAAAAGTAAAGAGTTTCTTTTGCTCTGTTAATATTACATCGTATGTTTACGGGACAAAAGTACAAAATGTTTTATATATATTAAATATTTTTGTAATATTTATTTAATTAATTAATCATCTATTTACAAATATCAAATATAAATAATATAAAATGAATATAGCTGATAAACTCAAAAGCTTAAGAGCCATCATGGCTGAAAATAAAGTGGACGCTATCATCATCCCATCAAGCGATCCGCATCAAAGTGAGTATGTCGCCGCTCACTGGCAAGAAAGAGCATGGGTGTCAGGATTTACAGGATCAGCAGGTACGGTAGCTATTACCCAAAAGCATGCAGGATTGTGGACTGACTCCCGATACTTTATCCAAGGTGAGATGGAACTAAAAGGAACATCGTTTGTACTGCATAAAATGATCAATCAGTTTTCAGCGCCATGGATAGATTTTTTAGTGGATGAACTTCCCTCAGGATCAACAGTAGCTATCAACGGCCTGATGTTTTCAAAAAGTGCAGTGGATAGTATGAAATCTACTTTATCAGCATCCAATTTGAATCTTTTACATAGATTAGACTTGGTATCACAGGCTTGGGCTGACAGACCTGCATTATCTATGGAAACTGTTACACTCCATGAAACCAAATATGCAGGAAAGTCGATAGACCAAAAACTTTCGTTGATCAGGATAGACATGCAAAATTCTGGTGCAGACTACCATTTGATTACTGCATTGGACGATCTTTGTTGGACGTTCAACATTAGGGGTAAAGATGTAGACTACAATCCGGTAGCCATAGCCTATGCAGTGATTGCAAAAAATGATGCCCATCTCTTTATTCATCCTGGTAAACTTTCCAAAGCTGCGTCAGAAGCCTTAAAAACAAATCGCGTCACAATCCATCATTACGACGATATCATAGGCTTTCTCAATCAATTAGAAAGTGGAAAGTCCATCCTTACAGACCCTAATCTTTGCAGTGCCACTCTGTATGAAGCTATTAATGCCAAAATCATCACCGGCACATCGATACCCAAAGGACTCAAGGCTATCAAAAACGAAATCGAATGCGGCCATATCAGAAATGTGATGAAAAAAGATGGTGCTGCGCTTGCGCATACCTTTTATTGGCTCGAAAATGCACTCCAAAATAAAGAAAAAGTAAAGGAAACTGATGTAGCAAACCAGTTAATAGCCAATAGAAGCCAACAAAAATATTATCACAACGAAAGTTTTGGGGCTATAGTAGGATATCGTGAAAATGGTGCCATCATACATTACCATCCTGAGCCAGAAACGTGCAAAACCATATCCCCTGAAGGCATCTTACTGGTAGATAGTGGTGGCCAATATTGTGATGGTACCACAGATATCACCAGAACTTTTACACTCAGCACTCCTTCAGAAGAAGAGAAAAAAGCATATACGGTCATTTTGCAAGGCATGGTGGCCTTGTCTAGGTCGAAATTTCCCGAAGGAACTATGGGCGTTCAATTAGATACTTTTGCTCGTCAGTTCTTATGGGCAGAAGGTATGAACTACGGTCATGGAACAGGTCATGGAGTAGGTTTTTTTATGAATGTGCATGAACCACCACAAGGTTTTGCTCCCAACATAGCAGAAAGAGGAAAGACTGTACATCTACCAGGAATGCTATCTAGTAATGAACCGGGTTTTTACAAAGAAGGAGCCTTTGGTATGCGTATAGAAAATCTGATACTGTGTGTTCCATCAAGTTCTCCAGGCTTTTTAGAATTCGAAACCGTAACACTTTATCCTTTTGAGCACACCTTGATCGATAAAAGCAGACTGTCTAAAGCCGAAATCCAATGGATCAATGATTACCACAAAAAAGTGTACACACAAATCTCGCCGCTACTCAAAGGAGATGTAAAAGTTTGGTTTAAAGAAAAATGTAGGAAGATATAGTAGGATTTAAAAATTTGACAATATAGCAAAAAGTGCATTGGACGAATGGATTTATTTTCTTAAAAACACAAAACTTCATGGTGATTATAAAGTAAAGGGACTATCCCTTGTAGATTCACAACTAAAATATGATAATATGGACACCGCAATTAAACAAAAATACGACCAATATCTCAAAGATGTAAGAATATCTAAAGATATGTTGGAAACTGCTAAAAGTAAAGGAAAGATTGAAGGAAAGATTGATATGATTTTAGTCTTATTTGATGATAAAATTTCTATCACTCAGATAGCAAGATACGCAAGTCTTTCAGAAGACGAGATCATCCGAATCCTAAGGGATCATGGAAAAATATAACTGTGTACAGTACTAATATTTGATTATCTTTTTGCGATCAACCACATTGCCAAACATATCCCGTCCACTTACTATATACAAGCCTGGTGGCCAGCTTACACCATCTATCTGAAAATGATCCATGGCTACGTCTATATTTTTTCTATAGGCTACATTTCCCATTACATCTGAGATAAATACTTGCTTTATCGCAGGAGAGACATCAGATATAGTTAGATGATCGTAAAAAGGATTGGGATATAAGTTCATTTTTGAAAGCAAATAGTTTGTATCATTCACATCCACTAAAGATGATCGCACAATCATCGTATCTACACTACAGTCATGTCCTATTACACACCCGTTTTTGTCCATCCTGACCAAAAGTGATTCCTTCAAGCCTAAAGAGTGAGAATACCTGTGGTAACCCAAAGCTGCATAGCCCCCGTCCTCTGTCTGAACCACATCTAGAAATCCACACCGATCTAGTAGCGTGTCATTATCGTCTACAAAATTGATCCTGCGCTCCCATTCTTTTTTTCCATTGTTGTCTAGTTTTAATACATAGGCATCTTCAAAATATTCATCTGGATCTGTGAAAGCTTTAACTAGACCTACAGCGATCACACCTCCATCAGAAGTGCCTTTGATCTTTGAATAATTATACTGGTCTGGATTATCAGGTCCCGCACTATAATCAATCCTAGTGAAGTCCCATACTTTATTGCCTAAAGTATCTACACAAATCAGCTGTACGTGCGGTACAAGACTTATCTTGATTCGATGCTCCAAAATATAATTACCTTTGGTATCTACTGTCATAATAGGTAGGTGGCTAAACTGGTTGCTGCCTGCTTCTATTTGTAGCTCTCTGATGATCTCACCATCTTGGTTTACTTTTCTGATGACGCTGTATTCTACAAAGTTTTTTGCGGTTTGTGTAATATAGACTAGATTGCCTGTGCTATCGGGCTGGAGATTTTCTACTCTATCTACTCCATTTTGATTGTCTGATGCTACAGGATATAGTTTTTGTTTGAATGCAACACCACCAAGATTTACCCACTGTATTATACCTTTGGATTTCCCACTATTTGGTCCAGTTCGTACAGCTTCTCCATACATTAATATATCATTTTTGTGTAGTAAAATTCCGTTGACTGCTACACCTGTGGGCGAGCTAGCAGTCAAATCATATGAAAAATGACGTATACTGTCGCCTGTAGAAGCATTTATTTTGATTAGATGGTAGATGGGTTCTATAGTATTGCTATGGCTGCCTATGTAAAGTGTGTCCTTGTTTATGGCAAAAGAATTGTCATTAGCATCATCTGTCCATAAATGTCCCCTTCTCCATCGTACCTTTCCATCATCTCCTATCCTAGCATAAAAGGCACACGACCTGGAATTGCATACCGCTCCTGAATTAATATAGATTGTATTTTGGTGGTTCAATAAACTTTGTCCTGTTTCATTTAAACCTTGATCATAAAGCCGAAAACTTTTGACGTAAGTACTGCCTTGCCCAAAAGCGGATGCTATGGGCAAACATATTGTCGCCCATAGCATTATTTTAATTATAACTTTATTCTCCATATAGGAAATCATCTGTTCAACTTATTGTTTTACTAATTTTTTACATTCTCCGATACCTTTTTCATTGGTGCATACTACGAAATATATTCCTGATGGCCAAGATGATGTATTTACATCTACTTGGTTGTCTAACAATCCACTCTGATAATATGTTTTACCTGTGATGTCGGTAATATGAATTTCGGATGATTGTAAACTCATAAGTGATATAGTCAGCTGATCTGTAAAAGGATTGGGCATGAGATTAAACAAACTAATATCATGTACTCCATGGCTTGTTCTATTAAATGTAATACGTGGTATAGGTGGCATGATGATATCTCCAGTAAGCTGTGTATACAATCCTCTAGCATACCCTGCCAAAGGAAAGGGCTTAAGTGCAGCTTGCTGCAAAGTATATAAATCATTTTCGGTAGCCACATATTCGTCTGTTGATAGACATCGAGCTACGTTGATTTTTTGGACTGCAACAAAATCAGCATCTTCATCATCTTCAGCGCTGTAGTTTTGAAGATATTCATTAAGTTCAATAAAATTTCCCAAATGTATCATCGTACTTATGTATTCCGCTCTTTCATATTTATCACTTGATGTCTTCAAGGCTGTAGATGCTTGCTGAGGTTCATTGCCTGTCCATACCGATGAAGATATTTCACCATCAGGAAATCTAGGATCATGCGGTACAGGATTAATGCAGGTTTTTAAAAAAGTCAATATTCTTACTTTACAGTTATTTAAACCTTTAAGTATTGTGGTTTTGACCTTTATTTTATAAGATTTATCATGTATTTTTTCTAATTCTTTTATCTCTTTTTCTATATCTGTTATTTCTTTTAGTATCGTCACCAACAAATCTTTGGCTTGTTTACAAGTGGTAAGTTTAAAATTGATATTGCAATAATTCCTGATCGTACTTGTGAAGCTTGATCCTGAGCCGCAACTTATATCATCTTTAATATCTGCATTCTCTTCACTATATGTACCTGGAGTCACAGGATCTTCACGTCCTGTAGATAAATCATTCTTAAAATAAAAAAACTGACTGGAATTAGCTGATATATCAGGTACTCCACCTTTTGTAAACAAATTATTTGCTTCTCCATCTATAGAACCGATAACGTCGGAAATGGCTCCATCCAGATACACATCACCACCTGCTGTAGTGTAGCAATTGTCCGTAAACTGAAACAAAGTGTTATCTTCTAACGCATGCGTACCAATCAAAGTGCTGTATTGATTATTCCTTACGAAATTAGTATTACCCCCATTAGCATATGCTATATTTCCTGCATAAGAATTGTAAAAGGCATTTTTTTCTAATTTATAAAAATTGTCACCTTCTGCTAAAAACCCATACTCTTGCCCTGAAAAATTATTACTTGAGACTTCAAGCTCTTTGAAAGCACCAGTCAAGTGAACATCTATGGTATTGGCAGAAAAATTATTATTTTTAATTTCACCATCACCACCTCTGCTTGATTTAGAAACTTTAATGGCACTATTGATATTACTAAAGTTACTTGATTCGACAACTAAATCACCATTCGTAGAGTGTATACCCATGTTTAATTTGCTGAAAGTGACATTTGTACAAGATATATTATTGTTTGATTGGATACCAATTCCCTTTACCTCGTCACCGGCACTTTGAAATTTACAATTATCAACACTTACAGATGGTCCATAATTAATGCCATAAGAATTGGATTTAAATTCAGAATTTTCAATGATTAAATTTTTATTATTTGTTCCAAGTTCACTGATAATCTTATTATTGACATTTAAAAATATATTCTTAGCATGACTGTTATCACCAATTTTAAAATCCGCCAATGTTGTATTTGCCATCGAAATAATGCCTTGATTTTCACTGCTAGTATTTGTTATATTGTTTCCATAAAAAGAATTATCAAAATATGGCGACGGATTGTAAATGTGAAAAATATGTGCAAATGAATTTATTGTCATATTATTATTTATAAATCTTAACCCTCCATCATTTACATGCAATAATTCAGCTGGTTCATTACCCGTTATACAATTTCCTTCAAAAATAATTTCAGCAAAAGATTCCGCCCAATTTCCTGAAAATCGCAAAGCTGAACCATGTTCAAAATGAATCTCACATTGATAAAATTCGATTTTTTTTCCCCAATCGTATGTTAGCATTTTATTAAGTGTAATCCTACAGTTTCTAAACTTTGCATTACCTTTTAAATGTACTGGACTTCCGCCTATAGCACCAATTATGATATGCTTATTTTCATAATTAATGTCATTTGCAACTATATTGCTTAAAGTGATAACCTCCATATTTCCTGGCAGATTTAAATTGCAAGTTGAGTTTTGAGCTCTTGAAATGTTTGTCATTATCATCATGATTATAATGACAATTAAATTTTTATTTTTCATTACTTAATTTTTTATTTTGAAAAAATATCACATCACCACATAAGTTTTGGTGACCTTATCGTGAAAAGTCAATCGGTCGGAATTGAAAAAAGCGATAATAGCGCCCAATCCAAATATGGAAAGTGAAATGAGCCTAATAAAACTTCTGTAACATGAACTCAAAAACGACAACTTATTGCCAACCATATCTACAACTTTTAAACCCATGATTTTTTTTCCTAAACTAGCTTGTAAGTTTGTACTTTCTAGTACGGCATAATATACATATGCGATGATGGTAATCTTTGGCAACAAATAAATGTCCATTTTCTGAAATTGGAAGGAAAACAATCCTTTTTCCGTGATGAAAATCGACACTACCGTATCCAATATACCTAAAAATATCATATCTAATAAGAAAGCAAAGAACCTGTTTTTTAAAATTTCGTTGGATGAGTTCATGATGATAAATTTTATTTTAAAATATATTTAAAATAGGTGCAAACATTAAGTTCACACCTATTCTGAAGATTAATTAATTAAGTTTAATTACTTCCAAATCTACAAAATTACTCTGGTCACTTGTAAGTTGATAAACTCCAGCATTAATTCTATAAGTAGACCCTTCAAAAATTTTAGTAGTTTCCTTTATCTCGATTTCTTTTAAGGTTCCTTCTTTCATATTCTTTTTCTTCTCAATGTACCTAGCTAAATCTTTTACAGTTTCTATTCCAGCTTCATTGGGTTCAAAAACAGGGGAATCCCAAGAACATTTAAACCCGAACGGAGTAGGTGCTACTACCTTACATTCAAAAGTAGTACAAACTTCAACAAAAACTGCATTTACACATATAGTAAATTGTTTAAAAGCATCAATAGTTGATAGTTTGGTCATGGGCTCTTGATTACTATTCAAAAATAAAATTATTGAGAACATTAAAACTTTCATCTTAAAAAAATTTTGGTTTAAAAAATAAAATTCTAATCCGCTTTTTTTCAGCCGGTGCGATAAACCATCCGCTAATATATGTACATTTTTTTACACTTGGCGCCTTAGATGCAAAAAAAATATATTCAACTGTTTTTTACTCTATACTTACCTCAGGGTGCTCGCATACAGACAGGCGGATATCGCCTTTTCTGATGATCGTACCCGTAGACACATCTGTTACCTCACATGTATACACTTTAGCTACCAAGCTTAGGAAATATTCCTTCTTTTGGGCTTGGATGACCAGCTCCTGCTTTGCAGATAGCTGATCTTTGTCTGTGAGTACTACCTTAATCACACCTTGCTTCTTATTGTCAAATGCGAGGTCAGATGTTTTGTCTTTTTTGCAGTCTCCACTTTTGGAGCTTACTGATGCTGCTTTGTCAGGCTTGACTATCTTGACCAATTCCAGCAGCAATTTGCCACCTTCTACTACGTCAGAGCCATTGTTTTGGCCGATACCTTGCTGACTCAAAAATCCTAAAAACAGGACTACAACTACCTTTTTCATTTCCTTTTACTGTTTTAAAATGTTAAAAAAATACTAAAAAAGGCTCTTAAAAAATTCTCTGGTTATATTTATTTAATTTATATAAAAAGTTTTTATATATTTGTACCGCAAAGATGCAGCATGAAATATTACGAAACCGCATTTTATTGGAATATTATATAACTATTAATCATAATGTATGACTAACCTAAATTTTATTACAGAAAACATCAGAATCCTTAGAGAAATCAAAGGATTATCGCAAGATTACATTCCTATGAAACTGGATATCACGCAGTCAGGCTATGCCAAACTAGAGTCAGGAAAAAGTAATCTTACTATGCAAAGGCTTGCAGAAATAGCTAATGTACTTGATGTAGAGCCCAAGGACTTGCTGTCCAATCAGACCAATTTTTATCATTTTGAAAACAATCAGGTAGCCAATGCTACACAAATTGTAGAAAACTTGCACATGGCCAATAAGGAAGCTTATGACAAACTCATCTCCAAAATGGAAGAAGAAATAAAATTTCTGCGAACTTGGGTAGGAAAAGGGTCTCAGCAAAATACAGCTTCCTAAAACTCACTAGTATAATGAAACTCTACTTCTGGATGATTGTCCTGGGCCATCTTAAGTGTCCATGCGGACTCTGCTAGAAAAACCAGTTTTCCATCTGTGTCTTTGGCTAGGTCTTTTTTCCTTCTCGAGATGAACTCTTTGAGTGTTATGGGATCTTTACAACTAATCCAACAAGCTTTGTGTAGATGAATGGGTTCATAATCACATGAGGCGCCATACTCATGTTTGAGCCTATATTGGATAACATCAAACTGTAGGGCTCCCACGGTACCTATGATTTTCCTACCATTATCTTCTTTGGTAAATAGCTGTGCAACGCCTTCGTCCATGAGTTGATCTAATCCCTTATTGAGTTGTTTGGTTTTCATAGGATCGGTATTATTGACAAATCTGAATTGCTCAGGAGAGAAACTTGGGATACCTTTGAAATGCAATACTTCGCCTTCAGAAAGCGAATCTCCAATTTTAAAATTACCTGAATCGTATAGACCTACGATATCTCCTGGATAAGCCTCGTCAATAACCGATTTTTTAGATGCCATGAAAGCTGTAGGATTTGGAAATTTCATGTTTTTGCCTTGGCGTACATGAAAATAATTGGTATTTCGCTCAAAAACACCAGAACAGATACGCAAAAAGGCGATCCTGTCACGATGTTTTGGGTCCATATTGGCATGTATCTTGAATACAAAGCCCGTAAACTTGTTTTCTTCGGGTCTGACGATACGCTCTTCTGTCTCACGTGGCAGCGGATTGGGTGCGATATCCACAAAACAGTCCAACAGCTCCCTTACCCCAAAATTATTGACTGCACTACCAAAAAATACGGGACAAATATCACCATTGAGATAGTCTTCTCTAGAAAAATAGGGATACACCGATACAATGGTATTGATTTCGTCTCTGAGCTCATCCGCAGATATCTTGCCTATTTTCTGATCAAGTAAGCCATCATTCAGATCGGTAATTTTAAATATATCTTCTCCATCTTGCTTACCGTGTGGGCTGAATAGCAAAAGGTTTTTTTCATATAAACTATATACACCTTTAAATCTTTGGCCCATTCCTACTGGCCAACTGAGTGGTGTGACTTTGAGCTTTAGCTTGGTCTCCACTTCATCAAGCAAATCAAAACCATCTTTACCTTCGCGGTCTAACTTATTGACAAAAACTATGATGGGTGTTTTTCGCATTTTGCAAACTTCTACAAGCTTCTCAGTTTGCTCTTCCACACCTTTGGCTACGTCGATCACTACGATAGCGCTATCCACAGCGGTGAGTGTACGATAGGTATCTTCAGCAAAATCTTTGTGACCTGGGGTATCCAAGATGTTGATTTGCTTGTCTCGATATTCAAACGCCATTACGGAAGTCGCAACAGAGATACCACGCTGTTTTTCTATCTCCATAAAGTCAGATGTGGTACTTTTTTTGATTTTATTTGACTTGACAGCTCCAGCTTCCTGTATGGCACCACCAAAAAGCAATAATTTCTCCGTCAAGGTGGTTTTACCCGCATCTGGGTGGGCTACGATACCAAATGTTTTTCTTTTTTGCAATTCTGCCTGATGACTCATATTGAAGTGGTCTTAAGCTTATAGATTAAAATAAGGCCACAAAGGTAGTAAAAACGAATTCAATTAAGGATTTTTAGTAAATTTTACTTAATTTTGCATTTTGATTTAAGTTCATGACAATACTTCATATTTTTTTTGGCTTTCTCCGTTATATACAAATTAGTACAGTGAGTTTGATGCTCTGTCTGATCTTACCTATGATGAGTTCTGGCCAAAAAAATATAAAAATAAATACTTCTCCATCTGTAGAAAGAATGATGGAAAGATTTGTAGCCAACGGAAAAGCTAACGAAAATATCAAAGCTTGGCGAATACAGATTATTACTACTGACGACAGGCGAGAGATGGAAAACACGATGTCACAATTCAGCTCATTGCATCCTGGCATGAATATGGATTGGAAACACGTATCGCCTTATTATCAAGTTAGGGTCGGTTATTTTGAAAACAAAAATAAGTTGATGTCCTTCCTATTGGATTTGAAAAAAACGTTTCCTTCAGCAACACCCGTATATGATAATGTCAGCAAAAAAGCTTTAGTAAGTAATTAAGCAAATGGCGCAAAGAAAAGCATCACTTTCCAACGATAAATCCTTTGACTGGGTCACTCTATCTGTGTATTTCAGTTTGGTCATCATCGGCTGGTTTATGGTATTTTCTACGTTATATGACCCTAAGGTTCCATATGCCATATTCGATGTGACATCACCTATTGGTGCACAGTCTCTGTGGGTTATATTGTCTATATTGACTTTTTTGGCTGTACTGACGATCGACTGGAAGTTTTGGAATACACTAGCATTTCCTATATATGGTACCACAGTGTTACTATTAATATTGGTATTGATATTTGGTTCCGTCATCAATGGAGCAAAGGCTTGGTTTTCTTTTGGGTTTTTCTCGATACAACCTGCAGAATGGGCCAAATTTGGAACTGCACTTGCCGTGTCCAGTTATCTGAGTTTTTTCAAATCCACGATTACGAATAGTAACGTATTTACTATATCGTTAGCGTTGTTTTTAGGGCCTGCATTGTTGATATTATTACAACCTGATTTTGGCTCATCTTTGGTCTATCTATCTTTTTTCATATTACTGTATCGCAGAGGAATGTCAGGTGCTATACTTTTAATAGGTATTGGGGCAGCTGCTATTTTCATACTTTCACTTATGTACAGTCCATTTTTTGTTTTGGTGTTTTTACTCTATTTGGGCACAGGTGTGTTTATATTTGACATGGAAAAACCTCAAAGAGCCTTCATTTTTTCTTTAGGAATTTTAGGTGTCATTTTATTTCTCATGTATCAAAAAGAGCAAATTTGGGTCCTACTTCCAGCGTTGGCAGGATTTATACTCTATTTATTTTTACAACTCAAAAAGCGAAATTTTAAAATATTATCTTTCGTATTGCCTGTCTTATTGATAGCTACTTTATTTTCATTTACATCAAGCTATGTTTTTGAAAATATCCTCAAACCGCATCAACAAGAGCGTATCAATGTGTGGCTCCGACCAGAAAAATGTGATCCGAGAGGTTCTTTATATAATATTATACAGTCAAAGCTAGCCATTGGCTCAGGAGGCTTCACAGGTAAAGGCTTTTTACAGGGAGAAATGACAAAACTAGATTATGTGCCAGAACAATCAACCGATTTTATTTTTACATCTATAGGAGAAGAACAAGGTTTTATAGGTAGTGTGGGAGTCATATTCCTATTTACGATTTTGTTATTCAGGTGTGTCACCATAGCCGAAAGAGCCAACCTAGAGTTTATACGTAACTATGGCTATTCTATTGCTGGTATATTATTAGTTCATTTTACTTTTAACATAGGTATGACAATGGGATTACTTCCAGTTGTTGGTATTCCTTTACCCTTCTTAAGTAAAGGAGGCTCATCACTGATTGCATTCTCGATAATGATCGGTGTTTTAGTAAAAATGGATATGGCAAGATTTAGATCTAATTAAGACCTTCTTTTCTTTAGGAAAAATATTGCGTCATCAAATTTTCTAGTATCTAAAAATTTATGATATTGGAGCATTTCCGAAGAAATTTCAATATATAATTACAATATGACATTTAAAATAGAACATAAAGATACACAATCATCGGCAAGGGCAGGAGTCATTACCACAGCGCACGGAAATATCCAAACTCCTATTTTTATGCCGGTAGGTACTCAAGGCACTGTCAAAGGTATACACCAACAAGAATTAAAAGACCAAATTCAAGCGCAAATCATTCTTGGAAATACATATCATCTATATCTTCGTCCGGGTACTGATGTCCTAAAAAAAGCTGGAGGTCTGCATAAATTTATTAACTGGGACCGACCGATATTGACAGATTCTGGAGGATATCAAGTTTATTCGCTTAAAGGAATGCGCAAAATCACCGAAGAAGGAGTTAAATTCCAATCACATATAGACGGCTCTAAACATTTTTTCAGTCCGGAATCTGTGATGGATATACAAAGAATCATCGGTGCAGACATCGTCATGGCATTTGACGAATGTACACCTTACCCCTGCGAGTACAAATATGCTAAAAACTCTATGCACATGACCCATAGATGGCTCAAAAGATGCATACAAAGAATGGATGAAACGGTTCCTGTCTATGACTATCCTCAAACTTTTTCTCCCATCGTACAGGGAAGTACCTTTCCGGATTTGCGCAAAGAATCAGCTGAATTTATAGCTTCACAAAATCAGGATATGAATGCCATCGGAGGCCTCTCTGTAGGCGAACCACATGAAGACATGTATGCCATGACTGAGTTGGTCTGTGGTATTTTGCCGTCAGAGAAGCCACGATACCTAATGGGAGTCGGCTTGCCAGAAAATATACTGGAGTCTATCGCTCTGGGTATAGATATGTTTGATTGTGTGCTACCTTCTAGAAATGCAAGACATGGGTTGCTATATACCCAAAACGGTATCATCAATATCAAAAACGCCAAATGGCAGGATGACTTTAGCCCTATAGATGAAGGAAGTACCGCCATCACCAGTAGAACCCACACCAAAGCTTATCTAAGACATCTGTTTAAAGTAGAAGAACTGCTTGCAGCACAACTTGCCACATTACAAAATCTAAGTTTCTTTTTATGGCTCGTCACTGAAAGTAGAAAAAAAATTCAGGAAGGCACTTTCAAAACATGGAAAGACGAAATGGTTAAAAAAGTAAGCCAACGATTGTAAAAAATTTTCGCCAAATCCGTTTTTTAGATTATCTTTGTAAATAAAAGAATTAGAATTGGTAGTGGTGGATATTTCAAAACTAGCTTTGAAGATGCAAAATAAAATTGAATAATATGAGATACTTCAAAACCTATTTAATAACCTTAGTTATAATAAGTATACTTTTATTTTGTGGGAAAGAAGATCCTCTTGAAATTGTAGAATCTTGTAAATCTTGTAAATTCGCAGGACAATACAGTGGAGTCATTCATGATATTGCTGGTTACACCAATTGCTCTGGTTGCGTGCCATACAAAGACACCATGTTTACTGGAGATTTTTTGGTACAATCTCTTGATAATGATAGGATCAGCATCCTTAGATTGTATGATAAGTATGAATGGAAATTTGACTATTTTTCAGAGAAAGGCTGTTACCCATTAAGAAACGATCCTATTGTAAAAGAATCTTTTATCTTCTCAGGAGATACTTTAAAATATTTTTACAGCTTAAGTGGTGGCGGTGGCTACCATAGATTAAGGTTTGAAGGAATGAAATAGTCCGCGTTAGACTATTTCATCATCATCAGTTTTAGGAGCTGATTTTCTAGCTTTACCCTCCACATAAATATGGTAAAATATCAACGAAATACCTCCAAATATAAGTATACTAACAAATACTCCAGCTGGTTCTGTTTCCAAAATATTATCTATGATCAAACCTGTCAAAAGTCCCAAACCTATGGACAATAAGAACAATCCAAACTTTAAGGATTTATTGGATTCGGTATCATTGGTATCAAAGATTTTGGCTGTGCGACCTGAGTTGATTAATGCCATTCGTTCGTTGTGACGTGTTTTGAAGTAACTTACGATAAATACCATAATAGTAGAAAAAAGTAGAATGGTTCCGATAATTTCTGTTGCCATTTTATTGATGATTTAAAATTTTAGAAAAAAATAATTACAAACTCATTACGAAGCTTTCAAATTTTTGGTTACAAAAAAATAATTATTTTTACAAATTGTAACCATAATCCGCATCGTTCCGTAATATTGCTGTATATAAAATAGCATGAGCTTCCATCAAAACAAAGAATACGAAATAGTTAATAGACTTTTGTCAGGTGACCAAAGGGCTATTTCTGTTTTTGTGGATGAATACGGGACATTTATATATCATGTTTGCAACAAAATACTGTCACATCAAGACGAAGCCCAAGAAGCCACTCAAGATGCTATTATGAAAATCCTGCATGCTTTATCCAATTTTGATACTAAGGGATCCTTAAAAGCTTGGTGTTATACCATTGCATACCGAACAGCTATAGACTATAAAAGAAAGATAAAATATACTACAGACATAGATCAGGCAACTCATCTTCATACATACCAATATACTGACGAAAACCTTCAAGATGATGAAACTAAATATAATATTCAGGCGTTACTCAATCATTTGCATGATGAAGATAAAATGATTGTAAGTCTGTATTACCTGGAAGAAATGAATATCAAGGAAGTGTGCAAAATCACTGGACTGACTGAAAGTAATATTAAAATCAAGCTTTACAGAGCCAGAAAAGAAATGGCACTGCATGCTTCAAAATATTTTGATCAATATAAATAACCAAAGATGGAAGAATTAATCTGGAAATATATAGACGGCGACTGTACTCGAGAAGAAACTTTGGAAGTGGAGCGATTGCTAAAAACCGACGAAATTTTCAAAAATGATTACGAGCAATGTTTCATAATGCATCAGCAACTGATCGCTACAAGTAAGGTTGACTTATCTTTAGATTTCCACAAAGCACTGACTTTGCAAGTGGCTGACTTTGTACAATCTCAAAAGATAAAACCAACATTTAAAGCGCTTTCTTTTACACAAATCTTACCTATTCCAGCCGTAGCAATGATCGTTTCTGTCACCATTGCATCTATCGTTGTTCTATCCAAAAACCAAGTTTTCGAAAGTAATTATCTACAATATATACCCGAAATCGGAGATACATACATCACATATGCCACATGGAGTATGGCCGGATTTTTATTGCTTTATTTTGCTGACGTGCTACTGTCACAAATGAGGTTAAACAAGACTAATAAGGGTATGATGATGGTTTAGTGACCTTTATTTCAAAGTCTCATCCAACCATTTGAAAAATTCACGTTGCCATAGTATGCTATTTTGCGGCTGTATGACCCAATGATTTTCATCAGGTAGGTACAAAAATTTACTCTTGATACCTCTAAGTTGTGCTGCTGTAAACGCTTCCTGACTTTGACCTTCTGGTACACGATAGTCTTTGCCACCTTGTATGATGTAGATTGGTGTATCCCATTTAGCGACTAAAGACGCAGGATTAAAATCGGTGTAAGACTTTTTATATTTATCTTCCCAATATGGTCCTCCCAAATCATAATTTACGAAAAACATTTCTTCAGTGGTGCCATACATACTTTGGGTATTGAAAATTCCATCATGAGCTATAAATGATTTGAATCTCTTATCATGAACACCTGCCAAATAAAAAACAGAAAAACCACCATAAGAAGCACCTACAGCTCCTAGTTTTGTTTTATCCACAAATGGTTCTTTGGCTATATCATCTATCGCTGACAAGTAATCTCTGATGTTTTGACCACCCCAATCTTTGCTAATTTGTCTATTCCATTCGACACCATGACCAGGCATACCTCTTCTATTGGGAGCAACTACGATATAACCTTGATTGGCCATAAGATGGAGATTCCAGCGGTAAGAGTAAAACTGTGTCAATGCCGATTGTGGTCCTCCTTGGCAATACAATAAGGTTGGGTACTTTTTGTTTTTATCAAAATTTGGTGGATATACTACCCAAACCAACATTTTTTTACCGTCTGTGGTATTTACAAACCTTCTTTCAGTGTTGCAGGTACCTATATTTTCATAGATATTTTTATTAATGTCGGTGAGTTGATTCCACTTTTGCGACTTCAAGTTGAATGAATAGATCTCTGCTGCCCTATTGATGCTTACTCTGGAAACAATCAACAGATCTCCGGATTGCCCTATGATATTATTGACGTCCCAATCTCCTGAGGTAAGCTGTTGGACCACAGGCAGTTTTTTAGTCAAACCAGGAAAATCTACTTCAAAAACTTGTAAGGTTCCATTAACCGCAGCTGCAAAATACAGTTTGCTACCGTCATTTGCCCATATAAAACTTTGTACAGACTCATCCCATTGTTGGGTTAGATTATAAGTCATACCTTTAGAGATCACTTTGATATCGTTTTTGTCAGATTCGTACCCATCAGTGGACATACTAAGATATGCTAAATCTCCTTTGACAGAATATAACGGATGTGTGTCATATCCTTTATTGTCTTGGGTCAAATTTAGAGTCTGGCCAGTATTGATGTCATATTTATAAAGGTCTGTATTTGTACTTACTACAGCAGCAGTTCCCTTTAGTTTTTTGCTGACATAAACTATCGATTTACTATCAGGACTCCATACATAATCTTCGTCACCTCCGAAAGGTTTTTGTGGACAATGATAAGACTCGCCCTGCATGATATCTTTAAACTCAATTTCTGGCTTTCCTTTTGGACCAAAAAACACGTGATTAAAAGTACCATCATTCCAGGTATCCCAATGTCTATAATCTAGTGAAGTATAGATCTGTCCATTTGATTTTTTAAGATCGGGATGAAAATCATGCCCATGTACTGCATCCACCTTTACAGTTTTATCCATTATAGTAAACAAGCCGTCAGGACTAGTATTTTTATCCGTCATCAGACCATTTAAAGTCGATATCTCTGTAGGTGTGCCACCACTCACGGGAATGGTATACAGCATACTTTGAAATTTATTTTCTGCAATAGAAGGTGTAGAGACACGAAATACTACCTGACTGGCATCTGTAGTCAAGCCAATGCCAGAAACTCTTTTGACTTCCCAAAGTAATTCTGGAGTCATACTTAGTTTATCCTGAACTATTTTTACAGCAGGTTTTTCAATGGTCTTTTGAGCGTTGCAAGAAGACAATGCCAAGAACATTATACCCAATACAAGGATACGAGAATGAATCATTTTATACGTTTTTAGCAGACAAAGATATTATATTTTGTTTGAATACAAGCTAAATGAGATTATTTTAGAAGTTTATCTTTGGTGATATATTTAATTCTATCAGAAAAAACTACTTTTGCAATTATCAATCAAAACAAAAAGAAAATTGGATGCTTTGATTTGATGCTCACCATTAGAATTGATCAATGAAAGCTAAAAAATCATTTGGACAACATTTTTTAACCAATGAATCTATTGCTAAAAATATAGCTAATAGCTTGGAGATGGATGGTATGGTCAAAAACGTTCTGGAAATAGGCCCTGGTAAAGGTGTTTTGACCAAATATCTTGCTGCTCAGGATACAAACTTAAAAGTTGTGGAAGCTGATAAGGACATGGTTCAATATCTGACTTCAAATAAAATCTTAGATGATAATCAGATCATTTTTCTGGATTTTTTGAAATTGAATATGCAAAAAGTATTTGATGGAGAACCCTTTTTAATGATAGGAAATTATCCCTACAATATCTCTTCCCAAATACTTTTTAAAATGGTCAACTCTAAAGAATTGGTACCTGAGATGGTAGGAATGTTTCAAAAAGAAGTAGCTGACCGGGTTGTAGCGCCTCCAGGTTCCAAAACTTATGGTGTGATATCCGTATTGGTACAAGCCTATTACGAAGGCAAAACAATCATAGATGTAACTCCAAATTCATTCAGTCCACCACCCAAAGTTCAATCCAGTGTCATCAGGCTAGTCAGGAAAGAAAATGCAATACTTCCATGTGATGACAGACTCTTTAGAAATGTAGTAAAAACAGCCTTCAACCAACGTAGAAAAATGCTGCGTAATACTTTAAAACCATTGTTTGGAGAAGAATCTTTAATGAACGACGCCTATTTTATGCAAAGACCTGAGCAACTAAGTGTACAAGATTTTGTTGATATTACATTAAAATTAGAAAAATTAAAAATCAATTTATGAGCCTGGAAGCAAGAATCACCAATGATCTTAAAGAAGCTATGAAAAATAAAGATCAAGCAGCCCTCAGATCAGTGAGAGCCATCAAAGCCGCAATCCTTTTATTTAAAACTGACGGTAGCGGCAATGAACTTGACGAAGCTAATGAGATTAAAATCGTACAGAAACTAGTCAAACAAAGGCAGGATTCTTTAGATATATATACCAAACAAGGTAGAGAAGATTTGGCAGTAACAGAAAGAGAAGAAATAGCAGAACTTCTAAAATATTTACCAGCACAAATGAGTGAAGATGAATTAAAATCATCACTTCAAGCGATCATCACAGAAACCGGAGCCACATCTGCAAAAGATATGGGAAAAGTAATTGGTTTAGCCAATCAAAGACTTGCAGGGAAAGCAGAGGGCAAAGTAATCGCAGCTATGGTTAAAGAATTGTTGAGCTAATCTTTGAAGAAGAATTCATAAATAAATCTCTAAAATGCAATATAAATACCGCTTATAAGTAACCCATGTTACCTATAAGTGGTATTTTAGTTTTGATCATATACACATATGACTATAGTCACTTTTTGAAAAACTATAAGCTCCTAATTTTGAGATACAAAATAAAAGGAGATGAAAAATATAGTCATTATAGGAGCAGGTACAGGTGGCACCATTATGGCCAATCACCTGAATAAAGAATTGAATAAAAACGATTGGCGCATCACCATTATTGATAAAAGGAAGGAACATTATTATCAACCTGGCTTTTTATTTTTACCATTTGATCAATACAAACCTGAAGATGTAGTGAAACCTATCCAAGAATTCATTCCGCAAGGAGTTGATTTTGTCAATGTAGCTGCGTCTCGGATATCTCCCAATGACCATCAAGTCATTCTTGCCAACGGAAATGCATTACTTTACGATATTCTGATTATAGCTACAGGGACTGAAATAGCACCTGATGAAATTGAAGGCATGAAAAGTGATGCTTGGGGCAAAAGTATATTTACGTTTTATACCTTCGAAGGTGCAAAAGCGCTCAGAGACAAGCTTCGTGACTGGAATGGTGGTAAAATGGTAGTACATATCACTGAAATGCCGATTAAATGTCCGGTAGCTCCATTAGAATTTGCATTTCTTGCAGACAGCTATTTTAAGGATAAAAAGATGCGGGACAAGGTAGAGATCACCTATGTAACTCCATTAAGTGGTGCATTTACCAAACCTAAAGCCACTGCTACTCTTGAGTATCTGCTCCAAGAAAAAAACATTCACATAGAGCCAGATTTTGCAATCGAATCCGTGGATAATGAAAATAATACCATTAACGATTACGGTGGCAGAAGTATTCCTTTTGACATCTTGGTCACTGTACCTACTAACAAAGGTCGTGATGTGATCGAAGTTTCTGGTTTGGGAGACGACCTCAATTTTGTACCTACAGATAAAGGAACCTTACAGTCCAAAAAACACCCTGACATTTTTGTAATAGGAGATGCTACCAATGTACCTACATCCAAAGCAGGTTCTGTAGTCCATTTTGAAGCAGAAATCCTTACAGAAAATATTCTTAATTTCATCAAAGGCAAAGAGATGACTGAACAGTTTGATGGGCATGCCAATTGCTTTATTGAAACAGGTGGTGGAAAGGCCTTACTCATAGACTTCAATTATGACCACGAACCGGTGACGGGTACATTTCCTATAGCAGGCATCGGACCGCTCAGATTGCTCAAGGAGTCTAGATTTAATCACTTTGGTAAACTCGCATTCAGATGGGTATATTGGCATATGCTACTCAAAGCACGACCCATTCCATTTGTAACCGCCAAGATGAACGAAGCAGGAAAAGATTTTTAATTCACAATCATAAATTTTAAATTATAATGGACAAATTAATAGCTGGAAAAACCATCTCGGTTACAGAAGAAGGTTTTTTGACTGAATACAGTCAATGGGACAAAAGCATAGCGGATGCAATCGCTGCTGAAAATGACGTAACACTCACACCAAGACATTGGGAAGTGATCGAATATATACAAAATGAGTACAAAAATGATGTGCCACTCAGCATCCGAAAAATCGGTAAAAGTGGTGTAGTGGACATCAAGGAGTTTTATCAGTTGTTTCCTGTAGCACCGCTAAAAACAGCAACAAAAATAGCTGGAATTCCCAAACCTGTAAGTTGTATTTAATTTTCAATCTTTAAAAAATAAAAAAATGGAAGATAGCGGTAAAATCAACAAGATGATGATCATCTTATCCAAAGCAACACTCGAAAATGTATACGCTTGCTTTGTATTGGCCAATGGTGCGCGTATGGAAGGCATCGAAGCTGAAATCTTTTTTACTTTCTTTGGTCTTGAAGCCATTCACAATAAAAAACTTGATCATCTGCATATAGCAACAGTTGGAAACCCGGCCATGCACATGCCTACCCTATTGGGCGGATTGCCAGGTATGGAAGCTTTGGCCACATCCATGATGAAAAAAGAAATGGAACGCATAGATATGCCTGATGTGCGTGAATTTCTTGAAATTCTTACCGCTTCAGGCGTAAAACTCTGGGCTTGTAAGCTCGCGATGGACATGTTTCATTACAAAGAAGAAGACATGTTTGAAGATTTGGATGGTGTACTTACCGTAGGAGATTTTTACAAGCAAGGTTCAGGTGTGGGCACTCATATGTTATTTATCTGACAAAAATCATATTATACTTTTTCATCATAAATATAACAAAAGTTATATTTCACAGGAATCTGACATCGACTACCTTTGTGCGTATGAAAAGATGATGACTATCACAATAGATTTTAACTATTTGACGGCCCTCCATCTATGTGGCGAGACAAAATTGTGTCGGTCAAGTGATTACTGTAGTTGAAGAAAATTTTAAAACGGGAACACTTCAGAAATGAAGGTTCCTGTTTTTTGTTAAATTATGGTTGTAAAATAACTTTAACAAAACAACTACCTCCCATATTTTTGGACCATATCTTTAATCTTAATATTGAATGCTTCTGACTTCTGCAATGTCTCTATATCCAAATGAAATCTATATCTCCAGTAGTGTTTTGGATTGGCAGGTTCATTGATTTGTTCTGATGCAGCGTCAGCCTTTTTCAACTTACTATCCATACCTACTAGATCTTGTATAGGAAATATAGCCAACATACTCGGTGATGCCATGTGATCTTCTACGATGGTGGTTACGATATCTGTATTGCATTCCATGGGTGTCAGTCCTTGCCAATGCAGATAATTATAATAAAAATCTTTGGCCAGATCGTGGTCTCCTTGCCACCAGCCTCTAATCGTAGACATGTCATGACAAGATGGGCTGCATACTGAGAAATAAGGGTATTGTCTAACCTGGCCAAACTTGTTATTGCCTTTGGGCATACGCTGTATCTCAAGAGACATGATATTCATCGCTTTCATGACGCCGGGTACCGATTTAGGTATCATACCCAGGTCTTCGCCACATATCAGCATATCGCTGGCATCCAAGATAGCAGGAAGTTTCCATAAAGCTTGCTGTTTCCAGTATTCATCATGTCTGATATAAAAATAGTCATTGTACAGCTGATCGAACTTTGCTTTGGTGTATTGATCCAGTTGACTATAAGAATAGGTTGTCGAAAGTGTAATGCGTGGATTAAAATATTGTCCATCACTATCAGGTTCAGAGATTAACAAAACTTCGCTCATCATACCTAACAGCGCTTTTTCAAATTTTTCGAAACGGGCATTTTGGTTGGTGAAATGGTTTATTTTTTGCTGATTGTCAAACGAAGATTTGAAAACAATTTTCCCTTCTGCATTTCTTGAAAAAAAGACTTCAAAAACTTCTTCTACATCATGGCCAAAGGCATTCAGCAATGACTCATTGGTGATATATGGTATGGTGTATCTGGTGAGATCACCCGTGATACCGTAGTTTTGGAGTTCTGTTCTGGAAAGCGGCAATCGAGGATTAAATAGCCCCATAGTACCTTGCACCTGATTGGTTGGTATTTGCCATATTCTGAAAAATCCCAAAATGTGGTCTATCCGCAGTGCATCAAAATATCTATTAAGCTGTTGCATTCGCTTTTGCCACCATGCAAAATTATCTTTTGCCATCACTTCCCAATTGTAGGTAGGAAAGCCCCAGTTTTGTCCCAAAACGGCATAGTCATCTGGAGGTGCACCAGCCTGGCCATTCATATTGTAAAGCTCAGGAGCAACCCATGCATCACAACTATATCGATAAATACCTATAGGCAAATCACCTTTGATAACGACTCCTTTGGTTCTGGCATAGTCTCTGGCACCTTGCAATTGTCGGTCAGCATGATACTGTATAAAATAATAAAAAGCTATTTCCTTATATCGACTATATGCCGTTGAACACAATTTTTGAGTCACTTCATCAGAAAAAACACTATACTCTGGCCAAAGGTTGAAATTGCTGGTCTTATGTATATCTCTGAGATGACAAAAAGCAGCATATTGCTCCAACCAATCTTTATTCTGATTTTTGAATTGCAAATAGTCTTTATCTTTTAACCATGTATCATATTCCTGCTCAAAAAGGATACTCAGATATTTAAACTTAGCTTGCAGCACTTTTTCGAAATCTACAGTCTCTAAAGCATAGAGTGCTTTTTGATCTTTTGCAAATTCTGCTTGTACTTTTTTATCTTTGAAAGGAGCGATTTGCTGAATATTAATGTATAAAGGATGTAAAGCAAATACGGAAATAGAAGCGTATGGATAACTATCTACCCATGTTTTGGTAGCGATGGTATCATTTACTGGCAATACCTGTATCATTTTCATTCCCACATCATGGGTCCAGTCCGTAAGCAATTTCAGGTCTGTATATTCACCGATGCCAAGCCCCTGTGTACTTCTTAATGAAAATACTGGAATAGCTACTCCTGCGCCCTTCCAAACACTATCAGCATGCCTGAAATGGTTGTCTGAGACTATAGTTTTTGAAGGAACATCATCATTGAAAACCTGAAAAAAGCGACGATTGTCTCCATATTCCCATGCTACTATATTTCCATCCTTAGGATTTATAATTACATATTTGTATTCAAAGTATGATACTGACTGATCTACCCCGACGCTAGCTGACCACTGTGGAAAGGAAGCATCATCCATAGGAATGGCTTTGACCCAACTCCCTAAAGCGGGTATACTACCCAAAATACCATAAATTAAATCAGTATTGATAGTTGCTGAACTTAATATAAATTGAACTTCATTTGTTTCCTTATTTCTTTTTGTTGTCTTTTTAGTGGGTTTACTTCTTTTTAGTATTGCTTGAGTAAATGCCGTAGACAAAAATGCATTATCATATTGGTCACGTGCTCGCCACTGATCGTTTTGTATCGTTCTGGAACTTTTGGAACTTGCAGATTTTCTAAAACCTCCCCATTCTTTTGCTACAACTTCGTGATCTTTGATGAGCAGATACTTATATTGCACTGTATCTTCTGTATGCAATTGTCCGCTCCAATTTTCGCCATCAAATGTGTTCAACAATAAAATTTCGGTCTTCCCGACAGACTTTCCAAAGCAATATTCTATACCTATTTGCTCGCCATAGACGGTCTTATAGTGCAGGTTAAAATGAAAATTCATAAAATAAATAAGGTTATCGGCTTTAACAATGGTTAAAAATCTAAAAAAGCCCATAAGTCAGGTTTATGGGATTAGTGGCAAATATACACTAAGTAATCAAAAATATGTGGATTTTTACAGGTAAAAAATCAATGTGCTTTGGATAAGTGGTTTTATATATTTCCTATCATTGACTAAAAGCATTGCTCCAAGGCTACATTAATCTATTCCTTTTAAACAAAATCAGTTGTAATATGAAAAAGATCACTAGATGTCCAAATTGAAAATAATCTCCCCTGTTGGGAGAATTTCCATTGCAAAAGCTTTTGATAAAGACGCATCGTAATCTTCCCCATCCAAGGTCTGACCAGCCACAATGTTGATGATGTGATCAGGCTCTATAGATGCTACCGATTTTTTGATGATATTATCGTTGACTACAGTACTGGCGATACTTTTTTTAGAAATGAGCTCCCCTTTTTTATCTAATGTAATTAAAATAAAGTCATACTTTAACAAACCTCCTTTCCAATAGATGACAGCCTCATACTTCTCTTCTTTAGGCAGTCTGACGCATGGGATAAACTCCGTAAACTCATCTATTTCTTTTTCCCACTCCATCATGACCTCATCAATAAATGCTTGTGGGAATGGATCACTATTCAATTCATATTCGCTCAAGTAATCTTCCGAAATCAAGACAGGAAGTTCTGTTTCTGGAAAATAATGAAGAATTCGCTCTAATTTACTCATGGGTCAGTCCTTAATCACCTTTAAGCTTAAATCCAACGTACCCGCTGAATGGGTTAGGGCACCCACAGAAATATAATCTACACCTGTTTCGGCAATTTTGCGCACCGTATGCAATGTAACACCACCTGATGCTTCGGTTTCAAACCTTCGGTTTACATGAGCTACTGCTTCTCTCAGTATAGGAACTTCAAAATTGTCAAACATGATTCTGGTAATGCCGCCCTTGTTCAAGACTTCTTCCAACTCGACCAAGTTACGTACTTCTACCGTGATACCAAGGTCTAGTTGATTTGCTTTCAAATATTCATGAACCTTACTTATGGCTTCAGTATGAGATCCACAAGCATCCACATGATTGTCTTTGATCATAATCCAATCATACAGACCCGTACGATAGTTTTCACAACCACCGATCGTGACAGCCCATTTTTCTAAAAATCTCATCAAAGGTGTCGTTTTTCTGGTATCGAGTACTTTGACTGGCAAGTCGCCTACTTCAAAGGCAAACCGCGAACTCAATGTGGCAACACCACTGAGTCTCTGCATGGTATTGAGTACCAGCCTTTCAGCCTTGAGCAATGCCTGAGAATTGCATTCTACATAAAAAGCAACATCACCATATTTGACATCTTGCCCATCGTTTAGTTTGATATCTATTGTAGATGTAGGATCCACATGTTTAAAAATGGCTTCTGCCACAGCTATACCTGCGATAACACCTTCTGCTTTGACCAAAAGCCGTGCGTGAGTTCTATCATCAGCAGGTATACAAGCCAATGATGTATGATCTCCTTCATGAATATCTTCATAAAGTCCGTCTATTATAAACTGGTGTAGCAATTCATGATCTATATGTGGCATTTATCCCAAATTTTAAATTTAATAATAAAGGTACAAAGGTATGATATTAGATCAAAATATATGGTGTCGGGATACAAAATGATGAAAATTGGGTAAATTTGTAATAAAATACCTTTTCAATTTACTCAAATTCCAATTTCAAATCCCATGGCTCTATATTCAGATTTAGCAGCAGTTTATGATTTCATGTATCAAAAATTATTTGATTATGAAAAGGAAGGCCACTTTTATTTAACCCACATTGCTTACTAATCTGACGGAAGTTCCCTTATTGTTGATCTTTCGG
>CAZGMB010000007.1:0-122404 GCA_964526715.1 uncultured Aureispira sp. | reverse complement strand
GAGTAGGTAACACAGTGATCAACATACCGATAGGAACCAATGTAACGATCACGGCAACAAACGGAGCATGCGTAAGCCGAATAGCAGTTACCAGCCCAGCGAGTTGTACGGACCCATGTAGCAATCCACCGATCAGTATCAGTGGACCGGTTTGTACCAACAATAATGCAAACTATAGCGTCAATTATACGACGATCACAGGAGCGACAGTTACAGCAAGTCATGGCACCGTAAACAACGGCGTGATCAGCGGAGTACCAGCGGGACAAGCATTGACGATCACGGTAACCTTTGCAGGCTGTGCCAATGAAGTAGTAGTAGTGCCAGCACCAGCATGTACTTGTGAGAAACCGGTCTTAACGATAGGAGACTTCACATGTAATGGCACCACATATAGTGTCAACTTCTTCCACAATGGACAGACCATCAGCGCCAATGCAGGAACCGTATCAGGCAATAGCGTAATCAATATACCAATAGGAACTAATGTAGTTATCACAAGCAGCAATGGTACAGGATGTACGACAGTATTGACCTATACCAGCCCAGCGAGTTGTGTGACCACATGTAGCTATCCAGACTTAACGGTAGGCGAGGGAATCTGTGTAGGAACGACATACACCGTCAGTCTGACAGAGACTACAGGAGCAACAGTAACAGTTAGTGCAGGCACCAGAGTAGGCAACACCGTGATCAACATACCGATAGGAACCAATGTAACGATCACGGCGACAAACGGAGCATGTGTAAGTACTATCGCAGTAACCAGCCCAGCAAGCTGTACAGACCCATGTAGCAATCCACCGATCAGTATCAGTGGACCAGTATGTACCAACAATAATGCAAACTATAGCGTCAATTATACAACGATCACAGGAGCAACAGTGACAGCAAGTCATGGCACTGTAAACAACGGCGTGATCAGTGGTGTCCCAGCGGGACAAGCATTGACGATCACGGTAACGTTTGCAGGCTGTGCCAATGAAGTAGTAGTCGTACCAGCACCAGCATGTACTTGTGAGAAACCTGTCTTAACGATAGGAGACTTCACATGTAATGGCACCACATATAGTGTCAACTTCTTCCACAATGGACAAACCATCAGTGCCAATGCCGGAACCGTATCAGGCAATAGCGTAATCAATATACCTATAGGAACCAATGTAGTCATCACGAGCAGCAACGGCACGGGATGTACGACAGTATTGACCTATACCAGCCCAGCAAGTTGTGTGACCACATGTAGTTATCCGGACTTAACGGTAGGCGAGGGTATCTGTGTTGGTACCACATACACCGTAAGTCTTACAGAGACTACAGGAGCAACAGTAACAGTTAGTGCAGGCACCAGAGTTGGTAACACAGTGATCAACATTCCGATAGGAACCAATGTAACGATCACGGCAACAAACGGAGCATGCGTAAGCCGAATAGCAGTTACCAGCCCTGCAAGTTGCACAGACCCATGTAGCAATCCACCGATCAGTATCAGTGGACCGGTTTGTACCAACAATAATGCAAACTATAGCGTCAATTATACGACGATCACAGGAGCGACAGTAACAGCTAGCCATGGCACTGTAAACAACGGCGTGATCAGTGGTGTCCCAGCGGGACAAGCATTAACGATCACGGTAACGTTTGCAGGTTGTGCCAATGAAGTAGTAGTAGTGCCAGCACCAGCATGTGTAGTTGCAGGATCTATTGGGGATTTTGTTTGGCACGACTTAAATGGAAATGGTCAACAAAATACTGGTGAGCCAGGTATACCTGGTGTTCAGGTTAATCTGTACCGTAGAAACGGAGCTTTTGTATCTACAACCTATACAGATTTAAACGGAAGATATAATTTTAATAATTTACTTCCAGGACAGTACTACTTAGAGTTTATAACACCAACAGGATTTTTAAACACATTCTTTAATAGAGGTAGTGAAAATACCGATAGTGATGTGGATAGAAGT
This sequence comes from uncultured Aureispira sp., assembly GCA_964526715.1. GTDB lineage: Bacteria > Bacteroidota > Bacteroidia > Chitinophagales > Saprospiraceae > OLB9. Next base: position 120,440 of record CAZGMB010000007.1, on the reverse strand, counting down.
AATGGACCTGGTACAACAGCTACTATAACTTTATCTTCCGGACAACAAGACATGACGTGGGATGCAGGATATTATAGATGTGTTCCGATAGGAGATATTGTTTGGTATGATATCAATAAAAATGATGTTTGGGAAACTAACGAAAATGGTATCAACGGATTGAGAGTCAATCTTTGGAGAAACCACTTCGGAACATGGTTGATATGGGATCATACGTATACCGATCTAAAGCCAAACACACCTTCAGATGATGGACATTGGAAGTTTTGTGCGCCTCCGGGAGAGTACTATGTAGAAGTGATCATGCCTCCTTTAGGATTGGTAAGAGCACGAGCAAACATTGGTACCATTGAAGAAAATGATAGTGATATCACCAATGCCAACGGACCTACCACTACTGATAAATTTACCTTAGCTTCTGGTCAGGAGAAATGTGATCTTGGGGCAGGATTCTATCCACAGGCTACTGCAGGTAACTTAGTATGGGTGGATGGTAATGCCAATGGAGTACAAGATGCTCAGGAAGCAAGAATGCCAGGAGTTTTGGTAGAAGCAGTATTATTATCTAATGGACAGGTAACAGAATCAGCAATAACTGATGCAGATGGAGTATATATGATCGAAGGATTGGAAAAACAACAATACTTCTTGAAGTTTACACCACCAGCTGGTTATTACGCTACAGTGCCTAGGGCAGCAGCAGATCATATAGATAGTGATGTAGATCATAGCTACGGTCCGAATACCACTAGAGCATTTGATATGCAGCCAGCAACGGCCTACGAGCAAATTGATTTAGGACTTTCTTTTGCACCTCTACCTGTAGAATGGTTGGATGTGACCGCAAGAAGAGTTAGCAATACACATTTGATAGAGTGGACAGTAGCACGTGAATCAAATGTTAGCCATTACGAAGTGGAGAGAAGATTTGGATCAGAGAAAGCATTTTATACCATTCCAGGTAAGGTCCTTGCAAAAGGCAATACCCATGAAGTGACGGCATATAATCTTTCTGATTTAGATGTTGATAAGTCGGGTATCTATGTGTACCGCGTAAAACAATACGATTTTGACGGTAAGTCAACCTATAGCAAGTTAGTCAAAGTAAGCCACAATGGTGAAAACTCCATAGAGCTTTACCCTAACCCTGCTAAAAATGAAACCAATGTTCAGATCGTAGTAACGCAAGACGCTGTAGTAAGTGTAGAAATGTTTGATGCAGCTTCTAAGCTTGTGAAAGTGATCAAAGTGAGCGATGTACAGGTAGCCGGTGACATGATATACAACACAAACTTACAGGATGTTCCTGCAGGAGTGTATAATGTAGTCATCACTATAGATGGAATACAGACTCAGAAAAAATTGATCAGAATAGAATAATAAGATACTTACTTAAAACTAGTTAACGGTAGTTTTAGGAGATTGTGATTTTTTCATTGTTTGTGCAAAGTGGCATTGAGGAGACTCAATGCCACTTTTTTTATAAGAAGGTGTTACATAATCTTGATTACATTTTCCACTTCACTTTAGATTTTGTCCACTTCACCTGAAGATTTTAAAATAATTCGATTTACAATTCTAACTTTGAGCCATGAATCGTAAATTGTATCAAATGGCCCTTATTACATCGCCTATTATTGCGATTTATGGGGTATTGCCGTTTTTCGTGTTTAAAATTATTGAACCCCAAGAAGTATTGATACTAACTATTGGGCTTGCTTTAAATACTTTTCTGGCTTGGGTCATACTTATCAATCTCAAAATCAAGTATCCATCTCTAAATAACGTTTGGTTGTTTTTGGCTTCTTACGGCGTCAATATTTTGACTAGATTAATTTTGTTAACGTTTTTATCACCATTTGATTTTGCAAAACCACCCATTGAAGATAAATATTTTGCTTATCCGATAGCTACTTCTTTTGCGCTCAATGCAGTCATTATCGTTATTATGAATTCTATATTTTATTCTTATAAAAATGCAAATACGCAACGAGAATTGCAAGAAATAAAACTTCAACACAGTGAAGCTCAAAAACAAGTTTTACTACAACAGATGCAGCCGCATTTTTTATTTAATGCACTAAGTAATTTGAAGTCTCTAATTACAGAAAATGTGGTTTCTGCTCAAGATTATGTGGTCAAACTATCAGAATTTTTGCGGTATTCTGTGGAAGCACATCATACGGAGGTAGTCAGTTTAAGAAAAGAACTGGATTTTACGGTGGATTATATTGATCTGCAAAAAGTGCGTTTTGAAAATGCTTTTACCTACGAAGTGAATATTCCCAATGAAGTGATGCAATTTCAGCTTCCTGTCCTTGCTTTACAAACATTGGTAGAGAATATTTTTAAACACAATTATTTTACAGAGAAAAAACCTTTGCATTTTACCATTACCTACAAACCTAATGAGATAACTGTTTGGAATCGTAAATCATCCATTAAACTAACCGAGAGATCGTCCACAGGACTTGCTAATTTGAATAAAAGATATCAATTAATTTTTCATAAATCTATTTCTATAAAAGACACTGACGAAGCGTTTGAAGTCATCATTCCATTATTACCCACATGAAGATAGTCATTATTGAAGACGAAAAATTAGTAGCTAAGGATTTAGCCAGGACCATAAATGACATAAATCCTAATATAGAAATTGTTGCTCATATTGAATCAGTTGAAGATGGATTGTTATTTTTTAAAAATAATGTAGAAGTTGATTTAATTTTTTCTGACATCCAATTGGGTGATGGACTGAGTTTTGAGATCTTTGAAAAAACAAAAAATCAGACACCTATTGTGTTTTGTACCGCTTTCAATCAATATGCAATTGAAGCCTTTAATACTATTGGTATAGATTATATCCTAAAACCGATTACAAAATCGAACGTAGAAAAAGCTTTGACTAAATTTGAGACTATAAAGAACAACTTTAGGAGTACCATTCTCCCTTTAGAAAAATTATTTGATGCTATTAAAAGTCAAGTACAACCCACAAACATTCCTTCGGTCATCATCCATCAAGGGGATAAAATCATACCACTAGAAGGCGAAAAAATTGCATTATTCTTTATAGATAACGGGATAGTATTCGCTTATACATTTGATCAAAAGAAGGTGATGATCAATAAAAAATTGGATATACTAGAAGATCAATACAAACCATTTTTCTTTAGAGCAAATAGACAATTTTTGATCAACCGCAAAGCCGTAAAAGAAGCATCACAATACTTTCATCGCAAGCTTTTGGTGATACTTACTGTTCCATTCAAAGAAGAGATTACGGTAGGCAAGGAAAAAGTTTCTGATTTTCTGGATTGGCTGACCCATCAGTAAATCGCACTTGTTTTGTACAAAACAGGTCCTTGTCCACTTCATCCCTTTTTTGTCCGTTTCACTTTAATTCTTCTATTTTAGCTTACCCTAAGCCCGCATCTTTGTCAAAAATTTAGACAACGATGTTATACAAAATCAAAAAATCATTATTATTTGTAGTATTCACTTTGTTATGGACTGCTGCAGTTCAGGCACAAGAATACTTTACCGTCAGCGGCACTATCAAGGATAAGAAAACTGGTGAAACGCTCATCGGTGCATCCATTTCATTACAAAACTCCCCTGCTACGGGTACCACAACCAATGAGTATGGGTTTTATTCATTACAGCTCCCTAAAGGCTCTCAAAGTTTGGTCATCACATACGTGGGATACAATACTTTTGTTGCCACATTGGACATGGTGAAATCCACGGTATTGAATGTAGAAATGGATGATTCAGTGCTTTTAAATGAGGTAGTGATCACCGGCGAGCGCCAAGATGATAATCTTACCAAACCCGAAATGGGTGTCGAAAAACTAAACATGGCGGATATAGCCAAGATACCTGTCCTCTTTGGAGAAAAAGATGTGTTGAAAACCATACAGCTGTTGCCCGGAATCAAAAGTACCGGTGAAGGAAGTAGTGGATTTAGTGTGCGAGGTGGTGCAACTGACCAAAATCTTATATTGCTAGACGAAGCGCCGGTGTACAATGCTTCACATTTATTGGGATTCTTTAGTACTTTCAATAGTGATGCCATCAAGGACGCCACCATCATCAAAGGAAACAGTCCTGCGCAGTATGGTGGAAGGTTGTCATCTGTTTTGGATGTGAAAATGAAAGAAGGTAATTATAAAGACTATTCTGTGAGTGGTGGCTTGGGGCTCATCAGTAGTAAGATCAATATAGAAGGTCCAATCCAAAATGAAAAATCATCTTTTATCATTTCAGGCAGAAGAACTTATGCGGATTTATTCTTAAAATTGACTGAAGACTTTAAGGATAGTAAACTATACTTTTATGATCTTAATGCTAAAGCCAACTATAAAATCAATGACAAAAACCGGGTCTTTTTATCTGGTTATTTTGGACGTGATGTTTTGGGTTTTGGAGATAATCTTGGTATTGATTGGGGTAATGCCACAGGGACTCTAAGATGGAATAGCATTCTCAATGAGAAGTTGTTTTCGAATACTTCGCTCATTTACAGTAATTATGATTACAACATCGGAATTACGAGTGGTGATACCGAATTTAATATTAACTCCAATATCAAGGATTGGAACTTAAAACAAGATTTTTCTTATTTCGCTAATCCCAAAAACTCCATGCGTTTTGGTTTACAAGCGATTCATCATACCATTACGCCAAGTAGCTTTAGTGGTTCAGTCAATAGTAATGAACCTCAGGTAGGGCGCAAAGCATGGGAAAATGCCATTTATCTTAATAATGTGTACAAACCAAACGAAAAATGGAGCATTGATTATGGTATACGAGCATCAGCCTATACTATTATGGGTGGAGATACTTATAATATATATGAAAATGGGTTGAAAACGGATAGTGTAGTACTAGCGTCGGGAGAAGTAGGTAAAACGTATTTTACGGTTGAACCTCGTTTAACATTGAATTACAGACTATCTGAAACCAAAAGTCTTAAAGCCGGCTACGCCAGAAATGCCCAACATTTACATCTGTTAAGTAACTCATCTAGTGGAAATCCTACCGATCAGTGGATAGGAAATAGTTACAATATCAAACCAGAACTTGCAGACCAAATCAGTTTAGGCTATAGTCAAAACTTTAAGGACAATGCTTATGAATTTGGCATAGAGACGTATTACAAATCTATGCAAAATCAGGTAGATTACAAAGATGGAGCAGATCTTCTGACTTCGGGAGATGTAGAAAGCGAATTGCTTTTTGGAAAGGGTAGGGCCTACGGAGTAGAAGTGATCATGAAGAAAAAGTCTGGCAATTTTACAGGATGGGTAAGTTATACACTCTCTAAAACAGAACGCAAAATCGATGGAATCAACAATAATGAATGGTATAATTCCAGACAAGACAGAACACATGACATCTCCATAGTAGGAAGTTATCAACTCAATAAAAAATGGTCGCTATCTGGAGTATTCGTAAATAATACTGGAAATGCAGTAACATTCCCTACAGGAAAATACAATCTCAATGGAAATACTATTTACCAATATGGCAGTAGAAATGCCGACAGAATGCCTGCAAATCATAGGTTGGACATCAGTGCGACTTATGACTTTGAGAAGAAAGGTAAGTATGAGAGTTCCCTAAATTTTGGCATCTATAATGTGTATGGGAGAGAAAACGCTTACACGATTACTTTTAGAGATAATGAAGATGACCCTTCAAAAACCGAGGCTGTACAAACATCTTTATTCAAATGGGTACCGAGTGTATCTTATAATTTTAAATTTTAAAATCCACATTCCTTTACTTCAAAATATAAATTTTTATGAAAACATGTATTTTTCTTTTTTCATTGATGATCCTGTTTACCAGTTGTGAAAAAGTAATCGAACTTGATCTTGAAAATGCTGAACCTACCCTTGTCATCGAAGGTAACGTTACCAATCAGCCTGGTCCATACTATGTAAAACTTACTAAAACCTTGCCTTTTGAGCAGTCCAGTATATATCCTGGAGTGGATAATGCGCAGGTCATCATTTCAGACAATAGCGGAATTTCTGATACGTTAGTCTATATCGAAAATGGCATCTATGCCACATCAAAACTAGAAGGTAAAGAAGGTAGCACCTATACTTTATTGGTCAAATATAATGGAAAGACCTACACTGCAAGTAGCACGATGCCACAAAATGTATCCTTTGAATCTATTCGCATCAATACATTCACCTTTGCAGGAGAAGATCAAAATGTAGTGATTCCTATTTATAAAGATCCCACTGCATTGGGCAATAATTATAATTTTGTACTTACCGTCAACGATACTTTGGACAATACCTATTTGGTTTGGAATGACAATACTAATAATGGGGTCGAAAATCAAAGGCCACTCCGATCAAATAATGGAAACCTACAAAGTGGTGATCAAGTGGTGATCGAAATGCAATCTGTGGATATCAGTGCTTACCAATTTTATTTTACCTTATCCCAAATTGCTAGTGGTGGCCCTGGCGGCGGTACTACGCCTTCCAATCCTCCCAATAATATTTCGGGTGGTGCATTAGGCTTGTTTTCAGCGCATACCACACAAACCAGACAAATTGTAATTCCTTAATGAAATATACTAAGATGATAAATAGCTGGATCAATAAGTCTTTATTTCTATTGTTTTTTATGGGTATAAAGACCATGGGTAGTGCTCAAACCACTTTTAACAGTTTGCAAAGTCTGTTTCTTTATGTCGATAAACAAAGCATTTCCATGCAGCGTAATGACCTGAAAGTGTTGCAAGCTAAACAAGGAAAACTGGCTGCATTACTTTCTGTTCCCGATATACAAGCAAATGTCAATGGAAGCTTTCTCCATAATACCAGATTACCGGTAAGTATTTTGGATGCTTCCGCTTTCGGTGGGCAAACTGGCTAAGTTAGAGAACTCACCCTTGGAACACCCTATCAACCATAAAAGGCTTTTCCAAGCCTTATCAAACCAATCTTTTTGACAAACCTTTGGATTAAATTTCTAGTTTTTAAATAATGTCACCATACATTTCGCGCTATGTAACAAAAGTTATATTTCATGGTGCTTTAATTTAAAATACTTTTGCCCCATCAAAATAGGTATCCAATAACTTATGGAGTTATTAATTAAACCAATGGCCAGTAAAAGTAGTAAAATGGACAATAAACCAACTAACATACCCAATCTTACACCTCTGCGTGGAATTGCTGCTTTGATGGTGGCCGTTTATCATTTTGATGCTGTCATTGCAAATTTTGTAAATCAAAACACCACATTAGCCATTGAAAAGTGCTACTTAATGGTAGATTTATTTTTTATAATGAGTGGCTTCATTATGTTTCATGTGTATAATTCAACATTTACCACAGCTATACATAAACAAGATTTTGTCACGTTTATAAGAGCTAGATTTGCAAGAATATATCCGTTACATTTTTTTACACTTCTGCTATCCGTTGCGGGTTTTTATTTACTCAACGAGCCCGCTAGCCCCATAAACAATCCGTATGCCATAATCACCCATTTATTGCTTTTACATTCATTTGGCATTCATGATATATTCACTTGGAATGTACCTTCATGGAGTATTAGCGCAGAATGGGCGGCTTACACCCTTTTTCCTTTATTGGCTTTAATGTTAGGCAAATACAAAAAAGGAGGAGTACTATTTTTGTCATTAGTATCTATACTTTTATATGTTTCGATACTTTATTTTTTAGAGAGAGTAAATCCCATTGCGCCAAATTTATCCGTGCCACATGATTTAAATGTAACTTATGACTTTGGTTACATTAGGGGAATTGCAGGATTTATTGCTGGCATGATAGCATACATAGCTTTTCAACAAAAAGAAATACTAAATTTTTTCAACTGCGATGTTTCAGCCATGATAATAATATTACTAACCGTGGTATTCTTTCACTGGGGTGTCAACGATTTATGGATAGTACTTTGCTTTGTACTTTTGGTATTAGCCATAGCTGCCAATCAAAAAGGTTTGTATAAGTTATTTCAATTTAAGCCCCTACAATATTTAGGAGATATTTCTTACTCCATTTATTTAACACATGGATTAACTATGTTTACTATAGCAGTGCCATTACTTACTAAAATGGGTTATGTCTATAAAGGTCCCGGAAGTTTAAAAATTCCTTTTATGGAGGGTTTATGGATATGTAGTGTGTATCTTTTGGTAATAGTAATCATTTCATCCATGACTTATTATGGGATTGAAAAACCATGCAGAAGATGGATAAATGCCAAATTTTAGTTTGGTTAGGAATTTAAATCCCAACGCTCATAAATTTCTAAATAGTATAAATTCAAAGCTTAAATCTTTCTGAAATCATAGAATTTTGTTGCGTAAATGCTTAGCAATACAAGAATATCTTGCTATACGCTGAATGAACATCCGCATCATTTTAAAAGAAAGTATGGAGTGTCCTCATTGCGTCATGCAAGATGCTGCCGAAACCATAAAAACTATTGATAATGTAAGTATGGAGCTTTGTTCAAAATGCAAATCGAAAATTTAAATCACCATCAAATAAAATATCCTTTGCACGATTTACTTATATGATCTCATCTTCATCATGATCAGTAACTTCACGCATCGATTGGATACCTTTCCACCGCAATGCAGCCATGGTTTCAAAACTTTGGATCAATTCTTCCTGTATGCTTTGTGAAAAAGTCCGAATGTCTTCTACAGATTTGATGCCGCTGCCATCCCTAAACTTATAAATCTGCTCCATGAGTTGATGCTCATATTTGACGGACAGACGTTCGTTCATTTTAAAAACAGAGGCTTTAATGTGGCCCAGATCAAATTCTCCTATAATTCTCATGGTAATGAATATCTTTTGACAATGCTTTCAGTAAACATACAGTAAAGCTTATATAATTCTTCGTCAGATTCCAGCATTTTCAGATGGCCTTCAATAGTTTTCTTATCATTTCTGAATGCTGGCCCCGTCTGCATCAATCCTGGATGATTGCCAAGAATATCTTGCTATACGCTGAATGAACATCCGCATCATTTTAAAAGAAAGTATGGAGTGTCCTCATTGCGTCATGCAAGATGCTGCCGAAACCATAAAAACTATTGATAATGTAAGTATGGAGCTTTGTTCAAAATGCAAATCGAAAATTTAAATCACCATCAAATAAAATATCCTTTGCACGATTTACTTATATGATCTCATCTTCATCATGATCAGTAACTTCACGCATCGATTGGATACCTTTCCACCGCAATGCAGCCATGGTTTCAAAACTTTGGATCAATTCTTCCTGTATGCTTTGTGAAAAAGTCCGAATGTCTTCTACAGATTTGATGCCGCTGCCATCCCTAAACTTATAAATCTGCTCCATGAGTTGATGCTCATATTTGACGGACAGACGTTCGTTCATTTTAAAAACAGAGGCTTTAATGTGGCCCAGATCAAATTCTCCTATAATTCTCATGGTAATGAATATCTTTTGACAATGCTTTCAGTAAACATACAGTAAAGCTTATATAATTCTTCGTCAGATTCCAGCATTTTCAGATGGCCTTCAATAGTTTTCTTATCATTTCTGAATGCTGGCCCCGTCTGCATCAATCCTGGATGATTGCCTGATACTTTATATGCCGTCTCTTCTATGATGGGTTTGAGCATCTTAAAATCCAACTGGTGCTCTTCACAATAATCATACGTTTTAGCGTATAAATGATTGGTGAAATTATTGACAAGGATTGCGGCTAGGTGCAGATGTTTACGCTTTTCATCAGTTAAAACCATATATTGATTGGATATCTGATCAGTAAGTGAAGTCAATAAATCCAGCGTTACATCATTATTGCCCGTTATCACATAAGGTATATCCAAAGGGAATTCTGGTTCTATGCCTTGAGTCAGTGTCATGACCGGCCACAGCACCCCAAAGTTTCTAGCATAAGGCTGCAAAATGGTAGATGGCACACTCCCGGAAGTATGTATAAGAATCTGCTTTTTTTTTATTTTAAAGTTCAAGTTTTGCAATACATCTTCTATGGCGTCATCATTGACACAAAGGACAAAAAGATCAGCATTAACATTGATTTCGTCCATTTTGTGTACAAAGCGGATAGAACGATGTAGTTCTTCAAAGTCATCAGCAATTCGGTAATCTCTCCCGATGACCAAAACTTTACAACCTGCTTCTGCAAATAATAAGGACAAATGCCAGGCTACATTTCCCGATCCAATAATACAAATATTTATCATGCACGTTTAAGGGATTTGTATCGTTGCCAACCAGCAAGCAATAGTCCAACCATCATAAGTATACATCCACCCCAAAACAAATTGATCCCTGGGAAAATGGTGGCTTGTAATATCAAATAATCTGTTCTAGGCACATCTTTGGCTATAGCAAGATCTACGTTTCCTGACTTTCGGATATCTTTGGCAATTTTAAAAGTAAATTCTTCTTTGACCGGATCAATATTGGCAAATCGGATATGAAGACCTGATTTTCCTGAGTATGACTTGATACTCATGGGTTGATTTTTACGGATGACGTAGATGGGTGCCACTTCCTCAGCCATGCCTTCTCCAGAGACATTGAGTGTAGCACCTACTGCGATATCACCTGCTTCATTCTTATAATTTTTGTGTTTGGGTTCTTTTTCAAAACCTACTAACTGGATTCGATATCCTTCAAAATCAAAATTACCTCCGGTTTTTATGGTGTATTCTTTGTATTGCAACTGATCATCAGGCGTAAAATATGTATCTAGCATGTTTTCGCCCAATTTGACTTTGAGCCCTGCTTCTATGATGTGATCGGGATAGTGATACATCAAGGCCCCTTCCATGCCTAATGCCGGTTCTATGATGTAAGTGGTATCAGCCACGGTATCCCTGACTGCAACTATGGCAGATATACCAGCATCGTGTGGATGTTTACTGTAATCCTTGTTTTTTGGATCAAAGGTCATTTCTTTGACTTCCAAGACGTATGTGCCTATATGCAGCGTATCATGTAATGCTAGTGTATGGTTTTCAAATTTTAACGAATCTTCCACTTTTTTAGCTTCTTCCATACTTGACAGGGTAGGAGGCAAACTCACCACACAAGTAAAGATATCTTTGCCAAAATAGTGTTTGGTATCTGGATTAAATGCTGCTACCTTACTGAAATCATTGGAATACATAGCATTCGGCTGTAAGGTAAATGACTCTACCACTTCCATACTATCGTTCAATTTTTCGAATAATATGTCATACCTTCTTTCCCTGTCGATCAAGGTATCCGATTTATAAGTAATCAGATGTCCTTGCGAAAATAATGGCTTTCCTTTGATCAATTGCACGTATTTTTTGACATCATCATCAGAAAACATGCCTTTGAATACAAATGGATTGGTAGATATGTGTTTTTGATTGAGTCCACTGGCCAAGATACCGACCATCATCATACCAAATCCGAGATGGGCCATGGCAGACCAAGCCAATTTGATATTTCCTTTGGCTACGGTGATCAAATAATCCGTATTGGCTACCATTGAAAATATACCAGTAAAACTCATCATCCAATATTGCCAACTATAGTATTGCAACCACAAAGAACTCAGATAAGTCAAAACTGCAGATACAGCCAATGATACCAACATTTTGGTAGCAAACTTTTTCTTTTGTTCTTCCCATAGCCTGCCACCATATCTCATGAATAATGAAAAACCAGAGAGTATAGCGATAAATATGGCGATCCAAAGTTGGTATTTATTGTAATGATCTACGACATCTTTGATCACACGACCTTCATATGCCGGATTAAACCAGGTCATAATCTTATTGAATACCGGAAGCGAAGTGGACGAAATAATCAAAATAGCTCCAAACAAAAGTACCAAAGCACCGATAAACATCCAAAATTCTCGAGAGGTGAGTTCTTCTTCTTTTTCAGGGTTTTTGATTTCTTTAAATCTGTACAATAGCAAACCCATACCACTGACCAGGAAAAACAATACCAGGATCACCAATTGCCATTCCAACCCCATCTCTGTAAAGGCATGTGCTGAAGTATCGCCCAAAACACCACTACGGGTCAAAAAGGTGGAGTATAAGATCAATACAAAAGAAATTAGGTAAAAGAAATAAACTGATCGGGTAGCATATCCTGTGTTGCGCGAGATCAAGTGAACATGTATCCCAGCCACTAATGTAATCCAAGGAACCAAGGATGCATTTTCTACGGGGTCCCATGCCCAATATCCTCCAAAAGATAAAGCAACATAGGCCCAAAGACTGCCCATCAAAATACCGACGCCTAAAATAGCACCAGAAAACAATGACCAATGCAAGGATTGTTTAAGCCACTCTTTATGGTCACCTAGCCACAAACCCGCAAAGGCATAAGCAAATGGGATAATCGTAGAAGCAAAGCCCAAAAATAATGTAGGTGGGTGTATCGTCATCCAATAGTTTTGTAGCAAAGGATTCATACCTCGGCCTTTGATCAGCGAGAGGTAATCCGCATTGGCAAATATTGGAGCTTCATTCATGTGGCGGAGGAGTGTGGTAGGATTACTTCCTATTTTGATGGCTTCTTCTCCCCACGGAATGTGAATACCTAATATCATGCTCATAAGGATGAGTTCGGCTGCAGCAAAGGTAAACATCACCGGGGCTTCGTACTTTCCAGCCGTTCTAATCATCAATACTCCTAAAATAACATGCCAAAACATCCACAACATAAAACTACCTTCCTGTCCTTCCCAAAAAGCAGAAAGAATATATTTTAATGGTAAATCTTCGGATACGTGATCAAATACGTAGGAGTATTCGTAATAATGGTTGTACATGGCAAAAAAGAGCACACCGATGAGGGTAAACAAACTTAGACCATGACCGTAAAAGGAAATCCTGCCCAACTGTAACCATGAAGTGGATTTTGGGATGTCATTTCTATGTTTAGTGGCGAGAAAGAATGAAATCAAGGATAATACCGTAGCGACAAAAGAAAAAAGAAGACTAAAATGTCCCACGCGGCCTACCCAAAGGTGCTCGCCAATATATGATATTTCGTTCATGGTGTGTGATTTAACCTTGTTGTGCTTTTACAGCGATCTCTTCATCCTTGTACTTGGATGGGCATTTCATCAGGATTTCAGAAGCTACAAAAGTGTCGCCTTCAAGTTCGCCAGTAACCACAATTTGTTCTGACATTTCAAAATCCTGTGGCTTGGGTTTCTGTAACACAACCTTCTTTTCCACACCATCAGCATCTTTCATGAAAAAAGTAAATTCGTTGGGACTATTTTGGGGATCGTAGACCATAGGCTTATCTTTGGCTAATTGGCCAACAATCTTTACTTTGTCACCATTGGCTGCTTGTTTGAAATTGGCATAGGTGCTCACATCTTTTGAAGCGCTTAAGAACACCAAAATACCTGCTACTATGAGCACAACAGCAATTATAATATTTTTATTCATCATGAATTATTTAGAAATTCGTCACAAAGGTAATTATAAAGTAACTAAACACCTTTAAAATTACTTATGTTTAGAATGTTTTTAAATAACTGCTCATTTAAGATGGCAAAGGATACCTTGGGGCGTGCCTCATGCTAAGCTGTCGGTCAGGCTATCATGCTAAATTCATGCTTGAAAGACTTTGCTGCAGTTTACTTTAATCTCTTCTTTTCACTTTGCATGGGTATTTGGAATATTAAATTATATTAAATCAAAGATCTCGAAGTTTGTCGTTAAAGGACCTTTCTTTATCTAAGATTACCTTAAGAATACCATTTTGTACCTCCCACTTTACTTAACGAATGTTCCCACCATGCTACGGCCCTTAAGTATGGTAAAAATAGGGTATTTATATAAAATATATAGGCTTGTTATAGGTTTCACATATGACAACCCTATGACAACCTTATGACAACCCTATGACAAGGTGGTCTAAAGATCGGAGTATCCACGGAGGAACCACGGAGTAAATTTGGAAGGCGGTAACCTAAAATAGCCTTCATTCCTAAAGCATGATTTGCAAAGCCAACCTTGAAATTAAGAGTAAAAAATTGGGTAAATGATCTAGATCTCAGCCCCGATTGTAACATCCAAAAAACACAATGTATAGAAACTTCACCACAATATTATCTCACAAGCTGTGGTCCCATGAGTGGCCAATACCTATTGTCTTATACATAACAGTCTTTGCAATGCGGTCTTAAACTATAATGAGTGCTAACTATGAAGTGGAAATATAAGCATATGACATACTAATCACATCAAAAACCCTCCATCATTGGCGATAGGCTTGGGTATATCTGACTCACCTAGCATCTCTCTCAGGTCTATCTCAATACTCCTGCAAATGGTGGTGATGGGCACATCATTGTACGTTCCTTCAAATGGGTTTTCAGAATAATCGCCTATCATTTCCATCAAGAAGAACACCCATATGATCAAAGCTGAGAAAGGAATGGTCAACCAAACCGTATGGCTATCTTGATTGTGAAAAATATTCAGTAACCCGAAAGGTGTCAATATGGCAAATATTACATTCATCCAAAAGGCAACAGATGCGTATTGTCTAGGAAAAGGAAAGTTTTTAATACGCTCATTTCTACCTTGATCAGCATAAAACTCAGCGATTAGCTTATGAAATTCCATGTGTCTGAAATCTTCAAAATAATTTTTATCTTTCAATTCCTGCAATCGGGTGGCTTGCTTTTGCAAAAGTTGGGCGGCCATATTGGTTTTGCCAGAATACAGATCAAATTCTTCTTCGCAGATGAGATTTTTAACTTCGTTTTCTAAATCATGATTATACATCTCCGATATATTTGGAGCATATTTATTTTTGATCCGGTCTTCGGTATGCTCCCATTCCCGAGCGAGTCTCAATTGAAATCTCAAGGCTGTCAACCAAGCTACGTGGCGATGGATCAGTTCCTTTCTGATGGCTTCCTGACCAGGTCCCTGGATAAAACTCGTCACAGCAGCGCCAAAAGTACGGGAATTATTGACAATGCCACCCCAGATTTTACGAGCTTCCCAAGTACGATCGTAGCTGGCATTATTTTTAAAACCAACATAAAAGGCAACTGCTATACCTAAAACACTGATGGGTTGCCAATCAAATGAAAAATCAAAGTTGAGCACATGAAAGACATATTCATAAATCAAAGTAAGAACCGTTGAATAAATCAATCCTATAATAAATGGTTCTTTACTCCAATTAAATGTCATCCAAAATCCATATCGTCTTTTTGTGTACATATCAATATTTTGCCGCAAAAGTATAAATAAAAATCAAGCTGCTTACTGCCTAACCCAAACAAAATACGGCCTAAGTAAGGCTTACCTTAAAAAAGATTCATAGATCTCCCTTTCATATTCTGACCAAAACCCATAAAAGGATACGGTATGCTAATCATCTCTTCATGCAATCAATATGGATTAGCAGTGATGGACATAAACACTAATTCAGGTGTGAAAACTAGTGAAATCCACTCATGAAGATCACAAAATAGACATAGGAAAAGGTAATCTGAAAATAAAAATGTTAAGTTTAGAAAAATATATTATTTTTGGCAATCATTTACCCCAAACCTCAATCATGATGCTTAAGCCAAGTTTTTGCATTCCTAGATTTTTACTGCCCAGCTTGTGGAGAGATTACCCTACATACGCCGATACCATCCCCAATTGGTTTCAACCAATAAAAGCATGTTTGCCATATTCTTGGCTTAGTATATTCAAGGTTGATAGTGATTTTTTTTACCCTGCAACAATGGTAAAGATACTTGTTGCCGATTTTGAAAGGTTATCACACATTAGTAAAAATTATGGTTATCGATTGCATTCCGTTACTGATGCGGTACTGGTTATGAATATTCAAAAAACAAAGACAATACACATATGAAAATACCCTTCGTAGAGCAAGTGATTCAAAAACATTACCATCATTTTGATGAAGATGAAAAACGTAATGTGACCATCTATCTCATTCTAGAAATGATGATGATTTTTGTGATTGGTATCTGGGGTTTTGGGTTTGTGTATCTGGAGATGTGGGAGATGTTTTGGTTGGTGTTAGTGACTTGGACGGGTTACGTACTCTTATTTATGGGAACCATATTTTGGGGTATGTCTTTCAAATGGGGTAGGTCAATAGCTTTGCTTTTGGCATTGCTCATCACCGGGGTACCTCCATTGTATTATGGGATGGATACGATGATCACGGTACACTTAGTATTTGTCCCATTTGCCACTATTTTATTATTTTCTAGAAAAGAGAAAAAACAGTTTTTTAATTATTTAGGTCTATTGTTGTTGGCCTTCCTGATAGTGATCTTATGGAATGTTTTTTACGGTCCCATGTTTGAAGTACCTGAAGCTACTTTTGAAATATTCAATACTGTGGTGACCTTAGACAGCATGTTTATTTCATTGTACTTTGCCTATTTTTTCTTTACCCAAAATGCTGCTTACAAAGATATGTTGGCAACCGAAAGAGAAAAATCAGACCGTTTGCTATTGAGTCTATTTCCGGATGCTATTGCCGAAAAACTAAGACATAGTAACCAATCCATCGCCGATAGTTTTGAAAATGTTACCGTTCTATTTGCAGATATTGTAGGATTTACTCGTTTTGCTAGCCATATGTCTCCCAATGCATTAGTGGCTATGCTTGACGAAATCTTTAGCGAGTTTGATGCTTTAGCTGATAAATATGGTGTTGAAAAAATAAAAACCATCGGAGATTCTTACTTGGCCGTAGGAGGCTTGCCCAAGCCCAATGACCAGCACTGCCAAGGCATTGCCAATATGGCCCTTGAAATTAATCAGGTCATCAAAGAAAAGTACACCCCAAAATATAATCTGACGCTAAGAATGGGTATTCATACTGGGCAGGCAGTGGCCGGTGTCATTGGCAATAAAAAATTTGTGTATGATATCTGGGGAGATTGTGTCAATGTGGCGAGTCGCTTCGAAGCCAGTGGCCATCCAGAAAAAATTCATATCACCGAAGATGTCAAAAACGTACTGGGAGCGGATTATATTTATGAAGATTGTGGTAAGATAGCCATCAAAGGTAAAGGAATGATGCACTCCTACTTTTTATTGGGGAAAAAAGATCAAACGTAAAATAAGACACCTAGTAACTCCAAAATATACGCTAATAAAACACATTTATAATCAAAAAAGACCAATCTATATGTCGACTCTAGACCCACTTCACCAAAACGAATTTCATAGAAAATTGCTGAGGGACAACCTCAATAAAATATTTGGCGAATTTGATGATACTATCCTGAATCAAATAGAAGATCAATTGATTTGGATAGAGTTGGACGGCGGTAAAACCATCATCAGAGAAGGTGATGCCGGCGACTCCTTGTACTTCGTGCTCAGTGGCAGATTGGTAGCCACCAAAAAAGATAGTGAAGGCCAAGAATATAAAATTGGAGATATTGTGCGTGGTGAAACAGTAGGGGAGATGGCCATTTTTACAGGCGAACCCAGATACGCCACAGTTACGGCTTTAAGAGATAGTGTATTGGTACAACTGCCCAAAACATTGTTTGAAAAAGTGATCCGTGAATATTCGGCTGTAGCACTCAATGTCACCAAACTCATCATAGAGCGGATCAAAAAAACGCATAAAACACACAAAAGTCATGTAGTCAACATTTGTTTCCTTCCGATCCACGACACCATCGATAGTACACAAATCATCAAATCACTCTTTGATTATTGTACCCAAAGTATGGATGTTTGCCATGTAAACAAAGCATTGTTAGCGCAAAACGGTTTTGAACCAGACCAAAACAAAGCCGACGAAAACAAAAGTGAAAGCAAAAAGCTCATTAAATGGCTCAATGATTTAGAGTTGCTGTATGAGTTCATGTTTTTTGAATGTGATACGCAGTCATCCTCTTGGAATGATAAGTGTCTCAGACAAGCAGATCATATCGTACTTCTCGCAGACAGCACCCAAACGCCACAGCTAACCAAGTTAGAAGAAGATCTCCAAAAGATGGTCAATGTCCATTTTTCCATAGCGCTTGTACACCCGCAGGATACCATCACGCCAGATAAAACTAGGGATTGGCTAGATGCCCGTCCTTTGGTCAAAAGTCATTTTCATCTCAGGGCAGGGCATCACAAAGACTTGCAAAGGATGGGAAGAATTTTGACGGGCAAAGCTACAGGTTTAGTGTTGGCTGGTGGAGGAGCCAAAGGATTTGCACATATAGGCGTGATGCGAGCGTTGACCGAATATCAAATTCCAATTGACTATATAGGCGGTACCAGTGTGGGTTCTATGATGGCTGCATCCTTGGCTTTTGATAAACCCATCAGCGAAGTAGAAGAAACCATCTTTAAAGCCACACTGCACAAACCTTCGTCCGACGTGAGTTTCATTCCACTCATATCACTCATCAAAGGACTGAATATCAAAAAAATGGTCCAGTTTACGATCAAAACCTTGAGCGGCAAGCAGGATATAGACATCGCAGATACCTGGATACCCATGTACATCGTTGCTTCCAATTATACCAAATCTGATGAAACTGTTTTTTTCAGAGGAAACTTGGCCAAAGCTTTGCTTGCATCGTCTGCCATACCCGGAGTATTTCCACCTGTAATCATAGATGGCGAGCTGTTTGTAGATGGTGGAACATTCAATAATTTTCCAGCTGACATCATGCGAAATCTCGATATGAATAAAGTCATAGGTATTGATTTTATGATGGAGAAAAACCATAAAATGACCATCGACGAAATGCCCAGTAATAATCAGTTGTTACGGCATAAACTGTTAGGAAGTAAGGACAAAAGATACAGATTGCCCGGTATTGGGTCTATCATTATCAATTCTACGTTGATGTACAGCAATGCAAGAAGACACGAATCTATTGATTATTTGGATTTGCATTTTAATCCTGATGTGGCCAAATTTGGTCTCACTGCTTGGACCGATTTTCATAAAATTGTAGCCAAAGGATATCAACATGCCAAAAAAGTATTGGAAGGTATGTCCAAAGAAGCCTTGGAAAAATTTCAAAACCCCATTTGAAGCTTTACCACATAAATATACTCAACCCATGGATATAAATAATGTATATTTGGCAAGCAATGATGTTGGTTTTAATCAGCTAAGGCTTGAAGTTTTGGGAGCGTTGACCGATCAGTTGTCGCCCAAGCTTACTTATCATACCGTAGATCATACGGAAGGTGTATTGGCAGACGCCATTATCATTGCTGCACATGAATCGGTGGCTCCAGAAGAACTGATGAAAATAAAAATTGCGGCGTTGTGCCATGACACAGGTTTTATGTTTACTTATCAAAATCACGAAGAAGTGAGTTGTGACTACGCTCAAAAGATATTGCCTAAATATGGTATCTCCGATATAGATATGACACATATTTGCGAGATGATCATGGCTACCAAAATACCTCAAAGCCCTAAAGATCATTGTGGTCAAATATTAGCAGATGCGGACTTAGCTTATTTGGGTACGGATACTTATCAAAAGATATCTGGTCTATTATTTGATGAAATAAAACATTTTAATCCTTTATTTGACTTGCAGTCTTGGATCGATATTCAGATTAAATTTTTGACACAACATCAATATTTCACAGCATACTGTATTCAACAAAAATCAGAAATAAAAAATACACATTTACGAGGTCTAATGAATATAAAATGAGCTTTGTGTCGTCGTGCCTTAGTGGCAAAATGATACTTTTAGCTGACGCAGGTATTAAAACATGGAGCCTGAAACATAGACTTTTTAGCAAATGAACCACTGTTTTCTAATATTCTGACCAAAAATAGAAAACATCGCGAAAAAAAATTAAAAAATACCTTTACAAATAGAGTACAAAATTTAATAATCTTACTTTTGCTTTTAGAAGCGTTAAACTTTCGAGATTTGCGTTTGTCAAAGTCAAGTATTTTTACAGCATTTATAAAAAATAAATACTCATGTCGTCACTCAACAAATACACCGGACCTTGGAATGACCACCTGGCAGCACATTTGCTAAGACGTACCACTTATGGCGTCCCTTATGCTACGATCAAGGATTTTGGCAAAAAATCTATGGATCAATGTGTGAATACTCTATTGGAAGTCCTCCCGATGCCAGCTCCACCGATAAACTATGAAAGTGTTACAGATCCTGATGCGGCAGTAGGTCAAACTTGGGTGGATAAAGGAAGAATCTCAAATGATGTAGATGGATACCGCAATAGATCACTTAGAGCATGGAGTATAGAACAAATGTTGTCCGGTTCTCCCAATATACGAGAGAAAATGACCATGTTTTGGCATAATCATTTTGTAACTGCAGATATCAATGACGCAAGGCTTTCTTACATGTATATCAATAGACTGAGAAAGGCGGCTTTGGGCAATTTTAAACAATTGACAAAAGATATTACAGTAGATCCTGCCATGTTGATTTACCTCAACGGGAGAGAAAATACAGGCGCAGCACCCAATGAAAATTATGCTCGAGAGCTGATGGAACTATTTACACTAGGCAAAGGTGATGATGCTGGACCTGGAGATTATTCAACTTTTACGGAAACAGACGTGAAGGAATTGGCAAGGGCATTGTCGGGATGGATAAATGTCTTAACTCCGCTTCCAATAAGAAGTGAATATAGAGTAGGAAGACACGATGTCAGACCTAAGACTTTGTCTCACCGATTCAACAATGAAGTGATCAACAACGCTGGGGCTGAAGAATATAAAAATGTAGTGGACATCATCTTTAAAAAACCTGAAGTAGCTACTTTTATGGCTACCAAACTTTACAGATGGTTTGTCAAATCTGGAATCGATGATGATATCCAAAAAAATATCATTACACCTTTGGCAGATATCATCCGCGACAATAATTATGAAATGGCTCCAGCAGTAAAAGCTTTGATTTCTAGTCAACATTTTTATGATGATTGTGTCATCGGTGCCATCATTAAAAACCCTATGGATTTTATCCTAAATCCTCTAAATAACTTTGCATTTACAGTACCATCTACTGAATTATTGAAAGTTACGGCTTTCAATGGTTTAAGAGGTATTTCGAGTAATATGGAAATGGGTATATTTGATGCACCATCTGTGGCAGGATGGCCACAATATTATCAAGAACCTGGCTTTAGTAGACTTTGGCTAAACGCATCGTCTCTTCCAAAAAGAAAAATTTACAGCGATGGAATAGGAAACGCAGGAATCTCATATTCTAGTGGGGCATATAGATTGCAGATTGATGCTTTAAAAACCGTCAATCAGTTTTCAAAACCAGAAGACGCTGACGTTGTAATAAAAGAAATAAGTCTTATTATGATCTCAAGGCCTTTGTCAACCAATCAAGTTGAAGTACTAAAAGGCATTCTAAATACAGGAACTACAGGAGACTGGACCAAAGCATACACAACTTACAAAGCTAATATAACGAACACAACAAATTTAAACGTAATAAACACCCGACTTAGAAACCTTTTAGTGTACATGATGCGTATGCCAGAATTTCACTTGAGTTAATCACCTTTATCCACAATCAAATTTACAAAAAATGAAACGCAGACAATTTTTACAAACTGGATCCGTCATGTCTTTGCCCGTTTTTTTAGGTGGACTAGAGGTGGCAGCTATATCACAATCTTCCTTATTTAACTTTATCAGTAATGATGACGATCGTGTACTCGTATTGGTACAACTCAATGGTGGTAACGACGGTCTTAACATGGTCATCCCTTTGGACCAATATTCAGGCTTGAGCGCGGTCAGACCGGGTCTATTGATACCAGAAAGCAGCGTACTCAAAATGACTGATAAAACGGGTCTCCATCCATCCATGACTGGCTTACATCAATTGTATCAAGAAGGAAAGTTGGCCGTGGTTCAATCTGTGGGTTATCCCAATCAAAATAGGTCGCATTTCCGATCTACAGATATATGGACTTCGGCTTCAGATGCCAACAAATATGAACGTACCGGATGGGTAGGCAGATATCTGGATCAAAAATATCCAGGCTTTCCTGATGCATATCCTAATGCAGATCATCCTGACCCATTCGCGATCACTTTGGGCAATACGGTAAATGAAACTTGCCAAGGTCCGGCAACCAACTTTAGTTTTACCTTGGCCAATGAAGCTGGTGTTAGACTGGTAGAAGAGACTGTAGCTGCACCAGTGGACAATTCATGCTATAGCACAGAAGTAGATTATATCAGGAAAACGATCAAACAATCTAATGATTATGCTTCAACCGTTTTAAAAGCCTTTGAAAAAGGAAACAATATAGCCACATACCCAACTGATACTACTAATCGTAATACACTAGCTGAACAGCTCAAAATAGTAGCTCAGCTAATCTCTGGTGGTTTAAAAACCAAAATTTATGTGGTCAATCTAGGTGGATTTGATACCCATGCCAATCAAGTACAAATAGGCGAAACCAATTTAGGGAATCATGCCACACTTCTCAACAGGGTGTCAGGAGCCGTCGCTGCATTTATGGAAGACTGTAAAGCTTTAGGTATCCATGAGAGAGTAGTAGGTATGACCTTCTCGGAGTTTGGAAGACAAATCAAAGCTAACAATAGTTTTGGTACGGATCACGGTACTGCTGCGCCTTTAATGGTCTTTGGAGACTGTGTCAATCAAGCTGTTTTTGGCAAAAACCCTGAAATCACTGCAGACGTGGCTCCTCAAGAAGGTGTACCCATGCAGCATGATTTCAGATCTGTATATGCATCTATTCTCATAGATTGGATGGGCGCATCTGAGAGTGATGTCAGAAGCCTATTGTTTAACGATTTCCAAAAAATACCTTTTATCAAAAATTGTGCGATACCATCTTCTTTGGACGAACAAGATTTGATTTTGGAAACAAAATTACATCCTAATCCATGCACCGAATACACAACATTACAATTTGAAAGTCGTGGTGCTCATACCCATGTGATGGTACTCAATGCTTTGGGTGCACAAATGGATATTTTGGTCCAAAAAACACTCAGCCAAGGAGCACACGAAATCAACATTCCCATGTCCCATTACGCACCCGGAACATATTTCGTTCGAGTCACTTCAGGAGATAAAATCAGCACTGCCAAAGTGGTCAAGATGTAAATATAAGACTTTATCTTTCTGGACTTTAAAAAGGCCTTCAAGTGAATACCATTCGTTTGAAGGTCTTTTTTTTTCTGTCCAAAATAGTCGTCAATAGGGTTGTGGTTCTCTAATGTGGACCAAGTTTTAAAATGAACTGAGAATAATTTTTTTTAAAAATAATTCCGTCATTTAGGAATAGCTTATATATTTGGTGCCTGAAAGAACATATTCGTTATGCTTCATCGACATTAGATGTGCTATTTAATGAATGTAATCTTTGATTTTGCTGTAATAAGCTTGGGAATATTTTTGTACATTCAACATTTTGAAAAAGAAAAAATCCCTATTTTAGCTGGTTTAAGCAGCTTTTTCTATTGACATGTTTACTTAATCATTATCATAAATCAACACCATGAACCACTTAGTAGGAGACAACGTCGGAATGATACATTTAATATCGGGTATTTTAGCTGTGATCTTAGGTGGACTTGTTTTGTTTCTACAAAAAGGAACAAAAACCCATAGACAAGTCGGATATTTATATGTAGTGAGCATGATCGTACTGATAGTGTCATCTTTTGGGATTTATAGACTTTTCGGGAAATTCGGGTTATTTCATTTTTTCTCCATAGTATCTACTTTTTCATTGGTCATGGGCATGATACCCATGTTGAAAAAACAACGTACTGCCAAGGATTACAAAACCCATTTCACCAGAATGTATTTCTCTGTAGTGGGACTTTACGCAGCTTTTGCAGCCGAGAGCTTTGTAAGAATTCCCAAGTTGGGTACATTTTGGTCTGTAGTTGCGTGGAGTTTTGTTCTGGTTACCGTTATTTCAATAGCTATATTTATCAAGAAACGTAAAGAATGGACAGACAAATTTGCCAGAGAAGCAGTGCGTAAACACTAAACTCAAGAGCGAACAAAATCATTGTCATTAATAAGTTATTTCAGCAGCAACTTTATGGGTTTCGAACTGCAATCAGCGCAGGTATTAATCAAATGTTTGGGTTTGTGTGGTTGACTCACCACTTGTCGTGTTCTGGAAATAAGCATTATTTGCCTTTGTCTATCTGCAAGTGTATCTTTCACACACCAACGTATTTAAAAAAATCTTTAAACAGGGTACGACTACTTCAAAAATAAAGCTATTTTTGTCTTCATTTAAATCTAAGTTCTAATGCGTGCTAAAACTTCTAAACCAGACACAGCTACTGTGAACCATAATGCCGTGAAGAGTAATTATGCTACTCAATTTTGGGTATTCAGCTTGGTGATCGTATTAGTGACTTTCGGCTTATATCAATCGTCATTCCATCATGATTTTGTCAATTGGGATGACCAAGTGTACGTAGAAGAACAACCACTGGTACTGCAAAAACAATACGCACAGCTTTGGAAGTCTCCCGTTTCTTTAAACTATCATCCATTGACGATGACGTCTTTAGCTATACAAGCACCAAAAGATGTGAAAAAACTGAAACCCGCACCCTTTATCCAACTTAATGTTGCCATACATATCATCAATAGTGTATTGGTTTTTTATTTTATTTTGCTAATCACAAGATATCAATGGTGGGTGGCCTTCTTTACCGCTTTGATCTTTGCCATTCATCCGATGCACGTGGAATCCGTGGTGTGGATTTCAGAGCGAAAAGATGTCCTTTATACCTTTTTCTTTTTGCTTTCATGTATGGCGTATAGTCATTATGTAACAGAAAAATCACTGAAATGGCTCCTCTGGGCAGGTGTATTTTTTATGGCTAGTGTATTGTCCAAGGCCATGGCGGTGGTCATCCCGGTGGTATGGATATTGCTGGACTTTTGGTATGGTAGAAAATGGTCAGAAAAAAAGATGTGGTTGGAGAAAGCACCATTTCTCGCACTCTCCACTTTTTTTGGAATGATGGCTATCAGTGTACAAAGTGGAGGTGATTTTGGTGGTGTACTGACCCTAACTGGAGAAAAAGTCAATGCTTTGGCGGCACCTGATACCTTTACGCTGTGGGAAAGATTTCAGTTTGCATCGTACGGATTTGTCCAATATCTATATAAGTTTTTTTATCCCATGGAGATTGGTGCGTTTTATCCTTATCCTGAAGGTAATAAACTCTCCGCATTGGGATCAATATTGTATCCACTTCTATTTTTAGTGATCCTTGGGGCCGGAGTAATTCTATATAAAAAATCCAAGGCCGTTACTTTTGGTATTGGGTTTTATTTAGTAACCGTGGCTCTAGTCCTTCAGTTTTTGTCTGTAGGTACGGCTATCATGGCTGACCGCTACACCTACATTCCATTTATTGGCATAGGATTTATCCTTTTTTATTGGGGTCATGAGATACTACTTCGGAAGGTCAAAAATGGTTTATATCTATTCATTGGTTTGAGCAGCCTATTCAGTATATTTCTGAGCCTGAAGACTTCGACTCAAGTCGGCGTATGGAAAAATAGCGAGACACTTTGGTCTCAGGTATTGGAGTATTACCCAAAAGAAGACTTGGCTTTGGCCAATAGGGGAAATCATCGCGGAAAAACAGGCAATATCGATGGGGCGATAGCAGATTTTGAGACTGCAATTGCTGACGGATGTATCAGGGCAGATGTTTACGAAGGCTTGGGAAATAGCTATGGTACCCTGAGCAATCAAAAGCCCGATCAAAAAGAAGCATTTTTGGCCAAATCAATAACTATGTATCAAAAAGCACTGCAACTCGAACCCCAAAAAGGAAATATTCACTTCAATCTAGGGATATCTCAGCTACAAACCAATCCTGTACAGTCTGTCCATGCATTTAAAGAAGCGCTCAGACTGATGCCGTACAAAGAAATGGAAATACTTCCTGTATTGGGTCTGAGTTTACTAAACGCTGGAAAATATCAGGATGCCATTCCAATCATTACCAAGGCTATCGAAAATGGTGTTCAAACTGAATTTACATACTATTACAGAGGAATGGCATACTTTGGCTTAGGCGATACTCCAAATGCAGCAGCGGATTTCAGTAAAGCACTCACCATTAATCCCAAAAATCAAGAGATTATGGCTAAGAAAGCGGCATTGGGACTGTGATGGGCTTGCGAAGGTATTTTTAAATATTGGACTATTAGCCATTTTATAGCACGATATCATTAATCCGCATTCAGGAAGTGGGTGCAATATGCTTAAAGTGTTTACCATTTCATGATGCGGTGCTTCAAGTAGTGTAATGTCCTCCCTAAAAGTCAATGCTGACTTCTGAATGCGCGAATAGTATACATGGCGGTGGCCAAAAAAGGTATTGTAGATGCGATAATTTTGACCTGAGTGCTCAATATACCTGCTAGGAGTATAAATACTAATAATAGTCCAATACATCCTATAGCTGTAAAAATCAGTTTTGGGTTGGGTTGGTGTTGAAATAATGTTATCAATAAAAGTAATTGACCCGATAAGGGTATCAAAATAAAGGGATGTGCCACAGACTTAGGGTTTGAAAAGAGTTTCTGTATGATGTCCCATTCTGCTTCCCATAGGTATGCCTGTTGATCTCCGCCCCAAGCTAGGTATCCAAATAATGAAGTGACGATCAATAAGATAATCAAAACTTTATATTTCATGTACTTTAGGTTTGCGATGTAAAAATAAAATTGTGGTTGTATTTTTTAAAATATAAATACAAAATATTGATATTTTTGCAAACTTTTTTAAATATATAACCATGCGAGCTGTTTCTTTTTTGATCATATTATGTTTTTGGAGTTTTTCGATATCAAGTCAAAAGTGGACTTTAGCCGATCTGGATGATGTGGCTGAGCTGGGCACTAGGGATATCAAACCTTCCATATTTAAGTTGTATGCCATGGAAGAACAGGTTTTAAAAAATGCTTTGTTTGGGGCGCCTCACGAGTCAGAAGTTTCAGGAGCTTTTGATTCGCGTACTCAAATACAATTGCCAACAGCTGATGGTAGGATATACACGTTTGCTATGGTAACCTATCATTTGCTCCATCCTGATCTACAAAAGCAATATCCTGATATCAAGGCTTTTTATGGTATCTGCCTAGAAGATGCTACGATGACAGTAGTTGCAGATTATTCGCCAACGTATGGATTTAGAGCTGTAGTCAGTCAGCCCGGTGTGGGAAAAACGTATATTGACCATTTTCAGAGAAATGATTTAACGCACCGCATAGTGTACTACCGCAAGGATTACCAAAAATTTAACAACTGGAAATGTGGTGTTGTATCTGAAAAACATGACCAAGGAGACAGAAGTCGTGGAAGCAGAGCAATGCTCATTGGTGATTGTATGTTTAGAGAGTACAGATTGGCTTTGGCTTGTACAGGCGAGTATGCTGCTTTTCATGGCGGAACGGTGGCAGGTGCACTTGCAGCCATGAATACCACTATGAACCGGGTAAATGGCGTTTTTGCTCAGGAAGTTGCGATCAGGTGTGTTATTGTAGCTAATAATGCATCCATTATTTATTTGAATGCTGCTACAGATCCTTACGATAATAATAATACAAACAACATCATGCTTAGCCAAAATCAAACGACCTGTGACGGAGTCATTGGTTCGGCTAATTACGATATTGGCCATGTATTTAGTACTGGTGGTGGCGGTGTAGCGTACACTCCTTCAGTTTGTAATAATTCTGTCAAAGCTGGTGGTGTCACTGGGCGTCCTGCACCTGTTGGGGATCCTTTTGACATAGATTATGTGGCTCATGAAATGGGTCATCAGTTTAGTGCCAATCACACCCAAAACAATTCGTGTCAACGAAACGGTTCTACAGCCATGGAACCAGGAAGTGCATCTAGTATCATGGGTTATGCAGGTATATGTAGTCCCGATGTACAAAGCAATAGCGATGAAAACTATCATGCCGTCTCTTTAGGTGAAATAAAGTCCTTTTTATTGGCAAACGGAGGAAGCTGTGATATTCCTGTACCAGGATATAATAACGCACCTCCCAATATTTCAGCACCAGCTAACAATACTACTTATAATATTCCAAGATCCACGCCATTTGCACTCACTATGACGGCTACAGATCCTAATGGCAATGGTATCCTTTATGGTTGGGATCAAATGAATAACGACGTGGCTACTATGCCTCCCGTAGCAACCAATACCGTAGGTCCGATGTTTAGATTTGTTGAGCCTACTATCAATCCTACCAGATATTTTCCTAACCTTACAGCTGTTTTATCAGGAGCTACTGCCGGTGCACCTTTTGGTGGAAATAATTGGGAAGTATTACCATCCGTGGCCAGAACGATGAACTTCAGAGGCGTGGCCAGAGACATTACACCTATGAGTGCCAGTTGCAATAGCGAAGTCAATGTCGTGGTCAATACGGTGGCCAGCACCGGACCTTTCAGAATAACCGGATTGGATGTGCTTACAACGTGGTTGGAAACGGATACTAAGACTATTACCTGGGACGTCGCAGGAACCAATGCAGGTACTATAAATACAGCCAATGTCAGTATTTTAATGTCTTATGATGGTGGAAATACGTTTCCTGTCACCTTATTGGCTTCCACACCCAATGATGGATCTCAGCAAATCGTAGTTCCCGTAGGTACCACCACTACAGCAAGAATTATGGTGCGCGCAGTAGGCAATATCTTTTTTGATATCAATAATGCAAATATTACGGTAAATACGGGTGTGCCAAGTTTTGGGTTGAGTCTTTCCACAAGTACTGTAAATCTTTGTCCCAATCAACAAAGTAGTGTGACTTTAGATGTAAGTAGTATTCTCGGTTATATGAATCCAGTTGATCTTACTTTATCTGGGCTGCCAAGTGGTCTTTCTGCAACTTTTGCAACGAATCCTGTGGTACCGGGTCAAAGTACAGCCATCAATATTAATAATTTGTCTGCATCTCCGGGTTCATACATTATTCAAATCTCAGGACTAAGTGGCGCACTAACGGATAACATAAACTTGACTGTCAATATTAATGCATCCAATACTGCAATTACGTTAAACACACCATCAAATAACGCAACATCGATCAGTGTTAATCCAACTTTTAATTGGTCTGTGGCATCAGGTGCAGCAACGTATGACCTACAATTATCCAGAAAATCTGACTTTAGTACTATTGCATTGAATGTATCAGGGATTACTACTAATACTTATGCTGTGACGACGCCATTATTGGGTTATAGCGAATATTTTTGGAGAGTTCGTTCAGTCAATTCCTGTGGTACGGGTGCATGGTCCAGTCCCACATTTAAATTTGAAACGGAATCATGTATGGTCTATACCAGTACTGATGTACCGAAAAACATAGTAGACAATACTTTGATTACTTCCAATTTGCCCATTACGGATAAAGGTACCATCAATGATTTGGATATTTTGGATTTGGAAGGTACACATACTTGGGTGGGAGATTTGGTCTTTAGGGCTATTTCTCCAGCAAATACGAATGTCTTGTTTTGGAATCAACCTTGCAATAGTGGAGGAAATGCAAATTTTGACATCAATTTTAATCAAGGGGCACCAGCAGGTGCACCACCATGCCCACCTACTAACAATGGTACTTATAGACCTAACGGCTCAGGAGTCGGGACATTGAACAGCTTTAATACCCAATCAGTCAGAGGAAATTGGCGCTTAACCGTACAAGATGTGGCAACACAAGACGAAGGTGTATTGCAAAGCTGGAAGCTTAAAACGTGTATGACCAACTTTTGCCGACTTAGGGTCGATAGTGATGCTACCAAAGGTGCAGGCTCTCTATTTGCAGCCATCAGCTGTGCGGCAGCAGGTGATACCATACGATTTGCCAATAATTTTATGAATGACACCATTTTTTTAGGTAATGATTTTTTGAATATCAACAAAAGCATTTTTATCGAAGGCGATATCAGTAAGAATATACATATTTTTTGTAGCAGCACCAGCCCAACCATAGTAGCAGCTGCCCCTAATACAGGTTTTGGTCTCAAGATCAAAGGACTGCATATCCACGCATCCAATGCCACTAATATTGGTGCCATCCAAAACAGTGGCTTGCTCAATCTGGAAGATGTGTATGTTTATCCCAACGCTACAGCACCCGCGACGGTACAGCACAATACAGGTGCCACCATTAATATCGCTGGAGATTGTAGGGTGTTGGAGTGATGCCGCTTACAGCGGCACAAGTTTTGGTGATTGAGTGATTGTGTGATCAATGATATGATGATTGGGAATCCGCTTTGGGCACACATTTATTTGACAATACAAAATGGTGTGAGGGAGATGTGTTGGAATTTTAGAAGATTTTTCTCACCAAAATATATATTACATCAACTTTTAGTATTTTTGCATCCAAAATCATCTTATGAAGAATTTACTGTACGCAGTTTTAACCATAGTAGTGATATCATCGTGTAGTGTATCTAAGATATCACAATTCAAAGGGAAATATAATAGTTTTATGGAAAGTGACGAGCAAGAGATTTTTACAGAATATCATACCTTGACATCCAAGAAGTCTGATGGCAGCTACGTCTTTAGACAGTTTTTTCCGGAGACTAGGCAGATGACTATTTATTATCAGTATGACAAAGTTACTAGACACAAAAATGGACCTTACAAGGAATGGTATGATGATGGCACCTTGGTAGCAGAAGGTCAATATATAAATAATCAAAGGTCTGGGGTTTGGACACTTGCTTATGGAAGTATGGGTATATACAAAGACGATCAAAAAGAAGGCGAGTGGCGCATGAAAGATAAAAAAGGAAATGTGTCTGCCGTGTATCAATATAAGAAAGGTAAAAGGGATGGGGCTTTTATAATCTATGATACATTAGGAGATGTCACTAATCAAGGCATATACCGAGCAGATACTATTTTTTCTCAAACCAATGATATGGCCCATTCCGAAGAAATAAATGTCATGCCCATGCTTGCTTCATGTATGGACGAAGACCTTTTGATAAGGAAGCAGTGCTCAGAAAAAACCATGCTCGAACATATATACCGAAATCTGAGGTATCCGCGTATCGCTAGGGAGTATGGTGTAAAAGGTCAAACATTGGCCAAATTTGTAGTGGATAAGGATGGTAGTATCACAGATATAGAATTGCTCAAAGGTCTATGTCAAAGCATCTCTGACGAGGTCAAAAGAGTAATCAAAACGTTGCCCAAGTGGAATCCTGGCTTAAGAGATGGCCAACCCGTAAAAGTTATGTATACCTTGCCGGTGAAGTTTAGTTTGACAGAGTGAGTCTACTCCGAAAACTTTAATTTTGCTATCATTAGTGATGCTGCCGCATTACCTGTGACGCATTAAAGCGTTAAATATTTCGGGTTAAAGGCACAAAAACACAAAATATCACAAATATCAAGCCATTGATAGTCATTTATATATCTAGCTTAGAGCCTTGAGACTTAGTGGCATCTCTTTATAGTACAAAAAGGCACGTCACATCCTACACGAATCTGAAATAGCTTAAAACTTATATGCTACAAATATAGTTATACTATATCATGAAAACCATCATCTCTATCTTACTGGTCAGTCTATGCGCTTGTCGCAATGCTTCTCCTGCGCTTCCTGCACAAACTGTCGTATCGGACACTATTCCTGTAAGCACGCCACCAACAACGTCTGAGATTGAGTTAGACACCGAAGATGCCGTGGCATGGCTCACAGAAGTCATCGAAAACCACCTCAACGAAGGTGGATACGCCATGGAAGACATCTGTACACCACAGTACTACGAATACAAAACCGACGCCACTCAAGTAGGATACGACGGTGGCATGGACGAAGAAGCATTTACTAAAAAGTGGTCATCTACCTATAACGTCGCTCGTGCAGGTATGGGTACCGCCTTCCTGATCTCCGGCCAAGATAACGGTAAAGTAAAAGTCACCAAATGTGTCCCTAAACCTACCACTACTGCCGAGTCCATCATCCTAGAAGTAGTCATCTCTGATCCCGACATGAATGCCACCTACCACCGCGACTTTAAGATCGTACCCATAGGCAAAGCGTATCAGATTGATGATGTAGTGGAGTTTGATTGATGGTGTAAGATTAGGTTTTTTATTTTATTCTTCAGGGGTATATGCCCTAAAGATCTATGCATAATCATGGATTGTTTAGCCATAAAATAAACCAACAAATCATACAAAATACGCCTATAATCTACGGTAACTACCCAAAAAGTACCACTTACCACGGGCTATCGTATGATATTGGGTTGAAAAAGATAGTTTGGGATTATAAGTTGATCAGAATTGATGTGGCTTATAGACCGTTGTGAGCATCATAAACAGCTTTTATCTTTGTGCAAAAAAAAAATGATTGACTTTCATCAGATTTATGATCTATCAGATCAACCCACCACTTGTCCTAAATGTGGAACATATACTAAAATATTAATAGAGTTAAAGTTAAAGACAAAAGGTATCCAAGTTCATCGATGTTTAGGAAAAAACTGTACTTTTGAATTTTCATCAGAGTACAGTATTTCAAAAATGACAAGAGATGATTTTATGGCATTCTTTAGAGATGAAGAGTACCTAAATACATTAAGCGCTGACGATAGGGTAGAAGTGTTTTCTCAAATTCTCCATGGATCGAGTGATTTTACTAAAGAGTTATTAGACGACGTTCTATCTGACTATGGTGTAGCACATTTAGAAGTAATAGATCATGGTGATTGAAGTAGCTTGTGGTGTGATTGTAGATGATGATAAAGTGCTATGTGTACAACGTAGTGAAACTATGTCATTGCCATTAAAGTGGGAATTTCCTGGAGGTAAAATCGAATTGGGTGAGACAGCAGAAGCATGTTTGATTAGAGAATTAGAAGAAGAGTTAGAAATAAAGGTGAGTATTATTGAAAAACTTTCAAATAGTTATTTCGATTATGGTAACTTTGAGATCATTTTAATACCTTACATTTGTCAATTTATAGGAGATAAAATAGTTTTAAAAGAACACAAAAAGTATTTATGGTTATCAACCAATGAACTAATTTTATTGGATTGGGCGCCGGCAGATATTCCGATAGTAAATGAAATAATTAAACTTAATTTAGATAATGACGGAAGGATTATATGAGCAATTAATAAATAAATTAATTGCAACACGAATAAACGAACTTGATAAAAATGACTTTCATATTAAAAATACACTTCTTGACAAACAAGAAGCTGCAAAAGTATTAACACAGTATTTGGCAAATGTAATAAGAGGCGCATTAAGTATTTTTTCAGGTGATCAAACAGTAGAAAAGCAAATAGAACTTTCTAACAAGATAATTTTTTTGTTAAGAGACGAATTGGACAATACTGATTTTAATGAAGATATTATTGATATTGAAGGTAAAATCCTATCAGCCATTTTTAGTAAAGTTGATGCAAGGTTTGCTGATTTTGACAAACATTTGAAAGAAATAACTCCTTACACAAGACTTTCTCATAGTGAGTTATTTACAGGAAGTAATGCAGGGATTTCCTTGGAAAGTGAATTGAAAAAAGAAATATTATCTGCAGACCAAATTTATTTTTTGGTATCCTTTATAAAATGGACAGGAATTAGAATATTTGAAAAAGAACTGCAAGAGTTTACCGAAAATGGTGGACAACTGAAAATAATTACTACGTCTTACATGGGCGCTACGGACCTAAAAGCAGTGGAATATCTTTCTTCATTAAAAAATACAGAAATTAAAGTTTCTTACAATACCGAAAATGAGCGATTACATGCAAAAGCATATTTATTTCATAGAAACACAGGATTCCACACAGGTTATATCGGTTCCTCAAATATTTCAAGGTCAGCTCTAACAAGTGGTCTCGAGTGGAATATGAAAGTGACCACCAAAGAAATCAGTCATATCATTGATAAATTCAAGAAAACATTTGATACTTATTGGCAAGATAAAGAGTTCGAATCCTTTGATAAATTAATGCATCACGAAAAATTAAAAAGTGCATTAAAGAAAGGAAGTATTCATAACAATCATGGCAGTAGTGCATACTTTGATTTGAAACCTTTCCCTTTTCAGGAAGAAATCTTAGAAAAATTAGAAGTAGAAAGGACCGTGCATCACAGACTTAAAAATCTGGTTGTTGCTGCCACCGGTACAGGAAAAACAGTGATATCTGCGTTTGATTTTAAAAGATTTAAAACTGCAAATTCTAGATCTAGAATCCTTTTTGTAGCACATAGAAAAGAAATACTCCAACAAGCTCAAGCTACTTTTCAAGGAGTACTAAAAGATAATAACTTTGGAGAATTATGGGTTGATGGTCTTGAACCAGAAAAATTTGACCATGTATTTGCTTCTGTACAGACTTTAAATAATCAACTTGAGAAGTTAAATTTGACTTCGAGTTTTTATGATTATATAGTTGTTGATGAAGTTCACCATATTGCAGCATCTAGCTACAGACCTATTTTGAATTACTTTGAGCCTAAGATCCTTCTAGGATTAACTGCTACGCCAGAAAGAATGGATGGTGAAGATATTTTATTAGATTTTTGTAATACAATAGCAGCTGAAATAAGGCTTCCTGAAGCATTAAATAGAAAATTGCTTTGTCCTTTTCAGTACTTCGGAATAACAGACAGCGTAGATTTATCAAATGTCGAATGGAAAAACGGAAGATATGTTCCAAGCGAGTTAACTAAGATTTATACTAAAAATGATAATCGGGTAAGAGAAATCATAACTAATTTGGAAAAATATTTAAGAGATTATCAAGATGTTAGAGCATTAGGATTTTGTATTACTCAGGAACACGCACAGTTTATGGCTGAGAAATTTTCTTTAGCAGGTTTAAAGGCAGACTATTTAGTCAGCAATAGAAATGAACTTAGAAAGGAAATTAGAGAAAAACTTACCAAAAAGGAAATCAATTATTTGTTTGTTGTTGATATTTTTAATGAAGGTATTGACATTCCTGAAATTGATACTGTATTATTTTTAAGGCCCACAGAAAGTTTAACAGTTTTCTTACAGCAGCTTGGTCGAGGGTTAAGACTTGCAGAAGGCAAAGATTGTTTGACAGTCCTAGACTTTGTAGGTAATTCCCGTCCTGAATATGACTTTGAAGGTAAATTCAGAGCTCTAATTGGTAAAACTAATACTCCAATTCAAAAAGAAATTGAAGACGAGTTCCCTCACTTACCTTTAGGATGTAGCATCATATTAGAAAAGAAAGCAAAAGATTATATTCTTGAAAATATCAAAAAAGCAACAAGATTAAACATCAATCAACTGATAGCAAAAATCAGATTTTTTAAAGAACATACCACATTGCCATTAACGCTTAAAAATTTTATAAAACTGAATAATATTCCACTTCAACTAATCTATAAAAAAGGAAGTTGGTCTAGGCTTTGCTTTAATGCCGGTCAAAAGGAAAACTTCGCCGATACTAATGAAAAGGAAATACTTGGAGCAATAAGAAACAAATGGCTATCGTGCAGTTCTTTTTCTTACTTTAGTTTTATCCTTAGCTTAGCAAATCAAGATTTTCAAATAGATATTGATCGCTTCAATGAAGCAGAAAAGACAATGTGTCTGATGCTTCATTATGATGTTTGGCAAAATGCGGAAGGTTTTGACTCTTTAGAAAATAGCATTAAAAGTATTGGTAAAAATAAAGTGCTTGTTCGAGAAATAATTGAAGTCCTTGAATTACTTATAGATAAAATTGATTTTGAAGAAAAAGGAATAGCATTGCCATATCATCAGCCTTTGAAAGTCCATGGAAGATATACTCGAGATCAAATACTTGCAGGATTTGGAGTAAGTTCTTTTGAAAAAAAATCAAGCAATAGAGAAGGTAACGCCTATATAAAAGAAATAAATACCGACCTATTATTTATTACTTTGAATAAATCAGAAAAAGATTATTCTCCTTCAACACTTTATGAAGACTTTGCAATAAGTGAAAAATTATTTCACTGGCAATCACAAAATGCAACAAGAGATGATAGTGTTAGAGGATTGGCTTATTTTAATCATGAAGAAATAGGCAGAAAAATATTGCTTTTTGTAAGAGAGCAAAATACCGATGAATTTGATATAACCATGTCATATGTTTTTATTGGAGAAGGGAAGTATAGGGAACATTATGGCTCTAAACCTATCAGTATTAAATGGGAACTTAATGATCCAATGCCACCATACCTCTGGAAAGATTCAGCAAAAATGGCTGTTGGTTAGATTGTTCTGTAATAGCAAATTTATAACTCAACATTAAAACAAACTCATGAAGCCCACCATCCTCCTCCTTCACGGCGCACTAAACACATCAAATCAGTTTAGCGCATTATCTCAAAAACTGGAGCCCTATTTTGATGTACATACCTTAGATTTTAGTGGCCATAGTCAGGTCCCTTATGAAGGTGTGTTGAATATGCAGGTTTTGGTCGGGGATATATCGCGATATGTGGAGCAGATGGAGAGGGAGACGTTTCACATCTTTGGGTACTCGATGGGCGGCTATGCGGCAGTATCTTATGCCAAAAGCCATCCTAAAAAACTGGGTAAAATGATGACCTTGGCTACCAAGTGGGACTGGAATCCTACATCTGCTGCTCAGGAAGTGGCCATGCTCAACCCTGAGGTGATGTCAGCAAAGATACCTGCCTATGTAGCCAAGTTGCAGTCTTGGTTTGGAGCAGACAATTGGTCCAAAGTAGTGCATAACACGACAGCTTTGATGCACGATTTGGGCCATGGTGGCGGATTATCAGCAGACGATTTCAGGAAGATAGAGACGGATGTACTGATCTTGCGCGGCTCTGAAGATAAAATGGTAACCGCTGAATCGTCACAAGAAGTCGCTAGTGCATTGCAAAGTGGAACATATCAGGAGATAGTAGGCGCGCCACATCCGTTAGAGAAGGTGGATGTAGATGTTTTGGTGGGTGAGATGGTCAGGTTTTGTGGTATAAAGAAGTAGTTATATTCTAAATCTGCGGAATCTATACTTATTTACTCACTTTTCACAGATAAAGCAAAATAACACTTTACGGCTACATTAAGACCCGTAGATATGATTTGGATGCAGCATTTACCTATAAGCACGGTCATCTGGTTTTTTAAAAAACAATCCCGAATTCAATACGAAGATTACTGAACTCGGGATGTTTTTATGGTGATATACGAATGATGCGATCTTCCGCACCTAATTATTTTCTATATCAATTTTGGGTTGATACGATCATTATTCTACTTTGATCACACTACTACGGTACATCGTTTCTAAACCTTGTTTGACTACGACAAAATAGGTACCGGATGGTATATGACTAAGATCGATCAATTCTATACCACTACCGGCGATAGTTTTGCTCAAGATCTCAGCACCCATATGGTTGTATATCCCCAGTTGGATGATGCCCCATGATGTATTCAGATGCGATACATCTATGTTTAATCGGTCCTTGATCGGGTTTGGATAGACTTGTATAGAGGAGAAGTCAGACGCCGTATTGATGCCCCTAATTTCTGAATATTTGAAGCTACCATCCAAATCCATAAGTTTCAGACGATAATAGAATATTTTATCTACGGTACGGTGAAGCGGGAAATCAGCATCTACATAACGGTAGGTAAGGTCAGTATTGCTATTGCCTGCTGCATTTATTTTAGCGATTTGGTCCCAAGTAATACCATCCGTGCTGCGCTCTATGCCAAAGTGATCACTATTGATCTCTGACGAAGTTTTCCAGGTCAGTAATGCACTGTTAGGTCCATTTTTGCTAGTAGAGAAGTCCGTTAAAATTATGGGTAAAGGGAAGTTCTGCAGCGGAGATTCATACAATCCGCCATTCTCATAAGCAAATCTATAAATAAAAGGGACCGTAGGGCAGCAGTTGCCTCCTGACAGTGTGTATGTAAAAGGATTTGATCCGGCCAAATTTACAAACGTAAATGGTCCTGATGCAGGCCCCAATCGCAATTGTGCATTGAGTCCGGGAGGAAGGGCAGAAGTGAATGTGACGGTCACCAACGCTGATGTAGAAGGTGCGGGACTCGAATAGGCTACTGAATAATCAAAACTGTAAGTAGCCCAAGAATAGCTCCCCGTGTAGGTTTGTGCCTGCCCATGCTGCGAGAATCCCATCAAAAATGAAAGTAATGATGTAGTAAAGCATAAAGTAAGCAGTTTGGACTTTATGGTTTTCATAATATACGCTGTGGAGCGTACGTCGTCAATCATAAGCATGGATCGTTGCTGATCTGCTTGGCGTAAGTTTGGTGCCATGATGTTGTGTTTGGTTAGTTAAAAAAAAATCACATACCACTACAAAAGTGTTTTGGCCATGTGTGCTTAAAATCTCAAAGTTAGATTTAATAAACCCATATCTACCATTATAGCTTACATCAACACTACATCACCTTAGGATAATACAAAGTAATTCATATACTACATCAACATTGTCAGCATCAGCGTACTAGGGTAGGCATATTACGATCTCCTTATGTAGATCATTCGCTGACCTGTGTAATGCCAGATTTATATTGGTTTTTGTAGTAGTAAATTGCTAAGGTTCCACTTTGTTTAATGATCACAAAAACAACTGAATACCCAATTGTCCCTGCCATCGGGAGATCAGAGGGTCTATTTGCCATGGATCACCTTCTTTGGCATTAAATTGGAAAGTAGGCTGATTGTTTACAATACCTCTGAAATCTAACAGTGAAAAACTGGCATTTTCAACATTAGACACAAAATATTGGTTGCCCCAATTTCTGTTGACGAGATTGGCCACATTAAACAAGTCTAAGGTAATCTGTATTTTGGTGTCTTTCTTCCCAATTTGCTTTTCTACTACCAAACGGAAGTCGATATTATAGTTCCAAGGTGTGCGTGCTGCGTTTCTTTGGGCATATTGGCCTCTATTTTTTCGGAGATAGTCATTACTTTCGATGTAGGCGTTTAGGGCATCCCATTGTTGTTCTGCACTTTGGATGATCACATTATTGGCATTGCGTATCGGTATGAAGTTAATATCTGATGACTTTGCAGGTATATACATCAGGTCATTTCGTGGAGATCCGTCCCTATTGATGTCACCTGCATACACAAAAGTAAATGGATTTCCCGACCTGCCATGGACAAAAAAGCCGGTTTTTAACGTCAAACTCTTGACCGGTATCGTGTAAAAGTGGTAGGTAACAAATTTATGTCTCAAATCAAAATTGGAGAAGGTAAGTTCGGGATTATTGGCGTCTATGGCCTGATTCCATTCAAAATTGGCAGCATGGGTGTTGCGCACAAAACTTGTGATATCTTTGCTCATCCCATAGGTATAGGAGAAGTGCCCTTGATATTTTGTGGTGCTTCTGTGAATACTGCTAGTCAATGTGTATCGGTAACCTTGATGGGTATTTTGGAGTAGAAATACATCTGTAAAGTTGCTGTTGACCTTGATACTATTTCCTGTGGCTAGGTAATAACTTCTTTGGTCAGCGCCATCAAATGTCCTTAGGGAATCCTTTCGGTTGATGGACGTAAATTGTAAACCACGGCGCACTTTACTGTAGGTAGCTTCAACGGTGAAAGTTGTTTTTTGGTCCAAGAGTACATCTACGGCCAAGCTATTTTTCCAGTCCTGTGGCAATCTGAAGTTATTGTCAATGAGATTGATCTCTGCAATATTGGGTTGTAAAGTTGCCAATTGAGAAACATCTTCTATGATGGGAGTTTGAACCGTAGGGCGTATATCTACATTGAAATATCGGGTGCCCGAGACATAGTTTACATAAGCATACCATAAAAACGGTATTCTACTCGTAAACAGACCTGAACCTCCACGTATCATCAAACTTTTGTCGGATTTCACATCATAACTAAAGCCCAAACGAGGATTCAATTGTGGAATGGCCCGAATCGTATTGTCAAATCTCGCAAAAGCGGGGGTGTTTTTAACTACTTCGCTAAGTGGAAAAGCGGTAGGTGTGTGTTGTATATCGGCCCGGAGACCCAAAAGTAAGGTTAGTTTAGGGTTCCATCTCCATTCATCTTGTAGATAAATACTGCCTAGCATCACATTAAAGTCTGCAGAAGGCAATTTTCTATTAAAATCAAAATCATTATTTTCAATATTATACACGCCTCGGATCCGGGAAGGTCTGTTATTAAAAAAATCTTCTATGGAATTGTACTGCCATCGTCCATTAAATGCCGTCAAATAGCGAAATTCCACTTGGTTGAATTCCAGTGATGTTCCTAAAGTGAAGGCGTGTTTTCCTGTATAATAGCTAAAATTGTTGGTGAGCTGTGTGGTGTTCAAGTCCGAGCCGAAAACAGATGCTTCACGGTAGGTACCTGCAAATATTCGGTTGGTAGTAAGATAGTTGATTTCTAAATGTGGGAATACTTCACCATTAAATGAGCGCCCATCTTGCACATTACTATGTGATATAGTTAGTTTATTAAAAGCCTTTTTAGATAGGGTAGATTTTAATTCAGATACGATATTATAATTCCTGCTCGAATGCCGATATCCCTGATTACCAAAGTTAAAGGTATTATTGGTCCATTCGAGTTGATCTGAAAAACCATGGACAAAATTGCCTCGGAGGGTCAAGTTATGATGCTTATTTATACTATAATCCAGTCTCAAAAAGACTTTCGTACTTTGTTGGCTGATGCTTCCATCTTGATACAGGCCCGCGTCATATCCATATCTCCGACTTAAGGTGTCGCTGATCCTTTGCACCACGTCCAGTGGTATAAGAGAAGTATTGGATCCCGGAGCATTGAGCAAGTCTTCATCCCTGCGGGTAAACTCGATATTGGTAAAGAAAAACAGTTTGTTTTTGATGATCGGACCACCCAAACTCACTCCTGATTGGGTATCCAAAAATTGATTGCGCACTTGTGCTTTACCGTCAACGTATCCACCTGACAACGTTTGGCCTTTTACAAAGCTATACATCTGAGCTTTATTTTCATTGGTTCCGTTTTGGGTGATCACATCGATGCTTGCTCCAGTAAAGTTTCCATTGGTGACATGGAAGGGTGTTTGTTTGATAGATATATCTTTGATAGCCCCAAATCCTATGGGTTGCGTTCCGGCCAAGGCACCCGGCGTACCTGTAGCAATAGTTCCTGCGGCACCGCTCACCGACTCCTGATATCCCAATATATCATTGGTACCGCTGCCGTCTATGCTCAAGTTGTTAAACCTGGCACTAGCGCCCCCAAAAGAGCTGAAATTGGCTTCGCTCAGCACACTAGTCACATCTTGTAAGCTCCTGTTTTTGGAAGGTAAAGCGTTGATCAGATTACCACTGATGGTGATTTCATTGCCGATAGATCCTTTTTTGTCCAGCAATTGTTTACTCCCTGCAAATATGGTGATCTCATCCATCAGAAATGATGCTTCTTTTAAAATCACATTGATGGATGTCGTTTTACCTAAATTGATGGCAACTATAGCAGTATCGGTATGGTATCCTATAAAACTTAAAGTGGCTAAATAGTGGTTGTCGGGTGGCAATTGGGGTATGATGAAATAGCCCGATTGATCGCTACTCGTACCGTATACCAAACCTGTTTCCTGATTGGTCAGAGCTACCTGAACGAATTCAAGTGGCTCATTGGAGCTATTGACTACCACACCATTGAATGTACCGGTGGTTTGTTGTGCCTGTACGCCCATGGTATACATACCCATCATCCAAAAAACCATTTTGATGCTTAAATTACTTAATAGACGCTGACTAAATGCCATCAGATTTTCAATGTTCATTTCAAGTGTAAAAGTGAATTTAAGAATTAAAATTACACGCAAAAGTAATCACTTTACTAAGGCTAGACTTCAAAATTTGCTTAGAGTTTTATTAGAAATGCTTTGCACGGTGGTACCGCTACTCAGTGAATGTTTGTTGCGTCTGGTGACAACCATCCATAAATGTAGACTGAATAAGGGAATCAGGAGTTCATCAATGCCTTTGAGAAAATGAACATTAAGGGTGATTGTTTTTTGTAAAACCTACCTGGATTAGCCATTATGATATGCAAAAGTCCATAAAAATACAGCTTGGCTTCACATCTGTTTTTTTCTTATCATCTTTTATATCAGCCGCTTCTCATAACAAAAAAATGGCGCGTCATTGCCATGAAAATGACAAAAACCATCCGCCAAGTGGTAGCCTAGCGAAGCATAGAGTTGGTTAGATATCGGGTTGAGACTATATGCATCTAAACGGATGTGGTGGATGTTTTGCTGTAGTGCCACGTGCTCTGCATAACGGCAAAGCGTCTTGCTGATACCACGACCTTGAAACGAAGGATGCACACCCAATCGGTGTATGACTACACAAAGATCAGTAGGATACTGCCATTGTACATTTTGATATTGGGAGTCTTGCTTAGTATCTATAGTTATGGTACCTGCAATCTGATTCCCTATCATATACACATGACCATGTTCAGCCATTATATCTTGGGTCACATGACTGGCCAAAGGGTAGTGGTAGTGCCATTGTTCGATACCCTGTGCTTTCATTTGATCTGTCACCTGTTTAAATAGAGACGCGATTTCTTCCACATCACTCAAGGTTGCCATTCTGATCTGAGAAAAGTCCATATTGATTAAAATTGGTCCAAAAATAATACATTTTGACTTGACCAATGGGTATTTATAGTTTTTATTGCATTATCTGATACTACTTTTTCAATGGTTATTTTCAAAAGCTAGAGCATAAGAAAGAATCAAAACAACGCTTTATCAAACCTACTAAAGATAGAGGTGTAACAATATTTTCTTAAGGAGAAAACCATGAGCGATGCAAAGAGCACGCCTTGAAAACAAAGATAAATCAATTGGCAATAGAAAAAAAGCCCACCAGACTTGAATCCAATGGGCTTTATAATTATTCAAACTTTAAATATTCTTGTTATTCAAATATCACTTTTTTGCTCAGCACACCGCTGTCAAACTGCATGCGTATGATGTACATACCATCTTG
Organism: uncultured Aureispira sp.; assembly: GCA_964526715.1. Taxonomy (GTDB): domain Bacteria; phylum Bacteroidota; class Bacteroidia; order Chitinophagales; family Saprospiraceae; genus OLB9. Next base: position 77,355 of record CAZGMB010000007.1, on the reverse strand, counting down.
AAGATTTTCTCTTCTCAGCATGTAGTAGCTAGCATTGATATCTGCAACACTTTTTACCAATCTTCCAGAGATATCATATACTCCCAAAGATCTCACAGGAGTCTCATCAGATACAGATATTTGCAATTGGTTTGTAGCAGGGTTTGGAGCCATTTTAAGATTTACTTTAGCATCTGTAAGGTCAATAGCGTTAGACTTCCAGCAATCCAATCCTAAAGCCACACAAGCTCTTGGAGCAAAATACCCTACGATAGTGTCGATATATTTTCTTGCTGAAGCTGCGTCAGTATTACAATCTGTTGGTTGTTGATTTGGTTTAGGTTGTGAAGCGAAAGTCCATTCCCAAGGAGATCCAGAATCAGCCGGTGTATTGTTAAACTGATAAAAAGCTAAAGCACCACTCACATTTTTGGCGTTAAATGGGTCTTTATCTGCAGGTACAGTTTTGAAAATGTCATTATTTCCAATTCTATCCATGATCTTACCCACATCACATGATCCAGAAACTTCTACCACTGGTTCAGGACCTCTTGCAGTAGGAACTCTTAATATTCCTGTTTTACAAGGTGCAAATGCATCTGAGGCTACGTGAAAAGAAATCAAAGGTGTCTCACCTTTAGTAATCCAACTCGTGTCCCCTAAAGCTCCACCCATATTAACTGTAAGAGCAAATTCTGAAGAATAACCTTTGTGGTTTTCTACACAAAGCGTATCTCCTGATTTAAATCCTAAAAGCGCAGTAGGGATGTATTGTGGTCCTGAAAAAGTAGAAGGACCTTCTCCAGTAATAGTTCCGTTTTGACTTTCAATAATCATAGGCACCGATGTGGTTGCAGATGTTGGTAGAATCCATTTTCCACCAGGTGTATTGGTGATTTCAGAATATTGATTTAAGAATCCAGCTGCCAATGATAAGTATCCTCCTGTACCTTGTCCCCATACAGTAATCTTCTCTGGATCAATACCATGCGGGTTTGACAACTCAGCAACACTTTTTCTAAAATATCTTACATAAGCATTTACATCTTGTACACCTCTATAAGCTGCTTGAATCAGGGTGTATCTTTTTAATAATTCTTGCTCGATAGTAGGTAACCATCCTTGTCTGTATTCAACAACAGCTACCACATATCCCATTTTCGCAAGTCTTGTAGCAACTTCTACATTCGTAGAGTCTCTAACCGTACCTCCGCAAGATCCGTTGAAGGAGAATGGAATAAAATTACCAGTGTGTAGATAAATTACTAACGGTCTATCTTTTTTTGTATCTCCATCAGGAGTGTAAAATTGAGCTCTCAATGGTTGTCTGGTAGAACCTCCACCTGGCATACCGCCCAAAAGTCCACCAACCCAAGGCATAACTGTAAAATTGCTTTGTAATGGAATTTGCGCAGAAACATTTACCTTAGAAAAAACTTCTTTGGTGTAACGTCCATCCTGTGAAAAGACCTGATTACTCAATGTAATCATGAAAACAAAACATAATAATTTAGTAAAAATTCGCATGTGATAAAGATTTAATGTTAAGAAATTAATTTTTTGATTTGAAATCGTATGTTATGGTTAAATATGCCATTCTTCCTATCCTAGGTCCACCATAAGTTTGAAACTGGAGGTTATTGAGTATATTAGATGCTCCAGCTTTTATGGTCAAGTGTTGTTTAGGTATCGTATAATTTACTTGAGCATCAACTAAATCATAGGTGGGAACTAAACCCGTGAATTGTGGTGACCCTTCAAAAATAAATCCTTGAATCCATTTATAATTGACATTGAAGCCAAGGGTATTTTTACCCGAACCCAGTGGGATATCTCTACCAGATACACCGATATTGTATTTATTTCTTGGAGTATTAAAGGCTGGAACAATATCATCATTAACATTAGTCACAAGGTTATTATAACTGTAATTTCCATTAAGTGAATAATATTTACTGAAATAATAATTTAAACCAATGGCAAATCCTTGAGAGTTAACAATTTGATCTGAATTGGCTGCAATTCTAAAAACTTCAAGACTTGTAAATTGTCTGTTTACAAAGGAATCCAGTGCGCCTGGAAAGAATGGCTCTTTCTTAGTAGGTATTTTTACTCCGATTTGGTAACCTATGAAATCAGTATATATATTGTAATAATAGCTTGCATCCACAAATAATTTTTCAAATAAAGTGGTTCTATATCCTACTTCAAAGGTTTTAACTTGTTCAGGTCTTATTGGAGCTATATATTTATCTACAAAAGGTGTTAGAGGGTTTTTTCGATATTGATTAAAATTCTCTAACAATATTAAACTGTCAAAGCCTGTCAAGTTACCAATCAATCTTGCTGGTCCTACATCCAAATCCAAATATTGGTCAGAAAGTGTTGGGTTTCTGATGGCTGATGAAAAAGATGCTCGCAAATAATTGTTTTCAGATGGCTTCCAAACAATAGAAGCAGCAGGAGAAAACAAGAAGTCAAAATTCTGATTTTTATCTAATCTTGAAGCTATTGAAGCGGTAAAGTCGCCAAATTCTTTGCTAGCTCCACCATATACCCCAAACTCACTATTTGTTATTCTTTCTATCTCATCTCTAAAGATCGTTCCGGCCGTATTAGGTCTATACATTCTACCATTAGCCCCTACCGTCAATTCTTTAAAGAATGTAGTATTAAACTTATATTCTCCGTGAACATGAAATAAAGCCGATCTATCAAAAAACCGGGTACCATTTTCTATATTGTTATTCTTTCGGGAGGTGATGGCATTTTTTAATGAATCAAATCTGGCAGTTCCTGGTTCATAAAAATTATTAAGGTTGAAGGTCCTGTTTTTTGAAGACGCATAAGCTTGAGCTTCTTTATGAAATTTATCTAACACTTCTTTGTTGTCTCTTTGCCACTGAACCAAATTATCTTTACTCATTCCCTTGGCTACAAGTTGATCTCTTACTTTATTTTGGGTCCAATAGTCTTCATATGCTCTTTGCCAGGCATCATTAGTTCCACTAGCTTCTACCATTTTCAAAGCCGTAAAATATGGGTCATAAGAGTCACCCGCATCTTCATGGGTTGCATAAGCTCTAATAAAGAACTTATCTCTTTTGCGATATTCAATTTTGTGCTGGAAAAATTGTATGCCTCTTAAGCTGAATCTATTATCTCCTTGATATACTGTAGTTCCATATCCAAAATTCGAAGCTAGAATCAATTCAGGAGACTCAAAATCTTTTGAAGGGCGAGTTCTTATATGGAAGGCTGCCCCAGCTTTAATGTTTCTGGTATTGTAATCAACGAGATCTATTTCTTCATAACCTCTTCTATGAAAAACATTAAGACCGGATGAAGCTGTAAATTCTGTCCCATTATTTCTAATATTATACTCGTCACCATAAATATTTACCGCATCAAAACCACCTGGATTATCTTTTGCTAAAAAGATATTATTATTTGGAAGAGAATCATTAACAGGATTGAAGTTGTTGGCTTCCCAGTCATTAGCACGTAGATAGGAGAAATTGAGTTTGTAAGCTACTACAGATTGTCCTGCTTTATTTTTAAAAATATCTGCAAATCTGACTGCTGTCTCAAATAAATCTCTTTCGCCCACTTTTACACTTGCAGAAAGTCCTTTGTGGAAAAATGGATTTTTAGTCTCCATAGCGATCACACCATTGAAGGCATTCGGGCCGTAAAATGCAGAGCTTGCACCTACCACTAAATCTACTTTTTGAATATCTAATTCTGATGCTCCCAGGAAATTGCCCAATGAAAAATTCAACCCAGGGGATTGATTATCTACACCATCTATGGTTTGAAGTGATCTGACTGGACTGGTACTATTGAATCCTCTAGTGTTGATGACCGTAAATCCCAAACTGGCCGTGGTCAAATCCACACCTTTGAGTGATCCCAAACCATTGTAAAAATCGGTGGATGCAGTTTGTTTGATGGCGATAGCATCCAAAGACTCGATGGTCAATGGTGCTGCTTTTTGCTTATCGGATACTCGCTGACCTTTAATTTCTACTCCGAGATCAATGGTCACGGCATCTTCACCCATTTTGATTTGGATTTTCTGTGTGGCAGTAGTCACTTCATAATCCTGATCTGCATATCCTATGTATGATACGGATAATGTAACAGGTACCCGATCTACTTTGAGATCAAATGTACCATCAAAATCGGTGACTGTACCTTTATCTGGATCATTTTTTACAATAACATTAGCTCCGATCAATGCTTCTCCGGTACCTTGGTCCAATACCTTTCCTTTTAAAACTACCTGCGCTTCTACAGCATTCAGAAGACCAAGAACCATTATCATTAACGATACAACGGTATTTTTTAACTTCGTCATTAAATATGGCTTTGACTATAAATTGTTAATAATATGCAAAATACGTCACAATGTATGACATTTTTTTAATTCGTTCATGCTAAAAAATATTTTTTTCTTTATTCTGAGTATATATTTTTATTATCACTATTTGTTTTGTATTTATTGTTAATCAATTAGTTATATTTTTATTGGAGAAAAGTTTTTATACTTGCAGCTAGTTATTTATGGGTGAGTAAACTGCTGGAGCCCACTGATGCTTTTACTGGTTGGTATTATGGAGTTGTCGGGTTTTTGGGTCACACTTACAGCGTTTTAAAGGTTGTGTTTTTTGGATGTTATACACAGTGATACTAGCTTGACCATTTCGGCAATTTTTATTTTTTATTTCTACTTAGATTTTGTAAATCCTGCTTTAGGAATGAAGGTTGGGTTAGTTTACCGCCTTCCCACTTTCTTCCGTGGTTCCTCCCTAGATACTCCGCTCGTTAGACCACCTTGTCATAGGGTTGTCATAAGGTTGTCATAGGGTTGTCATATGTGAAACCTATAATAAGCCTATGTTTTTTATACAAAAATCCTATTTTTACCATACTTAAGGGTAATAGAATGGTGGGAGTATCCGTTTAGTAAGGTAGTAACATCAAAATAGTAATCTTATGGCTATTGTAAATGAAGATGGGTCCTTTAGCGGCAAACTTGGAGATTTCAGGTTTTATAAACTTAACGGTAAAGATGTCGTAGCTACCAAGGGTGGACCCAAACCTGATGATATTAAGAAGAAGGCATCTTTTGCCATCACTAGAGCGCATCATGCTGAGTTTGGTATCGTGTGCCAAGTGTCCAATGCCATATTTATTTCCCACCGACTATTCCGACCTTTCAGGCATACGTATGCACATCAGTTTTTTAGATCGTACCTTTTTAGGATGTTTAGTTTTGATACGAGCAGTCCTCACGGACAGAGAAGTCTTTTATTTTCTAAAGCTGGTCAGCATTTTGAGCCTATGCAGTTGACTGCCTTGCGTTACCCTGAGTACGTGTCTCTGCCCCTGGTATGTGGTCATACAGCCGATGATATGCTCACCTTCAGTATACCCGCAGCTGCGAATGCTAACATTTATTTTAAATTCCCCCAAGGATGTCAACAAGTGAGCTGGTCCTTGTATGTGCAGGGTGTCCAGGACATCATTTATAACCCCGATCAAAAAGGATATAACAAACCAGAAAATAGCGTACTACCATTAACACCCGTAGCTCAGTTTGATTTTTACAGACGATTAGAGATATCTGATTTGCAATGCAGCATTCCTGCACAAAAAGGCTTTCACTACCTCGTTTATGCCGTAGCCACATATACTTCTCGCACCCGACCTCATATGGACCCGATACACACTGCATCATGCATCCGGGTGATAGCGTGTGGGTAGGCTAGTTTCTGAGTGTAGCCAACGTTGGAATGCTGCTGAGGCTGCATGAATTTCAATGCTCTTATGTTTGTACATGATATCTCAAAACAGAATGCCTAAATGAATGAAGTAGTCGCTTTGGTAGCCGTTTTTACAGGACACTCCTACGGAGTTCTATACATGGTTTTAGATGAGTGTTACAAACAATATTGCCCCGCTAGGGCATTTGAAGGTTTAGTAGTAGAAACTATTCGTTGATTAAATTACTTTTCGTTTTGTGGATAATGCGCTAAGGATAGGCGCGAGCACATGACGGAATAATGCCAAGGGCGCAAGTAAACCAATACTTGAAGTGAAGGAAACGCCCAACTTTTATCATCGACAAAAAGACTATATTACACGGACGAACACAAATGTCTTCCATATGACAAATTTCTAATTATTTACCTTCGATATTATTAGTTTAATTTTTAACCCTTACTTTTGTAATTCTTTACGTTTATACACCATTTATATCCATGTCCATGAAAATTTTTTATTACGTATTTTCTTTATTGTTTTTTGTCGTCTCTTGTCAGCAACCCGAACCATTGCCGGCTCCTACTGAAAAAACGCAGGTACATGAAAATGGTGAAGATGGAGACTCTTATCATGCTAGAATGGCTTGGATTGAACTCATGCATGGTGGCAAAAATGCTAATTGGAGGTCTGTAGAAGCGGCAAATCAAATGGCATCCTATCAGGAATGGCTTAGAAATGATGCACAGCAAAGGTCTGATGAAGAGTGGTTTGCTGAAAATACCGTAAAAGGCAAATGGATAGAAAGAGGAAGTAACAATAACGCTGGAAACATCATGGTCGTGGACTATGTGAGAGAAGAAGACATCGTATATGCCGTAGGTGGTGATGGTCCGATGTTCAAAGGGGATATTTCGGGCCTTGACTGGACTTTGGTCAATGATAAACTGAGGTTTTCGACCAACTTACTGAAGGTCTTCAGATTGCAAAATGGTACTTCACGTATTGTTTCTGCGGTTGGGGGAGTACCGCATTATTCAGAAGATGATGGCAAGACTTGGAAAAGTGCTGCAGGAGTGACACCCACTACCGAAGGTACTATTTATGACGCTGAAATCACCCATGATGACAAAATATTTTTTATAGCAAAATCGGGCTATTGGTCTGATTTAAAAGTATATGTTTCTCTAGACAAAGGATTGACCTATAATACGTTGCGTACGTTTACGACATCAGATACCAGAAATATAGCTTTAGCCTGGGATGCGGTGAAAGACAACATTGTCGTCATAGAACAAACATCAGAATCTACGTCTAATTTACATCAATACAATGCTGCGACCCAAAAGTTGGAGTTGCTCAATGCTAACAGCGCTTTGGGTTTTGGGGCCAATGGACGGGCCAATCTTCAGGCAGTAACGATCAAAGATACCCTGCATATCTATGCTTTTGATGATGAAAAGAAGTTTTATATGAGCAAAAACTCAGGGCAAACTTGGAAATTTATGAGTACTTTTCCGGAGTCTCCTTGGGATATAGGCGTATATATCTGTCCTTCCAATCCTAGAATAATGCTCATGGGCGAAGTGGATGCTTTCAGGTCTATCAATGGAGGTATCTCTTGGACTAGGGTCAATCATTGGTGGGAGTATTATGATGATATTTACAATAAACTGCATGCAGATATGATGACGATCAAAGAGTTTAAGAAAAAGGATGGTACTCCCTTTTTGCTCAATGGCAATCATGGTGGCTTGTACTATTCTGAAGATTTTGGAAAATCGCATCTGAACATCGGTATTGCCAATCTGAATGTTTCCCAGTATTATGATGTCAAGACGGACCCTTTAGATCCTTACTACGTGTATGCAGGATCACAAGACCAAGGACAGCAGCGTGGATTTATAGTAGACGATCTTACCAGTGAATTGGAGCAAAATATTTCTGGGGATTATGGTCATATAGTGTTTACAGGCAATGGTAAAAGCCTTTGGTCTGTATATCCCGGTGGCAGCATTGGTTATTATAGCAAACCAAGGAGCCAGTCAGGCCCCATTACTGGATATGAAATCAATTCTAAGAATGAAACGGTGTGGATTCCTCCGATCATTCCGGGTCCAGACCCTTCGCAAAATGTTATATTGGCCGCAGGTGGCAGCACCAATGAGTCTTCTACAGGGTCACATATCCTTAGGCTGGAGTATGTGGATGATAAAATAGAGGCAACCCAACTGCCCTTTGATTTTAGTAGTAGTGGAGGACAGATATCGGCGATGGCCATTCATCCGAAAAATAAAAATATCTGGTATGTTGCCACGACCAATGGAAGGTTTTACCGCTCTGAAAATAGTGGCCAAAGTTTTGCCCGCACGGCAAGTATGCTTTCAGAAGCACATTATCTATATGGCTCTTGCATTTTGCCTTCTGCAATACAGGATAATGTTGTGTATTTGAGTGGTAATGGATACAACTTCAAACCTGTGTACAGATCAGAAGATGGTGGCAAAACCTTTAAAGATATGAGCTTAGGATTGCCCAAAACAATGGTGTTTAAGCTTGCCGCCAATGAGGACGAAAGTCTGATTTTTGCCGCTACGGAAGCAGGTCCTTATGTATATGTTGCCGAAAAGAAGAAGTGGTTTACACTTTCCGGAGCCATCACACCCAATCAAACGTACTGGAGTGTAGAGTACATTGCAGCCACCCAAACCGCTAGATTTGGTACCTATGGCAGAGGTATTTGGGATTTTGATGTGAAAGATATCATATCATCAACAGAACAAGATGTGTCGTTTGTTCCAGTACCCAAACTGTACCCTAATCCTGCTTCTCATTTCATGGTTTTGGATGTAGATATTGATGATTTTGGGCAAGGTATGATCACAGATGTCAATGGAAAAGTAATGATATCCAACATCAATAACACCAACAAAATAGACATTGTTTCCCTTGTTCCAGGCACATATTTTTTAACTTTCAAACACCAAGGACATATCAGAACTTTGCGATTTGTGAAGATTTAAATCAAAAGGAAAATCAGATAGACATACCGTTTTTTTTAGGTTGGATTAGTAAATAGGGCTTGGTTGTTGTTGATTAAATTTTTGATTATTAACTCAATGTAATCAATTTTATTGATTTCGATGCACAGATGTTTCTGCAAAACTACTTAATCATTTGCACTTCATTTAAATATTTGCCTCTAGCCGGCAAGGCTTTTACTTTTTTTCCTGTCAAAAAAAGTAAACAAAAAAGACCAGTTCAAAAAAAGGCGATTGCGAAGCACCGTGCATTCCCGAGTCAAAATGCTTTTTCTATTGCCTTTATCATCTTTAGTTTAATTTTAATATTCTACAAAGGCGATAGACGCACTTTTCCTGCCCACCCGCTAGCGGTTCACTACGTCAAAGGCTTATTGCCTTTGGTGCTTTGCACTTCACTTCGTTCTTATTTACTATCGCTTGTTTTTTGAACGATATCCCAGACCAATAGCTATCTTTAAATTGAACGATTCTGACTTTTTCAGCAAGCCCTAAATAATTGATATTTTAAGTTTGTATAACAAATTGCACAGTTCAATTATTTCCTAACGTTGATATTTGTTATCTAAGTTCAAACAACAAATGCTCCACTACTTCTAACCTTTGTATATTAAGAATAGGTAGGCTTTGAAATGGTAGTATGAGCTTGGGATTAGATTTCTCCCGGTGGTAGAAATGATTGCCTTGTCTCCCATAAACCACAGCTGACTCCGTTATTCAGAATATACATGAGGAATCTCAATGAATTAACATTTTACCTTCTTAATGTACTTCCAGCAAGTTATTTATGATTTTATCAAATCTGTACCCATTGTTGTACAAATATCTTTTTTTGCATAAGATTAGGTTTGACTGATTTTCAGTACATTTGCATTTTGATTTAACAATATACCATGATTGGATATATATTTTTTAGAGTTTTTACAGCATTATTTAGCATCTTGCCCTTTGGAGCCGTATACAGAATATCAGATTTTTTGGCTTGGGTACTGTATCGGGTAGTGAAGTATCGCCGTAAAGTTGTGGAGCAACAATTGCGGATGTGTTTTCCAGAGCGAAGTGCAGCAGACCTCGAAGTCATAGCCCAAAAGTCATATCAAAATCTCAGTGATATCATCGTAGAAAGTATCAAAGGATTTTCTATGTCGAAAGAAGTATTTCTGGAAAGATATAAGTTTGTCAACCCCGAAGTGGCTACTAAATATACCGATCATGGACAATGCGTCATCCAAGTGGCGGCGCACTACGGCAATTGGGAATGGGGCGTGATATCTTACGCCTTGTGGTTTCGAAGTCCTTCTATGGGATTTTACAAGCCACTTTCCAATAAATATACCGATAAATATGCAGAAATCAAAAGAGGTAGATTTGGGTTTATCTTGGTTTCTATCGCCAATACATCCAAGGCTTTTGAGCAATACAAAAATGACCCGGCTACTTTTGTGTTTGTTAGTGATCAAAGTACTTCTTCGGACAAGGCCCATTGGGTCAATTTCTTTGGACAAGATACGGCCTGTCCTCCCGGCGTAGATAAATACTCCAGGATGCTAAATTGTCCGGTCATGTTTGTAGATATCCAAAGAGTGGCCCGTGGTTATTATGAAGTGACATTGGAAGAGCTCACAGACGGAACAGAAAACCTACCTGAGGGAGCGCTTACCGAACGCTATATGCAAAAACTGGAAACTATCCTTAAAGCCAAACCAGAAGATTGGCTGTGGTCACACAAGCGGTGGAAGAAGAAGAGATTGACCACTTAGTGAGCGTATCCCGCCAAAGAGAGCCAATTTCTCCTTAAGGAATAGTAAACAAGTCCATATTTATTTCAATGCGTAAAAAAGAAAATCAAAATCATATATTTTACATTTTTAGCTAATCAATTAACAAATTTCTCAATGATTTGGTGATGAAGGATAGGGTAGTAGGTAGATATAAAGGTAATGAAGAAGGGCCATTAGTGATCATCACAGCGGGCATGCACGGCAACGAACATGCCGGTGTGAGAGCTTTAGAACTGGTATTTAAAATGCTCGAAGTGGAACCGATCACCAATCCATCTTTTAAGTTTCAAGGATCAGTGATTGGTTTGATAGGTAATGTAAAAGCATTTGAACAAAGGAAGCGATATATTCAAAAAGATATCAACAGATGCTGGAGTAGAGCCCATGTGGATTATATTTTGACGTCTCCCTTAGAAAATCTTATTGACGAAGACTTGGAAATCAAACTATTATTGGAAGCTATAGATGCGGAAATCCAAACATCAGATGCGAAAGAGATTTTCTTGATGGATATACATACCACGTCTGCAGATGGGATTTTTAGTATTGCTTCACAAGACAAAAGAAGTATCGAATTGGCCAAACAATTGCCTGCACCTGTGGTATTGGGTTTGATGGATGGTATCAGTGGTACGACGTTGCATTACTTTTCCGATCATTATAGAAACATACCTTGCACAGCTATGGCATTTGAAGGTGGTTTTCATGATGACCCGCTATCTGTCAATAGGATTATTGCTGCGATAATAAGTTTTTTCAGATCAGTTGGTTGTATCCAGCCTGATGATGTATCCACTACTCATGACTATATTTTGCGCCAATACAGTAAGGGACTACCTCATGCGGTGTATGTGAGATACAAATACCATGTGGATGATAATAGTTTGTGGGAAATGTTACCAGGTTTTAGTCATTTTGATCAGGTATATCAAGGTCAGAAGCTGGCATATTATGATGGTGTGGAAGTTTATGCTCCCATGAATGGCGTGATACTCATGCCGCTCTATCAGGCACAAGGGCATGATGGTTTTTTTATATGTACGGTGGAGTAATAATAAAAAAGACCTTGACAAGTGAATATCAAGATCTTTTTTCTAAAACGCATTATTATATCTTATCGGAATATTCTTATGCCCAAGCACTGATCACGCCACCTATCAAAGTAGCACTAACAAACCAATAGCCGGTATTGATAAGGATGTATTTCCAGCTTTTTCTTTCAAAAAGTGCATTAGTGCCTATCATGGGTAAGGCAATAAATATTCCTGTCATAGCTCCGTGCATAGCACCATGTTTAAAAGTCCGAAACTCATTGCCATATTTGGACATAAAATCAGCAAAATAAAGGTTGGTTTCGCTTCCCGCTGTATCTACACCTAAATTTGCAAGTGTGCTGTAAGCTCCCATTTGATGTATCATGGATGGGAAAAGACCAAATGCAAAAAGGATACTAAAAATCGTAGCCACTCCATAGATTTTAGCCATATTGGCGCCTTCTATTTTGTCTAGTGTCATACCCGCTTCTTCCATCCACACCTTACCAAACAGTGGTCCGTACCACAAAGCACCTACAGCCATTGGGATAAATCCTGCTCCCAACACTACTAAAAAATTTAAATTTAAGAGTTCCATAAAAATAATGTTTTGATTGCTGCAAATGTATATAAATATTTTACATACCGATCTTTTTTGCTTAATTATTTATGGATTTTTAGACAGATGCACAGAATTGAAAATCAAGGTATTGATCCAATGGGTGTATAAATCTTTGTTCTTTTCAAAAGCTTCCAAATGTTTGCCTTTACATATAATGAATCTATTGACCATTCTAAGTTTGTCCTGAATTTGTTTTCCCATAGATATGGTAGTAAGATCATCGTCTTCATTATATATCAACAGTGCCGAAGCGACTCCGGATATTTGATGAGCACTTTTGATGTAGTTATGATTTTTATTGACTCCCGGGATCAAAACCATTAAAATGCGCATCATCATGTGTAATTTGGGATTGCGCTTTTTGTAATACGAAAGGTTGCTATCGAGGCAGTTTTCGATAATTATATGATGGAAAAGGGGATTTGACTGCGAAGTGTAGTTGATCACTTGACTAGCTCCAAATGAAATGCCATGCCCAATGAAATGGCTTTCAGGAAGAAGCACTTTAAAATGTTTTACTACTATGTCCAAGTCTTCTTCATATTTGAAGTTTACAAATGCACTTTTGCCAAAGCCATTAAAGTCAAATAAAACGACATTGACACCCAAGTCTAGATAAAACTGTGCATGGCCACGTTTCAAAAAAAATTGGCGTGATTCTGCCAGATAAGGGTGACATAAAAAGACAGTAGGAAACTTAGGGTCCAAGATTTTGTAAATGGTAGATATGGACTTTTGACTTTTTGATATAGACACGGAATCCCATCCACGTTCCAACTCCGAAAGATGAATATAATTTTTGCCCCTTGGCATTAAAATACTATGTAACCTTTTTTTAATGGCTGCTTTCAATGGTGAATATGTTTACGGGCTAAAGTAAGAAAATTACGCTTTGGTAAGATCATTTTTAGTCAATCTATCTAGGACAAAAAGACAAATAAAGAGTATTACCATAGGTATCAAGGTATAGTAAAATGCTTGATTTGCACCTACCGTTTTAAAGAGCCACCCTATGATTCTGGATCCAAGCGTTCCGCCAAGTGCTGAAAATATGACGATCAAACCTGTCATAGGACTGTGCAAAGCTTTGGGCAATGAACTCAAAACCACGGAATTGAGCAAAGGATAGATAGGGGCAATGAATAGGCCAACCAATGGAAAGGCATACCCAATTAATGGAATATCGCTGATTGAATTGATTTCGTTTACTTGAGCTTGCAGCGTTTTTGGCAAGACAAAAAGAACCATGGTCATAGCCATGATCAAACAAACCGAAAGTACTTGTAGCCAAGAAAATTTTTTGGTTGCAAATCCTGCCATAATACGACCCAAGCCTAGGCTTATAGCTAAGATACTTGCCATCATGATACTCACATTTTCAGGCAATTTCAATACTCTGCTGTTGAATGTAGGCAACCAAGTCATGATGCCTTGTTCGATCATGACAAACAAAAAAGCAGCAAAAACAAAAACGATCACCAGTATTTTAGATAAAAGTTTCCACATCTGAAGAAAGTCTTCTTTTAGATTAGCTTCAGCTGCTCCTTCTCCTTTTGCAAAATCAACTTTCCACAACATCAAGAAAGATAAAACGCACAAAATAGCTAAGAATGGGTACACATTGAGCCAGCTATCCGGATCTGCCGTATTATTAAATGCCGGAAAAAGAAAGTATGCCAGTGCAATCCCAAACATAAATACCCCTTCGATACTGCTCATCAAACTATTGTGTTCATTCTTGTTTTGTGTTACCAAACCTATGGTGCTATAAACGGATACTTTTATCAAAGCAAAGGAGATGCCTACCAGCGCAAAAAGTAAGCGAGCTGACGTAAAGGAATTGCCCAAATACATCATCATACATCCGAAAGTCACTAGCGCCAAGGCCATAAGCATAGCTTGCTTGTAACCTATTCTAGGTAAGAAAGATGCTACCAAAAAAGATACTATAGCGATAGGCAAATCTTTAAATAATTCCAATGTGCTCGCTTGGATTTCGTCCACACTATAAACTTGCTGCGATTTTAAAATGACAATGCCTACACTGTTGAGCAAGATGGCAAATACAAAGTAATTGATGTAAAGTGAAAGACGAATATTGTGCGACATAATGATTTTGATTTGCAACAAATGTAATACTTTATCAAATATTTTTGTATTCTTGCCAAAAATAAAATCATGATACGCTTATCTCTTCCTGAAGAAACTTTCTTTCCGTTATTTCAAGATCTAGCTTTAAAAGGTATCCTTGATGATGGTAAAGTTTTGGCCGATGCCATACCTTGTGCGGAACCCAAAGTCATTTTGGACCAATACTTGGCTTCCAAGGACAAAGTAGGATTCGATTTGAAGGCGTTTTTCAATCTTCATTTTAAAATCCCTAATCAAACAGATAACGAAACCGATAATGCAAATATAAAACCACTAGATGAGCATCTTAATGTTTTGTGGGACAAACTGTATCGTCCTACCTCGGTATCTGTAGCAGGTAGTACTTTAGTCACACTACCGCATCCATATATCGTGCCTGGTGGTAGATTTAACGAAATATACTATTGGGATAGCTATTTCACTATGCTGGGACTTAAGGTTTCGGGAAGATTTGATATCATCGAGTCCATGATCGAAAATTTTGCTTGGATGATAGATAATATTGGTTTTATTCCCAATGGTAATCGTACCTATTTTCTGAGTAGATCGCAACCGCCTTTTTTTAGTTTGATGGTAGCATTATTGGCTGATGAAAAGGGTGATTATATTTACACAAAATACATCACTCATTTAGAAAAAGAATATGCTTGGTGGTTGAAACATAGTGATGACCAAGATCAACATGTTGTTCTTTTGGATGATGAAATCAAGCTCCATAGATACTATGATTTGCTCCAAACTCCAAGGACAGAAATGTATTTGGCTGATACCCATCTAAGTCAGGATATGGATGAAAGTCATAAAAAGTCTTTTTATGGCCATATCAGAGCAGCTTGCGAATCTGGATGGGATTTTAGCAGCAGATGGTGTAGTGATCCTTTGGATTTAGATACGATAGAGACTTTAAACCTACTGCCTGTAGACCTAAATTGTCTTCTATATCATCATGAAAAAACATTGGCCAAAGCTTATCTAATCTCAGGAAATGATAAAAAACATGAACAGTATTTGCATTACTCCAATGAAAGGGCTGCAATGATCAATCATTATTTTTGGGATGATGAGTCAGGCTACTATTTTGATTATCATTTCAAAAATAAAAAACAAACCCATTCTATTCATGCTTCCGGGCTTTTCCCTTTGTTTTTTAATATAGCATCACCTGAGCAAGGTGCAAGAGCATTGGATTTTGTACAAAAGAATTTACTGAAGGAAGGTGGTATCGTCACCACTACTGTACATAGTGGTCAGCAATGGGACGCTCCAAATGGTTGGGCACCACTGCAATGGATAGCTTTTAAATCGGCTCTAAACTATCAACATGATGACTTTGCTAATGAGATCGGAAAAAGATGGCTTGCACTAAATGAAAAAGTCTACCAATCCACGGGTAAAATGATGGAAAAATACAATGTAGAAGATCTAACTCTGTTGAGCGGGGGAGGAGAATATCCTGTACAAGACGGGTTTGGGTGGACCAATGGCGTATATCTGGCTATAAAGGAGTTTATGGTTGATTAGGTGGATGAATTCGTAAATCATGTAACCAAAGTAACCTTATCCTCATAAAATGAAATGTACTTTTGTGTCTGAATAATCAATACTTGTAAAGATGAGCGATAAAAAAATATGGAATGAATGGAGTTTTGTGATCATGATGTCTCTGACTTTGGGCTTAGCCCCTTTTGTTCCTGAGCCACATATTGTAGGAAAAGTCAGGTGGATATTAGGTGGTGCTCATGGTATGAAACTGATAGATTGGGGAGACTTTTTGATGCATGCCATCCCATTTATTTTATTGATCAGACTGATCATACTCAAAGTGATGGAAAAAATGAAGACTGCAGTGTCGCAACCATGATCAGTTAAAGAACTGGGTTATTTCTAACTCATTGGTAATGTGAGCAAAATAGTTTTCGTTTTTCTCTGATCCCAAAGCTGTAATCAAGGTCACAAAAACCGTTTTTTTACTTTTTGTTTTACGTTGAAATGCTTCTATTTTGTTGGAGATTTCCATTCCAATATTCTTACTTATAGCCAAGGGTACGTTGTGAAACTTGGCTTCAATGATATTGACTACATGATCTCCTCTATCTAAAATAAGGTCTATTTGTGTGCCACGACTTTCTTTAGTACCTTTATCCACAAAGGAGTAAATTTGGTAGTTTATACCACTGATGCCCAATAGTTGAGCAATTTTTTGGTGATGCCTAAAACAAAGGTTTTCAAAAGCAAATCCTGACCAAGTTTTAAATATTTGGCTATTGATTAGGAAAGCTCCTGATTTGATTTCTGTTCGCCTTTCTAGAAACTGAAAGTAAAACAGGCTGTATTCGTCCATCAAACGATATAAACCATCTTCCTTTTTTTTGTCAATGTCTGCGGTTTTCATGATAAACCCACACTCTTCAAGTTCATTCAGTACGGTAGTGAGTCCACCACCGCTAGGCAGCTTAGTTGCAGCAATGATTTCGTTGCGGGTCATTCCTTTGGATATTTTGGATAGCGCTTTTACCACAGTGACATGGATATCATGATTTTTAAACAATGATGCATATAGGTTTTGAAACTCAGTCTTTAAAGCTGCGCTGCTTTCAAAAAACAAATGGTCAAGGATCTGAGCTATGCCATGTCCTGGCAAAACTTGTCTGAGATAATATGGAATACCACCGATACACATATATAGCTGTGCAATATCTTTGTCACTGAGTTTGACACGTCGATATTTCAGATATGCCTTGGTATCCGCGAGGTCAAAGGCATCTAAGCGTATAGTCTGCGTGAGACGATTATGAAGTCCACCCTTATTATTGATGACTTTGTCGATAATCCACGATGCGGCAGAGCCACATATGATGAGCAAGATATTCGTTTGTTTGGTGCAGTAATGATTCCAAAACTGTGTAAATGCGGGTAGGAATCCAGATTTTGGTGTATCAAACCAAGATATCTCATCAAAAAAAACAATTCTTTTACTTCCTTTTTTAGGTTTTATGTTGTCCAAATATTCTTCAAGATACTTAAATGCTTTTAGCCATGTTTGAGGTGGATTTATTGGAATGGTATGCACTTTTGAGAGTGTAATCCAGAAATTAAGCAATTGTTCTTCCTTAGGAGCATCCAACAAAGCAGTGCACTCAAATGTCATTTTTTGGTGGAAAGCAGCCCTGATAAGATATGTCTTACCTACACGTCTCCTACCGTAAACAGCCAAAAATTCCGACTCTTTACTATCAACAAGGCGGTCAAATGTTGCCATTTCATTTTTACGTCCTATGATTTCCATCTTATATCATGATTTATATGCTGCCAAATCGATGCAAATATATATTAACTTGGCGAAATATAAAAATTATAACTCGCCAAGTTAATGATTTTTTACATCAATTTGGCGAATTATGAAACCGATAATTCGCCAAGTTATATGTAATATAGTACGACTTGGCGAGTTATACGTCAACAAAAAACAACAATAAAAACTACTAATGAATTGATTTGTAGTAATTTATTGTCTATTTACGATTTGTTTTTTAGAAGCTTTTTGATCAATACTATTTGACCTAGATGATAGTAACTATGTTCAAGCATTCCCATGAGATTTCTTAGGTAGGTTCCGTACTTTTCATCTGTAAAAGGGTCGTTTAGTTTAGAAGTGGGCATTTGCTCTACCAAGTAGACAAAATACTCTGCATTTCTATAAATGTTTTCACGCATGGTATCCCACTCTTGTTGCGAAGTGATTGATGGCATATCATAGCTATACTGATCCCGAATGTCCAAAGTGCCGCCTTTAAAAACATTCATGACACCTTCCAAATAATAGTTGATATGAAAAGCCAACATAGCTATAGTATTCAGTGATTCGTAAGTAGTATTGGCCATTTCTACATCTACGTCATCGAGCTGTGCTTTGAGATTTAGGTTTGTTCCGATCCATTGACCTGTGAGGAAAAGATCTTTGAGTTGTTTGGCTATTTGTTCATTAAGTGTCATCTTTCTATGGATATTTGAATGGGAAAATGATATGGCAAATGTAAAAAATAAAAGGGAAATTTAAAAAAATGAATTATAGAATTGTGTTTTTAATACCTTTGCAAAAAGAATAGCGCACCACATGGCGACCATACAATTATCCAAAGATTTTCAACTATTTATTCAAGAGTTAGAATCCATTACGACATCAGAGATCAAAACCGATGACCTTTCTCTTGGTCTCTGTGTCATCAATCACTAATTAACAGGAAATTAAATAATTTGTAGAGCAAAAATAGCAAGATTTTAATTTTTCAATAAATAATGTTTGTGGTTATTATCCCACTGTAATGTCTAACATGAACATTTTGTATTTTGGCCATTTTTCTATTTTTAAAGTTACTTTTTTTATTGAAGTAAATCAAAATAGCTAATTTTGATTTTTCAAATTTTATAAATTTAAAAAGAAACAAAATCAACAGTAGTACCGAATCTTAAAATTTTATAATCATGTCTTGGAATCAGAAAGAAAAAGAAATCCTTTACACAACTATGTTGGGAAAATATACTTTACCTGTAGAAATTGAAATATTAAATCGAGAAGATAGTAATGAAAAAATAAACCTTTCAAGTATTGGATTTTTTTTCTATACAGAATTACTCGTTGATTATTTCCCTTTGGATATCATACCCTTTGCAGCAACAGGTGGAGATAGTTGTTTTTTTGCTTTTTTAACAGATTATCAATTGTATGATAGCATTTATGATTGTCCGATTGTTTTTATATCTCCATGTGCAGAAAATAGGAATAATCTTTTTGCGAAAAATTTTTATGATTTTTTACGAATAACGTCCACTATCTGTAATGCAGAAATGATATCTGACCAAGACCCAAAGACTTTTGATTTTGATCAAAGAATAAAAGAATATTATAAAGATTTTGAAGAATTTGGAGAAGATTATTTTAATTCCAGGCTCAAAACCATTGAATTTATAAGTAATCTCATAGGCAAAGAACCTTTGAAAATAGAAAGCTTGAATACATATTTTACTGATTTGTATGATTGTAGAAACGGAGAGAATTTCATTATTACTAAAGATAGTTTCAATCTTAACTTAGGAAATAACCTAAAAATTGAACTCAAAAAATGGCTTGAATATCCTGTCTCAGAAGATGAACTCAAAGAGAATCTTTCTAATGCTTCTGAAATGGAGCTAAAAGTATTTTTTAGAAATATGCCTTTTATATATGAATATTTTGATGACGACTATCACAATTTACGGTATATGGTTTATCAATATTTGCCAGAATCTTTTATAATTGAAAAAGCAATTATAGAAGAGCAATTAAAGGGAATAATTATGCTTCGCAAGTAAGTTATATATATCACTGAATTGATCTCTGTATACTTTTTTAAAGTTCATGTTTTTATTTTTGAAAAAGCAACCTTCATATGTATTGAAAAGAGGTAATAGTCCATTTTTTAATACCTTTGCAAAAAGAATAGCGCACCACATGGCGACCATACAATTATCCAAAGATTTTCAACTATTTATTCAGGAATTAGAATCCATTACGACATCAGAGATCAAAACCGATGACCTTTCGCTTGGTCTCTATGCTACGGATGCATCCTTATACCAATTGCAACCACTAGCCGTAGCCATTCCATCTAATGAAAGCGACCTTGTAAAAATCGTCCAAATAGCCAATAAATACCTTATTCCTGTCATGCCACGAGGTAGTGCTACGAGCCTTGCAGGACAAACCACGAATCAAGCGCTGATCATTGATTTTACCAAATATTTTGATAAGATATTGGAAATCAACGTAGAAAGAAGATATGCCATCGTCCATCCTGGTGTAGTTCGCGATCAACTCAATGCCGCAGTCAAAGGTCATGGTTTGCACTTTGCGCCTGACCCTGCGACCACAAGCCGTGCAACCATAGGTGGTATGATTGCCAATAATTCTTCAGGTACCAAAAGTATCAAATATGGCAAAACCATAGATCATGTTTTAGGTCTCAAAGTTTTGCTCATGGACGGAACCCTATTGCAATTGGGTGAGCTAACCGCAGAAGCATACGAAGCCAAATGTCAACAAACAGACAGAGAAGGAGAAATATACAGGTCGTTCAGGAAAATCATTTTTGAACATGCTGCTAACATCGAAGCGGCATATCCCAAGGTGATGCGCCGCGTCAACGGATATCCACTCGACGAATTTATTCACACAGATCGTTGGAATATGGCTAAAATATTGGCTGGCTCAGAAGGTAGTCTGGGCATCATTCTGGAAGCCAAGGTCAATCTCGAACCTATACCCCAATATAAAGCAGCCTTCACCGTGCATTACGATGACCGAATGCGGGCGATCAGAGAAGTACATCAAATGATTACCTTCGATCCTGCTGCCATAGAGATGCTTGACTTTAATGTCTTTGAGCAAAGTGTCAAAAACAATATGACCAAAAGCTTGCATCATAGATTGATTGTCGGAACTCCACAAGCAACGCTTTCGGTAGAGTTTTTTTGCTTGTCGCAAGATGAACTGGAGCAAAGAATAGCCGAATTTTCCGATTGGCTCAAGACAAATAGTACAGCTTATGCTTATCCTATTCTCCGTACACCCAGCGAATTGGATGATTCATGGGCATTGCGCAAAAACGGACTTGGTTTGCTCATGGGCGATCCTTCGGGTAGAAAACCCATTCCTTTTATAGAAGATCAAGCTATACCATTAGAGCATTTGGCCGACTATATTCAGGATGTGCTTGATCTGTGCAATAAAAATGGCGTCGAAACCATCCTTTACGCGCATGCGAGTGTAGGCGTATTACACGTGAGGCCTGCTTTGGATATGACAGTGCAATCGGATATAGACCTGATGAAGACCATCTCTGATGCAGTCTTCCTTTTGGTCAAAAAATACAAAGGAGCCTGGTCAGGAGAGCATGGGGACGGGCGTAATCGTGGTCACAGACTCAGAGACTTTTTTGGGAATGAAGTATATCAATGTCTAAAAGATGTCAAGACCATATTTGACCCCAAATTTCTCCTGAATCCCGGTATTATTATCGATGTGCCACCTATGGATCAGCATTTGAGATATGGGGCCCATTACAAAGACAACAAGTACAATTTTATATATAAATACCGAAAAGATCACTCATTCGAAGCGCTAGTGCACAATTGTTCGGGTGTAGGTGCTTGTCGCAATCATATAGGTGGTACGATGTGTCCGAGCTTCAAGGGTACGGCCGATGAAGACGCTTCTACCCGGGGCAGAGCCAATGCGTTAAGACTCGCTATATCAGGTCAGTTGGGTTTTGAAGGACTCACAGACCCAAAAGTTTTGGAAACGCTCGACCTTTGTCTATCCTGCAAAGCCTGCAAGTCTGAATGTCCGTCTAATGTAGATATGGCCAAACTCAAAAGTGAAGTGCTCCAGAAAAAGTATGACGAAGGCAACATCACTTTGCGTGAAAAAGCCATCAGCGCCAATGTCAATATGGTGCCTAAATTAGCAGGATGGAAAGCCCCTTTGGTCAATTTTGTACAAGGAACTGCCATTTTCAAATATGCAGCTGAAAAAATACTTAAGGTAGATCGTCGTCGTACGCTACCATCTTATGCTAATGAATCATTGGAGACTTGGTACAAAAACAATTATAAGTCTAGCGGAAGTAAAAACAAAGTAGCCCTTTTTGCCGATACTTATATCAATTATCACGAGCCGCAAGTAGGAAAAGCGGCCATCAAACTGCTCACCGATTGTGGCTATGAAGTGTTGCTGGCATCAGTAGGTTGCTGTCAGCGCCCCAGAATATCCAATGGTTTTCTCAAAGAAGCCAAAGCAGATGGTACTAGAGTAGCAGAAAAACTCATGCCATTCATTTCCCAAGGTGTAAAAGTTGTCGTTTGTGAGCCATCATGCACAACTGCACTTATCGATGACCTTCCTGATTTGATAGAAGATATCACACTTTCAGAATCACTCAAATCGAATGTAATGGCTATCGACGTTTTCTTAGCTGACGCCTTATCATCAGGTCATCTCAAAGGGAAATTTATGGGTAAGTCCGAGGAAATTTTACTTCATGGTCACTGCCATCAAAAAGCATCATTTGGTACACATGGTATGAGATCAATCTTTAAAGCCGCATCCACCAATTGTCAAGAACCTGATAGCGGATGTTGTGGTATGGCAGGGTCTTTCGGCTACGAAGCAGAGCATTACGATGTATCTAAAAAAATCTCAGCATTAGTTTTAATTCCCGAAATTAATAAGACGGACGAAAACACCTTAGTAGTAGCCAATGGATTCTCTTGCCGTCATCAGATCCATGATTTTGCAGGTAGGAAAGCCGTTCATTGGGTGGAAAGTGTGTACTATGTAGCTGATTGAAAGAACGATTTTTGATCCATTCCATGGGTTTATATAGTTGAATACAAATCCATGATTTTGGGTGTTGGAGTAATATTGGATGTAGATTTTAGGATTATCGGTATATGATACTAAGTATTTTATATACCAAAGAAAAGGCATATAAATGAAGGAACTGATTAAAGCATTGATTGGCTATGAATGTAAAAATGCTTTTCACCCGTAGGCAAAAAAAAAGCACTCATTAGAGTGCTTTTGTGTAGCCCGTAGGGGAATCGAACCCCTCCTACCAGGATGAAAACCTGGCGTCCTAACCGATAAACGAACGGGCCAATAACTAAACTTAAAGTGCCTTTCTTCAAAAGCGACGCAAAGATATATACATTTTTTTAGCTACAAAAGAAATTTTACACTTTTTTTAAAAAAAATCAAACGAGCATCAAATATAGCAACTGGGCAAACAGAATTTTCATGATCAATGCTATGGGAAACATGAAGGAATAGCCTATAGAAGGAACCCTGTTTTTAGTGATGTCATTAGCAAATTCTAGTATGGCAGGTTGGTTGGCCACGAAGCCCAAAAGCAGAGAGTATGGAATTTTTATGATTTTGTAACCCACCCAAAGACTTAATATAGCCGAAATCACACTTAGAAAGGTACCCGTTAGGAATATGCCAATCCATGCGCCATCGCTCAAGCTTTCTATCAGGGTGTGACCAGATTTAATACCAATCACCGCTAAAAGGAAGGAAAGACCCAGCTGATTTAAGGTCACATTGGATCCGTAAGGTAGTGACCACACTAATGGGCCAGTCCGTCTCATGGCTCCCAATACCAAACCAACTACTAAAGGTCCGCCTGCAAACCCTAATTTAAATACCAAGCCTCCAGGCAAATGAAATTCTATCAATCCCAACAACAACCCCATGGCAATACCGATGCCAAATGAAAATAAATCTATCTTGCTGGCCGCATAATAGGAGTCTCCAAATATATGCTGAATTCCTTTGATATCTTTACGCCTTGCCACAAACCGTATCCTGTCTCCTAATTCTAAAATGGTATCTGGTTTAGCTAGCATTTCTACATCTCCTCTACGGATTCGAGTGATTACTGCTTGAAATTTTTCTGTAATATTAAGAGAGCTGAGTTCTTTGCCTACTACATCTGCATTGGAAACAAAGATACGGACTATATCAAATTCTTTCCGGTCATAGGTCAAACTATTGACAGCTTCCTTACCCAAAACAGATTCTACCTGATCTAAATCTTCTTGGGTACCTACTACAATGATAACATCTCCAGTATGGAGTGTAAGATCGTAATTAGAAAGTACTGTACCGTGTATTTTGCTATCTATTCTACCAAAAACAATATTCCAGTTATGTTCTTTGATGATGTCTCTGATTTGCATTTTAGAAATATCTGGATTTGTGATTTCGATCGCTCTACTCGTCAGATCTTCATCTATAGGGTAGTCTTTACGTAGGACTTTTTTTTCAGCTTGATAATCAATTTTTAAGAACTTCTCCATGATTTTGATGGCGATCATGACACCAAGTACGCCCATAGGATACGAAAATGTATATCCCACTACCAAAGACTGAATATCGCCTTTATGATTTCCGCCTCTCATATTGATCATATCAATGACACTGGCAAGTGCTGTTGTATTGGTACTACTTCCAGAATATATGCCAACTACGGTTGCCTTGTCATAATCCATTACATAGTAAATCGCTACAGTAATGGCTGCAGATACTAACAACATCAGGAAAATAAAGATAATATCCCGCCAACCGTTCTTAGAAAAAGATTCGAAAAAAGCAGGTCCCGACTTGATGCCAACAGTGTACACAAAAAATACTATACCGATCTCAAATATAATATCTGGCACGCTAAAATTTTCATTCATAGCCCCAAACAATAAACCTACAAATAGTACAGCAGCGGTACCCAACCCAGTGCCTTTGATCTTGATATTGCCAGCCATATAACCCAGGGAAATAACTAAGATAAGCAGCAGTAAAGGGTTTTCAGACAGGTATTCGGTCATTGATTTTTAAATATAGGATATAACTCAAACAGTAAAATAATACTTATGTTGTTATAAAATATCAGATCAACAGATCACTAATCATTAGATCACCATATCACCAGATATTTAAAGCCATACTTCCACCGCTCCACCTCCATTTTTACTAAAAGTGATTTTCACCTGATGAAATAAGGATAGTTGATGCTCTATAGCTTGTTTGAGTACGCCTTGTCCCTTGCCGTGGATAATAGTGAAGTGAGGGTACTTTTTTTCTATAGCATTTTTAATGAAGTTTTCACTTTGTTGTAGTTGATATTCGAGTATTCTTGCAGAAATTTCATTTTCCAAATGCGGAGCAAGTTTGTCTATATGCAAATCGAGCGTATGATCAAATTTGATTATTAAAGGCGTGACGGATGACAGGTTTTTTTCTTGTTCAAGCTTTAGAAATTGGTCAATGTCTAGCTGAAATTCTTTTTCTGGAATGATTTCTAAGTTGTGACTTGAAGTTAAGATGATCTTGCCTTCTGACTGAATACGGGCTTTACCATCGGTATTGATGCCTAAAAATTTTCCTGTTTTCCCTGAAGCTTTCATCTTTACCAATTCTCCTATCCATAGATCTTTCAGCTGGACCATAGTTATATATTTTTTTTAATTGAGTTTCAGTATTCCCATTTAAAATCTGATTCTAAGCTGAGTCTTAAGCTCTGTCATTGTTTGGCCATCTATAAAATTATTGCCCGAACTGATGCCTTCCACATTTTCAAAAAAGGTACGACCTATCCTAAACTCCCAAGTATAATTGCGTCCGATTCTATATCTTGTATTAATGTAAAATCGAGAACCTCTGTTTTGAAAAAATGGGATGTAAAATTCGTACAAAATATCATTTTCATAAGCATATATCCGTGCATCAAAACTATTGATATCAAAAATGGCATATCTGGCTGTGAAAGAAAACGGTTTGGCTATGGGTTTATATACCACATCCTGATACATCAGCATACCTTGGGATGAGGTAGCTTTATTGAAAAACGAAAATTCTGCCCTATCTCGGATTTCCCACTCCTTATTGATTTTATATCCTAGGTGCAATCTCAGTCTTTGGAGTGTTTGGTATTCTGGAAAATCTATGATACTTTCGTTACTGCTATTGATTTGTTTTTGTTCGTAGCGATATTGGATATAAAAATCTAGTTTACGTTTTTGAATATATGCTAACTTGATCAAGAACTCTTTACCATCGGCCAATCCATCTCTGCGGTACCCAACCCAAGGATGACTCCAAACGTCGGCATATGTACTAATCGTGATGTTTTTAAGGGGCCGCAATTCCATGCCCAAGTAAAATCCTTTTTCATTAATAGGTAAACTGGATTCTGCAAAAGCGTTGGCATTAAGTACCTGATAATCCGCATCGAAATTTCTATATAACAAAGACACATCCATTCTTTTGTCCAAACCAATCAAAACGCCATGTAAGTGGGCCATACCACCGTTGCCACTCAAAGCCGACTCACCAAAAAAGGTGAAATTTCTTTTTCGCCATGTATAATCTATACTTGTATTCAGAAGTTTATCTCCTGAGAAAAGAAATTTTCTGTACAGCGCTTCGTCCCGAAGCAGGGGTTTGTCAAAAGTGGTAAAAAGCCCATTGGCAGCAAGTTTGAAGTCCCTTATCTTGTATTCTAGTTTGCCTCCGATGTCTGTTTGATGAATACTATTTTTATTGGCTATCTCGGTGGCAGTACGATGAAAACCATCAAACCTTATAGATCCGAAAGTATCAAAATCACTATTTTCGATAGTGTCTCGGTCTACTGATGCATCTATGGGTTTGTAAGAAATAAAAGCGGCTGCTTGTATATTTTTGCCTACATTAATTACCGTGCCGGCGCCTCTGAAAAAATTGACTTCATTGACAGAACTGTATGGTCTCAGCATTCTTCCAGCTTTTTTGACATTCATTACAAATGAAGATTTGCCGGTGCCAAAATCATTATGCAAAATCAAACCTTGTCCCATACTGACCGCAAAATCACCGAGTGAAACGATACTAAAAGTTTTGTTGATATCTTTGGCATAAAGAAAAAAGGAATAAAAGTCGAAACCATATTTGGACCCTTTGCCAAACAATTTTTCACCAGGATCTTTCTCCATGGTAAAACCTGCTTTGAATGACTGTCCATACTCATATCGATACCTTAAGTAAAGATGATTAGGGTCTCCAGCAAAAGGTTTTTCTCCCAAATCATTTTCTGTAAACCCTTTTCGTTGTTCCAAAATTCTTTTTGCTTTCAGGTATAGTTGGGAGTTTCCCTTAGTGAAGGCATCTTTAAAGTTTAGGTTGAAATCTGCTGCGGCCACATCACATTTTAGAAAAGGAGTTACATTTCTTATGGTGGATAAATCCCACGATTTTATGGATTGGATCTCATATATGGATAAAAAGGTACCAAATGTGGCCCGATGATTTAAAAAATCATTGATTTGAATCTCATTGAGTAGGAATAAATCCCTTAACTGTTGTTCTGAAGCACTATTAATATTTAACGGATTATCGTAATAGTAATTTAAGTTTTCGAAGATGGTGTTATAATCAAAATTTTCAGCTTCGGTAGATTCTAAAAATTCTTCTATAATGTTTGCAATAACATTATTAGTCTGCGATTCTTCCTGGGCAGACATACCATGAGCTAATAAAATAAGGACTACAAAAGTAATAAAGTTGCGAAACACTATAAATTTTGTTCTTTCGGGGTAAAGATACCAATAAAATTAATTCTCCATACACTAGCTACTGCCAAAATAGCGATTTTAATATTTAGCCACGCGCAATTTTCTGGATACAATGGATTAAAAAATGTTAAAAGTTTTATTTTTGGTAGTTCCTTTAAAATAAATTTTAATTTGCCCCAGAAACTATTTCCAAAAATATAATTTTATTTTTACAACGTAAATTGGCGGATATCAATATATAATATTATTATGCGATCAATAGCGAAATTTTAATGTAGTTGCAACAATGTTACATGAAAGAAAATTTGCAAATAATGTTAGTTAGATTAAATTAAATAAAATACTTTTGACGCATCGCCCCGATGTTTATTTATTAATTTAATTCATTCATTATTAACAATTAAACAATTTTCAAATGAAAATGAAAACCATTTTAAACATCTTTATTTTTCTTTTTGCTTTTGTGGGGCTTACCTCAGCACAACGCAATTGTGGGGCAACGGAAGTATTGGAGCAACAACTGAAGGAAAATCCACAAATGTTGAAAAACATGGAGGAAATCGAAAAGCAAATTCAGGAATACCTTAGAAAGAATCCGAATGGATCCGGTCAAAGGGCGGTTGTCACAATTCCCACAGTATTCCACGTACTGTACAGAACCTCTGCTGAAAATATTTCTGATGCTCAAATTCAGTCTCAATTGAATGTCCTAAACCAAGATTTTAGTGCTACCAATACAGATTTAGGTAATGTGCCTTCTTTGTTTTCAGGCTTGGTAGCCAATGTTGAAGTACAATTTTGTTTGGCCACTCAAGATCCATCAGGCGCAGCAACTACAGGGATAACCAGAAAAAGTACCACAAAAACAACTTGGGGTACTAATGATTCAGTTAAGAAATCTAGTCTAGGTGGCACAGATCCTTGGAATGCTTCAAACTATCTCAATATATGGGTATGTAATATTGGTGGTGGTATATTAGGTTATGCACAGTTTCCGGGTGGTCCAGCTGCCACTGATGGAGTAGTGTTGGATTACAGATACACAGGTACAGTAGGTACGGCCACTCCTCCGTTTAATAAGGGACGTACGGCAACGCATGAAGTAGGTCATTGGCTTAATCTAAGACATATTTGGGGTGATGCTACTTGTGGCAGTGATCTAGTTTCAGATACTCCTGTTCACAATACATCTAATGGAGGCTGCCCTGCTCATCCACATTATAGTACCTGTAGTGGTGCTCCTGTAGAGATGACCATGAATTATATGGATTACACAGATGATGCCTGTATGTACATGTTTTCTGCTGGTCAAAAAGCAAGAATGCGAGCCGTATTAGAAGGTAGTGGTAGTAGAGCAAGTTTGCAAACATCTCCTGGTTGTATGCCTCCATCAGGTGGTGGCACTTGTAATGCACCCGCTAATCTAGCCGTAAGCAACATTACCACAACATCGGCAACAGCATCATGGACTGCGGTATCCGGTGCTGTAAACTATACATTTGAGTATAAAGCGAGCAGTGCTACTACCTGGACAAGCGCGAGTGGAACAGGTACAACAGCAAGTATGACAGGCCTTGTTGCTTCGACTACGTATAATACCAGAGTACGTACTAATTGCTCAGGCGCCTCCAGTAGCTATTCCACCGTAGTTAATTTTACTACGTCAGCAGGTTCTACTACTTGTCCTGATAATTATGAATCTAATAATACAAAGAATACTTCAGCTACGGCTCCTTTGGGTACTGCAATTACTGCGAGGATCTCCAGTGCTACAGATGTGGATTGGTTTAAGTTTAGTAGCAGTTCTAGCCAACGAAATGTGCAAGTGACCATGACCAATCTACCCAATGACTATGATATGGAGTTGTACAGAAATAATACTTTTATCATGAAATCAGAAAATGATGCTCTCAATGATGAACTGGTAAAACATAATACCACATCAAATTCGGCCACCTATTATGTCAAAGTTTATGGCTTTAATGGAGCTAATAGTACAGCATGTTATACGCTTTTAGCTCAAAGAAGTGCTAATATATTTAGATCTATAGGAGATTATGAGGAGATTGTAGAAGAAGCTATTAATGATGAATTTCTAGTTTTTCCTAATCCGGCGACCAGCGAAATATCTTTGATTGTCCCTTTTGGAGAGCACCATGAAGGATTGCTAACGATCAATGATATCACGGGAAAACAAGTTGTTTCTCAATACCTGAGCAGTGATATATCGACTCAAACATTCAATATGGATATTTCTGCCATGAAGAACGGGTTATATATCGTCCAATTTCAATCCGGAGATCAGTCATACACCCAAAAATTGGTCGTCGCAGAGAGAAAATAAATTCAAAGTAAAAACATAAAGCCACTTTTAAGAGGGCAGCATCGAAGGGTGTTGTCCTTTTTTTTATGCAAAAACTCCGAGAATAGTTTGTTAAATTTTCATCTCAAAGGGGCCATGATTATTCCAATATAAAAAGATTTCGTAATATTACACCTCGAAACAAAATAATAGAATACATATGAAGTTCGATATCAAGGCTTTGGGACCATATTTGTTGCCAGTTTTACTTATTGTAATAGTAAACATAATCTATTTTTTACCACAATTTGAAGGTAAAGTTGTAAGGCAAGGTGACATTATACAACATGTGGGTATGTCCAAAGAAGCAACAGACTACAGGGAGAAAACAGGTGAGGAGGCCCTGTGGACCAACTCTATGTTTGGAGGGATGCCTACCTACCAGATATCTGCAAAGCCTAAAAATAACTTATTGATCTATGTGGAGAAAGCATCTACACTTTTCTTTCCTAGACCTGCCGGATACTTTATAGCTGGAATGGTAGGCTTTTACGTGCTTCTGCTACTATTGGGAGTCAATCCTTGGCTCAGTATGATTGGGGCTTTTTTGTTTGGTTTTACCACTAATAATTTTACATTATTTGAAGCAGGTCATAACTCCAAATTGATGGCAATCATGACCTGTGCTCCGGTAATAGCAGGCGCCTTATTGATTTTTAAAGAACGGTATTGGGTTGGAGCTGCTGTTTTTGGGGTTGCTTTAGGAGTCAATATAGGAGCAAACCACCCTCAAATGACTTATTATCTCGCCCTCTGTATGGTCATTTTGGTGATCATTCATTTGGTCAATAGTATAAAAAGTGGAAAATTACCTGTTTTTCTAAAATCAATGGCTATCATGTCTGCGATGGCCGTACTATCATTAGGTGCATCTGCGTCAAAGTTATGGACCACCTATGAATACACCAAAGCAACCATGAGAGGTGGACAAGTTTTGAGTACTCCATCAGAAACATCTGCGTCTAAAGGAGGATTGGAGTGGGATTATGCCATGCAATGGAGCAATGGCACTGGTGATGTATTAGCTACTTTTATTCCCAAAATAGTAGGTGGAGGCTCTGGAGAGTGGTTGGATGGCAAATCCGTATTGGGCAAAGCAGTTGGACAAAGACAACCTTTTCAGTTTGGGACCTACTTTGGGTCACTGCCATTCACGAGTGGACCAGCCTATTTTGGAATTGTTGCTTTTTTATTATTTATCTTTGGTTTGTTTTCTGTAAAGGGAGAAATTAAATGGTGGGTACTAGGGGCCGTGATTTTTACGATTTTATTGTCTATGGGAAAACATTTTGAATTGCTCAATAAACTGATGTTTGACTACTTCCCGATGTATAATAAATTTAGAGCTCCAAGTTCAATACTAAGTGTCACAGCCATTTTCATACCACTATTGGGTGTTTTGGCTTTATCTGAATTATCCAAAACAACGGATAAATCTCAGTATTTGAAGCCACTTTATATATCTTTTGGTATTCTGGCGGGCATTTGTATGACTATTTGGTTGGCAGGAACATCGTTTTTTGATTTGAGTACTGCGGCTGATGAACAATATGCCCAAATCAAGGATGTAGTATTAGAACAAAGGGCAGATATGATGTCTTCGTCAGCAATGCGCAGTCTTTTATTTTTGCTTTTGGCTACAGGTGTCATTTATGGTTTTATCAAAGATAAATTGAGCTCCACTGTTTTGGTTGCTTCCATCTCCGTTTTGGGACTCATAGATTTAGTGCAGGTAGGCAAAGGGTATCTCGACAAGAGAGATTTTGTAAGCAAATCTACTTACAAAACTGAGTTTGAACCTAGACAAGTGGATATACAAATATTGCAAGACAAAGATCCTAATTTTAGGGTTTTAGACGCATCTATAAATACCTTTAATTCTGCATCTACATCCTATTTTCATAAGACCATCGGAGGATATAGTGCCGTAAAAATGCAGAGATATCAAGATATCATAGATAAGCATATTTCTAACAATAATATGGGCGTTTTCAATATGCTAAACACAAAATATTTTATTGTTAAAGGAGAAGGTGATAACCCAACAGTTCAACGAAACCCAGCAGCTTTGGGCAATTCGTGGTACGTAAACCAAATTAAATTAGTACCCGACGCTAATGCTGAGATTGATTCGTTGACTAATTTTGATCCGTCAGGTGAAGCCATCATTCATCAAGAGTTTAAGGATTATGTTGCAGGAATTCAACCGCAAAAAAATGGATCAATAACTCTGACTTCTTATAGCCCTAATAAGATAGAATATCAAAGTGATACTCAGGGTGATCAGTTTGCTGTGTTTTCAGAAATTTGGTACGGTCCCAATAAAGGTTGGCAAGCTTATGTGGATGATAAACCTGTAGATCACATTAGGGTAAACTACATTTTAAGGGGTATGAAGGTACCTTCTGGAAAACACAAGATATCTTTTGAGTTCAAACCACAAGCATACTATATGGGGGAGACCGTTAGTTTGATTTGTTCGGGTATCTTATTGTTGATGTTGGCATTTGTTATATACAGAAGTACTTTACCTTCTAAAGAACCCGTAGTAAGCCACACCTAAATTAAATTAATTTTTGTGAATAAAAGAGTACTTATCATTACTTATTACTGGCCTCCTGCAGGTGGTGGTGGAGTACAAAGATGGGTAAAGTTTGTAAAGTATCTCAGGTCATTTGGATGGGAGCCGATAGTATTCACCGTAGAAAATGGTGAATATCCTATCATTGATAACACGATAGGTAAAGAAATACCAGATGATATTGAGATATTAAGGGCACCTATCATAGAGCCATATACATGGTACAGAAGATTGACAGGCAAAAAAAAAGACAGTAAAATAGATCCAAATTTTCTCTCTCAGGGTAAAAAGCTAACCTTGAAAGATAAAATTGCGGTATGGATCAGAGGCAATTTTTTCATTCCTGATGCTCGTGTCCTTTGGGTTGGTTCAGCCACTAAAGTGATCAGTAGTTATATGCAAAATCATCATGTCGATGCTATCATCAGTACAGGACCGCCGCACACTTGTCACTTAATAGCTGAAAAAATCAAACAAAAGTATCACTTACCTTGGATAGTTGACTATAGAGACCCTTGGACTCAGATTGATTTTTTTGAAGACTTAGGATTAACCCAATGGGCTAGAAAAAGACATGTCCGCATGGAAAAAAGGATTTTGGATCATTGTGATGCTATCATTACTGTAGGTAAAACCATGGCTACTGATTTGGAATATATAACGTCTAATCGTAACAGAGTGGTAATCACCAATGGTTTTGATGAATCAGACCGGCCCAAAACTCAAGCAACATTGGATTCTGAATTTAGCATTACTTATATAGGCACCATGAATGATGCCCGGAATCCGCTTCTACTTTGGGAAACCTTAGCCACTCTAAAACAGGAAAATCATGAAATGATTCGTCATCTAAAAGTAAAGCTTGTAGGCAAACCCGAGCCAATAGTCCGACAAAGCATTAATGAACATCAAATAGAGGAATTGGTCCAATTTTGTGGCTACGTTGCGCACGATGAAGCTATTAGTTTTCAGAATAAAGCTAGAGTATTGCTACTTATGATTAATAACACATCCAATAATAGGTCTATTTTGACTGGCAAAATATTTGAATATATGGCTTCTGGTAGGCCCATATTATGTATTGGTCCTAAAGATGGAGATGCAGCAGATATTCTACAAGAAAGTGGTTTTAGCTCTGTATACGATTATCAGGATAAAGAAGGTTTAAAAGCATATCTGAAACAACAATTTGATGATTATATGCATGGAGTAGGCAGTAGTCCTACGGTTGCCAATAACATAAATCAATATTCTCGCAAAAGTCTAACTGGAAAGCTTGCCACAGTATTAAACCAAATCCAAACCCAAACTCAAAAATGAAGATTGTCACCATCATAGGCGCTCGTCCACAGTTTATCAAGGCTTCGGCATTTAGCAGAGCTGCTAGTTCTAGGTCAGATATCGAAGAAGTAATCATACATACTGGCCAACATTTTGATCCTAATATGAGTGATATTTTTTTTGAAGAAATGGAGATACCCAAACCGAAATATCATTTAGAAATACATTCATTGGGACATGGAGCCATGACCGGAAGAATGCTAGAAGGTATAGAAAATATTCTGAAAATAGAAAATCCAGATTATGTTCTTGTTTATGGTGATACCAATTCCACATTAGCTGGTGCTTTGGCGGCAAAAAAAATGCATATCAAATTGGTTCACGTAGAAGCAGGCTTACGTTCTTTTAACATGGCTATGCCCGAAGAAATCAACAGAATACTTACTGACAGAATATCTGATGTGCTATTTTGCCCTACTCAAAATGCTATTAATAATCTTATGCTAGAAGGTTTTGGACATTTTGACACTCAAATATTTAATTGCGGTGACATCATGTATGACGCTGCTCTATTTTATAAAGAAAAAGCTAACCAAGAAAGTAATATATTATCTCGTTTGAAAATTACTGCGGAAAACTTTGTTTTGGCCACTATACATAGGCAGGAAAATACTGATGATCTGGAAAGATTAAAAAACATTGTAGAAGCATTGAATTACATTCATCAAAGTAAAAAAGTGATTGTTCCATTGCATCCTAGGACTAAAAAAATTCTTGAAAATTCCCACATTAAAATTGATTTTGTTGTTATAGAACCTATTGGTTATATGGATATGATTGCTTTGACTTCTAATGCGTATATGGTTCTGACGGATAGTGGAGGATTGCAAAAGGAAGCTTTCTTTTTTGGCAAATATTGTATCACGCTTAGAGATCAGACAGAATGGATAGAATTGGTGGAATCAGGATTTAATACTCTGGCTGGTGCAGATATTAACAAAATCATTCACAGTTTTGAAAGTGTGGATGTCACGAATATAAATTTTAATGTAAACTTGTATGGTGACGGACAAACTGCAGCATTTATTTTAGATAAACTTTAAAACCGAAATATGCATTAGAAAATCTATTCCAAAGCTAAACTGCTGCAAATCAGAAGCTTCGCCTATTTATCTTCTGTAACCGTAGCGGTGCTACGCTTTTCGAATATAAATAGCTGATTTATTGCATTTTAGCTTTTCATAACGAAGTTCTAACGCATAATTCGGATTAAATATAGATGCGAAATCTATGGAAGTAACTCTTTGAATAACATGATTTTGCAATGACCATAGAATTTATTTGAATAGCTTAAGCTTTATTTTGTTTAATTATTTTAAAATATTATTAAACAAAAGGCAACTATTTTTGAGAATGATGCACTACTAAAGTATTATTCACAAAAATATTTTAAAAATGAAATCATTTAATTTAATTTTATTCCTAGCCTTTGGTTTTTTAACATTTACATCTTGTAGTGATGATGACGATACTACAGTGGAGAAAAAAACAGTTGTTGACGTTGTAGTGGATGGAGCTGACTTTACACTTTTGGAAGCTGCCGTACTGCACGCAGGAATTGCTGATGCTCTTAAAAGCCCAAATATCACTGTTTTTGCTCCTACCGATGCGGCTTTCAGAGCAGCTGGATTTGCCAATGAAGCAGCAATCAAGGCTGCTGATAAAGTTGCAGTGGCTAACATTTTGACGTACCATGTTGTGGGATCTCTAGTACCTGCATCTGCTATTGCTACTAAGGATAATGCAGAAGTAACTATGCTAAGTGGTGGAAAAGCATTTGTAACCAAAAATGCTGGTGGTGTTTCAGTGAATGGCGCCAAAGTAACATCCGCAGATGTCAAAGCTGAAAATGGAGCTATCATTCATGTGATAGATGCAGTATTGATCAATGAAACTAAAAACATCGTCGCTCTTGCACAATCTAATCCAAACTTATCTTTATTAGTAGCTGCAGTACTTCGTGCTAATCAAGGTTCAACAAAAGTTGTAGATATCTTATCTGGTACTGGACCATTTACAGTTTTTGCACCTACCAATGATGCCTTCAAAGCAGCAGGATTTGCGAACGAAGCGGCAATTAATGCTGCTGATCCTAATGTTTTAGCTGCAATATTAACATACCATGTCATTGGGGCAAGAGTTTACTCTACTAACTTAACTACGGGCAATGTAGCAACTGCAAACACTGCTAGTGTAGCTATCAATGCTACTAATGCTACAGTGAAAGGTAATAAAAATCCTAACCCATCTAAAATAGTAGCTGTAAATATTCCTGCTAGCAATGGAGTAGTACATGTGATTGATTCTGTACTTCTTCCTTAATTTTTTAAGTTCCCTATTACGATATATTTAATTTGTTCAGAAAGCTCGTTGTCAAAAGCAGCGGGCTTTTTTATTTAAAGATAAGCTCTAAAGTATGGTGCAACTGTAAAATATTAACCATTATACCCGAATTCGGGTTAAACAGACGATATAGCACCAAAACAATAACATCTAAGAGGACAATATATTTGCAAACATAAAAAAAGGCCACAATTTGATGTATTGTGGCCTTGTATTATTAAAAACAGACTTAGCTTCGTAGGTATGATTACTTTTTAGTAGCAGCATACTCTTCATTAAGTACACGAAGGGTCTCTTGTGTAATATCCAATGCTTTACGACCAAACATCACGCTACCACCTGCACCACGCATTAAAACAAAATCGTATCCATTTTCTTCTGCAATTTTGGCTAGGTAATCATCTATTTTGTCTTGAAGATCCTTTTGGGTTTCTTGAAGCTTTTTATCTAACTCCATGGCAGCATTATCTCTTTGCTTCATGAGTGATTCTTCTTCTTTAGCTAGGTTCATTTGTTGTTGTTGGAATTTTTCTTCCAGTTTTTTCAACTCTATTGGAGCAATGTTGGCTGCATTTTGTTGAGCCTGACCGAAGTCTTGTTGAAGTTTTCCTACTCTTTTTTGGAAAGCTTCTATTTTGCCAGCCAAAGCCGCTTCGGCAGTTTTTGATTGTGCTTCTAGAGCAGCCTTTTTGTCCACATAAAGGTCATACTTACTGATTAGCGTATCTATGTCGATATAAACAATTTTGTCTCCACCAGTAGATGTTGTTGATGTAGGTGCAGCTGAAGGTGTCTGAGCAGGTTTATTACATGCTAAAAATGAAAAACCAGCCCATAAAACTATACTTGCTTTTAAAATTAATGATTTCATTATGAATGTTTTGTGATGTTTTTATGCTTTAAAAAGGCAAAATTACTGTTTTTTTATTACTAAATTGTTATGCAACCCTAATAAAAGCAAATTGATACTAATTTTTTGATTTCATTTCCCGACAAATCAGCAAAGCCAATTTAGCAATTCAGCAATTCCCCAATTCAACAATTCTCCAAATACCCTAGATCACGCCCAATTCCTTTCCGACTTTGGTAAATGCAGCCACTGCCTTATGGATATGCTCTGTCTCATGTCCCGCACTTATTTGCACTCTGATACGTGCTTTGCCTTTGGGTACCACAGGAAAAAAGAAGCCAATGACGTAGATACCTTCTTCTAGTAGTGCAGATGCAAATCGCTGTGCCAATGGTGCATCATACAGCATCACCGGTGTGATCGGGTGGGTGCCTGGGATGATATCAAAGCCTGCCTTGGTCATCTCAGACCTGAATAACTTCGTATTGGTTTCTAGTTTATCTCTCAATGCAGTGCTGGCACTCAGTAACTCTAATACTTTGATAGAAGCTCCTACAATAGAAGGCGCCAAGGTGTTAGAAAATAAGTATGGACGAGATTTTTGTCTGAGAAGCTCTACGATTTCTTTTTTGGCAGCAGTAAAACCACCTGATGCACCGCCCAATGCTTTTCCAAAAGTCCCGGTGATGATATCTACTCTTCCGAATGCTCCTGAATGTTCGGCAGAGCCACGACCCGTTTTGCCTACAAAGCCTGTTGCATGACAGTCATCTACCATGACCATTGCACCGTACTGATCGGCAAGGTCACATACTTTGTCTATCTGTGCGATGATACCGTCCATGGAGAACACACCATCTGTTGCTATCAGTATTCTGCGGGCACCAGCAGCATGAGCTTCTTTGAGCTTAGCTTCTAGGTCTTCCATATTATTATTTTCGTAGCGATACCTTTTGGCTTTACACAATCTGATTCCATCTATGATAGACGCATGATTGAGCATATCTGATATGATGGCATCTTCTTCACTGAGCAATGGCTCGAAAAGTCCACCATTGGCATCAAATGCCGCGGCATACAATATGGAGTCTTCTTGACCTACAAAAGCGGCAATTTTTTGTTCTAGCTCTTTGTGTATATCCTGGGTGCCACAAATAAAGCGAACAGATGACATCCCAAATCCGTGTGTATCGATGGCATCTTTCCCAGCTTGAATGACATCCATATGAGAAGATAGGCCCAAATAATTGTTAGCACAAAAATTTAATACATCCTTTCCTGCAGTAGTCCTGATTTCGGCACTTTGAGGCGTAGTGATGATCCTTTCCGTTTTAAAAAGTCCAGCTTCCTTCAGCTCTTGAAGTTCTGAGGCGATACTTTGTATGGTGGCATTTCTATCAGTATGCATAGATATTTAAAAATTTTAGGTTAAAGGATATTTTTTAGATGATGAAGCATATCTATTGTCATGGCAGGAAGATCAAACTCAGGTTGCCAATTCCAATCTTTTCTAGCCATGCTATCATCGATGGATTCAGTCCAAGACGCTGCTATTTGTTGTCTAAAATCGGGTTTGTAAGTGATTTCAAACTCAGGTATATGTTTTTTAATTTCGGCTGCTATTTCGCTGGGTGTAAAACTCATCGCTGCCAGGTTGTACCCATAACGAATGCTGATATTTTCTTTGGGAGCTTCCATTAGGTCCAATGTTGCTTTGATAGCATCATTCATATACATCATAGGCAATCGGGTATTTTCAGCTAGGAAACATTCATACTGCTGATGTTTGAGTGCTTCATGATAAATTTCTACGGCATAATCGGTGGTGCCGCCGGCAGGTAAGGATTGCCAGCCAATGATACCTGGATATCTCAGCGATCGTACATCTAGACCAAATTTTTGATTAAAATAGTTGCACCAAAGTTCTCCAGTAGATTTACTCATACCATACACTGTGGACGGAACTAAGGGTACATCCTGCGGAGTTTGTACACGCGGTGTGGTATTGCCAAAAACCGCAATGGTACTGGGAAAAAATACCTTTTCCATATTCAGTTCCCGAGCAAGTTCGAGTATAGAAAGCAAGCCATTGAGATTGATATTCCAAGTTTTGATAGGATTCCACTCACCATTGGCAGACAAGATGGCTGCGAGGTGATAGATTTGTGTGATTTTGTGGTCAAATACCAGCTCTCTTAGGCGCTGATTATTGAGGATATCCAAGAATTCAAAGGGTTCGACATCTTCGCCGAGTTTGGTAATGTCCGTAGCTACTACAGCATTTTGGCCATATTTCCTTCTAAGTTCTTGGGTTAGTACCCGGCCTATCTGACCATTGGCACCGGTGACCAAAATTTTTGGTGTACTCATGTGGTTATAAATTTGGTTAGGAGCTCAAAAGTAGTTTGATTTTGGAAATTTATACTGATTTGTATAGAAAAAGTATTAAACTTTAGAGGGGATTGGTTATAATGGTTGACTTCAGTGGTGTCTATATTGGGTTTATAGCTATGGCACATAAGAGTTTGAGAAATCTTTAAGGCTGGTCTCGAAGTTTAACTTTGTTTTAAGCTTGATCGATAAGAGTTGGGTAAATGTATCTTAGGTATGATTTATCTTTAGTTCATTGACCGAGTAAATACAATTAACCAAAGTTTTGGTTTCAAAAATATCTTTTAACTTTAAGAATTACCTACTTTTGCCGCCTTTTTGGTAAAAATATGACTTCATCTTCTGAAAAATACGTTATAGTTTACTCTTTAAATCCTGTGGAAGGCTTGGACATACTCTTGCCTGTGCCTTACATTTGTACAGTGGACCATAGAGATCAGCCTGCTTACCTTACTGCTCTTGCCTTACCTGATACTGCTGCGTCTTATATCCCTGATTTTCTGCAAAGACACGATTTGGCCTTGGTGGAAGCTTGTATGGAAATGACTATCGAGCACATAGAAAAAACGATAAATAAAGGTAAAAAGAAACCGGAGAAGTTGCAAAGTCTGTTTGCTGATGCTAAAATCCAAAAGACAGTAAGACAAATAATTGATCGCAAACTATTCAAATGGTTGGATCAAATCAAAGAAAACAAGAGTTACTTATGTTTCAACTTGCAAAGAAAAATAAAGGCATATGATATTTTACTTCATTTTATCGATGGTTTTGCTACACCTAAGTTACTTTTTACCAATACACAAACAGGAGTAAAATATGATCTGAAATTGCAAATGGGAGAAGAAGTATTGATTCCCCACCAACATACTTTGCACACTATAACAGATATGCCGGCCAGCTTGATTTTGGATGGAAAGTTTGTGGTCAATCTTGAAAATATAAATGCCGCAAAACTCAAACCTTTTTTAAAAAGTGAATCTGTATTCATACCCAAAAAGATTTTAAAAACTTATTTTGAACAGTTTGTCACGGAAGTAATGGCCAAAGCTGATGTAGATGCCGTGGGTTTTGATATCATTAGGGAGACCGAAATTACCAGAACTGTCATCTTTTTTGTACACGACTTTATACAAAACAGATGGCTGCTCGATATGAAATTTTACTACCATGATTTTTTGTTTCTGATGAGTGATGTGCATCAAAGGAAAACCAAGATCGATTTTAATGAACAAGGTGATATTGTAGTCAGAGAAGCCAAAAGAAATCAAGACCAAGAAAAGGAATTAACAGATGTATTCACCAATCTTGGATTGGAAATCGGGCCCAATCAACGTATGTATTTTGGCACTTCGGCCTATGAAATTTTCAATTGGATGTCTTTGTACATCCATAAACTCATGCCCTTAGCTGATATAGAAGCCCCTGAAATCAATGGTAAAAAGCTTATCTTTATAAAAATGACGGTGGTAGCAGATTTCAAAATGATCAATGATTGGTTTGATTTGCGAGGTAGTGTGATGATAAATGACGAAGCCTATCCAATAGCTATGTTATTTAGAAATATCAGGGAAGACAATTGCTTTTTTAAACTGAGGGATGGTACAGTGGTATTGATCCCAGAAGAAATTATGACCAAATATCAACAGATCGTTAGATTTGCACAAGAAGGTAGTCAAGGATGGAAATTATCTAAGTCACATTATACCCTCATCGAAGAGTCTCAGATTGCCCAGGATCAGAAAATCATAGACGATAAAGTAGAAATAGAATATAGCCATAATGACAAACTCAAGGCTACGTTACGACCTTATCAAACGGAAGGAGTTAAGTGGTTGCTAAAACACAGGATGCATGGTCTGGGAGCATGCTTGGCAGACGATATGGGTTTGGGGAAAACCTTACAAACCATAGCAGCATTAGTAGATGCTAAGGAACATAAAATGGATGCTCAGGATACTCCAACTGGACCTTTGCAATTGGATTTGTTTGGCGAAGTCCATCATACAGGAAGGAAATCATTGGGTGCACTTATCGTATTGCCAGCTTCCTTGGTGTTCAATTGGTATGCTGAGTTGAAAAAATTTGCACCTGCTCTTCAAGTGGTTAGGTACGCTGGGCCGCAACGCAAAAAGCTGCAATCTACGCTCTTGTCTTTTGATGTGGTTCTCATGACTTATCAGACGTTGGTGGCAGATTTAGACTTTTTTAAAGCACTAAAATTTCACTATCTCATATTGGACGAAAGTCAGCAAATACGAAATAAAAACTCAAAAACCTTTCAAGCGGTACATCAACTTCAAGCTGATCACCGATTGTCGCTTAGTGGTACGCCTATAGAAAATTCATTGGCTGACCTATGGGCACAAATGGAATTTATCAATCCTTCCATTTTGGGCAGTTTTTCCTTTTTTAAAGAACATTTTATCGTTCCGATAGAAAAAAACAGATCGCCTGAAGCCATAGCTGAACTCAAACAAATTGTAGATCCTTACATCCTAAGACGTACCAAAGAACAAGTGGCTAAAGATCTCCCGGAGTTGGTAGAGTCTTTTCATTATGCAGAGATGACAGATGCACAAGCCAAAATCTACGAATCAGAGAAGTCTGCCGCCCGAAACTATCTCGCAGGATTGGATAAACAAGCGGGTCAATATAGATTTCATGTGTTATCAAGTTTGATGAAGCTGCGTCAGATTGCCAATCATCCTGTACTTAGCCAAGCAGATTACAAAGGCGAAAGTGGCAAGTTTGATGATGTCAAAGATCAAATCTCAACGGTGGTCAGAAGCGGGCACAAAGTATTGATTTTTTCTTCTTTTATTAGTCACTTAGCCTTGTTTGAGTCTTGGATGGGCCAATCTCAGATACCTTATTTAAAGCTGACGGGTGATATGTCTTCCGATTTGAG
This sequence comes from uncultured Aureispira sp., assembly GCA_964526715.1. GTDB lineage: Bacteria > Bacteroidota > Bacteroidia > Chitinophagales > Saprospiraceae > OLB9. The sequence continues at coordinate 35,062 of CAZGMB010000007.1, read as the reverse complement.
ACAAGATGCAGTGCAGAAATTTCAGCGAGATGACGAATATCCAGTTTTTTTACTATCTATAAAAGCGGGTGGTACCGGACTCAATCTTACAGCTGCTGATTATGTCTTTATCCTAGATCCGTGGTGGAATCCTTTTGTAGAAAAACAAGCCGTGGCCCGGGCACACAGAATAGGTCGCACTCAAAATGTAGTGGTCAAACGTTTTATATCCAAAGATACGATAGAAGAAAAAATCATGAAATTGCAACAGCAAAAAAAGGCACTGTCAGACGAGATCATTGATATTCAAGATATGCCAGAATGGACAGATGTAGATTTGGAGCATCTTTTGGATTGATCTGGTCATAGCTAAGCAATACTCGTTGGTGTTATAACTTCGAGATCGAAAATATTTTTTGAAGTTTTGCGTTATATAAAAGGATGATTTGGGTGATCTCAAGTAGCTTATATTATAATTTATTATAAATTATGTATTTTTGCGCCCAAAGACTCATATGACATCATTATTGATCAATATAAATTTCGAATGAATATAAAATATTTTACTTTTTGGGGTTTGCTGCTGTTGTTTGCTTCGTGCACAGAAGAGGTAGTCAATACATTGACCTATCCGACCACGTTTACATTTAATACTCCTGTTTTGGAGAGTAGGTCTCTACATTTAATAGATACATTCTATACAGGGACAGGAACAAATAAAGTTTTAAATTGGAAGTTTACCGCCATTAACGAAAATCTAGGCACTTTTGATAGGTCAAATTCTGTTATTTCTGATACTTTAAATCAAATGATCCGTGATACTTTTGCTGATATAAATAATAAAGTAAACTTTCCATTACGAATTGAGAATGGAAGTATGATTACGTCTATTACTTTGATTAGTGCAGATAAAATGAAGATTTCATATGGTAGATTAGATACCGTGGGCAACCAAAATAATCCATTATTAGATAGAATTGTCAATACAAAAGATACTACATTTAGCTATAAACCTGAAGGCAACTTTATTATTCCAGGACTTTATCTCAATAATGATTCAAGGGAACTTTATCTTTCAAATGAATTTGTTTATGCTGGCATCAGAGGCACTTCTCCTAGAAAATATGAATATCTTAGAAGTTTGTCCAATGGTCCAGATGTCGATCGATCTTTAAAGCGATTAGTGGGTAGATTTGGCCCTTTGAAATACGACACAGCATCAGTAGAGTATGTCAATTTTATTTTTTCCAGTTACAAATAAATAGGAATTACCTTTGGAATCTTTAGTACAAAGCTTAAAAAAATTACATTCAGGCAAACTGTTTGTCTTTAGCTTTTTACTACTGATCTTTTTGCCCAGAATTGTGCAGAAAGGGATGTTTGGCGATGGTTTGCTCTATGCCGCTATAGCCCGTAATCTTGCAGAAGGCAAAGGCAGTTGGTGGACGCCCTATTTTTCGTCTTCTTACTGGCTCGAAAACATTCCTGAATATTATTACGAAAATCCACCATTGATGTTGTGGGTACAATCGTTGTATTTCAAAGTCGCAGGTGATTTTTGGTGGACGGAAAAGAGCTTTGGCATTATCCTTTTCATAATCAATGTCCTGACGCTCCGATGGGTGTGGAAAACCTATTTTTACAACGATCCCCAAAAAGCCAAATATTGGTTCGTACTTCCGCTATTTTGGAATTTTCAGCCAATCTCGCCTTGGGGCAATGTCAATAATATGATGGACAATATGTTGCTGACCTGCTGTCTTGCGGCTATAGCATTCACATTGCAGGGTGTACATGTTTCCAAAGTTGTAAATATCAAGGCACTATCCGCAGCGGCAATCATGGTTTTTTTGGGCTTGATGGTCAAAGGTCCAGTAGCCCTATATCCGATGGCGCTACCTGTAGTATATTGGTGGATAAAGAGGTCACCATCATTGATGCTTTCGGTCAGCAGCAGCGCCTTTATTTTAGGTGGTAGCATCTTGTGTTTTGTGTGTATGTTGTATTTTGTTCCGGACGCATTGGAGTATTTTCAGGCTTATTGGAATCAAAGACTAAAAGCAGTTATCACAGGCTCCAGAAATGATATGAAATTAATGGGCTGGGACAGATTTTACATTTTGGGTCAATTGGCAATCCAAATTTTGCCAGCCACTTTTATAGCTACCGTTTCTTTTTTTATAGCTAAAGCCAACAAAGTAAAGCTTCCATATGAAGATGCCTTGATTTTTGTGATTATGGGTTTTGGCGCTACCTTGCCCATTTTGGCCAGTACCAAACAAAGCGGCATATATCTCATACCGGGATTGCCGATGTTTAGTATTGCAGCATTAATGTATAGTTTGCCAGCCATAGATGTATTATTTAATAAACGATTTTTTAGTACTTATAAAACACAGATCAATGTCTTGTGGATCGGTCTGTTGCTGATTGGAGTCATTTCAACTTATACTAATTTTGGGAAAAAGGGTAGAGAACAAGGTATCATCTCTGATTTAGAACAGTTAAAGCCCATGATACCGCAAAACAGTTATATCAGCGTATGTGATACCATGATGCACGATTTTGTGATTCATACTTATGCTCAGCGAATGAATCATTATGAACTTAAGTCGATTGCGGACTCTTCTGAATATTTGATGACCAATCATTTATGTGATAGTCTCGAAATCACAAGGATGAACAATTATCAAAGATTGGAGATTCCTGGGCTAGATTATTTTACGATTTACAAGAAAAAGTAAACCCACCTTATTAATTCTTTTTAAAAAAGTACTCGATTTCTGGACCACCGCCTGAAATTTTAGCATATAACTGATCTTTTCTTTTGCTGTAGAATATATTTTTAGGGTACTCATTGTGCAAATTTTGACACATAAAACTGCTGTCTGTTATAGCTGTCATTTGAAAGTCAGTGGCAATACTATCTCCGGATATTCGGACCCTATAAATCCAAGCGATATCAGATTCGACAATAGAAGTCCATTCCTGAAAAAGGGTGTCTTGGCTTTTTAATGTGTAGGCATGACCTTGCCAATGGTCTCCATTCAGGGTCCAATGTTCATAGGTGGTTTCTCCATCCTGCGTATTGACACGGTTCCACTGCCCTAGTAAAAATGCAAAGCTAGAAGCACTTGGTGACAAGTCGGGTTTACCATGTTGATCCACATTAGATTTGCAAGACACAGCCATGATGAATAAGATGAAAATGGAACGCATTGATCTAAAAATTTAGGACAAAAAATGAATATTTGTCAAAATTATGGTTTTTTTTGAGTACAATATCTATTTTGTGCCTTATTAATACAATTAATACATTAGTTTGTGACCAAGAGCGTCATTTAAAGGTGTTCAAACTTTGCTATTGTAGGAGCATTTGTGACACTTAAAACGGCGATTTTGCTTAACTGATTTATTTTTGCTTAATATGTCTAATCTAATACAATAATTATTATGCGTCATTTATTTACATGGATACTTATAGTTGCTTTTGCAGTAACTCATTCTGGACAAAAATTGCCTACACAGTGGAGGAGTTCGTACGAAAAACACATGATCATAGCCGGAGATCAACAGTCGGATGGACTTTATGATGAGTCCAAGGTGGAAGAATTGAGAATATACTTTTCGCAGTCCAATTATTGGAATCTGATGACCCAAAATTATGCTAAAAAAGTAGAGATACCATGTAAGATCAAATATAAAAATATAGAACTCGACAGTGTAGGTATTAGGTTTAAGGGCCAAACTTCCTATTTTATGAATCAGTCAGAGAAAAAGTCATTTAATCTGTCTATGGATACCTATAAGGATCAAAAACTAGAGGGATATAAAACGCTGAATCTCAATAACGCTTTTCAAGATCCTACCTTTATGAGAGAAGTTTTGTATTATCAGTTGATCCGAAAATATAGTCCAGCTGCCAAAGCCAATTTTGTAAGATTATACATTAATGACAAGGATTGGGGTGTTTATCTCAATGTGCAGCAACTCAATAAGGATTTTATAGAAGAGTGGTACGCATCCAATGATGGTATCAATCTACGGGCTGATGTTCCAGATGGCACCACATCTACTGGTGGACCAGGTGGCGGTGGCGGTGGCGCACAATGGGGCGATGGCACCGCTGCACTCAATTATTTGGGTAATGACACCACCTTATATAAAAAATATTACACACTCAAAAGCAATGATATGGATATAAATCCATGGGAAGCATTGGCCAAAGCTTGTGAAGTTTTGAATAATAGTGGTAGCAATCTCGAAGCTGAGGTGACTAAGGCTTTTGACATTGATAAGATACTTTGGCATCTAGCTTGCGAAATCGCTTTTGTAGATGACGACAGCTATGTCTATAAAGGAAAGATGGATTATTACCTTTACATGGATGCTGAAACCCAAAGGTGGGCATCTTACGATTATGATGCCAATAGTGTAATGGCCACAAATCGGACGACTTGGTCTCCATTTTATAATGCCAATAAAGTTAATTATCCATTATTGAATAAATTGCTTGCTGTGCCAGCTTTCCGCCAAAGATACTTGGCGCATTTGCGAACAATCATCAATGACAGCTTTGATGAAACCAAAGTTAATGCGCTTATTGATCAATACAATACTTTAATCAAAGACTTGGTGTTTGCTGACCCTAAAAAAACTACATCCAACAGTGCCTATACCAGTGGTGTCACTGCGCTTAAAAATTTTATAAAAGATAGGAAAGCATATTTGCTCAATGATACAGAAGTCAAACAGGAAAGCCCTGTATTGACTGAAGTTAAACATGCAGTACAAGGACAAACTTGGGCAGCAATATACCCATCAGATGAGGTCGCGATCACCGCAAATGCGACACATTCTAGTGGTATTAAGGAAGTAATACTCCATTATTGTAATGGATTTTCTGGGCTCTTCCAGACTAAAAAAATGACAGCGACCACTTCAGGAAGTTTCGAAGCTACATTGCCAGCATATTCAGCGGGCACCTTGGTAAGGTATTATGTAGAAGCCATTGCTAGTAATTCATCAGAGACCAGAGCATATTTTCCTGCAGGCACAGAGCATCAACTCATGTATTATCAAGTAGAAGCTACTGTGGCCACAAACAAAACAGTAGTGATCAATGAGTTTATGGCTTCTAATACGGGTATTATCAAGGATGAAGCTGATGAGACCGAAGATTGGATAGAGTTGTATAATAATACCGACAATGACATCGATCTTAGTGGCTACTTTTTGACTGATAAAGCAGATGATATAGAAAAATGGACATTCCCTGTGGGCACCGTTATTAAGGCCAAAGGATATTTGGTCATATGGGCGGACGAAGACCAAGAGCAAGGTTCGCTCCACTGCAACTTTAAGCTTTCTGCAAGTGGTGAGGAAATCTTACTTTTGGATAAACAAAAAGTGATTTTGGACAATGTAACTTTCGGACAACAAGTCACCAATAAATCAGCCGCTAGAATACCTAATGGTATTGGAAATTTTGTAATCGGCGACCACACCTTTGGTAAAAATAATGAAGGTACGAGTAATACTGTAAATGTAGAAAACCAAAATCTCATCCTATATCCCAATCCTGCCGAAGGCTTCTTTAATATAAAAAATCCATACACGCAGCCCATTTCTTTAGCGATATATGATGTCCATGGGCGAGTCTTCTACACGGGATCTGTAGCTGCCGACGATATTTTGACTGTAGATACAGAAGTGCCGGGCACCTATTTTGTAAAGTATGGGCATACTGTAAAAAGAGTTGTGGTCATCAAATAAAGTCGGTATGGTTTAATCATTTTACCTTATCTTTGTAGCAAATATGGATAATTATGGGTATACCAGTAGAAAAATTTATCACTATAGCTGATTATCTTGAGATGGAAGCTGTTTCTGACATTAAGCACGAATATTACCAAGGGGAAATATTTGCAATGGCAGGTGCTAGCATTGAACACAATAGAGTTATAGTAAATACGCTTATCGGTCTAGGTGGGCAACTCAAAGGTAAGGCTTGTCGGCCTTATGTCACTGACTTGAGAGTTTCAGTTCAGGCAAATACACTATATACATATCCCGACATCACGGTGATCTGTGGTGAGATCGAAAAGACAGCCGATACATTTGACACTATCACCAATCCTACGGTCATCATAGAAGTGCTTTCTGACAGCACCAAAGATTATGATCGTGGCTCCAAGTTTACTTTATACAGGGAGATACCCCATCTAAAGGAATATTTGTTGATCGATGCTACAGGTAAAGTTAGTGTAGAGCATTTTTCAAAAAATACTGACGGTTTATGGGTGTTAAAAGAGTATAAAGAAATGGATAACGCTGTTTTTATACCAGCCATTGATGTTACCCTGTTGGTAAGTGATTTATATAGTGGAGTATATTAAATCAAAAGTCTATAATAACATTCTAGGAGCATTTAGTTTGGTTAACTCCAACTTCAGACCATTTTTTTTGGACTTCGGAGTCCACAACGCTTATATCTAATGAGCGTACAAAATCTTCCACACTTTTATCGTTCGGTCATCTCCTGCTGAAAAAAGTAATTGGTGATCAGGTACCCAAGCTAAGGTATTGACTGAGTTTATATGTCCTCCTTTTTGGACATCAATGAGTTTTATAGCTTCTAATTCTGGTAGACTCCAAATTCTTATAGATTTGTCACGAGATGCTGTAAACAACCATAATTGGTCTACACTCAACATGTCATTGATAGTGTACCAATGTGCTGGCAAGGATTGGGTAGCTTCTGTATTTTTACCCAGAGTCCAAGACTTTAAGTGGGCATCTCGCCCTCCGGAGATCAGCGTGAGGTCATTATAGATTAAAAGCGAAAAGACAGTATTTTCGTGGGCATTTTCGATAAATGTAGATACTGCATAATCCTTTAAATCTACTTTGTAAATATGATGGTCACTACTGCCTATGTACAATGCTTGAGATGAAGGGTGTAACTTAAGGCATCGCAATCCTTTAGCATTGATGCGAACAGATAATTCGGGTTTGAAATGTTCTAAAGACCAGAAGGTAACCAAACCATCTTTCCCTACCGATACGATTTGGAAGTCGTTGATTTGGATAATATCAAAAACGGCCTTTTGATGGGCTACAACACGGGATATTACAGTGGATTTTTGGGTGTCAATCCAGTAAATATGGCCATCCATATCTCCGGCTATGATCAAGTTTTTTGCTGGTATAGCTAGCATACTGAATATCTTTGCATCAGTTTTTGCTATCAGAAATCCATCTTGATTTTGCCCGTTAGCATCCCATTTTACGATCCATCCATCTCCGCCGGCACTATATATAACGTCATTGATGGTGTCGTATTGGAGTTTGTAAATGGCTCCGTTGTGACCTTTCAGTTCGTTTTCTTTGATGATTTCTAATGAATGTTCCAATTTGTACTTACCTTTAGGCTTCTAAACCATTGATATTTGGATATGTTTAGATTTGTTAACCAATAAGTTTTGTCATTGGCTTTATTAACCCATAAGGATGTTGATTCTCAGACTGTACTTGGTATTTGGAAAGTAGAGGAAAATGATCATTTTTTCGAAAATGGGTTGCATTTATTTTCGGAGGAGCAACAAGAATTGGCCTTACTCAAAGGCAGAAAAAGGATAGAATGGTTGTCTTCGCGGTATTTACTGCATCAACTTTCTAACGTTACAGATAGGTATCCTTGTCTTAAAGATGCTTTTGGCAAGCCCTATTTACAACATTATGATCGATATATTTCCTTGAGTCACTCTTCAGAATACACTGCTGCATTGATCTCTGATCATCCTTGTGGCATAGATGTTCAAGTCATTGTCCCCAAAATCAGTCGCATTGTGTCTAAGTTTGTACGTGAAGACGAGTTTGCTTTTATACCGGAGACATCTAATGATATTTTGTACTACCATGCCGTTTGGGGCGCCAAAGAGTCAATGTATAAAGCCTACGGTAGAAAAGGTCTGGACTTTAAAAAGGAAATGCAAGTAACTCATTTTGAAATTTTAAAGGATAGTTTTTCTTTTACTGGAAAAGTTTCTAAAGACCATTTTCACGGGCAGTATCAAATCCATTGTCAAATCATTAATTCAATAATATTAGTTTATGCAATTCAAGAGTCATTCTAAATTTTTCTGGTATGCCATCATTATTTCGGTCGGTTTTCTTTTTTACCGTTGTAAGCCATCCCAAGATCAGCAAAGTTCTGAAAATACAACTTTAGCAGCTTATGAAACGGAAGAATTTTTAACTTTTTATGATCGATTTGCCAAGGATAGCCTATTTCAATTGGAGTACACTGTCTTTCCATTGGAAGGTGTCAAGGCGGTCATGGATTCTTCGCAAGTAATCGATCCGAATTTTAAGTGGCAAAAAGAAAATTGGGTGATACACAAACCTTTTGATGATATGGGTGGTTCTTTTTCCAGAGAGTTTATGGATGTCAATGGCATCGTTATCGAATTTATATCAGACGAATCAGGTCAATTTACTATGGAGCGTCGTTTTGGTAAGCTTTCTTCGGGTTGGCATATGATCTATTACAGAGAAATGGGGCGTTATTGAGATCGTAACAAATGGTCGGCTGTAAGACACTTTTATATTTTTTTAATATTGATTTTAAATAAAAACTGTATTTTTACCTTTTCAAATCACTTAAATAATGATCAAACAAATATTTTCACTTTGCTTAATTTTAGCGAGTATAGTCCATGTGGATGCACAGTCTTTCTGGAAAAAGACAGAAGAAAAAAGAATGACCCTAAGAGCAGATGATGAAAGAACCATCGTCCCTGAAAAGTATCAGGTATTTTCTTTGGATAAAGTTGGCTTAGCATCGTTTTTGACACAAGCACCTATGGAGTTTTCGGCTTCTGCTGGTTTGCTGATGGAGTTTCCGATGCCTGACGGTACTATGGAACTTTTTGAAGTATATGAGTCTCCTGTCATGCAATCAGGCATTTCTGCCCGTTATCCATCCATAAAATCCTACAAAGCTTATGGTAAAACGAGTAAATTTAAAAACATGCGATTTGCTGTAGGACCTAATGGTTTTTATGCTGCAATCAATGCTCCTGATGGCGAAAAATATATTGATCCTTATTCTGAAAAAAATACTGATGATTATATTGTATATCATGTGAAAGATCATAAATCTGATATCTACAGTAAGATACCTATGTGTGGTGTACAAGATGAAGTCAGACCTCAGGTTCAACATTTCAAGCCCAACAACCGAAGTGCAGGTATTGTCAATTTGAGGGTTTTTAAATTGGCTATGGCGTGTACTGGCGAATGGGGTAGGGTAAGCAGAAGAGGTACGGTAGAAAAATGTTTGGCCGATATCAATACTATGTTGACTAGAATGAATTCTATTTATGAAAGAGAGATGGCTATGCGTTTTGTGTTGATCGATGATAACGATAAACTGATATTTTTAAACCCAGCAACCGATCCATACATCACAGGAGGCGGTCGAGATATTTTAAATTCCAATACAGGAATCATCAATCCTAGAATTACAGGCGGTTCTAGTGCTTACGACGTAGGTCATGTTTTGCACATCTGTACAGACATAGGCGGTGTGGCACAAGGAGGCTCAGCTTGTCAATCCAACAAAGGTAACGGTGTAACTTGTAATAACGATAGCGATTTGTCTGGTGTCGTGTCTAGAGTCATGGCACACGAAGTAGGTCATCAGTTTGATGCTTCGCACACATGGAATATTTGTTTGCCAGACGATGCTTCAGTGGATAATCAAAGAGCAGGCAACTGGGCTTATGAGCCAGGAAGTGGTACTACCATCATGTCTTATGCGGGTACTTGTGGATCTGATAATGTAGCCAGCGATAATGATGACTATTTTCATGTAGGCTCATTAGTGCAAATGTATGCTAAAACCTATTCTGGTGGTAATGCATTTAATTGTTCGGACAAAGTACCTACTACCAATAATTTCCCTGTGATAACCATCCCTTCGACAAGGTATACCATTCCAATATCAACACCTTTTGAACTTAGAGGAAGTGCCACAGATGAGAATGGTGATGCGCTTACTTATTGTTGGGAACAATATGACCTGGGCCCAAAAGTTGCTTTAGGAACCAATGGTGCGGAAGGACCACTTTTCAGATCATTCAAGCCAGCAGCTAATGGAGATGTGAGATTTTTTCCAAGAGCAAACAATATACTTTCTGGCAACTTCACAGATAGAACAGAAGTACTTCCTAATGTATCCAGAGAGCTCACCTTCAGACTAACCGTAAGAGATAATAACCCTCAAGCGAGTGGTGTAGTTTGGGATGAATTACAAATGAATGTCACTGCAGCAGCAGGGCCATTTAAAATTACTTTCCCTGAAGTGGATGCTTCATTCAAAACTGGACAATTGGTCACCATCACATGGGATGTGGCTAACACAGACAAAGCACCTGTAAATTGTAAATCAGTAAATATTTTTGGTTCTTTTTCTGCAGCGATCAGAGAAGGAGATGCCAATTTGGTGCCATTGGCTTTGGGTGTACCTAATGACGGAAGTCAGGATGTCACGATACCCAATAGAACTTCCAATTTTTTCAGAATCATTATCAAAGCTGCGGATAATGTATTTTTAACAGCATCAAGACTTCCTTCCAGAATTCAGGAGGCCACTTCTCCTGCTATATTTGTAGTAGCCAATGATAATAATATCAAAATCTGTCAGCCTGATCAGGGCAAAATCACTTTTACCACACAAGGTCTTGGTGGATTTACAGGAGATGTACAGTTTAAAATAGAATCAGGTGTTCCTGCAGGAGTGGGCGTTTCTTTGACATCTTCTAAGGTCAAAGCAGGCGAAACCAGTGATTTGATCATTAATACTGATAATGTTGTAGGTAATATAGCTGGACAAGTCATCATCAAAGCTTTTGCGGATGGATTGGATACAGTGACCAACATTATCAATTTCAGCGTAGAAGGTGGAAATATCAATAATGTTAATACATTGTTACCAGCAAACGGCGCAGAAAGTGTAAGTGGCCTTCCAGTATTCAATTGGAACAGAAAACCAGACGCCATTAGCTATGACATTCAAATCGCATCAAGTCCTGATTTTTCGGTAAATAATTTGGTAGCTCAAAAAACACAAAGCGATAGCAGTTTTGTTACACCAGTATTGCTCAATAAATCTACTATTTACTATTGGAGAGTTCGTGCCAATAATAACTGTAAATCAGGCACTTGGTCAGAGGTGAAAGCCTTTATCACAGAAGCACTTGCTTGTAAGGTGTATGAGTCAGGAACTCAAAACATTACTATTTCTACTGCGGCCAATGTTTCTGTAGAGATACCAGTAAACATTAGTGACGCAGGTACCATCAGTGACCTTAATATTAAAAGTATAAAGGCAACACACGGTAGGCTTGTAGATTTAGTGGCCTTTTTGGTAGCACCATCTGGCAAAGAGGCACTATTATGGAGTAGACAGTGTTCTACACAAAAAGATATCAATGTAGGCTTGGATGATCAGTCACCTGACTTTTTTACTTGTCCTATCAATACCGGAAGAGTATACAGAACCCAAATCAGTGGCGGTGCTCAAAGGTTAGACATATTTAATGGGGAGTCGATGACTGGTACATGGAAGCTTAGACTTGAGGACAAAACATCTACCAATGGAGGCGCACTTACCAACCTTGATTTGGAAATTTGTGCCAATATAGCAGTGCAAAAGCCATTTTTGGTCAATAATAAAACACTAGACATTCATCCTGGCGATAAATTGGACATTACATCCGCACTCTTAAAAGCAGAAGATAATGACAATTCAGCAGCAGAATTGGTCTATACGTTAGTTGATGTTCCTTCAAAAGGTCAGATACTTTTCAATGGTCAGGCAGTAGGTGCAGGTGCTCAATTTACCCAACAAGATGTGGACAATGCCAGATTAAGATATGTATCGGATGCTGGATACGAAGGTTTAACTGGATTTTTGTTTACTGTATATGACGGCAAAGGAGGATGGATAGGTATCACTCAGTTTACGATCAATGCGAACAAAGGAATTCCAAATCAAACAAATGATCTAAATTTACAACAAGATGTATTTGTATCTCCAAATCCAGCCTATGATGTACTGAACGTAGTGCTCACAGGGAAAGCCGAAGGACTCAACAAGTTTAATATTTTGGATATGACTGGTAAGCTGCTCATGACTGGAGATATCCAAGGACTTAAGCAAGTAATAGAAATTCAAAGTCTTAATATTGGCGTCTATATGATCCAACTTACTGACGGAAAACAGTCTGTCACCAAAAAGATTGTAAAGATGTAATTCAGATGTAAGTTTTGAAATATATATTTTAAAAAAAGTGAGCAGGTTGATGATCTGCTCACTTTTTTTGTTTTAACCATAACAATGTAGTGCATATATTGTATTTTTGTGCTTCAATAAAGTACTCCAATGAATAAAAATCCTGATTCACAAGGTTTCTTATCATATTTGATGAGCAAAGATTTTTTAAAACAATTACTTGTGATTATTGGTGGTTTATTACTTCTGATCTTTGTAATTCAGTTGTGGTTGAGATTTTATACCAATCATGGGCAAAAACTGGAACTTCCCAAATATATTGGCAAAAACATAGATGATGTCAGAGCGCAGGCTGAAGATGAGAGTTTTGAAATCATAGTTTCAGACTCGGTTTTTATTGTTGGCAAAGCTGGAGGTATCATCACTGATCAAAACCCAAAACCAGGAGCCCTGGTTAAAGAAAACAGAAAGATTTATGTGACGGTGACCAAGTATCTCAAGGAGTCAGTCAAAGTAGGTGATTTGCCTGTATTGTATGGAAATGCTTTTGAGCAAAAGAAAACCGAACTCAAGTATAGAGATATAGAATGTGTGATCAAAGATTATATCTATGATCCAGGCGAACCCAACCATATCCTCGAAGTATATTACAAGGGCCAGCTTATTATCTCTAAAGATGGGAAATTGGACGATATCGTTATAGAAAAAGGAGGCACGCTTGAGTGTGTGGTATCTCAACGTGAAGGTGGAGAAGTTACCGTACCTGATTTGGTTTGTTTAGATATAGAAGAAGCTAGATTTCTTTTGGCAACATCCAAACTAGAAGTTGGTGATATCATCAAAAAAGGTGGTGGAGAGCCTGATGCTACTTGGTATATCATATCTCAATCACCTGCTTACGATGGAATCACTAATGTACAAATGGGAAGTAAAATAACCATTACCGTATCTACATCAAAACCAGGGGATTGTCTATGACGTTTCTGAAATGGGTTAATGTAAGAAAAAAGATAATCATTATTTATAACGGCCCCACAAGGGTTAAATGTTAATATCATGGGTAGAACCCGTTAAAAAAGATAAAATATGGCACCAGATATCACTGTAGAAGAGCTTAAAATAAAGTTAGATAATAAGGAGTCTTTCATCTTTATAGATGTAAGAGAGCCTTTTGAGTATGAAGAATTCAATCTTGGAGCAGACTTAATTCCATTGGGTAATTTGCCAGCAGCTATACCTGATTTAATGGAGCATAAAGACAAAGAAATCGTCATTCATTGCAGATCAGGGGCTCGAAGTGGTTCGGCCAAGATTACGCTATCGCAAATGGGATTTAGTAATGTCAGAAATTTGTTGGGTGGTGTGTTGGAATGGCAACGGGTATATGGACGCAATACCTTATAGGATTCAGAAACCTATAAGGTATAAAAATCCTTATTTCGTAATCTTTCCCAATAGTTCTGACAGCTTGTCAAGCACTGTGGTTTGTTTGCTCATTACAGATGTAAGATTCTCTATAAGTTGCTTATCATTGGTCACATGATTGCCTATACCTGCGCCGGGTGAATCTTTTATTTTTGAAAAAATCGTAGGCGAAGACCCTAAAAAACTTACAGCATCCACTTCTAGTATTTCTGCAATTTTTTGTATTTCTTTTAGGTCGGGTATTTTCCTTCCATACTCTATGTTTTTGTATGTATTCACATGCATTTCCAGTTCGTCAGCCATATGTTCTCTCGATAGTCCTTTTTGCTCTCTCAATAGCATAATTTGTGTACCTACTTCCATATATTACTATTTAGTCATATTAGTAAAAACAAAATAACATACTAATATATACAATTATTGTACAAATAACCAAAAAAAATGTCACTATTTTATTGAAAAGTTGCCATACCTTTGTAATGTTAATTATTTGCAAATAAAATGAACTTATAAAAGATGTGCCACTGCAAATATCATGATCAACTATCTGTCGTGGACAATTACATTTAACCTAAAAAATTAAAATTTAATGAAGCAAATGAAACTAAAATTGAGCTTTTTATTGTTATGTCTGCTAATGGTAGGTAGTAATGACATTTATGGGCAAAGAGATGAAGGAAAGGGTGCAAGAATGTCTAGTGGTTTTGATTATTCCACAGTATATAGCTTAAAGAGCGTTACCTTTTGGGAACCTTCAGGCTTAACTGGCTATCTAGGTTGGATTCAAATAATGTCGGATTTTGACCCTAACACTGCGATATCTGGATCAACAAGTACACTTGCATGGGAAAACGGTGCCAAAGTCAAACCAATAGCCTATGTTTCTGATTATCACCCAAGACTCGAAGCGGAATTTACTATCACCTGTTCATCTGGTAATGCCAGTCAATATTTTGCAAAGGCAACACATAGTAGTGGATATAATTTTCCTCCAAAGCAATTAACTGTAAACAATGGCAAGTATAAATATCCAAAAACAAATTGTGATAAGAAATTTGATAAAGAAGTAGTTAGGTATTGGGAAGATTTTGAATTGGAATGGCATATAAGTGATAATGCAAATGGTCCATGGATTCCTGTGGGTAATAGTAAGAACTATATGTATGTAACTCATAAGGCACCAATAATAGGGATTACTGCTCCTGGTCATATATCACCTACAAATGCACAACACACTTTAATACATTTAGGTTGTCTAAACGCTAATGGTCAATCCATCGCTGCTAATATTGTTGATGATATTTATAATGAATTTACAGATAGGGATGTAAGAAGATTTGATGGTGCTGGACCTATTAAATACTGGGGCAGTTCGAGTACTTTGTGTAGGGATGTACCCACAATGTTAAAAAATTTGGACGGAGTATGCCAAGGATGGGCATCATTTTTCGAAGACTTAATTAGGCTTCAAGGGATAGCGACTGCTGAAATGTCAACTGTAACTTATAACCAATACGTTTTAAATGCACTGGATCTTGCAAAAGTCAATATGGATGCAATGACTTTTTTTGGGTCGCAAATTTCAAATCTAAAAGCACTTCCTCCAGATTTTCCCCAATTTTCAGGTATACGATCTGATTTTTTTGTTAACAGTTGGAATGTTACTTCAAACTCAAAGTTTGTGATTAATGAATATAACAATATTTTTTATGGGATTACACCAATAAACATCACCTTAGCTAATGGTAATACCATTCCTATTTCAGCGCAAAGTGGTGCAGCAGCTCAGGGAAATAATGACCCAAGGTCTGAATTTGAAAATCATGCCATTACAAAATATAATGGAAAATACTATGATCCGTCATATGGAAGTCCTATTGCTAATAGCGCCAATGACTGGGAAACTCCAGCATTGTCTTCATTTGGTAGCATAATGGTATATACTTATAATGGAAGAGACTACTATGTTAATTGGATTGGACATTTAAATGATAATACATTACAAAGCCTTATTACCCCATAAATTCAATAAAATGAAGCATATTTTTTTATTTATCACTTTTATATTTACTTTTAGTTGTACATACAGCCAAAATTACAAGGTTGTCGTAAAAAAAGACAGTTTAGGTTATAATGATTTATTTTTAGAATCAAATTATAAACCCTTTAAAACTAAGATTCATGGATTTGCATTTAATATAGAACTATTGGATTTTAAGGTTTTGGATTCAAATACAGTGTGTTTAATTTATGAAGCACCCTCACACTTTCAATATGATAAATTTAATAAATCTAATGGAAAATGGGAACGATCGAACACATCTGGTGTCTTATCTGGAAATAATAAATGGGTTTCTTTCAAGGATCCAAAATTAGACTGGAGGCCTAAGACTTTTAAAATTCTAAAAGAGGATTTAGTAAGTATCAAAAGAGGTGAGGACGAAGTCATCAAAGATTGTATAGAATTTAAAATCGAAAGAGAAAATTGGTTGAAGCAAGTTGAAAATGAATATAAAAAATACCAAGATTCCTTAAACCATAAAAAAAATTAACCATGAATTATCAAAACCCAATATATCGACTTATATTTGTCATCGGTATGATGATAAATTTGCAAATACAAAATACAATAGCGCAAGGTGACGCACTCACCCTCACCCACAATTGCGAAACAGGGTGCATTGACCTCCAGATCAATGGCGGTTTTTCGCCTTATGATGTAGAGTGGCAACGATTGGTAGGTGGTCAGTGGACAAGCCTAACAGGATGGCCCAAAATAGACCTAAATGGCAATAATGGTGTTGAAGATTTATGTGCTGAAACCAATGTGTCTGAGCTTACTCAATTTAAAGTCATCGTAAGTGATGCTTTATGTGGTACAGCAGAAGCTACAATCTTTGTAGAATCTTGTTGTGATATATCTATAAATGGTGAAGTAACCCACGCTAATAATTCTGATTGCGATAACGGTAGTATAAATATACAAGGAAGCTCTAACTATAGTTATGTATGGACTTATAATGACGGCTCAGGCCCTGTAGTATTTTCTTCATCCCAAAATATAGAACAAATAAGAGGTAACACTACTTATTGTGTTAGTGTGACAGCTGTAGGGTGCGGAAATACTGTTACAGAGTGTTTTGAGGTGTATTGTTGTCCTTCTCTTCCAGGTGAAACTATAACCCACTATTGCGATGAGTCAAATCAGGGTAGCATCAGCTTAGATCTAAGTTCTGGTTATAATTATTATGTTTCATGGTTTGACCAGAATGGCAATCAAGTATCTGGATCTGATTCAGGAGCAGAAAACTTGCTACCTGGTATATATTTGGCTACATTTGAAAGTCAAAATTGTATTTTTACAAAAACTTTTGAAATTTTGGATTACAGCATTTCTACTACTTTGGTTTCATTAGATAACCCTACTTGCGATCAATCAAATACAGATGGGATGATTTCGATCAATGTAAATTCAAATTCTGGTCTAAATTATCAAGTGACATGGTATAACTCAAATAATGGTTATCCCACTGGAAATGCAATAGGAAATGGGACAACTTTAAGTAATATAGGGGCAGGAGAATATATAGCAATCATTGTAAATGGTCAATGTACGGTTATGTCATCAGAATATAAACTGGTTTGTTGTTATGTAGTAGTGGATGAACAAGCAAAGCCAACTATGCCTTTTCCTGCATTTACAAACGTTCAAGTTAATTGGGAAAGTAGTGCAGGTGCCTGTGACGGAAGCATAAGTTATGGGACGAATATACCAAACTACATAAGTAAAAAAATAACTATTAAGAAAATGCCAGAGGGAACACCAATAACAAAAACAAGCAATTTGTGTACAGGAACTTATTGTATTACTTTGGATAACGGGTGTGACGAATACACTGAATGCTTTACCATTGGAAGTTGTAGTTCTGTTAGTATTAATGTTAATGGAACTGTCACCAATACATGCCAAGGTTACAGTGTTGGTGCAGTATCAGTGAGCCCATCCGGGGGGAATTCACCCTACAAATATAAATGGAGTAATGGAAAAACAAGCTCATCGATCAATAGTCTTGCACAAGGCCAATATTGTGTTACAGCTACCGACCAAAATGGATGTATAGGCACTGCTTGTTTTACTGTTGGATTGAATACCATAGTTGTAACTAGAAATGGATGTACTTTTACTGAAAGATGTAATGGTAATGTTGTTTACACATATGGCATTGGCAGTTATTCCGTAACCAACCCTTCAGATTGTAGATACAGAGATTCTTATTGTAATGATGGGTACTATTTGGGTTCTACCTATGTAGGTACGGATTTTGATATCATAAGTAATTGTACTGTATATGAAAGATGCCGTACGACTGGTAGTATTTATAGAGTTCATAATGGTGTAAATAGATCTAGGACATTGAGGGGGTTTGATTCAAGAAGTAATTGTTGGTGGTGTAATAATGTTACGTTTTGTCAATTCCCATCTTTAGGTGATTGGATAAACCCTAATTCAGTATCTTTTTCACCTATAGGCGATGGTTATAACTATAGTACCCAAGAGGGATGATGTGCACTTCAAGATGGTACAAAAGGTTGTGCACATAGAGTTTATTGTAATTATCAAGTTATAGGTTCATGGTGCCAGCCAGGTGTTTGCATTTCTACAGAACGACCATGCGTAGGAGGTATTCTAGGTTTAAAATATGAAGTTTTAACTGAATCATTAAAAAATAAAGAAGGATATTTAGAGACAATTTATAAATACAAATTATTAAGTTTTGATACAACCGCTGCAGTTAATTTTATAAAAAATGACTTAGTAGAATTAGAGAACTATTTAGCTGGAAATAATGAGTACTTTAAAGGTGAACCAATTAGTGATAATAAAAATTTTAAACTAGGCACACATCAGGATTTATTTTCTATTTATCCTAATCCTGCTTTTCAAGAATTTACATTACAATTCGATAGTAGAATGTATCAAGAAACGATGACATTAGAGTTGTTTGATGTTACAGGAAAAGTTGTCAACAGCATTCTTATTGAAAATAACCAAATTGGAATTACAATCATACCAATTGATCACTTATCGGATGGATTATATTTGCTCAGGTTAAAGAATAAAATTGACAATCAAATAATTTTTAGCGATAAAATTATTAAAAATAGTAAGTAATAAATTTTTTATATCTCTTTATTTAATTAAAACACATCACATGAAAAATCATTTTGTTTTAGCTTTTTTTGCACTTCTTTTATTTTGTAGATGTACTTCTGATGAGTCTTTGTCAAGATTAAATGCACAGTTAATTGGTAAATGGAATGGAGAAACAGGACAGTTTTATCTAACTAATGATAGCATACCTGCACCTATCGTAACTACCATAGAATTTCTTTCAGATGAAACGTATACTTTGTCAACTAATCAAGTTAATTTTGGAATTGGTTTATTATCTGAGCCCAATGTTCCTGGTAATTGGGAATATGATGCCGAAAATAATACAATTAAGTTTTTTCAATCACCAGACAAAGGTGTTAATCCTTATGATACTTATTATTGGGAGATTCTTTCTCTTACAGAGGAACAAATGGAAGTTAATGTATTTGATATAAATGATGGATTTATTAGAAAAAGAGTATTTAATAAAGTAAGGTAATATGCCTGAAGAGTTAGGGCTGGATTTTTAAAAAGAATAAAGAATCCCAATTATAATTTGCTTAGAGTTTAGAAAATTATGGTAAATAATGCCACAGATTATTAATGGTCATGTGGCATTATCTTTTTTGAATCTAAGTTAAATTGAGTGTGTAAAATATGTAATATTTTAATATTGATTGATGTTACTATATTTACCTGAATTATAATTTTGAAGTTCATTGCGAAGATTCCCACAGCAAAACCTATAAGGCATGAAATCACTAAAACGGATAATTGACCGCTACCTGTACGTTTCCTAAACCTTGCTGACGGATTTCTTTAAATGTGTTCCAATATCGGCCAGTGAGGACATCTTTGTAAGGATTGCGAATTTTGTACCCAAAATCAAACCTTATAATGAAAAAGTCAAAATTGAACCTGAGGCCGTAACCTGCACCAATAGCTATTTGATTTAAAAAGGAGCTGGTTAGATGGGCTGTTGGACGACTATCATCTTTTTTAAGGGTCCAAACATTTCCGGCATCGATGAAAAAGGCACCATCAAAAACAGAGATCATCTTAAAGCGATATTCTCCATTGATTTCCAGCTTGAAGTCACCTTGATTGACAAAAATGGCTTGAGATGAAGGGTCAGTATTTTGATCAATGTACCCACCCGGACCAGGTTGTCGGAGGTTCCATGCACGGAGACTGTTAGGCCCACCTACCCCAAACTGGCGAATAAAAGGAACAGCTTTAGCCTCCCCAAACGGGACTACAATACCCAAATTGAGTCTGGATGCAAAGCTTGATGTTTTACTATACTCCTGATTGAATCTGCTATCCAGTTCATATCGAATGTACTTTGCAAATGCGATGTTGTCCAGACTCCATACCTGATTCTGAGAAGAAAGAAGATTAAAAAGTTGGTTGGTGAGATGGACTTCCCACCCAGAAAGTTCTAGATTGTTAAGTATAAAAAACGAACGACCTTTTTTGTCTTTACCTCTATTATAGATATAACTAATATCTCTAAATAGGAAGCCTGTACTGAGGATGTCCTGAAAACCCAATAATACTTGTGGATTAAATTTAGAGCTATCTATGATATCATACAAATCTAGATTAAAACCTAGTGGTCTGAAAATGTATCTGTTGTTATTAGGTGAGGTATAATCAAACCCAAAGGATGCATTGACTGAATTTAGGGAATAAAAATTGATAATATTGTTGATGTTAAACCCAAGACCGATATTAGTAGATGCTTCTTCTTTAAAATTTTTATAAAACTTGTCTTTAACCATTCCAACTTTATGGACAAGTTTTCCTAAACCTATGAAATCCTGAAAAGAGGGTATCAAGAGATTATTTTGGACACTAATATTATTGGCGCGCTGCACTAGACCAGTTTGTTTTTCATAACCTATCTCCATGCCAGCTTCGGCCCTTAGTGTATAACGTTCTGATCCTCCAAATAAATTTCTGTTGATAAACTGAGAAGACACAGATGTACCAAAAAGTCTGGCGGCACCTAATGTACTAAAGTAACCTTGCAGACCACCATCCCATATCCATTTTTTAGGAAAAGGTGATAGTTGAATATCAAAATTCATGATGGTATCTGATAGAGGGTTTTTGTAAGGATTGATGTTTACAAATCTGTAAGTCCCCAGTCTATTTAGTTTTCTAAAGGTTTTTTGGCGGTCTTCTCGGCTGACCAATTTATCATTTTTGAAAAATATAGCATTACTCAGTACCGAAGGTTTTACCAAAAAATCAGGCAGCTGACGGTAATACAGCACTTCATCTAGAGTATCCGTCGTTAATGCACTTTTGGGTTGGTCTTTGTAGAAATCTGTAAACACTTGTACTTCTCCTGTAGTAAACCGTTGGTGCAGTGAGTCAGGGAGAGGTGGTTTGACTTGTATAAAGATATCTATGACTTTATCCGTTTTACTACTATCTCCAGTAATTTCAAAGTAGCTGTTTGAAAAATTGATGTACCCATTGTTTTGTAAAGCTATGGTAAGTCTGCTTTTTTCCAATTCAAACTTCCCAAAATCAACGTCGTCTCCGGGTTTGATAAAAGCACCTTCTTGATGTTGATTGATGAAATGAAGTATTTTTTTGTCTTCTGTTTCATAGGTAATGTTTTTAATTTTGTACCGATCACCTGTGCTCACTATGTATTTGATATGGGTTACCGTCCATACCGCAGTGCCTGATGTATTGGTAAATCCTTTTTGCTTTTCTTCTGTAATAAAATCTACCTTCGCTTCATAGTATCCTTTTTTATATCTCAGATAGTTTTCCATATTGTTGGCTATCTTTTTGGATTGTTCCTCATCGTATATGGTGGGCTTTTCGCCGAGATTTCTCAGCGCATTGTCATTTCTGAGATAGATATATTCTTTTGGAATGACGAAAAGCAGTTTTTCATTAGGTTTGGAAGTGATGAGAGACAAAAGCTCGTTTTGAAGTTCGGTTTTATTTTTGATCGTTTTTTCATTTTTAAAAACTAAATTTGCCTTTTTTAACAAAGTTTGGTTGGGCAGCAAATATTGATTTGAATTGCAGGAAGTACATACAAATCCGATATATATCAGCATAGCATACCATACAACCCGACTTGTTTTTACATTATTTTTATACATTAAAACTAATTTCTACCTTGATTTCAAAAGCAAGAATTAAAGATATCAAGGCATTACAAATGCCAAAATTCCGACAAATTTATAACAAATTCGTAGCCGAAGGTGATAAAGTATGCATCGAATTTTTAAAATCATCAAAATATGAGGTTGAAAACATCTATATAACGTTTGAAAGTCAAAATAAGTATCACATTCCAAAGACACATCTATCCAAACTGGAAATCATTTCTGCAAAGGAAATGGAACAAATATCAGGACTCAAAACACCGTCCGACATTGTATTGGTTTTAGATCAAAGAGAAGAAGATTTGCTTTTAATGAGTCAGCCCAATACATCAGCGATCTATCTCGATGGTGTGCAGGACCCTGGCAATGTAGGCACGATCATAAGATTGGCCGATTGGTTTGGAATATCGGCGGTAATCCGATCAGTCGATTCGGCTGATTTTTTTAATCCCAAAGTGGTCCAGGCATCTATGGGCAGTATGTCCAATGTAGCCCTTATACAAGCGGAATTATCAGCTTTACAGCATCTGAAAAAGGAAATCGTTGGTACATTTTTAGAAGGGACTTCGGTATTTGCTACTTCTATTCCGGCAGACGCTATCTTGGTTTTGGGTAGCGAAGGCAAGGGGATTCGACCAGAAAATATAACACACATCACTCAAAAGATTTCTATACCCGGGGCAAAAAACAAGGTTGCAGAATCTCTCAATGTTTCTGTAGCTGCAGGTATCATTGCAGGTGTATGGAAAACTAACTAAATTATTTGATCCATCCATCCCAAACTTTCCCTTAGTGGTATTCCATGAGTTAGTCTGTTTTCACCATAATAGGCGGTTAAACTATTGTTAAATGCCTGAAATTGAACATAATTCTTGTACCTTTACGTGTTTTTGTACTAGAACAATAATTTAGGGAAATTGAGTAACCTACCATTAGATGTCCAAGAAGATAAAAAATATTCGCCTTTTTACAAATGGGTAAAAAGACTAGTATGGGCATGGGTCATCATGGTTGCGTTCTTGTTTTTATTACTTCAATTTTCGAGTGTTCAGACGTATTTGTCATCCAAATTGGCAGATTATATTTCCAAAGAGACTAACACTACCATAACAGCGAAAAAGCTCAAAATCAGCCCCTTTGATGGTATTGTGCTTCAGGAATTATCTATCATGGAATCTGAAAAAGATACTTTGGCGCATATCGGTGCTTTGAATATTTCTCTACGAAAAAATTTGTTTTTCCTTTTCTCCAATGAATTGAATATGGATTATTTGGGGATCAAAAAGTTTAATATCAATATTGTCACTGAAGAAGGCGCATCCGAATCTAATCTGGCTCAGTTTTTAAAAAAATTATCAGGCAAACCCAAAAAATCATCATCAGGAAATATATTTCTATTGGATGTTAAAGAAATCGACTTATCCGATATTCACATTCAGATTATTAATAAAAACAAAGGAACACACCAGCAAATCGCACTAGCAGGAGGGGCGATTGATATAGAATATCTAGATTTTGAATGTAGCGATTTTGTGATCAAAAGTGTGGTGTTAGATAGGCCCAGATATCAGAATCATGTTTTTCAGGACGAATGTAAAATAGAAGATGAATTGACCATAAATCAGGTATCTGACGAAAATTTAAATCTTGACAAAGTTTTTCCTACACTTCATCTTAGTGAGCTGGTTATCAGAAATGGATATTTTGGCACTTCCAACGCCTTGTTAGTCCCGGATCCAAATTTTAAAGACTATTTGGATTACAGTAATTTTTATTTTCAAGATATCAATGTACTCATTAATAATCTGAGTGTCCAATCCAATAATCAAATCTCTGCCAATATAGAAACCTTGAGTGCTTCTGACAATACAGGTTTTGTGGTAGATAATATCAAAGCAGACACGGTACTCATCACTCCTACAGCCATGGAATTGAGATCTTTTGCCGTAGAAATGGGTAATACTAAAATCCGCGATCGTTTAAAGTTTAGTTTTTTGGATTACAATGCTTTTAAAACCTTTGCTTATGATGTAGTGATCAATGCTGATTTGAAAGACTCTCAGGTGCAACTGAGCGATCTAGCGCACTTTGTGCGTGGTATCAGCAAAGTGCCTGTGATTAAAGCCAACCAAAATGAAACTATTTATCTGAGCGGCAGATATTTTGGTAAAGTCAATAATCTGGCAGGCAGGGACATAGACATAAGCATGGGAGATAAGTTGTCATTGGCAGGATCTTTTAATGCCAGAGATCTTTTAGATGCAGATAACACTGTACTTAACATAAAACTGGACAGATTTAACACCAGTATGCGCAAGCTCAAAATGATTGTGCCCAATTTTAACCCACCACAAAACTTTTTTAAATTGGGATCCATCAACTTCGCAGGTAGATTTGACGGCTATTTAGAAGATTTTGTGGCTTATGGTAAAATGTATACCGATGTTGGTGCCGCTGAGCTGGATATGAGGTTGGATATTAAAGAAGGTGCCAACAACGCTAATTATTCCGGAGTACTCAATCTATCGAACTTCAATCTTGGTAAATGGTCTGATAACAGCGATTTTGGATTGGTAAATTTCAACTCAAAAGTAGAGAATGGTCGTGGACTCACCCTGAAAACGGTCAAAGCTGATCTTGAAGCATCAGTTAAGTCATTGACTTTTAAGAAGTATCCTTACAAAAATATCATTTTAGATGGTGTAATAGACCAAAACACTTTTGCGGGTATATTGAAGTCAGATGATGAAAATATTGATTTTGTTTTTGATGGAACGCTAGAGTACTTAAATAAACAGGCTTTTTTGCAATTTAAGTCTACTATAAATAATTTGGATCTCAAAGCACTCAATCTTTCGAAATCTACCAATACTTTTAAAGCGGACTTGGATGTCAATATAGTAGGAAGCAACATCAATGACTTCATTGGCAATCTCAACATCAATAACCTGGTCATGTCTATCAAAGACACCACGTATCAGATCAATCAGGTTTCTTTAGTATCTCGGGATTTGGCTGTTGGAGGTAAGGAATTAATGATCAATTCTGATTTAGGTCTTATCAGTGTAAATGGATTGTATGATCTGCCTAGCGTGGTAAATTCTGTAAAACAAATGCTATCTAAAAACTACCCGCAAATAGCAAAACTGCAAAAAAATCCATCTAACACACCCATGATCAAACAAAAATTTGATTTCTCCTTGCAGCTTAAAGACAGTAAAAACTTCTTGAGTTTGATAGGACTCCATGAAAGTTACTTCACAAGCGCCACCATAAAGGGTAGGGTAGATACAGATAAAAATGAACTCTCTTTGGCATCCGATATTCCTTTTCTGAAGATTCTTAATAATACGCTGAAGAAAATAAACCTTTTTGTTACCTCAAATGACAAAAAAGGAAACATATCTATCCACGTGGATAGTACCTTTGCTATTGGTAAAAAATTCAATCCCATTGATATTCAAACCAACATTATTAAAGATACCCTTGATTTTGAGTTGGTTACTGAAAAGTTAATTGATTCCTTAGAAAACTTTGATATTAAAGGTAGGATTATTCCTTATTTAAAAGGATACAAATTTAGTTTGGAGGAAAATCTAATGGTGCTATTGGGTACTAAATGGAAAATCCAGCAAAACAACCAAGCAATTTTTGGCGATCAATACCTTAATTTTGACAATTTTATTTTATCAGATGGATATAGGAATATTGAGGTAAATGATATCAATGATCATCGAGGTATCAATGTAGAAATAGCTAATTTTGATCTCAACTTGATCAATGCCATCACTAAATATAAAAAACTGCAGTTTGAAGGCGGGACTTCGATTTCTGCACGAGTTTTTGATGTATTCAATAAGGAGAAAGATATATCTGCGTATATCAACGTGCCAAAATTTATGATCAATGAAGAATCTTTTGGATCAGTGTATATAGATATCAGTAAGCCATCTGGAAAGCCATTCAATGTAAACGCTAATATTGGCGAATTTTTGGCCATCAACGGTAGCTACGATGATAAGCTAAAAATGGTAGACTCTAAAGTGAAACTCCGGCAAGCGCCCATGAAAATCATTGGTTTTCTGCTCAAAGATGGTATCAGAAATACGCAAGGTGGTATAAATGCTGATATCACTTTTGGAGGTCCAACATCCGATCTGAAAGTAGAAGGTACTGGGTCGATACATAAAGGGCAAACGACATTAATTTATACAGGATCCACCTATTACTTTGATAATCAAAAGCTTAAACTTACCAATACGGAGATTGATCTCGATGGCGCCATCATCACGGATATGAACGGTAATCAAGGTGTTATCAGAGGTGGATTAAAGCATAAGTTGTTTTCTAAATTTGGAGTAGATGCAACCTTGTCGGGAGACAATGTTGTTGGGCTTAATACTACGAAAGAAGACAATGTAAGTTATTATGGTTATGGTATAGGTCAGTTGTCCGCAGAGTTTACAGGTCCTTTTGAAAAAGTGGACATGAAGATCACAGCTGTGACCGCACCGGGTACCAAACTTTTCATTCCTGTCAATACTAGTCAGACATCTTTGAGTCAGAGCTTTATTAAATTTGTAAAAAGAGATACCACTCAAATCAAGGTTGCTCAAAAAACCAAAGGTCTCGAAGGCATAGAAATACAAATGACACTGACCATTACTCCTGATGCTGAGGTGAGCTTGATTTTTGATGAATCTAAAGGTGATGTGATTAAAGGAAAAGGTCGTGGTAATATGAAAATCGACATTACTCGGAAAGGTGATTTTGAAATTTTTGGGGATTATGAGATTGAGTCCGGTCAATATCTCTTTACAGCACCACTAATTTTAGTGGCTAAGCCTTTCGTAGTAGAAAGAGGTGGACGAATCGTATGGACCGGAGACCCTATTAATGCTACACTAGACATCACTGCCAAGTACAGAACTAGAACATCTGTAGAGCCATTTATTTCTGAATATATTTCTGGTATATCACAAGATCAAGCCAATCTAGCCAGTCAAAATACGGAAGTCGATGTAAACCTGAACCTAGGTGGAAGTTTATTCAAACCTGAAGTGAAGTTTGGTTTGGGTTTTCCAAATTTGACCGGTGATATAGCAAATTTCGCCGCCAATAAACTCAGACTCCTGCAGACCAATGAGCAAGAACTCAATGGTCAGGTATTGGGTCTTATTGTCTTTAATTCTTTTATCCAATCCAATAGGATTGCAGATGTTTTTGGAGCTTCGGGAATACAGTCTGCCAGTATCAATACACTGAGCGAATTTCTTTCCAGTCAGCTCTCAATGTACATCACCAATGTACTTAATTCTATAGTAGGCGATAAAAGCATCATTTCTGGGGTTGATTTTGATGTAAATGTGAGAAACAACAATTTTGGGGTATCCAGTGGATTTTTACCAGATGAAATTGGGATCAAAAATACGATCGTTTTTAAAAATGAAAGATTATCACTGGATGTAGGTGGCAATTATGTTTTCCAATTTCAAGGGCAACAAATCAATCAGGTGCTCCCTGATTTTGCATTGGAATTTATACTAACAGATGACCGTAAGCTCAAAGTGAGATTATATGGCAAATACGACATTGATATTACTACTACTGGCCTTCGCGAAAAATATGGAGTAGGAGTGGCTTACCGCACCGAGTTTGGGTCAATGATGGATTTCGAAAAAATGATTCAAAAGGCTGCAAAAGACGTTTTGGTGGAGTAGTGAGCCATGCTTTTACTTTTAGCTGTCACACCTAATGATAAGAAAAATTACGATTAACAAATTATTTACAAGTTTGGGTACATATCAGATAATTCAGCTTATGTGTTTGTATATCAATGATATATCGTTTTTTTAATGGCGATTTTATTGGTGGAATCTATGTTTATAGTTTTATTTTTAAATTTTCCGATAAAGGTTGTGTGACTTTTTTTGAATGCATAGTCTTATTTATGTTTTCGGTATGAAACATATTTTTTTTTAATCACAACTAAACTTTTAAAAATGTCAATCAACTTATTAGACTTAGTAAAAGACCAAGTTACAGGTCAGTTAGCAAAACAGGCAAGTTCTTTTTTGGGCGAATCTGAATCAAATATAACTACTGCATTAGGCAGTATGATGCCTGCTCTTTTGGGATCAGTAATTCAAAAATCTTCTACACCTTCTGGTGCTCAAGGTATCATGGATATCATTGGTAAATTGGACTTAGGAAGTTTGAGTAATATTGCTAATCTCTTCGGTGGTGGCGCTAGCAGTGTAAATGGATTGCTAAATACAGGTAGCGGTATTGTAGAAGCATTATTAGGCAATAAAACTAATGGCATGGTGGACGTGATTTCAAACCTAAGTGGAATGAAAGGAAGTTCAGTTTCTACTTTGGTAAAATTGGCTGCACCTTTTCTTATGGGTTTGATAGGTAAGCAAGTTCAAGGTAAAGGATTATCAGCGCTTACAGATCTGATTATGGGACAAAAAAGTGCTGTAAGTGCCGCTCTTCCTGCTGGATTGGGTAGTCTTATGGGATTTGCAGATTTAGGTGGAAATATACCTCAAGTAAATACAAATATCAATACTTCTACAGCCATGGGTGGTGGCAACAACTGGTTGAAATGGTTACTTCCTATCCTATTAGGTGCGGCAGTATTGTACTGGTTGAGCACCAAAGGTTGTGGTAAAAAAGTAGAAGATGCTGCAACAACAGCAATCGAAGCGGTAGATTCTACTGCCATCAAAGCTGCCGAAGCTGCATCTGCGGTCACTGACTCTTTAGATGCTGCTATGGACAAATTGTTTTCCTACAAATTGTCTTCCGGTTTTGAATTGGTAGGTGCTGCAAAAGACGGTATTGAAAGTCAATTGGTAGGATTTATTGAAGATGGATCAAAAGTCGTGGACAAAACCACATGGTTCAATTTTGACAGACTTTTGTTTGATACTGGAAAAGCAACACTTCAAGCAGGTAGTAAAGAACAATTGGTAAACATTGCTGAAATATTGAAGGCTTTCCCTAAAGTAAAATTAAATATCGGTGGATATACAGATAATACTGGTGACCCTAAAGCAAATCAAAAACTGAGCACAGACAGAGCATTTAATGTGATGAATGAACTTATTGTCTTAGGAATTGACAAAACAAGATTAAAAGCAGAAGGTTATGGCGACAAATTTCCCGTTGCAGATAATGCCACTGAAGAAGGTAGACAACAAAACAGAAGGATTGCTGTCAGAGTTACTGAAAAGTAATAGAAAAATAAGGTAAGCTAAATTTTAGTAAGAGCGGGTAGTTGTAAAATTATCCGCTCTTTTTGCGTAATGACTTTTTGTTTAATACTTGGCTTTCAATAACAGCTTGTTATTAGCATTGGGTTAGAAGATATCAAACTTTATTTTTAGGTGGTAAACCAAAACTATCAATAAAAGAACTAATTGGGGTCCTTTAATTCTTGATTCGGTGCTTTTGTTTCTATAAATTGCTGTGATTTAAAGACGCTATTTCTTTGTTTTTCTATTTAAAAAAACTTAGTATTCATATTGTAAAGTTTTATTTCATTTATTTACAAAATGCATAAGAAAGTTCCACAAAATGGAGTACAAAGTTTAATATTGTTTCTTAAAAAAGAATTAGTGACATTTTAAATAAAAATACTTACTTTTGTATGATTATATATTTTTACAATAATAATATCGGATGCGTTTCATTTTAATCTTTTGTAGTTTTCTTTTTTTTGGAACCAAAAGTGTCAGTAGAGACAGTGTCACCGTGTATTTATTTTTATTGGACGAATGTAGGATATGTCAGGAACTGGCCCCTGAGATTAATGCCATACATCAGGAATATGCTCCACAGAAGGTAGGATTTATAGGTCTTTTTCCCAATTTTGCTTCCAAGCCGGCAGGAATTGAAAAATTTAAAAAGAAATATAAACTGATCATGCAGACCAAAACGGATTATTACAAAAAATGGTCGCATAAATTTAATGCAGAAATACTACCAACTGTAGTGGTATATAATGAAACCCAGCAACAAGTGGAATATATGGGCGCCATCAATGACTTGTTTTATAAACCAGGTAAAAGACGATATCAGGCATCCCACCACTATCTCAGAGATGCTTTAAAAAGTCTGATTGCAGGCCAGTCTCCCGAAATCAAATCTACCCAAGCTGTAGGTTGTTTTATAAATTTTAATGATAATCTTTCAAATCTTTCTTCCAAATGAATAGAATATTGGCTTTAGTTATGGGTATTTTCGCTTTTGTAGGTAATACCTTAGGACAAGTGACTTACAATAAAGATATTGCGCCGATTATATACAACCACTGTATGTCTTGTCACAGACAAGGTGAAATCGGGCCTATGAGCTTGACCAATTATGAAGAAGTAAAAAATTGGGCGGGAACGATCAGGTATGTAACAGACCAACGTATCATGCCACCTTGGAAAGCAGACCATACTTACAGCAGATTTTTGGGCGAAAACTATCTCAATGATGACCAAATAAAAAAGATAGCAGATTGGGTAGACGGTGGACTGATAGAAGGCGCTGCCAACGACTTGCCGCCAGCACCAGTATTTCCAGTGAACTCCCTGTTGGGGACACCTGATTTGGTTTTGTCATTTAAACAATCCTTTACACACAAAGGAAATGGCAAAGATGAATACCGTTATTTTGTACTGCCCACCGGTCTCATACAAAACAAAAAGCTTAAAGCCATAGAGTTGCGTCCAGGAAATACTAAAATAGTACACCACGCGCTTTTCTTTGCAGATAAAACTGGTAAAGCCAAACTTTATGACAGTCAGACTCCAGAATATGGGTTTTCAGCAGATGATTTTCAGGATTTCGATGCATTTGAAGTGATCAATAGAGAACAATTTCCAGGCTATGTACCTGGACAAAAAGCACGATATTTTCCCGATGGATTGGCCCAAGATCTACCTGCCAATAGTGATCTCGTTATACAGATGCATTATGCACCTTGGGGTGCAGACGAAAAGGATTCATCTACTGTTAATATCTTTTTTGCAGATGCGGATGAAGTCGTAGATCGCACCGTTAAGGGAAGAATAATGCTTCCATTTGATCTGGTGGGTGGAGCCAATTCATTCTTTTTAAATCCAAATCAAGTCAAAAAGTTTACTGGAGTTTACACCGTACCTTTTGATGTGAGTCTGATCGGTTTATCGCCACACATGCATTATCTGGGTAAAAATTGGGAAGTAGTCCTAGAAAATCCTGACGGTACCAAAACCAATCTGATACGCATCAATGATTGGGACTTTAACTGGCAAGGCGATTATTACTTCAATAAATATATCTATGCTAAAAAAGGAAGTAAAATCAGAGCGACAGCTACATATGACAATACTGCCAACAATCCAGCCAATCCTACTTCTCCACCTAAGTTTGTAACTTGGGGAGAAGGTACCAAAGATGAAATGTATTATCTGCCTATATTTTATGTGCCATACAAAGCTGGAGATGAAAATGTTATTTTTGATGAGACCAGTACCTCGGTAAGTGATGTGAAATCAAAGTATATTGCTGGAAAAGTATTTCCAAACCCTGTTCATAAAAACAGTACCACAGCTACTCAGATAGCTTTTCAACTCTATTCTGGCTTTGCAGTCAGGATAGATCTCACAGATGCTCAAGGTAGATTGATACGCAATATCAGGGATATGGAGTATTTTGGTCAAGGCGAACATATCATACAGCTGGAGACTAATCAACTACAGCAGGGAGCGTACTTCGTGAGGATTAGTGGAAATCAAGATCAAGTGTCCATACCTATGATGGTGTTGGAGTAATGTTCTTTTGAACAAGAAAATATATTCCGCAAAATGAGCTTAGTAGACAAAAAATTAATAAACCATAAGAAAAGCATTGATAACAGTTTTCAATGTCGTAAAATTGTCATAAAACAGAGACTTTAATAGCAAATTGTACATAAAGACACGTTGCAATTAAGATACAAAATTTTATGTTTCGTAGTAAATATTTTGTAATTGGTTTATATTTGTATTGGATTTAATGAATGAATTATAAATTATGTATGATGATGAAAGATATAAGTTTTAGAAATTACTGGTGCTAGATCGGCATTTTACTGTTGGGTATTCAGGGAATTAGTATTGGTCAGAAAAGAATTACCGACATAGTCGATGTTGAAAAAACATATACAGTGACCTTTTTGACTAGCTTTCAAGGAGACAATTATGTGTGTACTATCACACCTGATGACACCACACGTTTTTATAGGGTAAGGTCTGATCAGTCCTTTGAGCGTATTCGAGTAAAATATATTCCTGATTCATATGCTACTCGGCAGGGGAACAAAGTTTTTAAAGAAAAACATTTTTTAATCATTTCAGATGTAGAAATCCACAATTATGATTTCATCAATAATACTACTCAAATTACAAAAATAAATAATCCGTTGCCCGAAAATAATAGTTTTTCAGTTAATGACACAGAACAGGATGAAATCAGATTTAAATTAAACAAAACTTCTTATCTTTATGATTATAAATCAAATCGAGTTGATTCCTTTAATTTTGATATTTTTAGAAGGTTGGGTGATCACCTGATTATTTCTGATGGTGTTAACTTTTTCTATTCAAATGATAAAGGAAAAAACCAAACTAAATTAATATCAAGAGCGTCAAATATAAACACCAGTGTTTTTCTTTATCAAGATCATATTCTCATAACAGATGGCCAAGGCCATATCATTAAATATAGTTTTAATGGCCAAAGAGATACTATACTCACCATGGAACTAAAACCTATAACAAGTTATTTCTGCGCCTTTGAAACCCAAGATTATTTGATTACTTCTGTCTCGATACAGCAAGATTCTACGACTTTGCAAATTTACGAAAAAAACACTTTAAAACTTTTATACACTCCAAAGCTATCTTCTAGTCATGAAATATTTGTTCAAAATCGAGTAATGCAGATACAAAATGCGGTAGTAATTAGATCATCGCGGCCGTTACTAGGGATATTTCATCCTTATACCCAAAAAAGCTATATCAACACAAAAGTTGTTCTCAACAATCAAGAAGGACAACTTTTTAATAATGGCAGTAAATTATTGTTTTACAGCTTGGAGAACCAGAATTATTTTTTAAAAACTATAGATGTAAATACATTTAGAATTGATGAATTACTAAAGTCAAAAGAGCATATTTTTTATTACGCCAATGAAAGCGAATGGTTTAAAAACGGAACAACCTATTTTTACAATAGACCTGGAAATATTTATACAAAAAATATCACCTTATTCAGTTTGGACCAGGATTTTAGTAATTTTAAAAAAGTACCTATAGATACCTATTTGGTAGGATTGAACGATACCGATCCTTTGGTAAACATTAATGGACAGATGGTGCTTTTTTCAGAAGATCTCTATGCCATACAAGAGAACGGATACACCAAAATTAATAAAAATCCATTATCGCCGCTATTGACTCGCGGCGGCCAGAAATATCGAATCATGGATGAAGGTGTTTTGTTTGCTGAGTCTGACGGACCTTTTAAGAAAGTATATTTTTATGATGGAAACACCACAAAGTTTATTTCAATTTTTATCAATGAAACCACGGTTAAGGACATCATTGTTTTGGGAGATTTTGCACTTTTTGTTTCCGTATATAATAAATTGAATTTGATAGACATAAAAAGTCAATCAAAGATTGTTGTGGCCGATGTTAAAGATAGATCTTTTGGCTTACCTTTGCTTTACACAGATGGTGTCTATTGTTATTTTATGGAAAACCAATCTATATCTATATTTGATGTTAAGGATCAAAGTAAAACGATTTTAACACAGGGGGAATTTTACTATGAAAAGCCATTAATTAAGTTCAAAGGTAAAACATTCTTTTTATCAGGTTCTTCGTTAAAAGTAGTCAATGATGATAAAACAGTTTCTGACGTTTCTGAAGCTGAAAGCATCATATACAATTATCTTGTTGTAGATGATCAGTATATTTATATGAGAGCGTTTAAGTCAATTGAAAGTGTACTTCTAGAGTATGATGGAACTGAAACCAAACTGATAGATAAAGGTGATCAAATTGATTTGTTTAGTTATTCTAATGGAATATTGGTGTACCAAAGGCGTGCTAACGTATCTGCTCCATTATCGACTTGGGCTTATGATAATACAAGCAATAAGAAATATAGACTTAAGGTAAAAAAAGATGAACAATTAAACCGGGTTTACCCATTTAAAGATTCCTATTTGGGTGCTTTCCAATCGGGTGATAGTGTGTTTTTAGTACAATATACCTTCGATTTCAAAAACTATAAAGTATTAAATAAATGGTTTACTCCTTTTGTGGTAGACCAAAATATCATTGGAGTATTGCCCCAAGATAGATTATTGATTTCTACCGGCAGTTCATTGGTTTATGTAGATGAAAAGTTAAAAATGACTGTTTTTGAAGAGCTTGCACCTAACGAAATGTTTCAAGATATTTTTATACAAGATAGTGTTTATTATTTTATGGCCAAAGGGCGACCTTATGGCAATCAATTGTATTCATTCAATCATTTAGATTTTTCTGGAACTGTTTCCACGGAGTCTATAGTGTTTTCCAGTGACAACCTAGGGGAAATTTATCCAAATCCAGCACATGATGAAATATATCTAAAATTGGAAGCCTTGAATAAGGTTCAAAGCGTAACCTATCACATATCTGATGCGCTAGGAATATTAGTTACTTCTGGTACGGTCAGTGAGCAAAATGCTATTGATATCAAGAATTTAAAGCCGGGTGTGTATCATTTAATGATAGAAAATGGACATAAACCCCTGACTACCAGTTTTATTAAAATCTAAAATGTGAAGTATTAGATTGAGATTGTTTCCATCATAAATGAGCACCTATGCTATTCCTTCATCTGTTTTACCCAGTAATTCTAAATTTTCGAAACTTGTCTTAGCGGCATGAAAGGCTTTGTTGGGTCACTTACTTTTTTAGGGGATTATTCCATACCGTAAGCCATATAGATTTCCAAAGATTTGTACCTTTAAGTACTTGATGACCT
>CAZGMB010000006.1:0-126747 GCA_964526715.1 uncultured Aureispira sp. | reverse complement strand
AAAAGGTAACGGTATTGCACTACATTTTCAGATGACCCACCATATTCAAAAAGGAGATCGGATAGCTGTGATTGCAGAATACACGATCGACTATATTGCCCTTTTTTCCGCGGCTCAAAAATTGGGTTTCATTTTGGTACCGCTCAACTATAGGTTGGCCCAAGCAGAGATTACTGAAATCATACACGATGCGTCCCCTGCCATGATTCTTGTAGAAGATAAATACCTTCATTTGATTCATGAGCAGTTTGTAGACAAATCTTTGCCCATGACATCAGTCGAATCTATGGACATGCAGGATGACTTTCAGGTACATCAGGTAGATGAAAATGATGCGCTATTCATTATTTACACATCGGGTACTACGGGCAAGCCCAAAGGTGTTCTATACACCCATAAAATGGCTTTTTGGAATAGCATCAATACGTCTATATCTTTAAAACTGACCTCAGAAAGCCGAACCATAAATGTAATGCCATCATTTCACACGGGCGGGTGGAATGTATTATTGTTGCCATTTTTACATCACGGCGCCTATACTTGTCTGTTTAAGAAGTTTGAGGCAGATGCAGTACTGAATGCACTGAGCAGTCAAAAATGCAATATTTTTATGGGAGTACCTACCATGCTTTCTATGATGGCCCATGAAAACAATTTTAAAGAGGCAGACTTGATTGCTCTTGACTACATCATCGTGGGTGGAGAGTCTATGCCGATACCACTGATCGAAGCCTATGCGCAAAAAGGTGTCGCTATCAGACAAGGTTATGGAATGACTGAAGTAGGTCCCAATCTGACATCCTTGCATCAGGATGACGCTATTCGAAAAAAAGGAAGTATCGGTAGACCCAATTTTTATGTGCAACACCGGATTATCAATGAACATGGCAAGGAAGCACAACCCAATGAGTCAGGAGAACTATGGTTAAAAGGCCCAATGGTGACTGCAGGGTATTGGAACAATCCCTCAGCTACCCAAGACGCATTTTCATCCGACGGTACCTGGTTTAAGACAGGAGATATCGTCATAGAAGATGATGAAAAATACCTTTACATAGTAGATAGGCTCAAAAATATGTACATCAGCGGGGCGGAGAATGTCTATCCTGCTGAAGTAGAACGGGTATTACTCAAGTTGCCTGAGATTTTAGAGTGTGCAGTCATAGGAGTAAAGGATGACAAATGGGGCGAAGTCGGAAAGGCTTTTATAGTCGCATCAGAAAGGCTAACCGAAGATCAAATCAAAGCACATTGTACTGCTCATTTAGCAAAATTTAAAGTACCTAAATATTACCAATGTATCAATGCATTGCCCAAAACGGATAGCGGCAAAATAGATAGAAAATCTTTAAAACTTTTATAATTATTTTTTTAATCAATTAAAATCACTTAAAAATGAAATCATTAAAATTATTTGGACTGATGATGCTTTTCGCATCTGTGATGATGGTAAGTTGTGGAAAGGAAGATGACAAAGGAACGTGTGCTGATGGAATCAAAAATCAAGATGAAACTGATATTGATTGCGGTGGCGTGTGTACAGCCTGTTTAGAAGGTGTACAAGGCAAATGGAAATCTTTTCCAGTAGCGCCGATTTTGGCAAATTTTGCAGACTCAATCATTGCCGAGTTCAAACCCAATAATACTTACACTGTAGATCAATGGAAAGGAGGAACGAAAGTAAACCTTACAGGAACCTATGTACAAACCAAATCAAATGTAGGTGCCATCTATACTATTAAAATAAGCCAGGCAACTCCAACTGTAATCTCCGCAGAAGGTATCCTAGAAGTATCTGCTGATAACAAAAGTATGAAATATGAGCTCTTACAAACTGAACCCAGCCTTGGCCTAGCGCCTCCAACTCCTGCAGGTGGTTTTGGCAGTACAGCAGGTGGTGCGTTTGGTGCTTCAAACATCCAAAACTACACCAGAGTCAAATAAAATTGTGGCTTTAATAAAAGACGGTGAATGGGGCATTGTCCCCATTCCTGTTTTGATTTGTCGTCTTTATCGTAAATAATAATGTATGTTTAAAAATATCATTTTTCTAACCTTATTGATTTTGCCCTGCTGGCTCTCAGGTCAGGAATCTGGCAATGATGGCTTCAAAGGTTTTGACAAAACTTTACCCACCAAAGCCAATCGCCAATTGCAAGCTTATGTGTATTTTTATCAGCAAAATGTAGCGATGAATATGGCTCCTGAAAATGATTTTCTCAAAGGACAAATCGTAGGAAGATTGTTTGGGTCCAATACGACGACTACATCCAAGGATTTTAAAGCCCGGTATGCTGAACAGAGAGCTATTCCATTTTTTATCTATACACCCAATATTTTTGATGGGAAAGCTACACTTAGAGCATCATTTGAGATTGACTGGACGTGGGGAGACGTTGCTTATGGTGCAGGCGGAAATTTCGGCTCAGCTATATCTGCCGATCAGGTCAATTTACAAACTCAAAACTTGGAAGTGGAGTTTATTCCAG
This sequence comes from uncultured Aureispira sp., assembly GCA_964526715.1. Classification (GTDB taxonomy): domain Bacteria; phylum Bacteroidota; class Bacteroidia; order Chitinophagales; family Saprospiraceae; genus OLB9. The sequence goes on along the minus strand of CAZGMB010000006.1, from coordinate 124,258 downwards.
CCAAATATTGGACCGTAAACATTGGGTTACAAAGGTTATTTGACTCGCCACATGATTTGTATCGCACCTTCTTTGATAAGTTTACTACAACTGGTTATAGATTGGCCTATTTTGGTACGGATGGCGTGGGTATCAGTGTAAGAAGGCAAACTGATAACAAAAAACTAAAAGCAGGTTTCTATAAATTATATGAAAACAACGTAGAATTAAATGATGATGTGACCCTTTTTGAACTCAATCAGCAACTCACTTTATCTCCCTTATGGAACGTAGGCGCTTCTGTTTATTATATTAAAGACAACTCATCCGGCAAAGGTGGTGTCAGTATTCTTGGTCAAGGTTATGGGAGCCAACTGACTACCTATAACGGTGCCTTTCGTTTTCCCATAGGTGCAGACCCTTATCAATCAGACGTATTTTGGTTGGGTACTTATTTTTCGAGAAATGAAGAAATGATGTTGGATAGATGGTTTATGTCAGGATTTGTCAATTACAACCTTGGGGCTATCAGACAAAAAGCAGCTGGTAGCGATACTTATACAAAGACGGTCTCTATCGGTGGCATAGCAGCCAATCTACGAGCTGGTTATCGCTATGGGCAGACCACAGGCGATGCAGTCACGGGTGATTTTATTTTTACTAGTGGCGATAATAATGGTATCAGTGATCAAAAATATAACGGAGTCATTACTTCCAATACTTGGGGTAGTCCGGGAGGTATTTTTATAGGTCATGGCGGATACCTCTTATTTCCTCATGGCAATGTAGTCAATAGATTTGTAGCCGCAGTCACCGATATTTCCAATATGGGCTATGGTATTGCCGGAGGTACTTTCAATTTCTCCCGTGATTTGATACCCAATAAACTCCACTCAAAGGTGGGCGGTGCAACCGGCTTTTCTGTTATCGCTCCTAATGGTGGTGGCAACTTTATGGGCTGGGAAGGTAATGCCAAACTAGGATATGACTTTGGTGCATTCCTTACGGTAGAAGCTCATGGCGCATACATGGGTTTGGGAGATTTTTATGACAGCACCCTGACCAATGGCAATGTCAACGTTCGTCCTATCAATCCTTGGTTAGGTTTTGTTTGTCTCAAATGGTTAATCTTTTAAAAAAACACAGTATGAAATATTTTTTCTTGTTCTTGACCATGTCAATTTTCACCACTTTAGAATCACAGACATCTACATTCAGCATGAGAGATATGGATTATGGCATGGGTGAAAAAATGATACAACTTCGGGATGATTTACAGATCGCTTACACAGACCAAGGCGAAGGTAAAGAGACCATACTATTTATCCACGGCCTAGCATCTTATATACCGGCATGGAAACATAATATAGCTGACCTGAAGTCAAACTATAGATGTATTGCTTTGGACCTACCCGGGTATGGAAAATCATCTAAAGAGAATTATGCCGTTTCTATGGATTTTTTTGCCGAAACAATCAAGACATTTTGTCAAAAAATGAACCTTTCCAAAGTAGTATTAGCAGGACACTCTATGGGTGGACAAATAGCCATAAGCACCGCCTTGAAATTTCCTGATTTAGTAACCCAACTTATACTCATTGCACCCGCAGGATTCGAAACCTTCAATAAAGGCCAAAAACAATGGTTTAGAGATGTCATGACGGTAGATGGTGTACGACTCACTCCCGTGGAGCAAATCAGAGTTAACTATGCCTATAATTTTTATAACATGCCTGAAGATGCTCAATTTATGGTAGATGACCGCATAAAAATCAGAGGAGCATTGGACTTTTCCAACTATTGCTATCATATCACGCAAGGCGTAAATGCGATGGTAGATAGTCCGGTTTTTGATTTCCTACCCTTAGTAAAGCAAAAAACACTTTGTATCTTTGGTGCCAATGACAACCTCATACCCAACCGATTTCTAAATGGTGGTGAGACCGAAAAATTTGCCAAAATGGGTGCCGAAAAAATGCCAAACGCTACCCTACACATGATACCCAAAGCAGGCCACTTCGTGATGTTCGAAAAAGCTAGTGAAGTCAATGCATTAGTAACATCGTTTTTGAAATAGTCATCAGAGATAACAAGGGCACAAATCTCTCAAAGTTTTCAACTTTACCTATATGCCTTGACTCAAAAAGCGATCTTCCCAAACAGTCTTAATTTAAACTTTATTTGATTTTGTACACCTTCAAAACAAAACTTATGTTTACATTTGCATTCTGATCGCAACAGAATATCCCCAAAAACAAAATCAAGATGAAATATATTTCTAAAATTCAGATTTTTGCTGGACTCATTATAGCCAGCATTTTAGGACTTTCTAATTCTCTGGGAGTAGACGGAAATCGATCGGGTCATCCATTAGATATTTTATCAGTAGGAACGTCAGGAACCTGCGGCGACTGTCATTCCGGAGGTACAGGTGTTGGTAGTGTATCTTTGACTGGCGTACCTACTAGTTTTACACCAGGTCAAATATATCCACTTACGCTGACCATTACTGATAATGTGGCTTATGATGCTGGCTTTCAAATAGTGGCCGTGAGTGGAACTTCTAGTAATGCTCAAGTGGGTACATTTATCAATGCGACAGCAGCTCCTTTTACTAGGATAAATATGTCTGATAGACTTACTCACGCAGACCAAGCCCCAATTATTTCAGGTACAGTTTCATGGAACTTCAGATGGGTAGCTCCATCCAACTCACCGCCTGGACAAGTTTACTTTTATTATGCTACCAATTCAGTAAATGACAACAATGATACGAGTGGAGATACTCCTAGAAATGGAGTAAGTAGTTCCGTGCCATTACCCATCGATCTGGTATCCTTTGATGTAGAGAGAGAAGCTGATTACCTTTATTTTGAGTGGACCACACAAACTGAAAAAAATGCAGATCGTTTTGAAATAGAAGCTTCTATTGATGGAGAAAAATTAAAGATATTGGGTAGTGAAAATGCAACTGGAAACTCAGATAAACCACAACAGTACACTTCTAAGATATTTAATGAGCTTCAGGCTACTTATTTTCGTTTAAAAATGATCGATTTGGATGGCTCTCATAGATACTCAAACATTGTTTTTTCCAAACCAAAAGCGGTCCAACCAAAAGTATATGCAGGCAACAATGCCATCACCATTACTTTTTCAGAAGAAGTGACAGCAACGGTAGACGTTTATGATTTGATGGGTAGGGAAATGCTTCATGATACTCAAGTCAATACTAACTCTTGGACAATAGACACACAACACTATCCCAAAGGAGTTTATGTGGTTCGCATGTCAGGTCATGATACGGAAAAGTTTGTGCAAAAATTTGTAGTGCAGTAAGCACTGAATACCACTACATTTTTCGTCAATATAGTGGCTTTATATTTGTATGGTAAAGATATCGCTAAAACAATACTAGTGTAAATTTGGTTATCATCATGTAAATCAAATGCACAACTCATGAAGATAGATGTAAAAATCATACACATCAAAACCGTAAACGAACTGAATCATTACTGGACAAATGAAGATTTTATTCAATTGCTTGACCGCATGAATATCAGCGATGCAGCTTCCTTCAAGCCTGAAGAGTTACGGGAAATGTTGTATATGGCCATCACTGATTTTGAACCCGCAGAAGCCGCTGAGATTGTACTCACTTACAAACTTGACGATAAACTCACCGCAGGTCAAATCCAAAATATAGCTCATGATATGCAGGAAGAAAAGGTTGCTGAACAGTACGCAGACCCTTCTTTTCATTATGATCTTTTCAACATCAATCAATTGCTTTATAAAGCTTACAAAGGAAAATTTCCAAACACAGAAGCATCCGTTATCCAATTAGAACTAACCACTTCAGCACCCGTAGATATCAATAACGAAATCCTGACCAAAGCGCTGAGTCAGGGATTGACTGAAAGAAGTATCATCCAACGACTATACGAAGATCAAGTCATGGGCAGGGTTGATTTTGGAGATGCTGCCAAGATTATATGGATGTTTACTGCCAAAGATGATAATACTTATGAAGTCATTACATCCAGATATTGGATAGATAAAGAAGATATAGAAATGACTGCCTACGAGGCGGATATACAATTTTTTGAAGAAAAAGATTAATGAATATTGCTTCTAACCATACATCTCAGTGGGACTCAGTCGGAATTCGTGGGAATTCAGTGGGAACTCGTGGGAACTCAGTGGGAATGCGGTAGGAACTCAGTGGGAACTCGGTAGGAATGCAGTAGGAACTCCGTAGGAATACAGTAGGAACTCCGTTGGAATGCAGTAGGAATGCGGTTATACCATCTATGGAGTATGGTGGGAGGATCATGGGAGTATCATGGGATGAACGTGGGAGGATCTATGGAAGATCATAAGGGCTTGTCCCGTCCAAAAATAGCTATAATAGTTAACTTGTTTTACCTTGGCGGATTTAAAGGAAATGATGTAATACCTTCTGGCTTCTCTCAGTGTTAACTATGAAAAACTTTTATGACTTTTACAGGACAGTGAGAAGCCACATCTTCACTTCGGGTCACATCCTGTTCTGGGATTTCCAAAATATGGGTGTCTTTTTTTAACAAACCACCCAAAAGCGTTGCTTTTCCATCCTTTCTAGAAAGACGCCAATATTCTGGTTGCATTTCAAAACAAATATTGCACCCGATACACTTGTCCCGATAGTGAATGATTTTAGACATCTGATGTAACAAGTTTATATAGCTTATCTCCTGTCCGTAGGGGTTGATCTGTAGGGAAAGTGATTTTATCACCTCGATTGGCTTGGTTGGATATTTGTCCATTGACCATAAGTTCCATCAATCTTACCTTGTCAGACCCTGTATTCCTTCCAAGAACCAAAAGGGGTTCATCAGCTTTGAGACTTCCGTTTTCAATCAAAAACTCGGCAATTTTAATTTTGGGATAATATTTGGTGCATTTAGCTAGATATATTTTCTTTTCTGTAGCTATAGAACCCGGATTCTTCGTCCATTCGCCTAGTTTTTTGCCCATGAAATAACCATCCCAGAATCCTCTGTTGTATACTTTATCCAATTCAGTGAGCCAATATCTCACCTTATCTTCATCAAAGGTTCCCTCCAATACTGCGTCTATGGCTGCCCTATAACAACTCACGGTGGCGTACACATACTCCGCAGACTTACTTCTTCCTTCTATCTTAAAGACATCAATACCCGCTTCTATCAGCTCGTCGGTAAATGCAATGGTACACAAATCCTTGGGAGACATGATATATTCATTATCTATGAGTAGTTGATTTCCTGTTTCAAGATCTGTGACTTCATACGGGCGGCGACAGTTTTGGACACAAGCACCCCGATTGGCAGATGCGTTTTTTTCATGGAGACTTAGATAACACTTTCCAGAGACAGCCATACACAAAGCACCATGCACAAAGGTCTCGATTTTCATTAGTTCACCTGATACTCCTCTGATATCTCTTCTTATAATTTCAGAAGTTATATGAGCCACTTGTTTGATGGTCAATTCTCTAGCCAAAACTACAACATCAGCCATTTGGGCAAAAAACATGACAGATTCGAGATTACTTACATTGGCCTGAGTACTAATATGCAGCGGCATTCCTGCTTGTCGGCACATTTCGAAAACTGCAAAATCTGATGCGATAACTCCATCAATACCTTTAGATTTACACTCTTTTACAATTTTATTGGCCAATTGCATATCGTAGTCATACAAGACCGTATTGAGAGTAAGATAAGCTTTGACGCCATGAGTATGACAGGTAACTGCAACCTCTTCTATGTCATCTACAGTAATAGTAGGAATAGATTTAGTTCGCATATTGAGCTGCTCTACTCCAAAATAAATAGAGTCCGCACCAGCCCTGATAGCTGCGTGTAATGATTCAAATGATCCAACTGGAGCTAATAATTCGGGTCTTTGGGGCTTCATGATATCGGCTGTAATTTTGCAGTAAAATGTCTTAAAACAGGGGCTTCTTCTACGATGTACAAACCTCTAATATGTTTCATGTTCTGAAATACTTCTATGATGACTTCAGCAACATAATCTATATGACTTTGGGTATATACCCTCCTAGGTATGGCCAATCTAACCAACTCTAGGTGTGCTGGAATCAACCGGTGCTGTTCATCATACTTTCCAAACATTAAGGAACCTATCTCTACAGATCTGATGCCACCTACAGTATAAAGTGCACATACTAAGGCCTGACCTGGGTATTGACTGGTTGGTATATGGGGCAAAAAAGCTTTGGCATCCAAATATACCGCATGACCACCTGCCGGCAACATGACTGGAACTCCCGCATCATGAAGCTTTTGGGTCAGATATTCGATGCTACGTATCCGATAATGCAAATAATGGGGATCTAAAACTTCGTACAATCCTATGGCTATAGCTTCTAAGTCACGTCCAGCCAAACCACCATAGGTAGGAAAGCCTTCTGTAATGACCAACAGATTTCTGCATTGTGTGGCCATATTAGTATCGTGCATGGCTAAAAAACCGCCAATATTTGCAAAAGCATCCTTTTTGGCACTCATGGTACAGCCGTCAGCATAAGAAAACATTTCATTGGCTATTTCCTTGATGTTTTTGTGCAGATAACCTGCTTCTCTTTGCTGAATAAAGTAGCAATTTTCCGCAAATCGACAAGCATCTATATACATCAGTATGCTACGCCTTTTACATACTTGGTGTACTTTTCGAATGTTTTCCATACTCACAGGCTGGCCACCCCCAGAATTATTGGTTACTGTGATGATTACCATTGCAATATGATCGCTTCCATGGTCAGCTATGTAGCTTTCCAACAACTCAATATCCAGATTACCTTTAAAAGGAGCGGCAATTGATGGATGTTTTCCTTCTTCACACACCATATCAATGCCTGTGGCCCCAGAAAATTCTATATTAGCACGGGTGGTGTCAAAAAGAGTATTGGAAATAAAGACCTTTCCTTGTCCACCCAAGATAGAAAATAGTATCTTTTCTGCCGCCCTACCCTGATGTGTAGGAATCACCACCGGCATTCCGGTAATATCTTTTACCGCATTTTCGAACTTATAGAAACTTGGACTACCGGCATATGATTCATCAAATTGCATGATACCTGCCCATTGTGCGGCACTCATAGCTGATGTACCACTATCAGTAAGCAAATCGATCATCACATCATTGGAATGCAATAAAAAAGTATTGTAATGTGCCTGTTCCAATGCGTTTTGCCTGTAAGCTTCATCATTAAAAATAATGGGCTCCACTGATTTAATTCGGAATGGTTCGATGATAGTATTCAAAACGGATATATTTAAAAATGACGCAAAAATACAGACGAGATGAAGGATAAGTGATGATTTAAATCAGCGTAACTACTTTTTTTGTAGTTAATCAGATTGAATCGGGAAGCCATAAACTGAACAGCTTATTTATCTTCTTGAAGTTTTGATGTTTATTACATAGCTAATTTTGCTGTTCAACCTTCAGCGGAGTCTGCATTTTACGTATGCTGTAGTCAACGATTAAATTAGGATGCACCGAAAAACTTCTATTTGTGAAGCTTGAAAATTAGAAAAAGATCATACTTTCAATATTTTATAAAGTAAATCTTTATGCTATATGAATGACTTTTATAGGTTTAAGTACTAGATTTCAAGAATTTCATCCAATAAAAAATATTTTTTTTTGTAAAATTGTATTTTAAATTGCTGAAAGTCTTATCTTTGCGGCTCTTTAGAATAAACGTATATTAATTTCACGATGACAACGATAGAAGTTCAAGGCACAACAAGAAGCGAATTTGGTAAAAAAGGAGCTAAACAAGATAGAAATAATGGTAATGTACCTGCAGTTATGTATGGTGGTGACGAAGTAATTCACTTTACTGTTACTCCTGCAAGTGTAAAACATTTGATATATACACCTGACTTTAAAATTGCTAGTCTTGACATAGACGGAAAGCAATATAAAGCAATTATCAAGTCTATTCAGTTTCATCCAGTTACAGAGCAATTGTTGCACATGGACTTTTTGAGATTGATTGCAAACACACCAGTTAAAGTGGAAGTTCCTTTGAGATTTAAAGGCGTATCTCCAGGTGTAAAAGTAGGTGGAAAATTGATTCAGCAAGTTAGAAAAATCAAGATCAAAACTACTCCTGAAAACTTAGTAGATGAGTTGAAAGCAGATATTTCTAAACTAGACCTAGGTCAGTCACTAAGAGTAAAAGAAGTAATTGTACCTAATGGCATAGAAATATTAAACAACGGTGCTATCCCGGTAGCATTGATCGAAATACCAAGAGCATTGAAGGCAGCAGCTGCAGCTGCTGCAAAAGAAGTAAAAGGAGCAGCAAAGAAGAAGAAATAATCTTTTTTGATATATAAAATACTAGAAAGCCTTACTTTTTTAAGTAGGGCTTTTTTTATAGGTGCCATTTAGGTATTTCGGAATAAAATTCAAATCGTTTGATTTCATTATTCATTTGAGCTATGTAACTCTCCTGCCCATTACTAACCATTAAATATGGTGCTTGGATAGCTTGCTGATATGCAGATATCTGGTCAAAAACCTGCTGTGAAACACGTACATCATGAGATTTGCATTCCACAATCAGATAAGCTTGCATTTGTTTGTTATACACCACGATATCAAATCTGCGCTTCAAGCCATGTAGGTGGAAAAGTTTTTCGACCTGAATCAAGTTACGTGGTATTTTTTGATCCTGTATGAGCCAAACAATGATCAGTTGTCGCACAAATTCTTCGGGTTGTAAGATGTAATACTTTTTTCTTATCGGATCAAAAATAAAATGTTTTCCGTCTGATGATTTGATTTGAAGATGTTCCTTCCACTGAAGCAAATCTAAAGGTATTTCATGCTCAGATAAACTCAAATGTCAATTGCTTTTTATCAGATTTATTTAATCCTTCTTGTGCAAGGGATATAGTATCTGTGATATGATCTAAATGATTATAACTTGCCAATAAGTCGGTAACCGAAACATTTAGTAATTGACATCCGTATTGTTCCATTTGATCTAAGATATGGACTTGTTCCAAAATGTGGTTGGTATCATCAGGATGCAATAGATGATCCTCGGTGATCACATAAATGTTCTTTTCGGCTTCCAAAAGAGCTCCAATCAGTATTTTGTACGGATCATCTTCCACAAATATTTTTTTGATCCCCAAAGGGTACAACTCATTTAATACATGCGTATTGACCATAGCTGATGCATAACTGAGTATACAAGTATCCTTCATCAGAAATACATGAGGCAAAGCTTTGGCAGACAATACCAAATGAGCGATGGTCCGCACCACACCCAATCTCTCTGATGTAGCCAAAAGATAATGGGGCCTGTTTTCGTCACCTTTGAATATCAATCTAAAGTCTGGAATAGTCTGATACTCGTTTTCGTTCCAAAAGTAGGTGATTTGATCAAACAATTGCATGATTTCAGTATTAACATCTTTTTTGTTGTACACGACAAGATGGGTGTTTTCTGACTTCGACATATCTGACAAGTCATCTTGATCGGTAATAATGACGGGATAAATAGATGATGTTAATGCCATTTTTTGATTCAACAAAAATCTCCAAGTCCAGTGTTCTTTCGGATTTTTAGAAGAAAAGTATTTATAAGCATCCGGGTCTGTGCTTTTTAATGACTTAAAAAATAGGACATTTTTTTCCTGCAAACTTAAGATTTGGTTTTGTAAAGATTCATTTAAGTATTGAACATGAGTATTAATATATTGAGTTTTTTCATCAGTTGTCCAATGAGAAAGATGCAAAAAATCATTTGTAATTTGGTGATACAAATACCAGGCATGGATGGTGTCAGCCCATACATTGATTTCAAATCTGGTCAATACCCGAAGTATATCTTTCTGATGATCTTGAAGTTGTTCTAAAAAATCACACCATTGAAAATATTGGATATTCTGTTCTATTTCTGACAAAATTAGGTCAAACCTGCTGACCAAATCCACGATAAAATCCACCTGTTTTGAAAAGCTTAGGGTATTGATTTCTAATTTTTGTATTAGAATATCTAAGCTATTGGTTTGATGGATAAAAACCGTCAATTCCTGCTCTAATGCTGATAGCATAGGATGAGCATGGTTAAAACGGTTTACTGACTTGAGCAATTCAGGGGCGAGATGACTAAGTGAACTTCTAAAAGTGGACAATTCACCTTTTACATGATCACAAAACCAAAGTATCTGAGTTTCATTTTCAGGATGAGAGATTTGCTTTTGGCAAAGTGTAAAGTATTGTGAAGCGATTGCTCGGCAGTTTTCAAGTAAAGACTTCGCATCATTCTCGGTCTCATTTTGCTTTCCTTTGAAGATTCCAGACAAGAATCCAGTGGCTTCTTTTTTAGGTTGATTGGTGTACTGAACGTAATCAAATGCAGTGCTGTCGCATTGATATTCAAGATGTAGGATAGCTTCCAGTTTTGCTTTCAAAAAGTTTTCTTCTATATCTTTGGACGCATTCAGAAATTTATCTCTCAATGTCATGGCTTCTTCACGCAATGTAAAAATATCGTGTGTAACCTCATTAAGGGCATTGAGTTGTAGCTTTGAAAAGTTGACATAATTTTTTAAAACAGAGTTTTGTAATGACTGAAAAGTAGGCGAATAATAATGTATGCCTTCCTGTACAATGTCTAACAATTGGTCGAGTTCCCTTTCATTTTTTGGACAGAATGCGCTATTTATATATCTGGCCATAAGCTTAGCTCTATGGTCTGCTTGGAGCATGACATACTCGTCTACTGCGTTTCTCCAGTTTTTACCATCATGGCTAGTGATATACTTCTTTTCAAAAACCAAATGAGTCAATGATCGGATTCTGTCATATTCAAATTTAGCTCTGTTGACTATTTTTGTATCTGTGCTATTGCGAAAGATATTTCTTTTTAGGTTTTCAAAATCATAATGATCTAATTTCGAATGCACTTTGCAGGAGAGCAAAACATCTCTCATATTTGTAGATTCTAAAAAATCTACTAAGGCTATCCTAACTTTTTCTTCCGGGATGACTAAGACTATTTTTTTGCCATTTCTAATAGATTCAATAGCCATCAGACCCATGGTTTTTACGGCAGTATGATAGCAACTATAGGTTACATTTGCCAATGTATAATTGCTTTGCAACAGTTTACCTTGCTCTGAAGATGGTATATATTCGGTAATTCTCAATATCTATACATTAAAAAAACAAAGATATAGAATTTTTGAATATATATAGATATATTAAATAATTTTTAATGTAAATACAAGCAAAATACTAGAATGTATAACCATTTTAAAAGAGTGGCATGACATTTTAACTTATGATAGCCCTTGTATACTCACCCTCACGTTTTCTGAGTATACCTAAAGGATTATTATTTTTTAGCTCATCTGGCAGCAACTCATCTGGACAATCCTGATAACAAACTGGTCGCACCCATCTTTGTATGGCATCCATACCTACTGAAGTAAAACGGGCATCTGTTGCTGCAGGATAAGGACCACCATGTACGGTGGCATGAGAAACCTCCACGCCCGTAGGTACAAAATTAAATACTATCCGCCCTGCTATGTTTTTGGCAATATCTATCAAATCAGGATGCGCTTGAAGATCATGATGGGTTCCTATGATTGTGGTTGTCAATTGACCTTTAAGAGACTTCCAAATTTCGATCAGTTGTTCTTTATTATCACAAACCACAATCAATGAAAATGGACCAAAAACTTCATGATGCAAGTTAGGATTTTTTATAAACACATCGCCTTTAACTCTAGCTAATACTGGACTAGCCACCAAATCACCTTCTGCATGAGCATGATAAATGGTTTCCACTCCGCGATCTAGAAGTACTTTGGTCAGTGATGATGTATAATTATGGTGAATACCCTCATGCAACATTTTATATGCCGGTATCATAGACAATTCCAAAGCCAATAAACTGGTAAAGTGGTTTAATGCGCTACTTTTTATACCTAACATAATACCGGGATTGGTACAAAACTGTCCAACACCTATGGTTATAGAACCTGCGAAGGCTTTAGCATACTCTTTGGCTTCATGTTGTAAGGCATCTTTGAGTAAAATCACAGGATTGGTACTGCCCATTTCTGAAAATACCGGGATAGGTACCGCTCGCTGTTGTGCATAGTCAAAAATAGCCCTGCCACCTGTTAAACTCCCTGTAAATCCTACACCAGCCGTTAAAGGATGTTGGGTCAGCAATTTACCGATTTCAAAAGAGTCGCCCTCCACATGCTGAAAAACATGAGGATGCAAACCACAGATGGCTACAGCTTTCTGAATAGCACTAGTGACCAATGCTGATGTTTTAGGATGTGACGGGTGGCCTTTCACCACGACAGAACATCCGGCAGCCAAAGCGGATGCGGTATCTCCACCGGCTGTGGAATATGCCAAAGGAAAATTGGAAGCACCGAATACCAAGATGGGCCCCAAAGCTATAGACATCTTACGCATATCAGGTTTGGGTATAGGTTTTCTTTCAGGTTGAGCTTGATCTATGACGGCATTTACCCAAGAGCCTTCACTCACCAAGTCACCAAAAGCACGCAGTTGGCTACAGGTTCGAGCTCTTTCACCAGTAAATCTAGCTATGGGCAAGTTGGTCTCTTGTGAAGCTGTCTCTGGAAGGATCTCACCTAAGGCTTCGATTTCATCAGCAATGGTACACAAAAAGGTCTTTTTGTCTTTACCAGAAATATTTTGATAACTAAGGAAGGCTTCATGTGCCTGCTCCATGATTTGATTAATCTCATTGATCATAACTGAATTATTAAATCTGCGGTAATTGGGGACGTGAAGATTGAGCTGTTTTGATGATGTGTTCTACTTGAGCTCGTTCTTCTCCGATGAGTGTCAGTCTAGGAGCACGCACGTACTCGGTACCTATACCTTCATGAAACTCTGCAAGTTTGATATATTGGACCAACTTAGCATGTATATCCAACTCTAATAAGGGCAAAAACCATCTGTAAATCTCCCTAGCTTCTGCTATCCTACCTGCTTTGATCAGTTTAAAGATAGTTACCGTTTCTCTTGGATAAGCGCAAACTAAACCTGCAACCCAACCATCAGCACCCATGACCAATTCCTCCATAGCCAAGGTATCCACTCCACAAAGGATACTGAGTCGATTTCCAAATCTGTTTCTCAATCGTGTGACATTGGATATATCTCTGGTGGATTCTTTAATAGCCTGAATATTGCTAGAATTGATCAATTCTTCAAACATGTCCAAGGTAACTTCAGTTTTGTAATCTACAGGATTATTGTAAATCATGACGGGCAAGTCCACATGCTCAGCTACAGCTTTAAAATACGTGACACACTCTCTATGATCAGGACTGTATCGCATGGGCGGTAGCATCATGAGTCCTTTGGCTCCCCATGATCTGGCCAATGTGGCTTGGCGAATGGCTTCTTTGGTTGAGCCTTCGGCAATGTTTAAAATTACGGGTACTTTTCCATCAACATATTGAAGGGTTTCTTTGACCATAATTTCCTTTTCCGCTTCGGTCAGCGTACTAGACTCTCCAAGCGTACCACCTAAAATGATGCCATCTACACCTGCTTCTAATTGGACATTCAAATTTTGAAGGTAGGATTTTACATCCAAAGATTCGTTGCTATCAAACTTTGTTGTGAGAGCAGGAAAAACGCCAGACCAATTCATTTGCTAAAAATTTTCACAAAAATAGATAATTTGTAGGATTGAATAGCGTTTGTAGATACAGAATTTTATTCTTACAAAAATAGTCAATGAATACATGGTAAGCACTCCGCTTGGTATTCTGATTTCATGGATGTTTAAAAAGCAATAGCTCGCTAAGGTCCTTATCTGAAATCATTTAATTTATCTTAAGTGGTAAAGTTTAAGATAATAAAAGAAAAAAACAATTCAGAAAACCATTTTTTTAGCTTCATTATATGATGTTTTATGATAATATCAAAGTCATTGTAAATTATTTGAATAGTGTAAATATAGAGCTAGAATATTTGCTCAATTCCAAAGCGTAGAATTTTGATATTAATATTTTAATCCACCAAAAATTTGGATAAGTTTAAATGAAGTCCTATTTTTACACTGTTTTTAATCCAAAGTTTATCCCAGTTTTCGGACCATTCACTATTTTTTTAATGGTCAAATAAAATATTGTACAATGAAAAACGTAAAATACGTTTACAACGAACATACTTTACAGTACGAAGAGTACAAATTATCACCCAAAGAGAAGTTTAGAAGAAGTTTATATTTCATATCATCTGCATTGGTCACTTCGATCCTAATATTCGTAGCGGCATACCATTATTTTCCTACTCCAAAAGAAAGAGTTTTGGAGAAAGAAAGGGAATCAATGGAGTTTTATTTATCACAATTGAAAGAAGAGTTTGAAGCCTTATCTAAAAAGGTTGAAAATCTTCATGAAAAAGACAGTCAAATACATAGAATGATTGTTGGTGTAAAACCTATTGATGATGACGTATGGAATGGTGGAACTGGAGGCCACGAAAAATATAAGGGATTTGAAAATTTGGGTTTATCTGGTGAATTAATTAAATCAAATCTTGCGAAAGTTGACTTGTTAAAATTAAAAATAGATATTCAAAAAAAATCTTTTGATAGTCTTTACAAAATAGCAGTGATTAAAGAGAAAAAATTGGCTTCTATACCATCTATCAAGCCTGTAAAGGAAACGGACCTGAAGAAAAGTGTCAAATTTCTTTCTGGCTTTGGGAGTAGAATACATCCAATTCATAAAATAAGAAAATTCCATAAAGGTATAGACTTTACAGCGGATAAGGGTACTCATATCCAAGCGACAGGAGATGGCAAAGTGATATCCATCAACAAAACAGGTAGCGGATACGGAAAACACCTAATGATTGATCACGGGTATGGATACAAGACTCTATATGCGCACATGCATGCCATAGATGTTAAGGAAGGTGCTATCGTCAAAAAAGGTCAAAAAATTGGTGTTGTAGGCAACACAGGGTCATCCACTGGAAATCATTTACATTACGAAATTTGGTTCAATGGTGTAGCCATAAACCCGATAGATTTCTGTTTGGATGGATTGACCGCTAAGGAATATCAAGAGTTGGTTAAGAGAGCCGCTAATGATACTCAGTCTTTAGATTAATATAGAAATTTAAAAAATACCAAAATGCTTCTGAGTTTGTTCGCAGAAGCATTTTTTTTGGTTAAAATTGAGTTAAAAGTATTTTTAGAAATATCTTTTTGTATAGTTTTACGTCATCATTTTAAAATAATAAAAAATCATGTCCATCAAAACAACATTTTTCACGCTACTTATGGTATACTTTACCATTTTATCTCATGCCAATAACAATCCATTCCCGTCTATCAATATAAAATCACTGGACGGCAAGGCAGTAAATACAGATACCTATACCAAGAGTGGTAAGATCACAGTAGTATCGTTTTGGGCTACTTGGTGTACCCCATGCAAGAGAGAATTGGACGTGATCAACGAAGTGTATGCAGACTGGGTAGAAAAATACGGTCTTCAACTTTTGGCCATAACCATAGATGATGTCAGAGGTATAACCAAAGTGCCTGCGATGGTACAAAGCAAAGGTTGGGAGTTTACCGTATTGGCAGACACTAAACAAGAATTGCAACAAGCACTAAACTTTCAAACTATACCACAGACCTTTTTACTCAATGATAAAGGAGAAATCGTATATTCACATAATGGATATAATCCTGGCGATGAAGTAGAGTTAGAAAAAAAGATAGCAGCGCTTGTAGAGAAAAAATAAGCTCTCGATGTTCTAAAAAATAAGGAAAAAAGGAATCAAACCAGTTAAGTGTTTGGTTCCTTTTTTATTGTAAAATTATTATAAAGCCTGATGAACTGATAGAATATGACAAAAGGTTATTCCTGATATTTTTGTAAAATACCTCGCTCTTTCATCAGGGTTTCTATAGCTTCAGTTGTCTTTGGTACAAAAGCTGACAAATTTTCTATACCATCTTCTGTGATCAAAATATTATCTTCTATTCTGACAGCAATATTCCACCACTTTTTGTCAGCATTACTATTTTCTGGAATATATATTCCCGGTTCTACAGTGATGACCATACCGGGTTTTAAGGTTTTGTAGTTTCCACGATCGTGCACATCAAGCCCCATATGATGACTTACACCATGCGGAAAATAATGATGGTTTTCACCTGCTTTAGTGATGCCAAGTTGTACTAATCCGTCATTTATAGTTGTTCTGCAGGCTTGGTCTATATCCTTAAAGGTACTCCCTTTTTTAGCAGCTTTGATACCTTCTTCTAGGGCTTTTAATACCAAATCGTACACTAATTTTTCTTCTTGGTTGAAAAAACCTTTGGTGGGCACTGTGCGTGTGATATCACCGGTATAACTCATATACTCAGCGCCTACATCCATCAGTATTAATCTGTCTTTGATTTGCTGTTTATCGTTAGTGCAGTAATGCAAGATACAACCGTTATTTCCTGCACCTACGATTGGAAGGTAGCCGGCATCTTCTGCGCCCATAGTTCTGTGTACAAATTCGTGTACGCCTTGTATTTGGCGTTCGGAGATACCCGGCTGTATAGATTTCATGGCTTCGATATGTCCTTGTCCCGAAATGATTACTGCATGTTTCAATATGGCGACTTCCTCAGGGGTTTTGATTTCTCTCAACGCATGCAACCAATCTTCGATACTTTCCGTTTCAACTTTATAACGAGCAGAAAGTTCCGTGGTGAATTGTATCAAAAGTTCATTACTTTCATTTTGCTCAAATTGAGGTAGACTAGCAAATATTCGCGACATCTGCGTCAATACTGAATTGGTTTTTGCATATTTTTCAACAGGTATCACCAAGTTGACTCCAGATTTTTCTTTTGCTCCCTGCTCACCCAGCATAATGCCATGCCAAAGTTCTTCTTCTGCATTTTTGGGAGAGATCAAAATCAGGTCATTTGTTTTTTGTCCTTCTATCGTAACTTCATTTTTAAAAACAAAAAGTATTACATTTGCATCAAGGATACCTGAAAAATAGTATAAATCTGTATTCTGTTTATATCTGTGTTCAGTATCAGCAGAGCGCGTTTGCTTGGGGTTACTTACAAAAATAGCTACGCTGTTGTCCGGCATTTTGGCTCTCAACTGCTCACGTCTTTTTTGGTGAAACTCTTTGTTTAATGCTACGGGCTGTGCATAAATAGTCACGTCTACTATCAGAAGCAACACCCCAAAGATGATATGTTTACCAGGGAAAATCTTCATTTACAGAAATTAATAGTTTGAATTGTAAAAAAATTGACTTTATAAATCAAAAGTAAACATTTTTAATCGATGCTAGTCTCTATCCATGCATATTTTTATAAAAATTTGAAATAGTAAATCCTGCATAACTTATCTAACGCTATATCTCAATAAAATAAATTTTTAATCACATTTCCAAAAAGTTATTATCTTTGGTCTGTTACAAATCAAAGCGACAAAGATGCAAACTTATATATTGGCCATGGACCAAGGCACTACGAGTAGCAGGGCCATCATTTTTGATCATTCTGGCAATGTGGTGTCTATGGCACAAAAAGAGTTTACCCAATATTTTCCACAATCGGGCTGGGTAGAGCATGATGCCAATGAAATTTGGTCTACTCAGATCGGTGTAGCTGCCGAAGCAATCACTAAAGCCAATCTGACCATACAACAAATTGCAGCCATCGGTATCACCAATCAAAGGGAAACAACTGTCATTTGGGACCGCAATACTGGAATACCTATTTATAATGCGATAGTATGGCAAGACAGAAGGACTGCTGATTTTTGTGATCAATTAAAGTCCGATGGTAAAGCGGCTCTCATCCAAGAAAAAACGGGTCTAATTATCGATGCATATTTCAGTGCTACTAAAGCAAAGTGGATCCTGGACCATGTCAAAGGCGCCCGAGAAAAAGCAGAACATGGTGAGTTGTGTTTTGGTACCATAGATACATGGCTGCTATGGAAACTGACCAATGGTCAAGTCCACGCAACAGATGTGACCAACGCGTCTCGAACGATGTTGTGCAATATCCATACCCTACAATGGGATGGCGAACTCCAAGATTTATTTGATATTCCGGGCAATATGCTACCCCAAATCAGGAGCAGCAGTGAAATCTATGGATATACGCAAAATATTCTGACAGCCACCAATATTCCTATAGCAGGCATCGCAGGAGATCAGCAAGCTGCACTTTTTGGACAGATGTGTATCCATCCTGGTATGGTCAAAAACACTTATGGTACGGGTTGTTTTATGCTGATGAATACAGGTACCAAAGCCGTAATCAGTAAAAACCAATTGCTGACCACGGTGGCTTGGAAGATTGGTGATATGACCCACTATGCATTGGAAGGATCGGTATTCATAGCTGGTGCTGTGGTACAATGGCTGAGAGATGAGCTACAGTTTTTTAATTCCGCAGCCGAGATAGAACAATTGGCTACTAAAGTGGATGATACAGAAGGTGTATATATCGTGCCGGCCTTTGCTGGATTGGGCGCTCCGTACTGGAATCAACATGCTCGGGGCACCATGACAGGTATCACCCGAGGTTCAACCCGCGCGCATATAGCTAGAGCAGCGCTCGAAAGTATAGCGTACCAAACATTGGATGTACTCAAAGCGATGGAAGGTGACTCTGGTATCGATATTCAAGAGCTCAGGGTAGATGGTGGTGCAACCGTGAATGACTTTTTGATGCAATTCCAAAGTGATGTCTTGAATTGCATGGTTGTACGACCTCTGATCACAGAAACAACGGCACTAGGTGCTGCTTATCTTGCAGGGCTTGCCGTTGGGTATTGGAAAAATATTGATGAAATCAAAAGTCAATGGAGTATAGAAAAGACGTTTTCGCCAGATATCACTGCTGAAAAAAGAAAAACACTGTATCAAGGATGGCAGAAAGCTGTAAAGGCTTCTATATCATTGACTGAATAATGAAAATAATAATATGAAGAGAGACGCTCAAATCAATGCCCTCAATAGTACTGAAAGGTGGGACATCATCATCATTGGTGGCGGTGCTACGGGCTTGGGTTCTGCATTGGATGCCGCAAGCCGTGGATTCAAAACATTGTGTATTGAAAGAATTGATTTTTCCAAAGGTACCTCGAGCAGATCTACTAAACTCATACATGGCGGTGTCAGATACCTAGAACAAGGTAATTTTAATATGGTCAAGCACGCCCTGCAGGAAAGATGGTTTTTGCTCAAAAATGCTCCCAGTGCTACGCAAAAAATCCCTTTCATTTTACCTGTTTACAGTTGGTGGCGATACTTCTACTATGGGCTGGGCTTGATGTTGTACGATTTTTTATCGGGTAAATTTAGTATAGGTAAAACCAGGTTTTTAAACCGAAAAGCAGTCATCCAAAAGATACCAACCATAAGACAACAATCCCTAAAAGGTGGTATCAAATACTTTGATGGTCAGTTTGATGATAGTCAAATCAGCATGGCATTGGCTAGAACAGCCATCTCCAAAGGCGCTACCGTCATCAATCACATGGCTGCTGATACTTTTACGTATAACCAAGGCAAAATAACTGGAGTAATGGCCAATGATATGTTGTCTGGCAAAACATACACTTTGAAATGTAAAGTAATCATCAACGCCACCGGTGTTTTTGCGGACGAATTAATGAAAAAAGATGACCACACCCATAAGAATATGGTCTCACCATCCCAGGGAATTCATATCGTGGTGGATAAAAAACATTACAACTCCGATAAAGCACTATTGATACCAAAAACTACCGACGGCCGTATCTTATTTGCTGTGCCATGGCACCAAAAAGTAGTTATTGGCACCACAGATGTAAAGACCCACGAAATCACCATAGAACCTAAAGCTACGAATGAAGAAATCAGATTTGTCATAGACAACTTTAATAGGTACACCAATCAACAACTTACGCTAGCCGATATAAAATCAGTCTTTGCAGGGCTAAGACCCTTGGTGAAAATGAAAAATATAAAATCTACCGCAGATTTGGTACGGGACCACAGTATCGCAGTATCTGAGTCAGGTATGATCACCATCACAGGCGGGAAGTGGACCACCTACCGCAAAATGGCCCGTGATGCCGTCAATAAAGCATTGAGAACAAGTGAATTGCCATTCAGAAGATGTAAAACACGAACTATCAAGCTGATCTTTCCAGTCAAGCAATCTCAAGAAAATCCCAAACTTTTACACCCGGACTTTCCATATACTGAAGCTGATGTACAGCATGCAGTGCAAATGGAAATGGCCTGCACACTAGAAGACGTTCTGGCAAGAAGGATCAGGTTATTATTTTTGGATGTAAAGGTGGCCTTAGAAGTAGCGCCCAAGGTAGGTGCCATTATGCAAAACGAACTTGGAAAAGATGATGTATGGCTTCAAGACCAGATCAAGGCATTTTCACAACTCACGCAAAATTATTTACCTGACAATATTTAACCTAACATTTTATTTTCAACATCAAAACAATATCATATGTCTCCATTTTTAAGCGAATTTATAGGTACAGCTATCTTGATCATCTTTGGAAATGGAGTGGTGGCCAATGTGGTGCTCAAAGATACCAAAGGAAATAATGGTGGCTGGATTGTCATTGCTTTTGGGTGGGCCATGGCCGTTTTTGTAGCGGTCTATGTAGCAGCGCCTACTAGTGGTGCCCATCTCAATCCCGCAGTTACACTTAGTCTTGCCGTGGCTGGAAAATTTGACTGGGTCCATGTATTTCCTTATATCGTGGCACAAATTCTTGGCGCTATGGCTGGAAGTTTCGGTGTTTGGCTCACGTATAAAGACCATTTTAAAGTAACGAAAGACCATGGGTTGGTACAAGCCTGCTTTTGTACGGCTCCTGCCATCTCCAATCCAATCAGCAACTTCATGACGGAAACATTCGCCACTTTTGTATTTGTACTAAGTGTGTTATTTATCGTCGCTCCCACGACCAGTTTGGGTGCCTTAGATGCTTTGCCCGTAGCATTATTGGTACTAGCTATTGGTTTGTCATTAGGTGGTCCTACGGGATATGCAATCAATCCTGCCAGAGATTTGGGTCCTAGGATCATGCATCAGCTGCTACCACTGCGTCATAAAGGAGATAGTGGCTGGGCATATAGTTGGATACCGGTACTTGGGCCTATTACAGGTGCGGCATTGGCTGCTTTGGTTTTTGGGTGGTTGTGATTTTTTTTAATTTCAAAGAATTATTTTTTGGTTAATCAAAATTCATCTCTATTTTTGCAAAAACATTTATCATGAAAAAATTTATCTATATTCTTCTAATGTTGATCTCTGTGGAAAGTATTTTCGGACAAACTTGTGTTGTGCAACCTCTTACCACCCAAACACAAGTAAACAATTTCCCAACTGACTTTCCGGGATGTGTACATGTGACTTCTAATTTAATTTTAAATAGCAGCGATCCCGCTGATCCAATTATTAATCTAAACTCCCTTCGCAATATCACTAGAATCAGTGGAAGCTTAGAAATCTACAATACAAATCTTACATCTGTTTTGGACCTTTCCAACTTAAGTATCATAGGCGGCAATCTGACTTGTTCAAGTAATGATCTTATGCTTCAATTTGTGATGCCTGGTCTTGACTCCATAAAAGGCTCATCTTTAAGCATAAGTGAAAATGATCTTTTAAATTTAATTGAAATTCAGAACTTGAAAGGTGAAAATTTAGGAATTAATATTACTTTTAATAATTCAGCTATACAAGTACTCGGATTTAATAATATAACAAATTTGAGTTCATTAAATATTCTAACTGCTAGCACTGTGAATGGTTTTAATGGTTTGATTTCAGCATCAAACCTAAATTTGACCAACATCAATAATGTTACTGGTTTTAATAATTTGACATCTTTAGTAAGTTATAATTTTAATATCAATGAAATTATTGGATTTAATAGCTTGGTTTCACCAACAAACATGACACTAAATGCTTCAAAATTGGTAGGCTTCAATGCTTTACCTAGCGTATCTAGTCTGAAGGTAAATAATGGAAATGAAGTGAATGGGTTTAATTCGGTAACGAGGATTGAAAATAACTCTAATATAAATGCACCTATAATAACCGGATTTAGTAATCTGAGAAGATGTGATTTTTTGGATATCAATACTGCCAATCTTAATGCTTTTCCATCGCTTGACACATGTAACCGTTTGATTCTTGGCGGACCTTTAAGCAGTGTTAATGGATTTAATAATCTTTCTAAACTAAATGAATTATATTTCACAAATGCAGGGTTGTCTAGTGTTAATTTTTTAAATAATTTAACGGATGTAGGGTTTTTATCTTTTAATATCTGTAATTCTTTGACATCACTCACATTTCCTGCACTCACAAAAATAAAGAGTATTTTTTTAAATGAATGTAATAGTCTCACAAGCTTGTCTGGCTTACCTGCAATGACCAGTTTAAATGTATTTATTCAAAATAATGCAAATCTTCAAAATCTAAATGGCCTCAATAGCTTGCAGATTAATGCCGCTACAATGTCTATTTTCAATAATCCAAATTTAAGTGATATTTCGGCATTGAATAATCTGAAGGTCATCGGTTCAAGTTTGATTTTTTCTAATAATCCGTCGATATCGGATTGCTGTATATTTGCAAAATTGATCAATAAAGTTCGTGTCTTTGGTACCATTGAAATTTCAAATAATGGAAATAAATGTAGTGATTTAGCTACTGTTTTGGAGTCTTCATGCATTGATACAGATGGAGACGGCACTATAGATCCTAACGATAACTGCATAAATATAAAAAATGATGACCAATCAGATGTGGATGGAGATGATATCGGCGATGTTTGTGACAATTGTCCTACCGTAGCCAATCCTACGCAATTGGATACCAATGGTGATGGTATTGGTGATGCTTGTCAAGCGGCAGCAGGAACAGGAATCATAGAGGTTGATGATGCAGACATCTTGGTATCCAACCCACTTCGAGGAGTTATATTTAAGTCATCCAACAATACTTGCTACCGAGTCAAAATAGATGCTACAGGCAAACTGATCACTACTCAGATACAATGTCCGTAGAGGTAAATAAATTATTATGTTTTAGAGATTTTGTGACTTCAAAACATGTTACTATCATAATGTGAATAATCAGCGCCAACGCACTTTAGTAAGTCAACGTCTGAAATAATCATCCAAAGTCTATTTCACCACATCTATGGATATAATCGTATTGCTAGTCCTTGTTTCATAAAAGGCAGTGACTCTCTTTTCATTTACGTTTACCATATCTTGCGTCACATAATACGGAAAGTAGTGATTTTCGCCATCATCTGCAAATACACTAACTTCTCCAGGAAGATCACCGTTAGTTACTTGCTCTGCTCCATACAAGATGCCTTCTATAGATTTAATACCATCACCTTCCGGCGCTACTTCTGCACCAAAAATGGATTTGCTGTCATGATACATGTCTAGTAAAGCGTATGTTAATTCTGAATTATAAGTAAATTTTACATAATGGTCAATATAGCTATTCAGGTTAGTGATCGAAGCATTTTCCACTTCTTCCATATTGATTGTAAAATATTCTGTAAAGTTGCGCTCCGGAAATTCGATGGTAAGCGTAGCGAAAGGATAGCCTGAATCTTCTACTTTTTTTAAGAGGCCCATTTCATCAATGCCCTGTACCGCCGATGATGGTTTTAGGTCGGAATTTAAGGAATCGATAGTTTGAACCAATGGAGTCTGGTTACTAAATTCCTTTCCTTTACAGGGCAAATAAGGAAATAAAACCAGCAAAAAAATAATTATCCGAAACATGATTCTTTGGATTTTACAAGAAGTAAAAAAAAATTGTCAAAAATCTTAAGACATCGCAAAACTAATAGAATTTTTCACAACAAAGACTATTCTAAGTTTTGGTGATATATTTTTATAGGTGTAATTTGATATTATGATAGGTATTATGATTACGTCTTCCAAACTAACATATAGGCATATAGGAAGGAGATGGTATATAAGTCAATTTTTGTAATGGTTGTCTCTTATGTTTTGAATTCTAAGTAACATATATCTATTTTAACTTGTCTTCTTACTATACTTTCTAAATGCTTGAATCATCTGATAAATAAGATATGCAAATATTAATCGGGCATAAAAGTCAATTATTCTTGCTGTTGGTATAATGTGAACTTTGGTCATTTTTTGTCTAGCTCAATTTCAATAAATTCGTCTTTACGAATAGGATTAAAAAACGCTCCAAACTAAGATATTAACTCAAAAGCAATATTGTGATCAGCTTCTGAACCCGAACCTACAGTAAAACCCAAACTATGACAGTAACACATTTATATCATATCTCTGCTCACTTTTTGGGTATATAATTTTTTAAAAACACTATTAATTCACTGGGAACTTGATTAGTTGGTAAAGTAAAAAATATTGATGGAGATTTCAATTCAAAAATTAAGCAATCCTTATCAGATAAAACTAATTTGGTATTTGACCATGGAGCTTCGATGGAAAATATTTCATTTTCATTAACAAAATTTATTTCAGAACAGTGGAACTTATTCATAATTTCTTCTTCCCTACTAAAAAGTGCTAAAATTTGTTTTTTGTATCTATAATATAATCTATAAACTGGTATAAAAAAGAAGCTCAATATGTAAATAGTCATAAAAATTGTAAAGAAAAATGTAGATTTGTCTTCAAACCCTAAAGCTTGATCAGTAGTAACTCCAAAAGTCATAGCCAGCATAATCCAAAAAGGAATTAAACCTATTCCAAAAATAAAATTTACCAAAGTTTGTCTTAACCATATTTTCCTAAAATAAGTTTTTTTTATAAATTTTTTGTTCAAAATGTATTCAAATGTTATTGAATTGTCCATGATTACCAATTTGTACTAAGGTTAGTTTGAAGATTAGAAATTAATTAGGCTAATAAATCATAAAAAATAATATTTTCCAATTTAGTTATCTAGACGAAATTTTTTCTAATAAAAACTTTTCAATATCAGGCTTTACTTTTGTTGCAGGAATCCAAAAATAAATATTAGGAACTTTTGATTGGAAATGAATGTAATCTTTTTGAATTTTTATTGAAGTCAAATTGGACCAGTGACTTTCGTATTTAAAACTATTATTTTCATATCTAAACTTATTTTCATGAAAACTATATTTGATTTTGGATATTTTACCATCATTGTGAATGTCATTTATTTGCTTTTTATGTAATCTGTATGATTTATAAATAGGTGAAAGAAAATAATTCAAGATAACAATAATCATCAAAATTGTAAAAAAAATGTAACCATCGGAATTTTCATTTTGTCCTATTCCCAAACTTATAGCTACACCGAAAATTATACTTACCATATAGGTCGGATAAATTAATAGTGCTACCAAAATTATGTTAGGGATTACTTGTTTAAGCCAACTTTTTCTAAAGACTATATATTCTGTATCTTTTTTAGTTCGCTCAAATTCAATTAGTATTTCGTTTTCCATCTTATAAATTCATTTTATTTTACATTAACACGATTATATATGTTTTATGCAAAGGTTTTATCATAACAACTTAAAGTCTTGTTCTAACTCTGTAATTAAAACATGTGAGTTTTTTAATAACTTTAAACCGAATTGCTGACCAACGCTAAAAGAATTTATGTGCTTTGGTCCAATATTTCTAACTAATTTTTTTACGCTTGGTGAAGTAAGAATTATGGAGTAAACATTATGGGATTGTGAAATTAAAACTTCTTTAACAGTGAAAACTTCTGAAAGAATTTTTTTTTCTACAATATCTTTGTTTAATTTTGTTAATTTTAGATCCAAATATATTGCCCAAATAAAAGCTACAGCCATTATACTTACAAGAAGAAACCACCAAAAAAATCCAAGGGATTGAATTAGATTTAAAGATTTATCTACTGTATCACTTACCCTGTTAGATTTAGGTAAAAAGGATACCGGTATAATTGACATTAAAATTAAAAAACCAATAATACCTAAAGAATAGAGATAAAATTTATCTTTATTCTTTTCATACAAATTAATAACCTTTTCTAGTTGTTCACTTGTTAATTTTTCTGTTTCCATATTAATTATTTTTCTGTTTAATTTTATATTACAACAAACTCTTAAACCGAGGTCTCCTCGGAGTCACATTACCCAATCGCTCAATCTTAGCTTTCTCATAATCACTGAAGTTACCTTCAAAAAAGACAACTTGAGAATCATCTTCGAATGCCAAAATATGGGTCGCTAATCTATCTATAAACCATCTGTCGTGGGAGATCACCATGACACATCCTGCAAAGTTTTCTATGGCTTCCTCGAGTGCCCTTAGTGTGTTAACGTCTATATCGTTAGTAGGTTCGTCCAGAAGTAGGACGTTGCCGCCTTCTTTGAGTGTCATGGCTAGGTGAACTCTGTTGCGCTCTCCACCGGATAGGACACCTACTTTTTTCTGTTGGTCTGAGCCAGCTATGTTGAACTTACTTAGGTATGCCCTGACATTGACTTGGGTTTTGCCTACCATGATATGCTCCAATCCTTTGCCTACCGCTTCCATTACGGTCAGATCGGGTTTGAGATCGGCATGCGACTGATCCACATAACTCAGATGCACCGTATCGCCTCTTGAAATCTCTCCACTATCAGGCTGCTCATCACCCATGATCATTCGGAAAAGTGTGGACTTCCCTACCCCATTGGGTCCGATGATACCTACGATGGCATTTTTAGGAATAGAAGCTGTAAAGTTATCTATCAATATTCGATTGCCATAAGCTTTGGATACGCCATTGATATCAATCACCTTGTCACCCAATCGGTCTCCAGGAGGAATGAACAGTTCGAGTTTGGCTTCTTTTTCTTTGGTTTCTTCATTTTGGAGTTTGTCGTAGGCATTCAGACGGGCTTTCCCTTTGGCTTGACGTCCTTTGGCGCCCATTCGCACCCATTCGAGCTCCCGTTCGAGTGTTTTGCGACGTTTGGATTCTGACTTTTCTTCCATGGCGAGCCTGTTAGATTTTTGCTCTAGCCAAGAAGAATAGTTGCCTTCCCAAGGAATACCTTCACCACGATCTAACTCCAGAATCCATCCTGCCACATTATCTAGGAAATATCTGTCGTGGGTTACAGCGATTACTGTTCCAGGGAAGTTTTTGAGATACTGCTCCAGCCAATGTACAGATTCTGCATCCAAGTGGTTGGTAGGCTCATCGAGCAATAAAATATCAGGCTGGCTCAATAATAATCTACACAGCGCTACTCTACGCTTTTCACCACCTGAGCACACACTGATGGCAGTTTCACCTTCAGGGCAACGGAGTGACTCCATAGCTGTCTCTAGTTTATGGTCGAGATTCCATGCATCATAAAGATCCATCTTTTCCATGAGTTCGCCTTGGACTTCGATGGCCTTCATCATTTCGTCATCATCCATCGGCTCACAAAGTTTATTGTTGATATCTTCATAAGCTTTGATGACATCTACGATATGCTGTACTCCTTCGCCGACGATTTCTTTGACGGTTTTGCTTTCGTCCAAAGTCGGTTCTTGTTCCAGATAACCGATTTTATAATCCTTATCAAAAGTGACCTTACCCTGAAAATTCGTGTCTAAACCCGCTATGATTTTTAGCAGTGATGATTTACCCGAACCATTGAGACCGAGCACTCCGATTTTGGCACCATAAAAGAAGGAAAGCCATATATTTTTAAGTACTGTTTTTTGTGGTGGGAAGGTCTTGGTGACGCCTTCCATTGCAAAAATGATTTTATTATCTGCCATGGTATTGTTTTATTTTTGGATGGCAAAGATAGGGAATAAAGATGCATTTTTTCAATTCATTTACATACTAAATGAATTGGGAGTTTGTTTAATTCACCCTTTTGCCTTGACCAGCTTTTCCATTTGGGTGGTTAGTATTTTTTATGGTCGTGATGTAAGCTACAATTTGGCCTATTTCTATCGGATTCAAAAGATGCCTAAATGATAACATCCCAAATTCTGGTTTTCCCACTATAATGCTTTTGGCTAAACCATAACTATCATTGCCATCTATCCAATAGTCGTCTGTAAGATTTGGGCCAATAGTTCCCTGACCTTCCTCTCCATGGCACACACCACAATTATCTATATAAAGTTTTTTACCAATTTTAACATCAGATTTTAGTTGCTTAATTGCAATATTTGTAACTAATGACGGTTCTTTATTGAGTACTTTTTGAAATTCTAACTCATGTTTTGCTAATTCGATTTCTTTTAATAAGTTTTCCTTTTCATATTGTTCTTTAAGCAAAGTAGATGTAGGAATACTTTGCAAATAAGCGATCAAAGCCATTCCTTCAGATGAAAGCTCTTCGCCTTTTCCATTTAAATCATGCTTGAGGTTAGTTTTCATCCTATCTACTTCTATATTGAGTTGTTCCCATTTTGAATCTATAGTTTGAGTCCAATCACTTTTATCTTTCAACATGAGTATAGCTTCAAATTTAGACTTGTCGAGAGTCTTATCAAACAAGGATACGAATGAAGGCATTCTTGTTTTCGGAATCATAGCCTTAGGATCTATTAATAAATTATAAAGCCACGAATCGGGATATTTGCCACCTACTCCATCTAAACTAATCAGTCTTTTTTTACCATCGATAGTAAGTTTGTGGCATCTTTGACATTTATTATCCTTAAATACTTCTTGTCCATACATCTCCAAATAACTTTGACTTGTATCCGTCTTCGCTATTTCTGAAATTTTAACCACATTGGCATTAAAGTCAGTTGTAAAAGCTAAAGAGCTAATAGAAAAAGCTATAAAAATAAAAAATTTTGTCGTTGTATTCACGAAGATGATTTTAATGCTTTTATGTATTCTTAATACCAGAACAAATGATCATTTACCATTCTTAAAATATTTCTCTTCAACTCATCCACTGATAAACCACAAACGCACCAACATAAGCCATGACACTCATAAAAACGAACTGTATGATCGGCCATTTCCAAGTATTGGTCTCCTTTTTGGTGACAGCCAATGTACTCATACACTGCATCGCAAAAACATAAAATACGAGCAAGGACAAAGATGTAGCTGGATTATATACTTGTATAGTGGTACCCGGACGAACTTCTGCAGCCATCTTTTCTCGGATGGTTTTTTCGTCACTATCGCTGCCTATGCTATAAATAGTAGCCATTGTACCTACAAAAACCTCACGGGCTGCAAAGGATGTCAACAAAGCAATACCTATCTTCCAATCATATCCTAATGGCCTGATGGCTGGCTCAATAAATTTGCCTAAATGCCCTATATACGAAGCTTCAAGCTTGGATGCTCCGATCATATTCTGGGTGGTAGTTTCATCAGCTTGAAGTTTTGATGCTTCAGCAGTAGCTTGTGCAGTGGCCATTTCCATCTTATCTCCGGGACCAAAACTAGCTCCCAACCAAAGCAAAATAGATATAATCATGATGATTTTACCAGCGCCAATGATAAATGAACCTACTTTTTCTTTTACTGTCAATGCGACATTTTTCCATAAAGGTGGTTTATAATTGGGCAATTCTATCATGAGATACGATGGACTATCACTTTTGATGACCTGTTTTAAAACCAGAGATGTGACAAAAACACCCAAAATACCTAAAAGATATAAACCCATAAATGCCAAACCCTGTGCCTGAAAAAATCCAAACACCATGACATCTGGCACCACAAAACCTATCAAAATAGCATAAACGGGGAGCCTGGCACTACATGATATCAAAGGGCTAACCATAATGGTGATCAAGCGTTCCTTGGGGTTGCTGATGGTCCTGGTAGACATGATGGCAGGGATAGCACATGCCCCACTAGAAATTAATGCGACCATACTGCGTCCATTCATTCCAAACTTATGCATGATATTGTCAAACATGTATACAACTCTGCTCATATAGCCAGACTCTTCTAGCAATGCCAATAACAAAAACAAGATGGCTATCTGCGGTACAAAAACTAAGACACCACCTAGTCCTGCCAATATGCCATTGACCAATAAGTCGGTCCACCAAGAAGTACCAAACTGATCAGTAACAAAGCTACCCAAACTTGCAAAACCGCTTTCTATCCAATCCATAGGAAGTGAAGACCATGTAAAGATGGCTTGAAAAACAAAAAGCATGATGGCAAAAAATATCACAGGTCCCAAAATCCTATGGGTAATCCAATTGTCAATTTTATCTGTGAAAGTTTGTTTGGTACCTTTTGAACTTCGAGCTGCCACTTTGACTATATTCTTTTGCATTTGGTAGCGGCTCATGGTTTCTTCTACTTGTAGTTTGATATCTTCAAAACCATTTTGAGAAACCAATGAACGGATATGGTTTTTTTGTTCTTCAGAGAGAAAGGTCAACCAATGAAAGTGATGCGCAATTAGTTTTGCTTGATACAGGTTGTGAAGCCCCAAAAATGTTTTTACGTGGTCAGAAGTTTGTAATTCTACACGATTTATAGTATATAAAGTCTGATGGGTTTTGTGAGCGTCGATGTCCAAAAGTGATGGGATAGCGTCTTTTATTTGGCCAATATTGATGCTTTCTCTTACCGAAGCCAATATCACTTGACATCCAAGAAAAGAACTAATTTCGGCAGAAAGTTCTTGTTGAGTACTTGAGTCTACCAAATCAATCATGTTGAGCACAAATAACATCGGCATCCCTAAATCTCTAACTTGTGTGGCTAATATCAAGTGTCTGTCCAACTGTGTAATATCTGCTACATACACGACTGCATCCGGAAAAAGATGGTCATTTGGATTGAGTAACGTATTGATGACGATTTTCTCTTCTGCAGAGTTGGGAAATAAACTGTAGGTACCTGGAAAGTCAATAATTTTGGCAGCAGTATGATCACCTAAAGCTAAAGTCCCTACTTTTTTATCAATGGTAACTCCAGGGAAATTGGAAACTTCTTGTCTCAGACCGGTCAAAAGGTTAAACATGGACGATTTACCGGAGTTGGGATTTCCCAAAAGTGCAATTATCGGTGTGTATTTGTTTTTCTCCATCATGATTTTTCTACATAAATAGATTTAGCTTCTTCTACCCTAACGGCCATTTGGTGATTGTCCAGTTTGATGTAAAAGGCACCACCAAAAGGCGCTTTCCTTACCATGGTGACCACTGATTGGGGAATGATACCCAATGTCATCAGTTTGCACGTATAGGGATTTTCTACCAATTGGGTCACATAAGCCGATTCTCCTGGCAAAAGGGTATCTAATGTTTTATTTCCTCTCAAAACTATCGATTGTTACTACAATAATATCCAAAAGTAAGCCATTGTTTAAAAAAATTAACATTTTCTTAAAATTGAATAGGGGTTTTTTCTGTCTCATGCATATTATATAAAATTCAAAACGTATGAACCTATCCGCTAAATTAATCGCCTTGAGGCAAATGCCTTTACTTAAAGACCTCACCGAAGAGCAATTGAACTTGTTTGCTGAGCACGCATTGTTTCAAAAATATAGTAAAAATGCTATAGTTTACGATTTGGGTTCCAACCCTGACTTTGTCTATTTTATAGAAAAAGGAAGTGTTAAGCTTGGTATTTTGGCTAGCTGTGGTAAAACTTTGACCAAGGATATAGCCTATGACAACGAGATTTTTGGAGAAAATATATTTACTCCCAATCCGATCAATAAGGAATATGCTGAAACGATGCTGGATACCAAACTATATAAAATACCGGTTTCTATTTTCAAAACAGTAATCATCCAAAACAGTAAGTTTGCCCACTTAATCATGAATGTGATTGTGACCAAACTACAAAATCTCGAAGAAAGACTTCAAAATTTCGTTTTTAGAAAAGCTAAAGAAAGAATTGTTGACTTTATATATCGTACTGGACTCCGAAAAGGAATCAAAATCGGAATCAATGAATGTCTAATTGATCACGGCATGTCGCATAAAGAAATCGCCTTTCTTACGGACACCAGTAGACAAACGGTAGCTCGTATCATGAATGAACTCAAAAGAGAAAACTTTATTCATTACGGCACCGGAAAAAGTTGTAAAATCCTAATCAGAGACATGAATGCCATGCATGATTATCGTTGGGTAGGATAACGAAGATACATCCGCCCTCTATAAAATAAAAACGACTACCAAAAAATTGGTTAAATGATTGGTTAATTAAATTTTGAATTGGAACCGAAGTATTAGTGATTTTGTACTTCGGTTTTTTTAATTATTTATTGGAGTAATCAAAATTAAACCTGCATTATAGTATAGGTTCCAGACTTTTTAATGCATATGATAGCCTAGTTATTAATGATAGGAAATAAACAGCTATTCGATGGAAAAAACAAAGTCTTAAGGTAAAAGGTTATTATTAAAAGTGCATCTATTTCTATTTACGATGATTTTTAGCAATAGCCAAAACTATCGTGAAAGGACTTATTATGGCTGCATGTATCTTTCATCGTCATCTGTTGGGAACTGTTGTTGTTTTAAAAATCCAAAAATTATGACTCTTGATGGTTCAATTTTGAAAACTATCGTACAACTCTTGAAAACACAATCTCTTATTTGTGTGTCGTCAAAGTATATAGATTGTCTAAATAAATATGGATTCTCTGGAATACTTTGAATTTTTCTTAATAATTGACTTTTTAATTTCTTCGCAGCTTTGAGGTTATCTGATGCTATAAATTCAATATGTTCCTTTAGTCTACTTTGAAACGATTTATTATAGACGATCTTCATATTTCTCTATTACCTCATTCAATGAATTTTCCAATTCTTCATGACTTATTAATTCAGCATTTCCGTTATTGATCTCATCTAATTCTTTTTGCAAGTATTTTTGATTAGCTAAATAATTTTGATCTTCATTTATAACCACTAATTCATCAGACGAAAATGCTTTTAAAGATTGCATTACCCTATCCAAAGCACTTTCATTTATGTTCAATCTTAAAGTCAACATTGTTTTATTTTTATTATTAATAAACGATTTTAAAGAGAAAAAAGTTCGCTTTTAACTTCTTCAAAACCTTAGACCTATTGTTTATAACCATAAAGATAAGAATTCTTATAAGAATTACGGACTGACTCTTTGTGTTTTGCCCTTAAGATATTTCCTATTTTAAGTACTTTTTATCATATACTAGTCTGCAATTTTATTTGTAAGATTTTTTGATACTACACTTTATTTCAACCTAACCCTCATCAAATAACTATGAGCTGTCATGTAAAGGTAAGTCTCTGTATCATCCAATGCGCAATTGGCCGTTGCCTGACCCGTATTTATGGTACCTAAATGTCGGCTATCTGGGCTGAATACCAAAACACCTCCTGGACCAGTGGCAAAAATGTATCCTTTCTTATTGATTTTCAAGCCATCAGGAAGCCCTTTTTGTGTCTCCGTCAAATGAGTTACATCAGCAAACTGACTTCTGTCCACTATATTTTTGAAACTATCTAGTTCATATTTGATCCAAATGGACTTTGCCTTATCAGAATTGGCTACGTACATGTACTTTTCATCAGTGGAAAGCGCTACTCCGTTGGGACGTGTCAGTGTGCTATCCATAAGAGAAATACTGCCATCCTTTTTGAGTAGATATACGCCATTATATTTTAGCTCTTTACGTTTATCCTGATCTTGGTCAGGCAACCCATAAGGTGGGTCAGTAAATATGATATCCCCATTTTTGCAAATATGAAGATCATTGGGGCTACTAAATTTTTTGCCGGAAAATGCTTTGGTTAAATAAGTAAAGTTAGCTTGAGGCTTATCCAAAGAACTTTCCATACGAGCTACTACTCTGTTTCCATGCTGACAAAGTATGAGTTTTCCGTCCTCATCCAATGCTAATCCATTGGCACCTTCTGTGCCACCGCCAGCCAAAGTATCATTATATCCAGACGGTTTGAGATAAACTGCCTTTCCGTTGGTTTCATCCCAGGAAAATA
This sequence comes from uncultured Aureispira sp., assembly GCA_964526715.1. GTDB lineage: Bacteria > Bacteroidota > Bacteroidia > Chitinophagales > Saprospiraceae > OLB9. The sequence continues at coordinate 90,214 of CAZGMB010000006.1, read as the reverse complement.
TGGTATTTTCAGGCACATCAGTAAACAAGAGCATTTTTTTATTACCTAAATACAAAGGCCCCTCTGACCAAGTAAAACCATCAGCCAATACTTCAATAGTAGCGGTACTGTCAATGATACTCAACAACTCTTTGTCATAAACTTCTATCTTGCGGTCAGTATCTGATTTTGTTTCGACTTGGGCATTTTTGCATGATGACAATATACTAAGTGACATCATTAACAAGCAGACTTTGTGCTTCATTTTAATTGATTTAATTGGTTTTTAATTTTTGGATAAACAAGTGGAGTTTCCACATATTGAAGTATGATATGGATGGGTTTTCTGACAGCATGCTTTCCATGATTTTAGTTTCCAGCTTTTGGTAAGTCCAGTTAAATGATTTTAAAAGATGATAAGCTTTTAGTTTTTCATAACTTTGGGTAAGTCTAGTTCCAGGAATTCTTTTACTTTTATAAAGCATAGCCAAATTGCTAATGGCATTTTCTGTTTTTTTGATAAATACAGTATTGACTTCTAGTCCATCGTGTATCACCGGATTGTCAATATGGAAAACTGGAATACCATGCTTCTGCAAATCAAAGGCATACAACAAATCTTCATATCCATAACCCACTACCTTTTCATCAAAAGGAAATTGCTTGAAAATACGCTCAGGTATTAAAAAATTATTGGAATGAAAGTCCATGTATGGAGATTTATTGCGCTTTTTAGCTTTAGCGGCTTCTCTTTTGATACCGTATTTCCAATGGAGCATTTTCTTTTTAGACCTTGGTTTACTTTTTGGATATGTGGTACCACCATAGATAATACCGTCAAACGGTAAGTGACTTATGTATTTCTTAATAAAGTCCTTATCTTTAATGACGCTGTCACAATCCAAAAACAAGATGTAATCATAATATGCCGCTTTACCTAGCCAATTTCGTATTCTGCTACGCCCCAAATTTTCCTGCATTTCAGTATAATTGACATGTATTCTGAAAGCCAATTCCTTGTTTAATTCTTTGTATTTTGGTTCAGAAAAGTCATCAAAACATAAAATCTGATAGTTGATATTGAGCTTAGTGCATTGCTTCATCAGTGTAGTGACCAATGGCCTTACATCCTGATTGTAAATGGGTATCACTATTGACAACATATCCTGTGCAAATGAAATTATGGTGTAAAGAAAAAGCTTTCTATAATAAAATTGGGTAATTTGTGCATCAAAATTTAATTTTGCATGTTTACTTACTCAAATAGTTAAAATGAGAACTTTGCATAACCTGGATATATTGCTCGAAGATGCCCATCTGGATCCCGATCTCAAAAACATTGCTCAAAAAGTAGCAGCACATCAAAGAATTTCGAATGACGAAGCCTTAATATTGTTTGAAAAAGCAAGTCTTTCTTATTTAGGAACCTTGGCCAACTATATACGGGAAAACAAAAATGGTGACTACACTTATTTCAACAGAAATTTTCACATGGAGCCTACCAATGTATGTTTGTACACTTGCACTTTTTGTTCTTACTCTAGATTGATCAAGAAACGTGATGAAGGGTGGGAATATACACATGATGATATGATGGATATCGTACGCAGCTATGACAATAAACCCGTTACTGAAGTACATATAGTTGGTGGTGTTTTGCCACAGTATGATGTAAAGTTCTATACTTCTCTGTTTAAGGCCATTAAGGAACACCGTCCCGACCTTCATGTCAAAGCACTGACACCCGTGGAGTATCATTATATATTTAAAAAAGATAAAATCAGCTATGAAGAAGGGATGAAGCTCATGAAGGAAGCTGGTTTGGATTCTATGCCTGGAGGTGGAGCTGAGATTTTTCATCCTGAAATCAGAGATCAAATAGCGGGTGGAAAATGCAGTGGTGAGCAATGGTTACGAATACACGAAGTATGGCATGAGTTGGGTGGCAGATCCAATGCTACCATGCTATATGGTCATATAGAAAACTACTGGCATAGAGTGGACCACTTGGACCAACTTAGACAGCTACAAGACAAAACAGGAGGTTTTCAGACCTTTATTCCCTTAAAGTTTAGGAATGAAAACAATCAATTGTCGCATTTAGAAGAAGTCTCAACCATAGAAGATCTAAAAATGTACGCCATTTCCAGAATATACTTGGACAATTTTGACCATATCAAAGCATACTGGCCTATGATAGGCAGGGACATGGCTCAGCTTTCATTAGCATTTGGCGTAGATGATATAGATGGTACCATAGACGATACTACTAAAATATACTCCATGGCTGGCTCAGAAGAACAAAACCCTGCACTGAGTACAGAACAACTGGTACAGATGATCAAGCGCGTAGGTAGGAAGCCAATAGAAAGAGATACACTCTACAATATGGTGCAGGACTACACAGATGTCGTTTTTGAATCAGAAAGTGAGTACAAAGGATATCTGGCACTGCCGGTGATGAATTGATGGATCATTTACCGATCACATCCTTTGCAAATAAATATCTGGTGGTCCAATACTCAGAGTTGCTGATATTATCTACCTTAACACCTGCCGAAGTGGTAGCGTGTACAATTTTGATCTCATCACCATTGGTTTCAGATACTATGCCTACATGAGATATGCGCTCACTGTTGCCAAAAAAAATAAGATCTCCAGGCATGAGTTGTGATTTGCTCTTTTCTTTGCCCATTTCTGCTATTTGGTGTGAAGGCCCTGATATAGGAATACCATTTTGTGAAAAAATGAAGCTAGTAAATCCACTACAATCAAATCCTACATCTGGTGATTTGCCACCTGAGCGATAGTTGGTGCCTTGATATTGCAATGCTGATGAAACGATAGATTGCCTTAAGCTACTTATATTTGCTTTTGCAGTATTTTTGATTTCGTTTGCTTTTTTCTTATTAGCAGTATAAGTTCTGTTTTCTTTAGTGTGATGATGAGACTTGGCTCGTTTGTTTGCGGCTGAATATTTACTTGTTCTGGAGCTAGAGCTAGGACTACACGAAGTAACCATCAATCCTAATATAAAAAGAGCTACAAAAAAAGGTAATTTATAAACTAATCGGCACTTATTCATCATTCTACGTTTTAATTAAATATAAACATTTATTATAATATCAAAAACAATGCCTGAAAAGAACGAATGCCAAAAAATGGTTTATATGTTACTAAAATGGTCACCTAAAAATTCTTTGCAGTTGGCTATTTTAATCTCTGAAAAATAATAATCACCTTTGTCTTCAGTAACAATGTAAGTACAACCTGAAGCCAAAGCTGAATAATACTGCATACCATCTTCTACATCATGAATAGAAAGATTTCTCAATGCCTGACGTACGATTTTATCATCCACAGTTGTAACTTTGATATGTTCCAATAGTACTTTTAGTTTCTTTTTTGCTAATGAAGATCCGCTTTTTTTCTCTGCAAAATAGAAACCAATAGCCAAACAAACAGGAGAAGTATATAAATCATAATCACTTCTATCTGCCAAACTCAATACACGTGCAGCATCAGAGAATAAAGGATATTCTTTGTTCATCACAGCTACCAGCACATTGGCATCGATAAAAACTTGCTTCATGACTATAGTTTACTTTGTCTTTTTTGAGTCAAAGTACTCACTGCGAAGTTTTTTGGAAGTTTTGGGTTTTATTTTGTATTCTGCCTGACCTTCTGCTGCCATCATCACCCAATCAGAGATAGGTAAGTCTTCAAGATTTGGGTAAGGCTTGTCTGATAGCCTACTATACAGGAACTCCGTAAGGCGAGACAAGCTCATATTGTTTTTTTCGGCAAAAAGTTTTGCTTTAATGATGACATCGTGGTCTAGTGAAAGGGTAAGTTTAGCATCCATCGCTCATTAATTAATACGTAAATATATTTAATTTTATACGTAAACGCCATTTTTCAGAAGTAAGTTCATAATTATCTGATTTTTTTCAATTTTTTCTATCAAAGATCATTCTGAAAATTAATAAGTTCCAAAAATGGCCAAAATTCATTCTTGTATACTTCATATCCGAAAATAAACGCTTTCATATTTTTACCCAATTTCCAAGATATATGGTCATCTTAACGTTTGACTTCCAATGGAAAATAACCACAACCTCGATCTCCACATGGGCAACAAAAGAGCATAGCGTCTTTGTTAGATTGATTTACAACTTCCTTCCAATCTATTTGAGTTTCTTCTACATTAAAACCAAATTCCTTGAGCAGTGTAAGATTCATTTTTATACCGAGCAAACTCATTAAGTACATCTTTAACGATGGAAGGTGTTTATGCTTACTTTGGTAGAATACACTCCAAATCTTTAACAAGCACAAAAAAAGAATAATAGACTTTTTGTTTTAATCGCTCACGAATTTGGAAGTTTCCTCTTTGGAGGCAAAAGAAACCTGTGAATTAATCAATGTTTTACCTTTTTTCTATCTTTGCCACACATATGATAATTGGTAATAAAAAAAATATTTTCAAAACTTGGTTCAAAATAATTTCGAGAATTATTTTGGTCATTTTTCTTACAGTCCTGATTTTGTTTGCATACATCAGATTTTTTGAGTTACCGTCTGATACAAGCTTAAGAAATCCTGTAATTAAAGAAGCGTCAGTTTTACTCGATACCAAAGGCAGACCCATAGGAATATATCAGGATGAGTACCGAAGTCCTGTCACTTATGAGCAGATCAATCCCTTTATCATAAAGTGTCTAGTTGCTGTAGAAGATGCTCGTTTTTATGAGCATGGTGGTGTAGATTTCAGAGCATTATTCAGGGTTTTTTTCAAAACGATACTTTTAAATGATACTCATTCTGGTGGAGGATCTACCATTACGCAACAATTGGCCAAGCAGTTTTATCCACGACCTATAACCAAAGACAAAAATGTATTCATACGTTCTTTTACTTTGATAAAATCCAAAATTAAAGAATGGATGGTGGCTTGGAAATTGGAAGGGATATACAACAAGAAAGAAATATTGACCATGTATCTCAATAAGTTTGAGTTTGTCAACGGTGCACATGGTATTGATGCGGCTGCCAAAACTTATTTTAGTAAGGCTCAAGACTCATTGTCAAACGATGAATCCGCCACTTTGGTCGGAATGCTACAAAATCCTTCGAGATATAATCCGGTACGTTTTCCCGACTTGGTACATCAGAGAAGGAATGAAGTCTTATTAAAAACCGATAAAAAGGAGTACGAAAAACTAAAATCTGTCAACACAGATTTTTCGAACTTTAAACGTTTTTCTACACAAGACACGATCGTACCATACTTTAAAAATTCCTTAGAAACCTATCTTTCAAAACTGATCCGTGAACAAAAAATCACCAAACCCGATGGAACGTTTTACAATATTTTTAATGATGGGTTGATCATAGAATCTACCATAGACCTTGACCTACAAAAGTATGCAGAAAAGGCTACTCTGGAGCATATGGCATGGATACAAACATGGTTTGATTTGGACTGGAAAAAAGACGAACCTTGGACCTACAAAGCTGGTGAAAAAGAAAAAACCCAAAGAATTCAGATATTGGAAAAACATGCTAAAATGTCGCCAAGATATATGTCGTTAAGAAAGCGGCTTCTAACTCCTATATTGGCCAAAATTGACAACAAACTGACTGATAACGAAATAGAATTACTAATCCGTAGTAAAAAAGATGCTTCCATACTTTTGGCTTTGGAAAAGTCACAAAAAAATCGATTGAGAAAAATTAAAGAGGGTGTTCAATTAGAGCTAATTATAAAAAGCTACACTGACTTACAAGACATTTATCGAAACGAATTTGACACTAAAATAAAAATGTTCGTTTTTGACCATAGTAAAGGGTTTAAAGAAGTGGAAATGAGCCCCATGGATTCTATCAAATACCATTTAAAGTTACTTCAAACGGGACTTGTGGCCATGGACCCCAAAACAGGCCACGTTAAATGCTGGAACGGCGGACTTGATTTTAATTACTTTAAATATGATCATGTGCTCTCCAGGAGATCCATTGGTAGTACCGCAAAGCCATTTCTATATACTTTGGCCATGTCACAAAAAGGGATCAAACCGTGCCAAGAATATAAAGATATGCCCTACTCTATTTTGCCAGGTGAAGGAGATTTTAAAAATAAAGAACCGTGGAATCCTGAAAATGCTACTAAGGTCAATACTGGACTGATGTACAATCTATATCATGGTTTGTTGTATTCAAAAAATACGATAACCGTCAAATTACTTAAAGAATTGGGCTCTGTAAAACCATTGATCAATATGTGGGATCAGATGGGAATTCCCAAAGACGAAAAACTACCCAATGGCCGATTGGCTGTGGAAGAATGGCCATCTATTGCATTGGGAGCCATTGACATTAGCTTATTCCAATTGACAGCAGCTTACGCTACATTTGCCAATCAAGGTAACTATACCAAACCCATCTTGGTCAAAACCATAAAAGATAAAACGGGTAAGATCATTTACCAAGCCAAGACAGAAACCCAAAAAGTCATTGCACCACTTTATAATGCGATCATGCTAGATATGCTCATCAATAACGAATCTGGTGACTTTACTATGAATCTCAAATCTCCCAACGGAGGTAAAACCGGTACCACAGATGATCAGAGTGATGGCTGGTTTGTTGGATTGACACCTGGTTTAGTAGTGGGTATTTGGACTGGCGGTGAAGAGAAATGGATTAGGTTCCTGAGAGATGACGTTGGTCAGGGATACTTTACAGCCAGGCCAGTATTTGAAAAATTCATCAAAAAGCTGGAAGCCGATCAGACAGGTCTATATGATGTCAATGCTCAATTTGCAGCGCCACCACCTGGATTTCAGGAGCTTACCAACTGCAGCAAAAGAAAAACAGAAAAGCTGGCAGATTTCTTAAACACCCGAAAGCCTTTGGATAGTCTCAGTATGAAGCCCATAGGGACTGACACCTTGAGAAGTCAATCTAACTGATTTTTATTAATATGGTATTATGGTTTTTTGCTACTTTATGTATTATTAATCGCTTTTTTACTAGAATTAGTCCATTTTTGTGAACTTAACATATAGGATTGTTGTACTTTTGTAATAAATATTTTAAATTTTATGACTGCTTATAGAGAGTTCAGAGTTGGTGGTGGCAATGGAGGGCCATTTGGATTTTTAGGACCTTTGTTGATTCTGGCTGCATTTTTTGCTGCCTTGTTTTTCTTAGCGAAAGGAGTTTTTTGGTTATTATCCTGGGTTGCACCTATATTATTTATCATCACCTTGATCATAGATTACACAGTAGTAAGAGACTTTTTTGTGTTTGTCTGGAAATTGCTCAACGAAAATACATTGATGGGCGTTTTAGCGGTATTACTAGTGTTCTTTGGATATCCTATCGTTTCGGGCTATTTATTTTTCAAAGCTCTAGGCAAAAGAAGCTTAAAAAAGGTATATGAAAAAGTCGAAAAGGAACAAAATACCTATACTGAGTTTGAAGAAGTAGTGGAAGATGACACTTTTTTGGAATTGCCGCCTTTACATAAAAGACCTGAAGCCCCAAAACAAGATCGTAGTCATCCATCATCGTCCAATCAATACGACGATATGTTTAAATAACTAGGATGTTTATATTCTTAGGTGGTGTCATAACTTTATGGGTTGCTTATAGCTTTTTGATTTTTTGGATTTGGAAAGGATTTAAATCTGAACTTGCATTAACCAATCTAACACCAGCCAAAACCCAAAGAAGTGTTTCTATTATTATTGCTGCCAGAAATGAAGCATCAGTTATTGAAAAATGTATCACTTCCATCTTAAAGAATGACTTTCATTCTCACCTGTTTGAAATCATAATTATAGACGATCATAGTACGGACCAAACTTATAATTTAGCTGCTTCATTTCAGACTGCTAATGTAAAAGTATCCCGCCTGCCTGATGGTATTACTGGCAAAAAAGCAGCCATCCAATTTGGAGTACATCAAGCTAAAAATGAAATCATCCTATGTACTGATGCAGACTGCGAAGTAGAAAAATCATGGATATCATCGCACTTACATGCATATGAAAATGAAAATATTGCCTTTTGTACAGGAATTGTTTTACCCAAGTATTTAGGAACCATCTTATCCAACTTCCAATGGTTGGACTTTGCGAGTACCATGACCATTACAGCTAATGGTATATATCGTAAGCAATACTACTTGGCCAACGGTGCCAATATGAGTTTCAGAAAATCATCCTTTTTAGCTATCCAGGGATTTGAACAAAATAAAAACAGAGCTTCTGGCGATGATATATTTTTAGTCCAGAATTTGGCAAAGCAGTTTGAAATTGGATTTATCTCATCACCATTTTCAAAAGTCACTACTAAATCAGAAATCACTTGGCAAGATTTCTTTATCCAACGAAAAAGATGGGCCACCAAAGCATTAGCAAGCCCCGATAAAAACGTGATGAAAATTCAAGGATTTGTATTTTTTTATGCCCTATTTACGCTTTTGATGTTTACTCTGATGTTTTTTCAGTTCCATTTATTTGGAGCCGCATTAGCGATCTTGGTCTTAGGCAAGATGATCACAGATTTTGCCTTTCTACATCAAGTGGCCACTCATTTTAGAAAATCAGAAGTGATGTCATCTTTTTTGACCAGTTTTTTGTTTTATTATATCCACATCCTTTATTCAGGTTGGAACGCCACCTTTCCAGGTAAGTATGCTTGGAAAAACCGCAGTACTGAATGATTAAAACTTATTTTTCCACATCATACTTTCCACGGGTTTTTCGGTGCGCTGATTGTATTTGGCGTTAGACTTCTTGTTATAGTAATTTCCTATATCACCGTCCACTTTAAAATATATGAGTTGACCTACGGGCATTCCCGCATATACGCGTACAGGTTGTACACAAGAAATCTCCAATGTCCAAGTATTGCAAAAACCTACATCACCCTTTCCAGCTGTAGCGTGGATATCTATTCCGAGTCTACCGATACTAGATTTTCCTTCTAAAAAAGGTACAGTATGATGGGTTTCAGTATATTCTTCTGTGACTCCTAGATACAGTGTTCCTGGCATCAGTACAAAACCTTCGTAACCGATCTCAAAATGGCGAATGGTATTGTGCCTTTTAGCGTCCAACTCATGATTTTCGTAGACTGCCAACCATTTTCCGAGATGTACATCGTAAGAATTGGTTCCAAGACATTCAGGTCTGTATGGCTCTATGACGATATTGCCATCTTCAATACTTTTGAGTATTTCTTTGTCGGAGAGAATCATGATTTTTTGATTTAGGGTGCGAAGATAGTGAAGATGATGACTTTTAGGGTAAAATATTACACGCTGAATGTAAACAAGATGAATTTTTTATGAAAAAATCTGAATATTTTTCTAACCTTTGAAGCCAGAAACACGACATACTATTATAACGATAAATCAGCGTAAATATGAAAAACAAATTCATTACTTTAATTTTAGCACTAAGTATGAGCTTATGCTTATCGTGTAGCAGAGAAATACCACCAGTTTTTGAAATTTATGTTACTTTTAAAAATGCAGAAAAGTATGATCAGATAAATATAAATGTTTCTTATGCAGAGTATGGTTCACTAGATCAAATGACCAAGTTGCCTTCTGGTTCTGGTACTATATCTTTTGATTCCAGATCAAAATCAATATCTAAAATGAAATTTGATCAAAAGACATTTATAACAAGTGTTGCCCAGAATATAGGTATGAGTGATTTTCTATCCTTGAATGGTTCATTAGAACTACACAGCGACCAAAAAATAAATTCTGTATTTTTTGATAAACGAAGAAATGTTTTCCCTGTAAATTTTAACCCTGAATTTGGAGAAGCCTATGAACTTAATTTTATTATTGACATTGAGAATTCAATAGTTCCAAACGGAAATGGTTTTGATTTCAAACTTGGTGGAGACTCCAAAGTAGTAATCACAAAATATTGAATATCTACACATGGATTTAAACTCAGTCATTTCTTCATGCAAAAACAAAAGTCTCAAAGATCAACAGAGACTTTATGAATATACCTACACGGAGCTATTTCATGTAAGTCTGCGATACACACAGAGCCCCCAAGACGCTGATGAAGTGTTTAATGCGGCCATGCTCAAGGTATTTAAACATATCATAGAAACCACAACTGAAATTCATAATTACCTTGGATTCTGTATCAAAATCATCAGATTGACCGCCATAGATCATTACAGACAAAATCTTTCGCCTGTGCTCTATGACATTAATTTAGTGGTGGATTCAAAAGATGATGAATATTTAGATCAGGCTTTCGCTAAGTTAGACACTGAACATATTTTTAATATCATTCAGAGTTTACCACACAAAGAGAGAATTGTTTTTTCAATGTTTGAAATAGATGGTTTTAGTCATCGAGAAATAGCCTTGGAACTAAATATTAATGAAAATCATTCCAAATGGCTGTTGCACCATGCTAAGAAGTTATTGAAAGAAAAATTAGCCAAATACGGTATCAAATCATACACCTTATGAATACATTAAAAAATAAAATTAGCAATTACAAACCAAAACCTGATCCAGAGCTTTGGGCAAAAATAGAGAGTCAGGTCATTGATTTAAACCAAGAAGTGAAATCCAGTAAATCGCATTGGCAAAGATTGATCATAGTTTTTTTTATTGGATTACCTTTATTGGCTATAAGTTTTTATGGCATTAAATCCCTTTCATTTTCCATTGAGAAATCAACTGATGCCGTAAAATCTCAGCTAGAAATTGGTTTAAATGAAAATTCAAAAAGCCAATCTATCTTTAAGGTCAATGCAGAAACAAATAAAGATGAAGACACAAATCAAAATGAAGTAAATGAAATACCAAATTTTTCTTCGGATAAGTTTAAAAATCAAATATCTCAAAGCAAACAAAATGAAAGGATTGAAAATCAATACGTGAGCAATACATCAAAGACTCCTAATAAAAACATTTACAATCACTCGCAAAATGAATCACCTGTAAAACAACCAGCAGCAAATCGAAAAAACCCAAAAAACACAGAAAGCAAACCCACGGATACCAATATGGCGATTAAAAATGCCTTGGAAAGTCAAGTAGAAATAACGGAAGCAGATTTGGCAGTTACAGACATAAAAACAGAAGCGACCAAATTACAGTCACAAGAATATAAAAATATAGAAATAGCAAAACTAAATCAACTTTCTTTTCCCATTTTAGAGATACTCAATGTAGAAAAAGTGTATTCAAAATATGACGGCAAGGACGTTCTATCCCCTTGCAATCCCAAAACATCAAAAAATAACAATATTGAAATTGGGGGTAGTTTTGGGATAGGAACCCATTTATATCCGGGATATTTTACCAATTTTATGCTGGACTTCCGCTTAAACAAGTTGGTAAGAGCAGGTATAAAAATCAATCATCAACGATATGATGACAGTGCAAAGTTTATTACCTATCCGAATGTTTTAAATGGTAGTAGATATACCAATCTTCTTGCAAACATCAGTCTGATGCTCATAGATAATCAAAAACTATCCTTGGGAATAGATCTATCTCCTGGATTAGGATTGGTTACTGATAATCAAAGAAAACAGAACGGAGATGATTTCTATCTACTTCAGGAGCAATATTATGGCTTCAATTACATGGTAGGTGCACACTTAGATTATTCAATCCTAAAGCGTTGGAAATTGGGATGGGAGTCTGTAGTAGATGTCAATGGCGAGACCACAATACACGGTTTAAGAATCAAATATATATTATAAATAAATCAAAATCAATATAGTATGAAAAAGTTTTCAACCTTTATTCTTTTATTGACCTTTGTGGGATTATCTCAGGCTCAATCGAATCTTAAAAACATGATTGATATTCGGCTAGGATATGGCGGCATCGATGGGTTGTCAGGTATGACTTTTCTTTCTGCAGGATATGGCAGGCAGATCAAAAATGGGTTTATTTTGAAAGGAAGTTTTATGAAAGGTAGTGGTTCGGAAAAACATAGTAGTGGCATCATATATAATCATGGTTCTATTAACATTTACGGCTTAGGACTTCAAAAAGCAGTAAACACCAGTGGAGCTTCTAGTATAAATTTGGGATTAGGATATAAATTGGCACACCTTACATCCACATCAGAAGATCAAGATAATCTGAGTGGAAGAGGCGGATATTATCATGGTGTAGATGTTGACCTTTCGTATCTGCACAACATCAATGATCGCATAGGCATTTATGCAGGTGCTAATTTTACTACGGGAATATTTATGTTTTCGGTCAATGCAGGTACTTATTTTTATTTCTAACCATCATCAATACATTTGCTTCACCACCAAGTCTCTTACCGCTTCTCCACATTTCGTATACTGAAATGTAAAGCCTGTATCAAGCATTTTTTGTACATCTACCCGGTTAGAATTGAGGACAACATTGGCCATCTCGCCCAATAATATTCTTAATCCAAAACTAGGTGCTGGTAGTAAAACACCATTGGAATCCAAAGCGGTCATGATTTCCTGCATCATCTCTTTATTGGTGATTTGTTGTGGCGCTGCTGCATTATATATGCCCTTTACTTTTGGAGACTCTATGGCAAAAATGATCATTTTGGCTAAATCATCAATGTGAATCCAAGGGTGATACTGCGCTCCTTTTCCAAAATAATTGAACACGCCAACTGATTTGGTCATCAACATCTTGGGCAAAGCACCATCTTGGGTACTTAATACGATACCTATTCTTAAAAGTACCGTTTTTGCGCACAAATTGCCTGTACTTTTGGCTGCGTCTTCCCAAGCAATACAACAATCAGACATAAATTCATTTCCTGGTTTACTTTCTTCTGTCAAAATACGATCTTTTTGATCACCATAATATCCCACAGCCGATGCAGATATATAAGTATCAGGACGGATACCTTTTTCTTGTAAGTACGCCTTTAACGTCAATGCACTATCTACTCTGCTTGAGACTAGAATCTTTTTTCTTTGATCTGTCCATCTAGCGTCAGCAATACCTGCACCTGCCAGATTGATGATATGATCAGGTTTTTGATCCGAATAGATTACTTTCTTTTCAGTATCCCATTGGATAAATTGGCTACTCTTAGGTTTTTTACGGCTAAGCGTATACACATCAAATTTGCTCTTATCAATCACGGACTGCAGATGGTTTCCCACAAGGCCATCGCCGCCAGCTATCCACACTATTTGTTTATTATTCATTTATGTATGATTTTTAAAATCTATCAAGTAACATGATTCCAACCAATCTGTTTTGAACCATAGGAATAATTTTTTGTGGTAAGTAAACTATAGAAATAAAAAATTTAAACCAATAAATCCAAACTTAACGAATTACTTTATTGTTTTCATGAATAATTGTTATTTTTGTATTTCAAACCTGATGTATATGCGACATATTGGAATTACACTTTTTACACTTTTGGCAGTATTGTTTTTTTCCTGTAAAGGTGACCCAGAAAAACAGGAAGCAGTCCTTCATGTAAGATTAAAAAAAGATCCGGAAAGAATCAATCCCTTGATATTTCCCAATCCTACATCTCGAGAAGTATATCAGTACATCCATTTACCATTGGCAGATTACAATCCTGAATCCCTAACTTTAGAGCCGATATTAATCAAACAAATACCAACAGAGGTAGCCATAGATACTGGTAAATATAAAGGAGGCATTGCCTTTGATTTGGAATTTTCAGATCAAGCAACATGGGACAACGGCAGCCCAATCACCGTTAATGATTACATCTTTACGCTAAAAGCGATCAATCTCCCTATGACCAATGCAGGGAAATACCGAGATCTCACACAAAATATCACGGATATCATCCCAGATCCTGCAGACTCAAAAAAATGTAAGGTAGTTTTTGCTAAAGACTATATGCTGGCATTAGAGACTTGTGTCAATATCGAAGTGTATCCACAATATTTTTATGACAGCCTGAATGTTTTAGCGAAATATGCTTACAGCGAATTTACGGAAGATAATATTAAAAAATTAAGTGCCGATAGTACTTTGGTACAGTTTGCCGATGCTTTCAATTCCAATATCTATAGCCGTGAAAAAATATCGGGTTCTGGTCCATATAAGTTTGTATCGTGGACAGCTGACCAAAACATTGTTTTACAGAAAAAAGAAAATTTTTGGGGTAAGAATTTATCAACTCCAATACTGAAACAAGGTCCAGAAAAATTGATTTTTCAGATCATACCTGATGAGACCGCAGCTATAGCACAACTCAAAGCAGGAACTATAGATGTAATGACAGAAGTATCTGGTGACAATTACAATGCTTTAGAAAAAGATGATGTATTCGGAAAGCAATTTTCATTTTATCATCCTGCTTTGATCAAGCAATATTATATCATACTCAACAACCAAGACGAAATACTAAAAGACCAAAAAATCAGAAAAGCATTGGCTCATCTATTGGATGTACAGAGCATATTGGACAATCTAGAAGGCGGCAAAGGTATGAGAACAGTGGCACCTATCCATCCCTTAAAAAAGACATTCAATAAGAATCTTGTGCCTGTTCCTTTTGATGTTGATAAAGCCAAATCGCTCATCGCTGAAGCCGGATGGACAGACAGTAATAGTGATGGTATTGCAGATAAAAAAATTAACGGCAAAATACAAAACCTTGAATTGGAAATCCTAATTTCTGGACAAGAATTGGGCAAAAAGCTGTCTCTACTCCTGCAAGAAAATGGTACCAAAGCAGGTGTAAAAATCATCATCACGGAAAAAGATTTTAAATTAATCAGAGCTGAACATGTGAAAACAAGAAAATATCAGCTAGTGGCCTCTGTGCTATCCCAAGATTTGCAAACTTGGGACGACATGAGTAAGTGGCACTCTGAAAACGATACGCCGGATGGTAGTAATGAAATGTCATACAGAAGTAGCGCCGCTGATGCGTTGATAGATCAAATACTCCAGACGAAAGATGACGCAAAGCGAGTGGAGCTCTATCAAAAAATTCAAGAGCAGATTTACAATGATCAACCGGCTATCTTCATGTATGCTCCCGAAGAAAGAATCGTAATCTCCAAAAAGTGGAAATCCTCAGCTACCGTAAAACGTCCTGGATACTTGGCCAATACATTTGAATTTGTAGGAGCGACTACAAGTAAGTAAGCATGATTCAATTTTTTTTAAAAAAATTGATCTTCCTGATTCCCACAGTTTTAGTGGTAATCATTACAGCATTTTTTTTAAGTAAACTGATCCCTGGAGACCATGCTGAATCCATGCTCATACTTCAGGGTCTACAGCCAGAAGCATCCAATTATAATCGAGAATACCAAAAAATATATCTAAAAGAAGGCTTAGATAAGCCCCTTTTTTACTTTTCTGTTTTGCCCCATTTTTATCATGACAATGTACATAGCATACTTGATAACCAAGATAGGTACCTGATACAAAAATGGCAGTCAGAAAAGTACCATAGCAAAAATATAATGGAAGTGCTGCACGGAAGGCAAATTCTGATCTCCAAGATAGAAAAAGATACGAGTAAAAAGTTTACTCATGTTTTAAAAAATCTACAATTTGAAAATGATGTAAAACAACTCATTCGTTGGTGCGATACATTACAACTATCTCCTGTTGCTTTTAAAGATGATGTAAAGAATTTTAAATCTGCTCTATCATCTATGGATGCCACTAGAGTGACGTGGTACTTCCCCAAGTTTGTTTGGCATGGTGCCGAAAATCAATTTCATCATTGGGCAATTTCAGTTCTTAAGGGAGACTTGGGTCAGTCTGTAAAGGATGGTAGGCAAGTGTCGCAAAAAATAAATAAAGCGATACGATGGACACTTTTGCTGGCACTATTAAGTACGAGTATTGCCTTGATGATTTCGATACCTACCGGGTTGTACAGTGGCTACTACTCCAATACTTGGATAGCCAAAGGAACCCACTTTTTTTGGTTGGTGCTCTACTCCATCCCCGTATTTTGGTTGGCATCTTTATTAATTTTATATACTACATCTGATAGATATGGGTCGTGGCTCCATATTTTTCCTGCACCTGGTATTTGGTATGTACCTGATGATCAATCGATGTGGAAAACTATAATCAAAAACAGCCAACAATTGGTCTTGCCAGTAATTTGTATGGTGGCCAATGACATAGCTCAAATAAGTACCATCGTTAGAAACAATACCCAAGAGCAAAAGTCTAAAACTTATATTCTTATGGCAAGAGCCAAAGGATTGACTGAAGCAAGTATTCTGGTCAAGCATATATTGCCGAATGTATTGTTGCCTTTGATCACGATCGCAGGTGGCAGACTGGCATCCGGATTGGCAGGTGCTTTAATTATTGAAGTGATTTTTAATATTCCCGGCATGGGTCGGCTGATGTATGATAGTATTTTGGGTAGCGATTGGAATGTAGTTTTCGGTATTTTAATCGTATTGAGTGTAGTTACTATATTATTCTTAACGATTACTGAGATCTTATATGCTTGGGCGAATCCCAAAATCAACCAAAAAATGCAGGTTTCATGAATACAAGTGCGTTATTGGGAGTAAAATTATCGGTTTTGGTGATCTTAGTGTACATACTAGTGGCCATTTTTGGACCTATAATTGCAAACGAAAAGCCACTTTATTGCCATGTTGAAGGAGATGTTACATTCCCTTTTTTAGAGAAAACCCTTACAAAAGCTGATGATGAGAGCTGTGTTTTAGCATGTATACCGTATGGGCCACAGACTACCAATATCAATGGTCACGCTTCATTATCACCGGGATCGTACCCAACTCATGGTAGTGGTAAAATTCATTGGCTCGGTACGGACAAACTGGGCAGAGATACTGCCGCCGGATTGATCCACGGCACCAGAATATCACTAATGATAGGGGTTGTATCAGTGATATTTACTTTTTTTGTGGGAACTTCACTGGGCATGGCAGCAGCATACTACAGCGTCAAAGGTTTAAAAATCAACATTTTACAATATATTACTCTAATTATAGCCATTACCTTGGGTGGGTTTTATTTCATCTTTGAATGGATCTATTCTGGACTTATTGTAGCGGTTTGGATAGCTTTATTGATGCTATTTATTTTGGGTATTCTGTATTTTATATTTGATAAAACATTTAAAAAAGCACCCAAATATCGAATTAATCCGGATCAAATATTAATGAAAATCATAACATGGCGAAAATCATTTCCTGGCATATTTTTGCTTTTGGCTTTGACCGGTGTTTTTGTGATACCTTCTGTTTGGAATATCATTTTCATCATAACTGTATTAGGTTGGACAGAGTTTGCCAGACACGCCCGCGCAGAGACTTTGGCTATCATGGAAGAAAACTATATCACTACAGCCAGAATATTGGGTTTTTCGGATGTAAGGATACTTATCAGCCATGTCTTGCCCAATATCATGCCTACCTTGGTCGTTTTGATCTGCTTTAGTGTTTCGGGGGCTATCTTAGCAGAGTCTACCATTTCATTTTTGGGTATTGGGCTACCTGTAGAAACGGTTACTTGGGGCAAAATGATGGCTTCAGGAAGAGATATGCAGCAATGGTGGTTGGTCGTTTTCCCGGGTATTGCCATCATGCTGATCATCATGAGTTTAAATACCATAGCCAACCATTTTTTACAAAAAAACAGAACAAACCAATAAAAAAAAACAGTCAAATGAAAAAATCACATGACTGTTTTTAAAAAGAGATATACCTATAAGCCAGATTCTGTCCGATACTCTATAGTATCTGCCCTATCATTTATCTAAGCTGCCTACCCCTTCACATAGGTATCGCTACCTGAAAACCGAGCCAGTTTCTCCTACATGAGGCTGTGAATATACATGGCATTTCAACCCACAAGGTTTGTCCTGATATTACATTGCTGCACTACCACGAGAGCTCTTACCTCTCATTTTCACCCTTACCGGCAAGCCGGCGGTTATTTTCTGTGACACTAAGCTGTACCATACCTAAGCATGATCCCATCCGTTAGATGGTGTGGTGCTCTACGTTGTCCGGACTTTCCTCTTGCAACAACAGTCACAAGCGATAGAGCGGTATATCTACTGCAAAGGTAGGAGATATTTATGGTAATTTTATATGATTTTAATAATTTGCACATCGTTCAGTTTGTGACTTCACTTCGATTGGCTCAGTTAACACATTTCCGATCAGCCACCAATTCCGAGTCCTTAAAATTATTCAGTTGTTTGAGTTAATCAACCTTCTCCCATTGTCCACTACCTATCTCCTTACTACCCTGATAGACTTTGTAAATATAACTGCCTATTGGTAAAGAAGTCAAATCCAGGTTCGTTTCTCCCTCCGTGACCTGATGCTGTACAAAAACATTTCGTCCCTGCATGTCAAATATCCTCATATCTGCTAATCCTGTGATGCCTTTGATATCTATTGAAAATGGACCAGATGATGGATTGGGGTAGGATTTTAAAGATGTAATATTCAATGGATTGAATGTATGAGTAAATATATTTGGATTTATTTTTGCGGTAATATGTGTACACTCCGAAGTAAATCCATGTCTCCCAAATTTACCAAAACCCACTCTAAGAATAAGTTCATCATTGTCCTTATATAAAAACTGATCAGCAATGAGCCCTCTATCTTCTGGAAATGTCACTCTGTTTTTAATGGTAAAAAGGCCACCCTTACTCAGGTGCAAAAAATCTAAAACCTTCAGACCATAGGGCTTGCCTATGATTAAAAACTCGCCATACTTAGGCAATGGATAAAATTGCACTAAATTATATTGTAAGCTTTCGTGAATTACTTTTTTATGGTGTACCAATGAGCCATCCCAATCCAAAATGATATATTCGTAGGTCAAGGTATCTGCTTGGCTAAACTCTCTGACAACATTCAATATTATATACCTCTCATCTACATGAGTAAGGTATATCCTCCTGAAGACCCCTGTTATATATTTTTGTATTTTGATCTCTTTTTTCAGTTCCAAATTACTATTGTAAACCTGCAATGTGGCCTGATTATCTATAACTTCTTTGTTTACAGGCTGAATCATATTGAGTCTGACTATGGTATCGTTACCAAAAAACAATTGCTTATCTATTACAGCTATTCTATTCTTTAGAGTATCGTAAGGATCTGAAACTCCTTTTACTATTTTGTGACTTTCCAAATTCATCCCAGTTCGTTTGTCTATTTTTTCAACAAAAATTTCTTTTGCGGATTCACTTAGAAAAATATATGAAGAATCAGTGTAATTAAAAACGTTGGGCAAGCTTTGTGTTTTTTTAAATATTTTTTTCAGATTTCCGCCATTTAGATTAGGGAAATACGAATCAATCAAATCTCCTGTCTCCAAGTGGTAATATCTCAGATGTAAGATGCACGGATCAATCTCAGATCGAGTAAAACCAAAAAAAAATGGACCATTACCCGGGGCTCCCATCCGTCTGTATGACCCAACTTCAAGCTGATTTTTACTGTTGATAGTAAGATAAGCAACTACCTCTTGAGCATCATTATTTCTCAAATCAAAACTTTGTTGCCAGATAATTTTTCCTGTCTTCATATTTATTTTTTCTAGCAGAGCACCCTCAACTTCATGATACTTAATAAATACTGGATATGCATTGTACAAATAACCCTCATGAACTAAGGAATGAAAATGATTACTAAAGTAAATGTGATCGTATCCCTGAGACCAAGCACATGTTGTGTCCGTAAATGTGCTATCAAAGGGTTGTGTATACCACTCAAAAATCGGTTGATCCGTTTTGACCATCGGACACGCCAAATCTTGAGCTACTAAAGTACTGCTCAAAGTAAAGCATAAAGAAATTAATGTTATAAAATGTTTAGATTTATTCATTTTCAATGTTTTATTTAAAAATAATTATGTAAATTGAATCAAAAATTAAATAAAGATTAGTCAATATTTTCAAATAATTACTCATAAGTCTCTTTCAGAATGTGCCGGACGAAGGGTAGTCATAGGAGCAATCCTGAAATGTATATACAAAAGTAAAACATTCTTTTAAAAAAAACAATACCCAAATCAAATTTTAACATATCAGAATTCCCCAAACTAAGAGACCAGAAATCAAAATTATCATCATTTACAGAATTTTATACCAAAACATAAAAATACTCAAAATATACACCCTTATACTATTGAAGTCGCCCAGCGAAAAAAGAATAATATTTTTTTTCTTGGATTAATATTTGCTTATTTTTGTCAAAGCCAAAAGGTATTAAATCCAATTTTAAGATTAAATTTTCCCATTACAAAAAAATGTAATATCTTAGCCCTTTCTTTTTAATTCATTGTGTCATTGAGATACAGATCATAACATTTCGTATGTTTAAGTTTTCATTGAAGGTTTCTATCTTGTGTTCGATTTTAGCGTTGCTATCCTTTTTAGCTAGCTCCATAAAAGTAGACGAAAAATCAATAATTGAAAACTGCAAAGCCGACATCAACCTATATCTGGTTCAAACGCAAGAGGTCTTAAATGCGTATTTAAAAAGTGACCATGATAAAGTTATTTTGGAGCGTCTAGATCAGGTACCTCTTGCCATTGAAATATTTTATCAAGACAGTGTAGTTTTTTGGAACCAAGCATCCGAATATGCAAAATCAGAGTTGGAATCGTCCTTTTTACTACTGACCCAAGGTGACACTACTCAATGGGCTAATGTTAAACTCGACATTACTGCCTACAATCATATGAAGCTTGATCAAAAAAAATACAAGCTTACCCACAATATAACCGATATCTTTTTTAGTACGGGAAATCATAAAATTGGTCTTGACATTTTGGAAAGATGTAAGTTTCCTGCCTTAAAGAAGTTGGGTTGGATATTCTCATTCATAGCATTTATTTTCTTTGGCATATTTTGCAGTACACTTTTGAAAGCACGTGATCATCAGAAATCAAAAGTCTTTTTGTATGCCACCGTTATACTTTTAATGTACAAAGGGTTGCATTATTTGCATTTTGATCATATCTTGAGTGGCGAATTAGGGATTTTTGATGTACGAAATCACCAATCTTTTTGGGTACCTAATCTTGCACACTTAATTCTGCATGTAATCGCTCTGATATTTGCCGTGTTTTGGATGCCATATTGGATCAAATACTTCAAACTCAGCATCGGTAACAACCAAAAACTAGTCGCAATAATAGCAGGTAGTGTTACCTTTTTACTTTTCACTGCTTTTATCAGTACTATTGAAGGTTTTGTAATGCATACACGAGCCAATTTAGAAATAGAAGCATTATTAGAATTTGACTTGACGAGTTTTCTGTTAATCATATGTTTTATTTCAATATCGTTAGTCATATTCCAAAGTACACAAATACTTTACGAATGGCTCAATAAAGAGTCAACAAACACAAATACTAAATTGCTATACAGTATCCTTGGGTGGACTATTGGATATGCTATCTCATACTTTATCTTCCCTTTGCATGTGCCTGTGTGGATATTTATGGTATTTATAGCCGCATATACGTTGGTTATTGATGCATACACAGAAAATAAAGAAAAGAAAATCACCTACCTTATTTGGTGGATGGTCATGTTTTCAGGTTTTATTGCCGTTATTTTGTTTTATTTTGGACTACAAAAAGACGTGGCAGAGCGTGAGTCATTTTTAAAAGCATATTACTCAGAGCCTGAACCCCAAATTATAAACAAGATCGAAATGTTACAGCAGCGTTGGCTGGAAAGTGATGTTTTTAATACCATCTCCTCTTTGGATGAAAACTCCAAGCCCGATGCCGATGATATGTATAGCTATCTCATTGATAGCATTGGCCAATTTCCCAAAGACTCATTAAAAATAAAAATCGAATTATTTAATAAAAATACAGGAACAACACTTTTTAAAAATCATTTTGCAGACTATTACAAACTGGATTTATCCTACCGAAATTCCAAGAAAATAGGTAAAAATGTTCATTTCAATCCTTTTGAAAACAAATATATCGTAAGATTAGAAATTGCACGAACACAACCCACCAATGGATCTTGGTATCTTTTTCTAACAGTCTCAGGCAAAAAGGCTATACCATCCACTTCCGAATTTATACAAAAATTTGGTTTTGCAATTTTTAACAAAGGTAAACTAGTGGAAAAATCAGACACCTATTCAGGTAACCCAAGTGCTGATGCTACCGCCAGTGTGATTGAAACCGACATAAAAGATGGATATTCATTTGTGGTATACAATCCTTCGGACCAATACAAATTGGTATCGTGGAAAAAAGTTTCAGGATTGATTAAGCCAATTTCATTATTTTCATTTATATTTACCATCGCAGGATTATTGATTTTGGTTTTATCATGGTTCAATACTCGATTCGAATTTTTGCCCAAAAATTTAGATATGAAATTTGGAGAGCGCTCCTCTCTAAAAACCAAAATCCAGTTTTCAATAATCTTGCTTATATTATTCACATTTTTGATCATTGGCGCCATCACCGGAATCTACTTCAAAAACCTTATTCAAGCCCAGCAACACATAAGGCATCAGGAAGAAACATTGAGCATCATAAATCAAATCAATACCGAAATCCAGGATTTTACAGAAGATGAGTACGCCTTGTCATTTTTGAATAGCAAGCTCAACAATTTATCCTATATATATGACAAAAGCATTTCACTCTATGACTACAAAGGATCACTTATTGGAACGACATCAAAATCCGATGTAAACATCAAACTGCCCTATGCTTATTGGAATCGAAACAAAACGCTAAACTATCAAGCTGTCCGTACTTCCAATGAAGAAAACATTAATTTTATTCCCATATCTCTAAACCAAAATAAAGCATTGGGATATTTGTATGTGCATAAACCATCACACTATCAGTCAGCTGCCAATATTCTGGACTTCTTGAGTACCATCCTTAATGCTTACATCTTTTTATTTTTGATAGCGGGTGCTTTAGCTATCACGATAGCACAATCCATCACACAGCCTCTTACTATATTGGCAGAAAAACTTAAAAAATTTAAACTAGGTAAAACTAATGAACTTCTAGAATGGCAATCTAATGATGAAATTGGCACTTTGATCAGTGATTACAATAATCTTACTCAGGAACTGGATAAAAGTGCGGGTTTATTGGCTAAAACAGAGCGAGACATGGCTTGGCGAGAGATGGCCAAACAAGTAGCTCATGAAATCAAAAATCCATTGACACCGATGAAGCTCAATATACAATACCTAGAAAAGACCGCAAAAGATAGTCCGGAGAGAGCCCATGAAATGATACCTAGAGTATCAGCTGTGCTTATAGAGCAAATAGACAACCTGAGCCAAATAGCTAATGAGTTTTCAAATTTTGCAGCTATGCCACAAGCGACCAACGAAAAGGTCATACTCAATGAAGTGATTGAAACTATTCATGATCTTTTCAGAAAAAGAGATGACATGGATATCAATATGATCGAACCAATAGACGACTTATACGTATTTGCTGACAAAAATCACTTGGTTCGCATCTTAAACAATCTTTTAAAAAATGCTATCCAAGCCATACCGGAAAGCAGACGCGGCAAGATAGAAATAGAACTCAAAAAACAAAACAATAACGCCTTGATAAGGATATCTGACAATGGCACGGGTATTCCTGATCACATGAAAGATAAGGTCTTTACACCTAATTTTACTACCAAAAACTCAGGAACTGGACTTGGGCTTGCCATTTCTGCCAATATGATAGATTCGTTTAATGGTAAGATATACTTCGAAACCATAGCAGGCGTAGGAACAGATTTTTATGTTTCCATACCATTGATGAGAACTGATGAGCATTATATAGATGAAAATAGGGTGACTTTAGATTAGATTTTTTGTCATATGTGTGATATTATTGGATTTTTTTGTAATTTTGCGTAAATATTTAATATAGTTTGCTTCCAAAACCATTTGCAAATAAGGCTGATTTTGAAATAACTTTTAAAGATTACTTCAATCCACTTGTTAACTTTGTAAACAGGTACTTAAACGATTTTGAAGATAGTAGAGAAGTTGTTCAAAATACCTTTATAAAAATATGGAAGCAAAAAGATGAGATAATCATCAAAACATCAGCCAAATCTTACCTTTACCAAGTCACTAGAAATACAATGATTGATTTTGTGAGAAATCAAAAAAATAAAAAAGCTAGTGATCTTACCGACCAACTCATGGCCAGTATCGAAGATGTGACAGAAGAACAGTTGGACCCATATATTGTACGTCAAGCTGTAGAAAATGCCATGAAAGACATGAAGGATAAGTCCAAAGAAATCTTTGTATTGAATAAGTTTGAAGGACTGACTTACGAAGAGATAGCCGACTATTTGAATATCTCCAAGCGAAGTGTTGAAGATAATATTTACAGAGTTTCTCAGCAAATTAAAGAAAGATTAAAAAATCATCCCTATTTTTTTGACTAAAAAGTGTGAGTTATATATAATACATCGTCTTAATAATAAAATAGAATAAAAAATTGAGTAAATTAGATTCCATACTAAAACAAAATGCAGAAATCAAAGACTTTCAGGTCTATGATACTCAGGTGGAGTGGGATCTATTTTTAGAAAAAGTGGAAAACAGTGAAAAAGTTGAATCTACCAAAACTGAATCTACTAAAATTTTTACGTTCTATAATTTCTTAAGGTCTGTTGCAGCCATCTTTGTTCTTGTATTTTTCTGTATTTGGACACTTAAAAAACCAGAAAATATCAGAAATACATTTGAAGCCGCTTCAGGAAAAAGTATCGAACTTGTAGATGGAAGCACTATATTGTCTCAAGGGGCTACCATAAATTACCCTACCACCTTTGCAGAGCAAAATACTAGAACCATATATTTGGAAGGAAATGCCACATTTGATGTCAAGAAAAGTATTTTGCCATTTTATGTGTATGCTGGAAAACTTAAAGTTGATGTCATTGGAACCAAATTTGACATTGTACAGACAAAAGATACTATCAATATCGAAAATAAAGAAGGGACTGTAAAAGTATCGGAGATATTAAATCCAAAAAACGCTGTAACCCTTTACCAAGGAGATAAATTTCAATATATCAACGGTCAGTTTAAAAACTTAAATGCCATCGAGGTCACAAAAGACACCACAGAATTCACAAAGAAGCCTGTAGAAGTTTCACCTGAGCCAAAAAAGAAAGAAATAAAAGAAACTAAACCAGTAGTCGTAGAGACTGGTTCGACTTACAAATTGGGTTCAGTTTTGAAGGATTATATTCTAAAGCAAAACAAAAAGGTAGTCAAAATCGATAAAAAGTTTAAGTACGACCCAGAAATGAGAGTAAAGTTAAATCTAAATCTCCCATATCAGGAACTGATAAATAATCTCAAAAATAAGGGAATCATAGATACTCAACCTGGAGACTGTGAAGGTTGTATCATCATCACTGGCCCAAAATCTCAAGGCAAGTAGTAATCATTTTGGATTATCATTACTTGTTGCAATTTTCAGCGTTTCCCCATTCAAAATGCGGTATGACCACTCCGGTTTACGAATGAGACAATTGGCCTTTTGCCCAAACCAGTGATATCTGTTTCTAGCTACAAAGTCGTAAATTTTATTGGCTATAAATCTTGGGAAGAAAGAAATAATATATCCGATTATACGATAAAAACCACCTACCAGTTTTAAAACTTCAGCTACTGCTTTACTTTTTTGATACATCTGATGTTGATGCCACAGGACAACCGTGTCATTTTCAAAACCATCAATCCCTGCTTTTCTACCATCTTCTAGTGTACAAAAATATATTAATCCTTTTCGATCAACTTTGATAATCCACTGAACTACCCGAGAGCACAAAAGACAATCACCATCAAAAAATAATACAGGGTATTGTATGGCTAGCATGAATTTTAATTACAAACTTTAGGCAAATACATCTCTCAGTAAGTCATCAATTTTGGTAAGCATTCTGACTTCCACTCCAAAATCCTTCTTTGGCAATAAGTCAGATTTGTACTTGGAGATAAATATAGTTTCAAAACCAAGTCTTCCCGCTTCTTGGATTCTTTGGTCTATCCTACTCACCGGTCTGATCTCACCTGACAATCCTACTTCTCCCGCAAAACAAATCTTTTTGCTAATATGAATATCCTGCAGTGAAGAGATCAATGCCGCCACAATGGCTAAATCTATGGATGGGTCCGTGACTTTAATACCGCCTGCTATATTGAGGAAAACGTCATTTTGTCCAAAAGAAAGACCACATCTTTTTTCAAGTACCGCCAAAAGCATAGATAACCTTCTCAAGTCAAAGCCTGTTGCGGATCGTTGTGGAGTACCATAAATAGCGGGACTTACCAATGCCTGGGTTTCCAAAAGTAATGGGCGTAACCCTTCCAGAGATGCTGCTATAGCGCTACCACTGAGATGTGCGTCATCAGGTGATATCAATAGTTCCGAAGGATTGGATATTTCTCTCAGACCGTTGATATCCATGGCATAGATACCTATTTCGTCAGTACTACCAAATCTGTTTTTTAGGGTTCTTAAGATGCGGTATGCATAGTGCTGGTCGCCTTCAAATTGTAACACCACGTCTACGATATGCTCCAGTAACTTAGGTCCCGCTATGCCACCTTCTTTGGTAATGTGTCCTATGATGAAAATGGGAATGTTGCTTTCTTTGGCGTATCGTTGGAGCTCACCAGTACACTCTCTGACTTGTGATATGCTGCCTGGAGTACTATCAATAAAAGTACTTACTAAAGTTTGTATAGAGTCAATAATAATTAAGTTGGGCAAGATTTGATTGGCTACTTTAAGAATATTGGACACATTGACATCTGTGTAGATGTAACATTGGTCATTTTTACGGCCTATTCTGTCTGCACGCATTTTGATTTGCTCCTCGCTTTCTTCGCCAGAAACGTACAATATACTTAAATTTTGCCTCAGAGCCAGTTGTAATAATAAGGTAGATTTTCCTATTCCTGGCTGTCCTCCCACTAAAATAATGGATCCTGCTACTAAACCACCACCTAAAACCCGATTGAGTTCGCCATCAAAGGTATCGATGCGTTGTGAAGAAAGAGCGGATACATCTGATAATAATTTGGGAGTACTTTTTTCCTTCTTGGATGTTCTCCATGCTTTCTCTTTTTCTTCAGCCGTGGTTTTTTTTTCTATGACTTCCTCATGATAAGTATTCCACTCGCCACATGAAGGACATTTTCCCACCCATTTTGGGCTTTCAGCACCGCAACTGCTGCAAAAAAAAGAAGATTTTACTTTCAAAATAAATTTTTTTTTAAAAAAAATGTGACCTTGGATTTTTAACTCGTCTTAAGAGTATTAATAGATAATTTAGAAATAGCAGTCCAAAAGTGGACATAAATTAAATTGTTTTCAATTGGTTTTTTGGGGTTATGCGGTTGTTAGACTTTGGTCTGGCACCGCTTTTTATTTTGCCCAAAAACAAAAAAAGAGCAACGAACCCATTGATGATTGTTGCTCTTTTGTATCTATAAAAACATAATACTTACCAACGCTCTAAATTTAATCATGTTAATACCAAACTATTAAATATTGTATAAGCATCTAGAAAAATTATGCTTCTTCGCTTTTAGTATTTACGTCTTCAGTATCTTTTGATGTAAACTTATCTTTGACTTCTGATGCCATTTCAGCAGCCTTGTCCATAGCTACTTCAAGCTTGTCTTCTGCTGCATCCTTGATATCTTCGAGTTTGTCTTCCAAAATCTCGGCCTTGTCCTCAGCTTTTTCTTTGATGTCTTCAAACTTATCCGCTGCGGCTTCAGCCATATCTTCTGCCTTGTCTTTTAAATCTTCGAACTTATCTTCAGCTTTGTCCATGGCATCATCCAATTTTTCGCCTACTACCTCAGCCACAGCTTTTGCAGTATCGACTACATCTTCTACCAGTTGCTCTACAGACTCCGACAATTTATCAAAAAAGGAACTTTCTTTTTTAGGTTTTACTATTTCAGAAGCTGCTTTCTCTAATTTATCAGCAATTTTATCCATTTCTATAGATTGGACAGCTATGTCAGTTGCAATTTTTTGTTTTGCGACTACTTTGGCTTCTTCGAGTTTTTCCAGTTTTTCAACTTTTGTAGCGCGTTTTTTCTCTTTTTCCATTTTGGATTCGAGTTCGCTCTTGGTCAGATTCATATCCGCTAGCTTTTCCTCTTTTGATCTCAATCTTTCTTCGATCATTCTGATTTTAGCTACTCTGAGTTGTGACTCTAATTGACCATCGCTATCAGCTACTTTTTTATTTTGGAAATCCAACTCTTGTTTATCAAAATCTACAGATTTCTGCATTTTTTGAATAGCCACAATTAAGCCATTATATCTAGCTTCTAGTCTAGCCATGCTATTATTAACATGTTGCTCACTAGGATTCCCCCTTTTTTCTTTTAGCTTTTTAAAGGATGTATCTATTTTGTCCCAAAGTTCATTTCTGTCTTCTTTGGTAAATTTAAAATCTCTAATTTTAGTTTGAATTTTTTTAAGGTCTTCAAACAGTGGAGACAATCCTAAACCTTTTTCAATTTTATCTTCGATATCATTAAGCTCTTGGCTAAAGGACTCATAGTGCTTTTTAGACTGTGTCTCAAACTCGCCTTCCAACGTCTTTTTAAGCTCTTTTAGCTTGTCAAATAAGTGGTTTGTTTTTTCTCTAAGAGCTGCACCATGTTCTCTGAAAAGGTTTTTTTCATTAACCTGACTCTGTACTTTTGTCCAGAAATTTTTCAGGTCTTCCCAAATGACATTTTCATATTGGCCCAATCCTTCCACTTTTTCTTTGATTTCTTCAAGCTCAGACTTGTACATACCATAAAGCTTGGAAGATAACACTACAAAATGCCATTCAGCTTGTGCTCTTGTGATCAGATCGGGTCGCTCTACTTTTAAATCTTCTGGCAAAATACTATCAGAAACAGAAAGTTTTCTTTCAATTTTAGAAAATCCGGCAGGGAATTCTACTTCGATGTCGTCTTTCCATTTTTCTGACATGGATTTGTAAAAATCTTCGGTGGCTACGTTTTCAGGAAATGTAAAAATATTTACTACATTCTCCTTTTCAAGAAGTTCCAATGCAACAAGCAATTTCTCATCTTTCTCGTTGGAACCCCAAAGTACTAATTTGCGTCTCATGTGTTTACAATGTAAATTAAAAAATCAATAAAAAACTATAAGTAATAAAAAACAATTACACTAATCGGTGATCTACTAAGTACTGTGCTATCTGCACTGCATTGGTAGCTGCTCCCTTACGAAGGTTGTCAGCTACTATCCACATATTGATACCGTTTTCTACGGACTCGTCCCTTCTAACCCGTCCTACAAAAACTTCATTTTGATTCTTACTGTACAACGGCATCGGATATTTAAAAGTTTCAGGATCGTCTTGCAATATAATCCCTTCTGCATTTTCCAGTATTTCATGTACTTCTGAAAGTTCAAAAGGTCGGTGAAATTCAACATTTACTGACTCTGAGTGCCCACCATTCACCGGTATCCTTACGGCCGTTGCTGTGATTTTTAGTGTGTCGTCACCTAGAATCTTTTTGGTTTCATGGACCAATTTCATTTCTTCTTTGGTATATAGATTGTCCAAAAAAACATCACATTGTGGAATCGCATTTTCAAATATTTGATAATGATATGCCATTTCATCTTTGCTCGGAGATTGTCCTGTTTTTTCAGATTCGTATTGAGCTACTGCTTTGGCACCGGTACCAGTAAATGATTGATAAGTGGATATAACCAGCCTTTTGATACCATATTTTTGGTGCAATGGCGCCAGGGCCACTACCATCTGAATCGTAGAACAATTGGGATTAGCTATGATTTTGTCGTCTTTGGTCAAGGTACTGGCGTTGATCTCAGGGACCACCAATTTTTTGGATGGATCCATTCTCCACGCACTTGAATTATCAATAACTACCGTGCCTGCTTCTGCAAATTTGGGTGCCCACTCAAGTGATGTGCTGCCGCCTGCAGAAAAAATGGCAATTTGTGGTTTCATATCCACAGCATCTTGCATACTGACTATTGGGTATGTTTTTCCTTTGAAAGATACTAATTTGCCCACTGATCTGCTTGATGCCACAGGTATATACTCCGTGATAGGAAAGTTAAATTCTTCCAATACTTCATTCATAACTCTTCCTACCAAACCAGTTGCTCCTACTAATGCTATTCTCATCTAAAATTTTACATTAATTATCCTATCTTAATAGATAGTCTGAATTTAATTATTAATTTTGCTTCTTTGAAAGTGACTCATTGGATCATAAAATGTCTATAATTATTAATGGGTCCAATGATATCCAATTCAACCACTTATAAGAAAATGAAGCGCAAAGATAAACTTTCAATGTTATTCTACTTGTTTTATACAAAGAGATATTTAAATATTTTTGTATTTATTTTTATTTGTAAAAGCGTTGTTGGTCAATTATCTTTGAATTTCAATGACAACAACCTGAATGCCGTAAAATGGATTGGAGATATTCAGAATTTTAGGGTCAATAGCTCAGGCCAATTGCAACTCACAGCGCCATCAGCTGGAGAAAGTACAATTTTCACAAAATTTAAGGTACCCCAAGATAGCATTTTGTTTGATCTGTATTTTAAGTTACAATTTGCACCGTCCAACGATAATTTTTCAAAAGTTTATTTATTTACAGATCAGCCCAACGAATCTTCATCCAATGGCTATTTTATGCGATTGGGTGAAAATGGTTCCAATGATGCTATTCAGATATATAAATTAACTTCCGGAGTTACTACATTATTGGGTTCGGGAAAATTGGGTGCTATAGCCAGTGACCCTGCTGATGGTAGCGTACAGATAAAAATGTACAGAGATGGGTTTTGGGTCATTGCTACTGATTACTCTGGCAATAAAGTATATGAAGAAGATTTCGAGATTTTTGACAATGGATTTGCATTGCAGGACTCGATGTTTTTTGGTATTTACTGCAAATATACTGCTACTCGTACTGATAAATTTTTTTTCGACGATATTGCTTACAAAACAATAGTAAGAGATACCATTCCTCCTAGCGTATTAATATCTGAAGTACTCGACAATGATCAGGTGAAGTTAGTATTTTCTGAAGCACCAACCCCTTCTTCTGTAAGTGACGTTAGTAACTATGTGGGCAACAATGCTTTGGGCTCACCTACTCGAGCTATTTACAATGCTGCCAAGCCCAACGAAGTTGTTTTGCAATTTGGAACGCAACAAATCAAAAGCGGTATCAATTACACCATATTGATAAAAAACATACAGGACAAAAACGGCAATTCACTGGAGCAATCCGTTAGATTTCTGTATGCAGAAAGGCCTGGGAAAAATGATATCATCATCACAGAAGTACTTACTGACCCTTATATAGGTGGCGAAGATTTTGTAGAAGTACACAATCCAACTTCAAAATATCTAAGATTGGATAGTTTACTCATCAGCAATAGTCAAAGAAATGAAACCAGGGTGATCAGAACTGACTATGTTTTATTGCCTGGAACGTATGTGGCGATCTCCAAAAACACAGCCTTTTTAAAAACGACCTATAATACTCCTGACAGTGCAGCATTTATAGAAGCGACCATTCCGGCGTTTAATGTGGCTAGTGCAAATATTTCCATTTTGTCCAGAAAAAATGGTCAAAACATTACGATTGATTCTTTTGATTATGACGAAGCTTTTCATTTTTCATTGATTGATGATACCAAAGGCGTGAGTTTAGAGCGGATTTCACTAGAGCAAAATACAAATGATCGCAATAATTGGCATTCGGCTTCATCCACAACTAAATTTGCAACACCCGGGTATAAAAACTCCAATAGCATCAATAGAAATACCTCCATAAATGAAGACGAGTTTATGGTATTGGACAAAAAAGTATTCACTCCAAATGGGGACGGTGACTTGGATTTCGTTTTGATGCAATTTCAATTAGAAAAGGCTGGCTATTTAGCAAAAATAAAGTTGTTTGACGCAGATGGATTTCCGGTGGTTGAATTGGGACAAAACATTTTGTTGGGCACGGAGTCTTCTATAAAATGGGATGGAACAGATGCAGAAGGCAATATTGTAAAAACTGGAATGTATATTATATTATGTCAACTTCTGCATCCTGACGGAGATGTCAAAGAAATTAAGAAAGTAGTAGTGGCTGCACAGAAGTTTTAATGACATGAAAGATTTGATTAGGTTAGGGAATAAATTGATAGCAGGAATGATCATTCTTGTGACAGTTACCGTCATTTTTTTACCCTTTGTAGGATTACATACACACATTCAGGAGTATTTTGTGCATTTCCTGTTTTTCCTTATGATCTCGGGCCTGATGGGTTTGATTATAAACAGTAGAACGGTTTTGTTTACCAGTTTTGGATGTGCAGCAGTATTAGCGCTCTTCTTAAAGAATGCTTCCAATCTGGATCTTAAAAATCCACAGCCTAATCAAACACCAAAAATAGCTATGGCACATATCAATTTGAGTGTAACTACAAATGTAGAAAACATCATCAAATTAGTTCAGGATAGCACATTGGATATCATTTCTTTTCAAGAATATACACCGGATTGGGCTGAAATCTTGCCTTCGATCCTTAAAAGTTCTTTTCCTTATCAATTTGAAGATTTAAGGATGGATGTGTATGGAAAAGTCGTCTACTCCAGAAAGCCATTAGTCATTAAGCAAAAAATTGAGAATACTTACTTTTCAACACTTGATTTTGCTGTATTACTAAATACGGATACCTTCCACATTTTATCCACATATATTACGCCTGCCCTTGATGGTGAGTCTAGAAAAAAAGCACGACTAGAAATAGAAGCATTAAAAAATTATGTAATCAATCATAAAAATATAGCTTTAGTATCAGGTGAGTTCAATCAAGTGTATTGGGACCATGATATCATCAGTTTTAGAGATAAAACCCAAATGCTTAATAGTAGAAGAGAAGTAGATATCACTACTATGAAAATGCCTTATGACCATATCTTTTATCACCCAAAACTACAATGTGTGCTATTTAAGGAAATCATGGACTCAACGCATACCAAAGTAGGTTGCTATGCCGCTTATCAACTAAAAAATAAGGATAAAAAAAGCAAAGGATGACCAAAATTCACTTTAAGCTGAAAACCTTTCATGAATTATCTGTCACTGAACTTTATGAAATATTAAGGCTGAGACAAGAAATATTTGTGGTAGAGCAAAACTGTCCCTATCAGGATGCGGATAGAAAAGATTACCAATCATATCATTTGATGGGATTTGGTGATGATGGAGTTTTGTACTGTTACACCAGATTAATACCTGAAGGTGTTTCATATCCTGGTTTTACATCCATAGGACGTGTAGTCAATAGTGTACAAACCAGAGGTGGAGGTTGGGGAAAAATATTAATGAATGAGTCAATCCGTACAACAAAAGAACTTTTTCCAGGATACCCAATCAAAATTGGTGCACAGGCGTATCTCAAAAGATTTTATGAATCACTGGGTTTCGAAGATATGAACGAACCATACTTGGAAGACGATATTCCTCACCTCATTATGGTGATGCCATAAATAATTACTTAATCCTATTTTGTTTAAGCGTTTTACTTTAGGGATATAAATAAAAAAGCCCTCTGCTTTCAGAAGGCTCTTTTTCTTCGCTAAAGATTTTTTTCAATTATTTGAAAAGAATATCAATCTTGGAGACTTGGGGTCTCGTAATTATAAGAGCCATAAAGTGTGATTTTCGCTGCCTGAAAATGATTAAAAATATAAAAATAATTTTTAATCATTCTTAATGTACTAATATTCAGTCAATTGTAATAAAATAAATTTTACCTAAAGTTAATAAAAATCAAATTATTTTTTTTAAATGGTAAAATCCTTAAGAGAATTCTAAATTTGCATGATAATCATTAAGTCTATTTAGTAGTACATATCAAGTCAAATTGATATTTTATGTTACTTTACTTCGATGCACATTAGTTACTTAAATGTATTAGAAATCACCAACTCATCAATATACACATGAAAATATTAGTAAATGACGGTATAGAACCGATCGGAAAACAGCTTTTGGAAGCAGCAGGATTTACGGTGGATACCAACAAAATAGATCAGGCTGACCTGGCCACGAGGTTAAATGAATATGACGCCATTTGCGTCAGAAGTGCTACCAAAGTCAGGAAAGATCTTATAGATGCCTGTCCAAATTTAAAAGCCATCGGCAGAGGTGGCGTAGGTCTGGACAATATAGACGTAGAGTACGCCAAGTCCAAAGGTATTGCCGTAATCAATACTCCGGCAGCATCTTCGCGTTCTGTAGGTGAGTTGGCAATGGCACATATGCTCAGTCTTTCCAGATTTTTGTATCAGTCCAATAGGGAAATGCCTCAAAATGGCCATACTCAGTTTAACGATCTGAAAAAAGCTTATGCCAAAGGTATAGAATTAGAAGGTAAAACCATTGGAATTATTGGGTTCGGTAGGATAGGTCAAGAGACAGCTAAATGCGCTTTGGGAATGGGTATGGATGTATTGGCTGTAGACCCTTATGTTTCTGAAGTGACACTCGCTATCGGTCCAGCTGCTTTGGGATTTGAAGTGGATATTACTACTGTAAATATGGAGGATATGCTGGCTGATGCTGATTACATTTCCCTGCATATCCCATCTGTAGGAAAACCTATCTTGGGAGCAGAGGAATTTGCAAAAATGAAAGATGGTGTGATCATCATCAATTGTAGTCGTGGTGGTACTGTAGATGAAGATGCTTTATTGGAAGCATTGAATTCTGGCAAAGTAGCTGCTGCTGGTTTAGATGTTTTTGACAATGAACCTTCACCACGTCAAGATATACTTACCCATCCAAAAATATCTTTAACACCACATATCGGTGCATCTACCGAAGAAGCTCAAAATAAAATTGGCCAAGAACTTGCAGAAAAAATGATTGCTGCACTCAAAGGTTAATTACATAGAGATAAGTTTTTTTTAAAATATTTATTTAAAAATTTTAAGAGGAAATCAAGTAATTTTATTTATAATCTTTGCTTGATTTTCTTTTTAAATATTAAAAATATTTTATTTTAAAAAACGCTTTGGTTTTACCAATAAACCAAAATAATTTTGATTAAATGCATAGAATATTAAAATTAACGATTCTAATTTTTATATTTAGTTCATTTTTAAATATAACTTTGAAAGCACAAAATATAAATCCCGTTTACAGGTTTAGTCTTGGATATGGTAATACCTTATTAGGAACGGGAGATTATATTGCTCATAATTTTGTATTTGAAGGAAGCAAGGAGCTGAAAAGAAAAATCGAAGCAAATGCAAATATAACTATAGGCTTAAGTAGCGATCATAAAAGTTGGAAATATAGCCTATACTACTTTCAGGTAAATCTTAATTTTACCAGGAAAATTTGGCAACCAACAAAATTTTATACCTTAAAAATTGGCGCAGGGGCTTCGTTTTTTAGATATAGTTATGCTTCTTATTTTGATCAAATATTGATTGAGCCTAATACCACTCTAAATTTAGGTACAGGTGAAGAGTATGTAACACTAGGATACAACATTTTAATAAACAACGAAATCAAAGTATCTAAAAGTTCTTTTGTTAATTTCGGCGCCTTGGGTCAGTTTTATGGCGTGAATCAGAGTATTGGCTTTATTATTTCCTTAGGAAGACATTTTTGAACATCTTAGACGATTAGATTTTTATGATCTCATTTCCTTATTGAGCGCCTTCTATCAATGTCTGTAATTGTGTGAGTGACTGCATACCAGATTGACGCCATAGTATCTCACCTTTTTTGTACAAGATAAAAGTGGGAACTCCTTGAATTTGCAATTGTTGGGCAAGGTGTTGATTTTTATCTACATCGATTTTGATGATTTTTCCTTTATCTCCGATTTTTTGGGCCAATTGTTCTAGGACGGGTGCCATGGCTTTGCATGGGCCACACCAAGTAGCTGTAAAATCCACTAAAGTAGGAGTATCGCTATTGATAATTTCTGTATAGGTCATTTTTAAATGTTTTATTGATGAAAATACAAAGGTATGGGTATAAAAGTTTATGGTATGTGATACAGGTTACAGTTCGAATCCCTGATGTAAACATTATTTGAATGTTTCGCACATTTGCTTACATCTTATTCATCCATACTAAACATCAGAATCATCAGTATACTAGCTAGTTATGAAAGTCATGAATGGAAATCAAATCGTAGCCAAAATTTTATTGGTTAAATATTTCGGGTTAAAAGACTATTTTGGATATTGGGTAAACCATTTACATACAAAAAAGCCTGTAAAATACTTGTCGTACTTTACAGGCTCTTCGTGGATATCCTAGCTATTCCTGGTCATTATTCCTGACGTCCTCTTCTTCTATCCTTCATGTGCGAGATTACCTTTTCTTTAAATTCCTTTTCGGCTTTAAATAATTGAGCAATCTTTCTAGCAGGAATGGCGGACTTCATTTTTTGGATATACTTTTTTTGGATGTCGATCTCTTTAGATTTATTATCCAGTACTTTGTACATCAGGTCTTCAGCTTCTTTGTCGGACATATCTTTGGACAATTGCACGTCCATGGCTTTTCTGACGCTTTCTCTCTCAGCCTGATATTCATTATAAATCGGCCAAAATTTTTGTGACTCTGATTCTGTCAATTCCAACTGCGATGTAATGTAGGCTACTTTCTGTGCCTTGGCCTTTTCTTTTAGCTGATCTCGGTTGCCACCTTGTCCAAAGGAAGTAACACCCAAAAAAGCCACTAAAATCATGAGACTACTTAGCTTAAAAATTTGTTTGTTCATGGTAAAAAATTTTATGTTTAAAAAGAATAAAGTGTTTCAAATTCAAAATGGCGCGTCACTGTGGAAGATAGGGTCTATATTTTCCATCTGAAGGTTATCTTCTTCGATAACAAAAGAAATGTCTTCCTCCGCTAAAATGCCATTATCTATTAACTGATTTACGTTGATATCTTCAATATCCTGCGGATAAGCATCAAAATAATCTATGGCTTCATATGTTACTTCCGTATCATTAACTTGGGTATCACCCACTGAAAATCTGGAAATCAAAAATACACCCAAACATGCAGCTACAGCAGCCCCGATTAAAAGTTTAAAAATGTTATGACTTTGTTTTGTTCCATTACCTTTATCTGCTACCTTTTTTATGATTTCATCTTCTAGGTTTTCTAGATATCCTTCAGGTGCAGGTTCAATGATATTTTTTGCCTTGGGCAACTGCAACTGCGATAGGATTTGGTCTTCCACGGTGCTAAAGTAATCTTTGGGTACCTCTACTTGGGTATCTTTGGACAAACCAGTAAGCAAAGGACTTATTTGCCTAAGTTCATCTTGTACAGAAATGTTATCGTCACTCATGATTATCTTTTATAAATTCTTCAATTTTTTTTACCGCGTGGTGAAAAGATGCTTTCAATGCACCTACGCTTGTTTCTGTGACATCAGCCATATCTTGGTAAGACATCTCATCATAATATCTCAAATTAAACACTAGCTTTTGCTTTTCTGGCAACAAATTAATGGCTTGATTTAATTTGTGTATAATAATATCTCCATCTGTGGGCAAGTCACTACTACCCATACGCAAAACTTGGGTTTGGTCCAGTGATTCACTGGTTTTATTTTTCGAACTCTTGATAAAGTTTAAAGTTTCATTGGTGGCTATGCGATACAACCACGTATACAAACTACTTTGAGCTTGGAAGCTGTCAATGTTCCTAATGACTTTTAAAAATGTATTTTGCAAAATATCATCGGCATCATCATGAGAGCTTACCATTCTCCTGATGTGATAATACAACTTTTCTTTGTACTTACTTACCAATAGTCTGTATCCCTTGTTGGGGTCAGTTCCCTTGGTGATTAAAGTAAGTATTTCTGTGTCATCAATTACCAACATCTTTAAATATTATACTAACATAGACCACAATAAAAAGCATTGGTTTAATGTGGTCCCATTTTTTTATCTTAAATCACATTTACTTTTTTATCTTTGTGATCTTATTTATTGTAAAATGTTTCGATTATTATTTGCTTTTAGTATCAGTATTCTGATTTTTTCATGTAAGTCAGAAAATAAGGATTATGCCAAAACAGCCAACAATCCGGAAATATATCATCAGTCTTTCAAAGCACTAACCGATGTCATCGTCCATGATATTTTTTCGCCACCTGTAGCTAGTCGGATATACACGTATGCGTCCGTGGCAGGATATGAAGGTGGCAGAAGACTCCAATCTGAATACCCTAGTTTAGCAGGAAAAATATCGCATTTGTCCACCATACCTGAGCCAGAAGCCAATCAAGAATACTGTTGGGAAATGGTTTCTACCTTATCGATGTTGAAAGTAGGCAAACACCTTATTTTTTCTGAAGATTCTATTCAAAAACAAATTCAAAAAGTACAAGAATTTTACAAAAATACGGGTATGCCCAAGGCTATTTTGGAGAGATCTAGCTCATATAGTGACACACTAGCCAAACACATTATAGCCTGGTCTGGCAAGGACAATTATAAGCAAACCCGTTCGTTTCCTAAGTATAGTCTTCAAAAAAATCCAGCCACATGGCAGCCTACTCCTCCAGGATATATGGACGGCATAGAACCATCATGGAATAAAATCAGACCCATGCTTATGGATAGTGCAGCACAATTTAAGCCATTGCCACCTACTCCTTTTGATATTGCCAACAAAAACAGTACCTTTTATAAAGAAGTCATGGAAGTGTACGAAACCGTCAAAAATGCAGATCAGGAACAAACCGCCATTGCCAATTTTTGGGATTGCAACCCTTATAAACTCAATGTAACGGGCCATGTGATGCACGCAACCAAAAAAATATCTCCAGGTGGTCATTGGATCAATATCGTACAAGTAGCAGCCTTAAAAAGCAAGGCAGATTTTGCAAAAAGCATCAAGGCTTACAGTCATGTTTCTTTAGCTCTTCATGAAGCGTTTATTTCTTGTTGGGACGAAAAATTCAGGAGTGTACTAGTACGTCCAGAAACAGTCATTAATGAATTTATAGACCCAGAATGGGTTCCTATGTTGCAAACACCGCCTTTTCCTGAATATACCAGTGGACACTCTGTAGCTTCATCTGCAGCATCTATGATCTTGACAGATATTTTTGGTGACAACTTTGCCTTTGATGACAATACAGAAGTAGAATTCGGGCTTCCGGTAAGATCCTTTAAGTCTTTCTACCAAGCAGCTGATGAAGCGTCCATGTCTAGACTTTATGGTGGCATTCACTATAGACCGGCTATAGAAAATGGTGTGGTCCAAGGAAAAGCCATTGGTAAGTTTGTTTTGGAAAAGTTGAAGTAATAATTTGTGTTGTCAGCATATAGCCTTATGGTAAGATTAAATACATGACTTACCAGGTATTTTTTTTTCTGAATAGACTGTAGCACGACAATATAAAATAGTAAACACTCAGCAAAATATCCAAAATAGGAAAAAACAACCATAAATCCTTGCTATCGAGTCGCTTCAACCATCGGTAATGCAAGAAGGTCTGGACCATCCACTTAGAGATTAAAATCAGAAATATGGCATGTAAGTGAAAAGTATTCATGATCAATCCCAAAATCAACACTAAATAAATGCCTGCCTGTGTAAACGCAAATATGGATAATAATATCTGGTGTGATCGTTTATATCTGACTGATGTACTGATATGCCTCGTTTTCTGTCTAAAAAAAGTGGTTAACTGATCTTTAGCTTCTGAATAAACAAAAGCATCCGCATCCATATTGATAGCAATATTATGGCGATTGGCAACTGAGGTGATAAATAAGTCATCATCTCCTGACGCCATATCTTCGTGTTGATTAAAACCGTTGACGCGCATAAATGCTGACTTTTTATACATCAAATTTCGCCCAACTCCCATATACGGGATTTTAAAAATAGCATAGGAAAAATATTGCATAGCGGTCAACCAAGTTTCGTATCTCGCAAACTTATTGATCCATGTATTTCTTTTGTACATAGGTCCAAAGCCCAATACCACTTCTGTTTCAGGTTTATGTAACATAGTATTAGCCATACTTTCAATCCATTCTGTAGAAGCTGGTATACAATCTGCATCCGTAAAAAGCAAAATTTCATGCTTTGCATATTGGATTGCTTGGCTTATGGCTGCTTTTTTACCGGCAATATTTACCTCGGCAG
This sequence comes from uncultured Aureispira sp., assembly GCA_964526715.1. Taxonomy (GTDB): domain Bacteria; phylum Bacteroidota; class Bacteroidia; order Chitinophagales; family Saprospiraceae; genus OLB9. Next base: position 49,959 of record CAZGMB010000006.1, on the reverse strand, counting down.
ATAACAAGACGATACACGAGTCTTGAATTTCCTGGATAATCGATATGGTACGGTCAGAACTAAAGTCATCAATGATGATCAACTCAAAATCAAAATACTTTTGAGCTAGTATACTATGGATGGTTTTTTCAATTGTTTTTTCAGCATTTTTACATGAAATGATTACTGATATGGGTACTAGTGACTCTTTATTGTTCCTGTTGTTTTTTTCCCAAAGAGCATATGCCCCATAAAAACTTATCCAATAAACCAATAAAGTAAGCAGCAGTATGATCAAAAATACTTGTAACATAGTACAAATATAAACATATGTATCAATATATACCTATTATAACAAAAAAAGCCGTTTGCTGATATTCAACAAACGGCTTTTGATGATTATAATTTTACAAATTAAATCTTAGAGAATTTGTGAGTGTAAAGTCCATCTTTAGTCTGTACATTGATAAAGTACATACCTGAAGTAAGATTAGAGACATTGATAAAGTTAGTATTTTTAACGATATCAGATACTCTTGCACCCATAACGTCTGATATAAATATCTGGTATTCAACACCTGATTTGATCACCATGTTGACATTTAAGATATCTGTAGCAGGATTAGGATAAACGCTTAGGTTTTCAACAAACTCCGCGTCTTCTAATGAAGATGTGAAGTCAGCAGCAACGAATATTCTTGTAGTAGAAGCTGTGTTTGCAGCAGCACTTTGGAAATTATAATCTGTATTGATTTTAGGCTTCAATAATTCACCCGCAGTATTATAAATTTCTACACCTGGTACAGGATGTGTGCTATTAAAAGCAGTCATACCATCACCATATGAATCTGTAATTGTCAATGTTAAACAATTGATATCAGTATTTTTTGTTGGAAGCTTGTAAGTAAATTCTTTATTAGCATCTACACCACCACCACCAAATTGGTCTTCTGTTCCTGCTTTATATTTAGGTTGTGTGTGTACAACACGGTTTTTATTATCTCTAATAGCCCATGAAGTTTCATTAGGATAAAAATCTGTTGTAAACTTAACGATGAAAGAATCTTTCTTAATCAAAGGTCTGTATAATGTTCCAGAAATTTCGCCAAGATCATCTTCTTCGTCAGCTACACCATCAACACCTTCAATTTTTACTGTAATTTCAGTTGTTTCCTTTATGGTTTTAGTACCGAATGAAATTTCTTTTTCTTCAAAAACACCAACCGCTGTATTGAAGCTAGAAAGTGTTTCCGTACCGTTTAATGTTAATGAAACATCCATAGAAGATACTGCAGTAGTACCCATGTTGATTACAGTAGGTTTTTGTGCAAAATTACTAGATACACAAAACGTTTTGCTATCAATAACAGAAGAAATAATCAAATCTTTTTCTGCTGTAGGCACTAATGCTTTCTGCCATACTTGAGCATTATATCTGTAACTACCCATTTCCATAACAGTTTTATCAGGTCTGATAACATATAATGTAGGGAAAAAAGCAATATTTAAGATAGTGTTAAAAGTATGATCATTTATAATTTGGTAAGGCACGTCTTTAGTCCAGTCTCCAAGAGAAGAAGGCACACTTGAAGTTCCTGCAACTTCCGAAAACAAATGGTCAAATGGTGTTCTTGAATCAGCTTCGATAGCGTAAATTCTGATCTTATCTGCGCCATCAGCACCTAGTGCTTTGTGCAATTCCTTAAGTACGCCTGCATTGTGGAATGACCAACAAGGTCCACACCAAGTAGCGAAAACATCTAAAACTACAGTTTTACCAGCAGCTAAGTCAGCATAGATATCCACATCATTGTCATTGATATCTTTGGCTTTGATATTACCTGTTAACTTTTGACCGGAAGCAATCTGCGCTTCTGCGGATAAAGTGAAGATTAAAAAAGAAAATAAAAGTAAAAAGTGTTTCATAAATAAAGGTATTATGTTAATCAAATGTAAAATTACGGGACAAATATAATACCTATTATTAAATCGTGTACACTATTTTGTAAAAATGTCTTGGAGAAGACTATTTATTTTCATTTTTGTTATCGCAACATCATAAAATTATCGATTTTTAGATATTCTTCGTTATTGCACGTGTATTTTATTTTATACAAATACATACCTCCGTTGAGGGGAACACCTTGTTTATTTCCGTCCCATTGTCCTTTCAGATCATCAGATTCCCATACTTTTTCTCCCCAACGGTCGTAGATTTCAAAGTATGACACTTCATCCACTATAAAAGTATTGCTTATGCCATAAGTATCATTGAGACCATCATTATTGGGTGTAAAAGCCCCTGGTAAAAGTAACGTTTTGCAGTCAGAAGTCTCCTTGTCCGCAACAAAAATCCTGACGGTGTCTTTACTGACACAATTTCCGTTATTTATAGTTACTTCGTAAGTGGTAGTTACTTCTGGAGTGGCCACAGGGTCTGCAGCAGTAGCATCATCCAAAGTAGCAGCAGGTGACCAACTGATATTATTGGAGCATTTTGGGCCGGTAATCAGTTGTATAGACTCTCCTTTGAAGATGGTTGTATTTTCAGTAACTATTCGATCTGGAAACAAAAACGAGTCTTTGAGGTCCAATTCTGAAGTTGCGGTATTGCGTATATTTATTTGGTCTATATTTCCCGAAAATCTCTGAATTGCATTGGTATTGGATTTGCATGGACTATTGCCAAAACTCAAACTACCCAATCTGGTCATGATTATATTTTCTCTGGCTACAAATTTGGAGATCAAAACATTGTCTAAATACACGAAATACAACAAGCCAAATTTTACTAAAGTAAATCGGTGCCAACAGTTAGTAGTATTCAATTTTGCTCGGATAGTATTATAGTTATTGATATTACTGCCTATTTCAAACAAAATTTCATTATTACTACTCAAATATCTAAGCTGCATCAGGGAGTCTACCCTATTGCATCCGCTGCGTAAAGACATGATATCGATCTCACCCGAAGGATTGTCCATGGAAAAATAAAAGTCAAACGTAAAATCTGTATCAAAATACCGATTGACTACTTTGTCCATGGTTAAAAAATCATCCGTCCCATTCAACAGAATACTTTTGCCACCTATGCCACAGACGCATTGAGGATTACCGCCTGGCGTTATAGGTAATATAAGGGTGCCACTAGCATCATAAGTACAATCATCGAATGTAAACTTAACATCAATTTTATCCTGAGCCAAAACATCAGCATGCCAAAAACTCAGAACGATCAAATTATATATGATATACTTCAACATTAAATTTGTTTATTTAAATAAATCTCCAAATCCAGGAGGTAATAAATCTTGCATCATCTTTTGTGTTTCTTCTCCTTCCACCTTGGATGATACTTCTATAAAACGATTAATCGCTGTGATTAGTATATCTTCGACCATTTCTTTATCATCTGTCGCTAACAAAGAAGTATCCAAAACTACATTGGTTACCTGTCGAGCAGCATTGCCACTGATGGTGACCCCTTCCACTTTACATTCTACTGGTATAGCTTGCAATTTTTTGGCCATTTCAGCTTGTTGCTGCTCCATATTTCCCATAAGATCTCCGAACATGATTTGATTAAGGTTTAGATTAAAGTTAAGGTTTAGATTAAGATTAAGGTTTAGAATAAGGTTAAGATTAAGGTTAAGTGGTGTCATGCTAAAGCATGATTAAAAATTAAGCGAAGTCGAAATCACATTTAGATTAAGATTAAGGTTTTCATTAAGGTTTAGTATAAGATTAAGGTTTAGTCCTGTCTGCCGTAATGCAAATGTAGGCAGATTAAGGTTTTTAAAGAAAAAGCAATTAAAACTTTCAGAAACTTCAAATGCAGACACAAAGTTATCAGAATATACAAATATGTCAAAATAAAGGTCTTAATTATCTGCAAAATAAACACACTATATACACATAGATTTCAATTTTAAATCAATTCATCTAAATTTACCCAGCCTAAATGGGTGTCCACCAGCTGATGTTTGCATTTCCTTCTTTATTGCGTGAAATCGTTCATTTCATTGGAGCTGAATCCTATTGATCATCCTTAAAATGCAGGCCTGACTGCTAGATGGGTATAGACTTTTGGGAAATGGTAGCTGACACTAAAAAATCTTTACGTCATTTTACTCATGTCAATACATTAAACAATATATCGTCTTCATATCTTCCTTATATTCATTTCAATGAATGCAACCGACCTTAAAAATCCTTATATACGAGCTTGCAACATTCATTACAAAAGGATGAATTTGGGTTTGAGTACTCACATTTGCCTAAATTATCCTTGGTGTTATCGTTCATACAACTTCCTAATCCTTGAGTGTTCGTCCATCAAGCCTTAAGGAGAACCCTTCTAGTCTTAAGGAACGCTCATGAAGCCTTAAGCAAGACTGCTTATCAACAAAGGCGTCTGCCTAATCACATTATGGAAGACCAATAATACTAAATGTGTATTGGCGAAAGCCTAATGAAATGTCCTGATCACTTTATGGCCCTTGATAAAGGATAAACGACTTCTATTTTACAGCTTATGAATGTTCCTTAACTGTTAAGGAGATGCCGCGAAGGCTTATGATCTAGTCATCAAGCGTTAACGAGTCTTCCTGAAGACTTTAGTTCAGATCCATAAGCGTTTATGAGTAGACGAAAGTTGTTTTTGTCCTGTCTGCAATGCTTCAGGACAGGTCGTAAAGTCTTTACCTTCACCCACATAAGCTTACCGAGCACGCTAATATAGTTTATGACAAGCCAAATACCTTTCACCACAAGTGCAAAAGAGTTATCGAAGAGTCCTCTAAGCTTTTGGAGCACTATCAGAATCTTAATCGATATGGATTCAGTATTAATCGACATGGATTTAGTATTTACTGATATGGATTTAGTATTGATCCATATAAATTAAGTATTGATTGATATGGATTAATACTTAATTAATGTAATGAAACACAGTATCGATGTGGATTAAGTATTAATCAATATGAAGATATACAAAATCCATATAAATATATTATTTACCGATATGGATACATTATTGAGCTATATATATAGACTATTGATCAACATGAGCATAGTATTAAACCACATGGGTTAATACTCCATTTATATGAATTAATTATTAAACCATATAGCTGTCTAAAATATGTATATAAATAATGACCAAACTAGCATATGATATGAGCATGACACAAAATACCGTGCATGATACTGTAGCTTTAACCAATCGCCCGAGTATAGAAAAGTACATCCCCGAAAGCACCGGATTGTCAGGGGCTTTTGAAGCCCTTCGAAATGATTTGACCCATAGATTTATGTGCCTGTATATGCCACGGCTTTTTAATGGTACTTGTTATAATATTACGTTCAAAAGGTAATAATTTGGTAACGCAATTTATAAAATGTTTACAAACAATTTTAAAAATTTAAAGTTAATTGTGCTTTTGATATATTTTTTATTGTTTAAGTGCTATTTTTGACCCCTAAAATAAAAATTAATAATGGCTGAGATCATAAGAATGCCCAGATTGAGTGATACCATGGAAGAAGGTAACATCGTATCGTGGCTAAAAAAAGAAGGTGATGCTGTAAAAGCAGGTGATATTTTGGCAGAAGTAGAAACTGACAAGGCTACTATGGAACTTGAAAGTTACTTTGATGGCTTTTTACTTTATATCGGAGTTCCTTCGGGACCTGTAGCAGTAGATGGCATTATTGCTGTCATCGGCAAAAAAGATGAACCTTTTAAGCATTTGCTTACTGACCAGAAAACTGAAGCTGCACCGGCCGCAAAACCTGAAAGTGTTGCCGTAGTCGAAGTACCTACAGCACCATCTACACCTGCAGCACCTAGTCCTGCACCGATACCAACGGCTACAGAGACAGCAAGCGACCGTCTAAAAGCATCACCATTGGCAAAAACCATGGCACAAGAAGCAGGTGTTCCACTAGAGCAAGTACAAGGTTCTGGTGACGCTGGCAGAATCATCAAAAAAGATATAGAAAACTATCTGACCAACAAGCCTGCGACATCCAGTGCTAGCTCAGCACCAAGCATGGCTATACCTGCGGCATCTACCTTTACATATGGAGATGTACCAGTATCACAAATGCGTAAAACCATTGCCAGGAGGTTGGGTGAAAGTAAGTTTACAGCGCCACATTTTTATCTGACTGTAGAAATCAATATGGATAATGCCGTATCGGCTCGAGCAGCGATCAATGAAAGCGCTCCGGTGAAGATTTCCTTTAATGATTTTGTGGTCAAAGCTTGTGCATCTGCGCTGCGTAAACATCCAACGATAAACTCATCTTGGTTGGGAGATAAAATCACCTATCACAGAGACATCAATATAGGTGTGGCTGTAGCTGTAGAAGATGGCCTATTAGTGCCGGTAATCCAAAATGCAGACCTGAAGTCTATGTCTCATATCAATCAGGAAGTCAAAGAACTAGCGGGTAAAGCTAAGAGTAAAAAACTCACGCCACAAGAAATGCAAGGAAATACATTTACGATTTCTAACTTAGGCATGTTTGATATTGAAGAATTTACAGCTATCATTAATCCACCTGACGCCTGTATTCTAGCTGTAGGGTCTATCATCAAAAAACCGATCGTCAAAAATGATCAGATTGTTGTAGGAAATATGATGAAAGTAACCTTGTCATGTGATCACAGGGTGGTAGATGGAGCTTCAGGAGCACAGTTCTTACAAACATTGAAAGCGATGCTGGAAAATCCAGTAATGATGATCGTTTGATAAATAATATCCTATAACTTTACAAAAAAGTGTGCCTTTGTTTCGAAGGCACACTTTTTTTTTTTAAAAATTAAACTGACTCCATTATGTTCAGTATAATGGCAAAATTTCAATTACCCACCCTAACCCTCCCTCAAAAGGGAGGGAATTGATTCGTTCTTTGATTTTTATCTTTACAAATATGGTTGATAAATATAGTTTCGCTCACAAAATCAGAGTCCAAATTTCTGAATTCAAAGCACAACATTTGATGCATATCGTCACCCTTCCCTCAGTAGGAAAGGGCTGGGGATGGTTAAAATGCTAAACATTTGGAGCAAAAGGAAAAGATTATGAATAACTATACAATTAAAGTAAGTGGTGGATAGCATTTCAATTTAAGACTTTAAGTGATCAAATTTAAAGTTAAAAAAGTGCAATTAATCGACAATTCAACCATTAATTCATCTAATTACTACAAATAATTATACCTTAAAAAAAACTCACTTCGTAATTTTTCGTTTAATGTGTACGATTGCGTATTTTTGCGAATCTATTTTCTAAAATAATAATACACACACAATTATGGCATTTGATATAGAAATGATAAAGGCGACTTATGACGCTTTTCCAGGCAAAGTGGAAGCTGCAAGAAAGGCATTGGGAAGACCGTTGACCTTATCTGAAAAGATTTTGTATGCACACTTGCATCCTGACTCTCCTTTGGCAGATCATAAAAGGGGAAAAGATTATGTATTTTTTGCACCTGACAGAGTGGCCATGCAAGATGCTACGGCACAGATGGCATTACTGCAATTTATGACCGCAGGTAGGGCCAAAGTAGCTGTACCAAGCACGGTGCATTGTGACCACTTGATCCAAGCCAAAGTTGGTGCTGCTGAAGATTTGGCTGTTGCCAATGAAATCAATAAAGAAGTTACAGATTTTTTAGGTTCTGTGTCTGACAAATATGGCATTGGTTTTTGGAAACCTGGAGCAGGAATTATCCATCAGGTAGTTCTTGAAAATTATGCATTCCCGGGTGGTATGATGATAGGTACAGACTCGCATACAGTAAACGCCGGAGGTCTCGGTATGGTAGCCATCGGTGTAGGTGGTGCAGATGCTGTAGATGTCATGGCAGGTATGGCTTGGGAGCTCAAAATGCCTAAATTGATCGGTGTGAAACTAACTGGTAAACTCTCAGGTTGGGCATCTGCTAAGGATGTGATTCTCAAAGTGGCAGGAATTTTAACCGTAAAAGGTGGTACCGGAGCGATCGTGGAGTATTTTGGAGAAGGAGCAATATCCATGTCATGTACAGGTAAAGGAACGGTTTGTAACATGGGTGCCGAGATTGGTGCTACCACATCTACATTTGGCTATGATGCATCAATGTCTCGTTACCTGAGATCTACAGGAAGAGCTGATGTAGCCGACCTTGCTGACGCAATTGCTCCACATCTTACTGCTGATCCTGAATGTTATGCATCACCTGAAACCTATTTTGATCAGGTGATAGAAATCAATCTGAGTGAATTGGAACCACTATTGAATGGTCCGTTTACACCTGATTTAGCTACTCCGGTTTCTAAAATGAAAGAAGTAGCCGCAGCAAATGACTGGCCTTTGGAATTGGAGTATGGCCTTATTGGATCGTGTACCAATTCTTCATATGAAGATATATCAAGAGCGGCTTCAGTGGCCAAACAAGCCATAGACAAAGGTATCAAAGCAAAAGCTCAGCTTACGGTAACGCCAGGGTCAGAGCAAGTGAGATATACCATAGAAAGGGATGGTTTGATAGATATACTAGAAGGTATTGACGCCTTAGTATTTGCTAATGCCTGTGGACCATGCATTGGCCAATGGGCTAGATATAGTGACCCTAAAAATGCACCCAAAAACAGTATAGTGCATTCATTCAACCGTAACTTTGCCAAAAGAGCCGACGGAAGTCCCAATACACACGCGTTTGTGGCTTCTCCTGAATTGGTTACCGCTTTAGCGATCGCAGGCAGACTAGATTTCAATCCATTGACAGACACACTTATCAATGACAAAGGGGAAGAAGTCATGTTGGATCCACCAACAGGCGAAGAACTACCTGCTAAAGGATTTGCAGTAGAGGATGCCGGTTTTATAGCACCTGCAGAAGATGGTAGTCAAGTAGTGGTTAAAGTAGATCCGAGTTCAGATAGATTACAACTTTTAGAGCCATTCAGTCCGATCAATGCTGAGCAGGTAAAAGGTATGCGTATTCTCATCAAAGCCAAAGGCAAATGTACTACAGACCATATCTCTATGGCAGGACCATGGTTGACCTATAGAGGACATTTGGCCAATATTGCAAATAACACCTTAATCGGAGCTGTCAATAGCTTTAATGATGAAACCAATAAAGTGCTCAATTATGTAAACAGTGACTATATGACTGTTCCTGATTCAGCCCGTGCATATCAGGCGGCAGGTATTGGTACTATTGTTTTTGGGGAAGAGAATTATGGTGAAGGTTCATCGAGAGAACATGCAGCTATGCAGCCAAGATTTTTGGGTGTCAAAGCAGTGATGGTGAAGTCGTTTGCCAGAATACACGAGACAAACCTAAAAAAACAAGGTATGTTGGCATTAACCTTTGCTAATGCGGCCGATTATGATAAGATTCGTCAGGATGACACCATTTCCATTTTGGATTTTGAAAATATGGCTCCAGGCAAAAATCTTCAGGTAGTATTATCTCATGCTGATGGTACGCAAGAAATCATAGAAGCATCCCACACCTACAACCAAGCACAGATAGATTGGGTAAAATGGGGCTCAGCATTGAATCAAATCAGAGCTGAACTCAAGAAATAATACCAGTTTTTAAATATTATCAAAAGCACAACTCCTTGAAATAAGGGTTGTGCTTTTTTATTTTAACTTATTTTAAAATTGATGTTACTTTTATGGAAATGGTACGTCAACATAATGCTCAATTGATTTAAGCATAAGAGTGAAATAAAATTCAATTTTATTATTTAACTTGAGTTACTTGCATTTTAACTAATATAATTTTAATTTTGCTCTTCAAGACATTTAGTATTTTTTTATCACAATCAAAAACAAAACATTATGTTAAAGGAATTTAAGGATTTCGCGATGAAAGGCAACCTGATAGACATCGCAATAGGTTTAGCCATGGCCGGTGCATTTGGCAAAGTAACTGACGGGTTTGTCAACGGAATTTTCATGCCCCTGATAGGAAAAATCTTTCAAATAGGAGATTTAAGCGCTTGGAAAATTGTATTGACCCCTGCGTCCATTGCAGCAGATGGAACAGCCATTGCAGAAATAGCCATCAATTATGGAAACCTAATTGGTGCCTTCATAAATTTCTTAATTATTTCTATGGTAATGTTCTGGATCGTAAAAGCAATAAATAGCATGAAAAAACCAGAACCGGCACCGGCACCTGCTGGACCAACTCAAGAAGAATTATTGGCAGAAATCAGAGACTTATTGAAAAAATAAGACAAATACTTTACTAAAAAGGGCTTTTTGCCCTTTTTTTTTGCTGTAAACTGATCAAACTTAAAAAAAATAATAAAATAAACTTATCTTTGACTAGGTATTTCAGTGTAGAATGAAAAAGTATATTGCCACCATAATTTTTATATTGGTTTTGCATCTCATACATGCACAAACTTGTGACATCGGTGGTAAGCCTCATTATCAGTTTCAGGACATCGCTAAAATACTGGATCAAAACAAATGTAACTCTTGCCACCATAGTGGAAACCATACCACACCTTGGCATTATGAAAACTATGACGCTGCTTTTGCAATCAGTAAATGCGGAGAACCTATCATCTCCAAATCAAGAGCAGATTTAAGTCTTTTGATAGATAAACTCAATGGTGGCCCTACTAAATGTGGCCAAGCAATGCCATTGTACAATCAAAAAATACCACAAGCAGACCTAGTAGCGATAGAAGCATGGATCACATCTGGAGCACCTGAATTTTGTATTCCCGAGTACGGAGATATCAAAGTATTATTGACCAATCAACAATGTAAGTCTTGCCACAATCAAGTAGATAGGTGGGACTTCTCTTCCTATCAAAAAATATTTATCAAACCCGAAAATAACTTTTGTACTGAAAAGTTAATCACCAAATATAATGCCACAGAAAGCTTGCTGTATCAAAAACTCATAGATCAAAAAGCTTGTGGAAACAATGACAATTTGCATGATAAAACCATCTCCAAAGATCAATTGAGTAAAATACGCGATTGGATAGATGCGGGAGCACCAGAATCCTTTAAAGTATTACCAGTTTCCTTAACCGAATTTTATAGCAGTATCCAAAAAGAAAATGAAGTGACTCTCCAATGGGTGACAAGTGCAGAAGTCAATACCAGCCATTTTGAAATCCAATATAGCCAAAATGGAATTGATTTTATTTCCATAGGTCAACGCGCAGCTACAGGCCAAAGCACTACCGGAAATCAATATATCTTTACACACCAAGTGACCGATTATGGTTTCCATTACTATCGTCTCAAAATGATAGACCTAGACCAATCCTTTAGATTTTCATCCATTAGAGTAGAAAAAGCTGAATCTCCAGACGAAATATTGACCATAGCTCCGATACCTATCCTGACTTCAGGCATTTGTCAAGTAGAATGGTACCCCATAGATGAAAGAGAGCGCGTAAAATTGTTACTAGTCGGCATCACAGGAAATTTGTATCGGGAATATATCATCCAAAATGGAATCAATGAAATCGATGTTAGTGGTTTGATCTCAGGGGTGTATTACATTGCCGTAGAAGATTATGTAGGCCATCGGGTTCTGAGAAAGGTGGTGGTTTATGATCGGTAGATGACGAGCTATTACACGGTATAACTACAATTTCACAAAATTTAATTTCATTCAAGTAGTAACATTGTTATTATGCGAAAATTTCTATACCAAAATGAAAAAAATCAGTGATCAATGATTCAATAATTACAATCAGATTGTTAACTTTGCATAAAACCTGAATTATGTATTAGAACTTCGTTATGAGAGCGTAAATCGCAAAAAATCAGCCATTTAGATTCGAAAAGCGTAGCACCGCTACGGTTACAGAAGATAGATGGGCGAAGCTTCTGATTTACAGCGATTTAGGTTCGTAATAGATTTTCTAATGCATAATCCAGGTTAAAGACCAAACGATTACAATATGAATAAGTATTACATTTTTTTCGTTTTATTTTGGATAATTAGCATCCCCTATGTTGCAGCTCAAAATATTACATTTGCGGTAAGTGAAAACCTTCAAATATGTCAAACGACAGAACTGAAGTTAGTCATTAAAAATACTACCGGTATGGCTATTAACAATGCAGATATAATTATCAACATGCCTTGTGGAACAGCATACAATTTGGGAAGTATCAAAGGTGCCACAGAAAAAACAATTTCCAACCTAAGTGCTCCTATCTTCCGATTGGAAAACATTAACCCTGGTCAGGAAGTAGAGCTCATCATCAATGTCTCACTCAATTGTGCAGCTTTACCTTGTTTGGATGCTCAGCAGTTATTTGTATTTAAGGCTACATTGTCATTTGGCAATACTAGTAAAGAATTCACATCGGCTCCCATAAATACAGACAGTCCAAATTTGGTCATCACAGGTATAGATAATACATATGACGAGATTCCATCCTTTACCAGTAAAATCAGAAAAGTCACGATACGTAATAGCCGAATTGGCCGTACTAATAGATTTGTCTACAGACACACTTATGATCCATACATTGACGTCAATGCCAATAAAGGAAGACTGATTAGCAAAACAAGTACGCAACTAGAACTGAGCTTTGACTCGCTAGAGTTTAAAAAAATAGGAAATGGCGATGCTTGGTTTGACTTCAATGAGTCTATAGAAATCAATGAAAATATATTGGTCACTGCTTGCTCATATGACCAGCAATTTGTGCGATCAGATTATGTGGTGACTTGGGGCTGCAACAATACCGTATGCCAACAAAATAGTGCTATTGCTAATGTATTTATTACCGAAAATAATGACATTGGCAATAAATTTACCATGACCACAACAGGAATAGAACCCTTATGTTACAAAAATGGTACGGCCGAACAAAAAATCTTAATTAATAAAGCAAGTCATAAAAATACTTTAACGGATATCAAATTCAGAATTGACCAACCTTATTTAGGTCGAGGTATTTTAGAAGGTTCAGTGGTGGCAGATTTTGCTGACGAGATCAAATATTTTGACTATTTTATCAATGATTGTGGTCTAAAAGTAGCCAAGTATGCCATCATTTACAAAGCCAAATTTGAAAGAGCTAATTTTGAACTAGTATATGAAATCAAGTGGCTGACTAGCTTTTGTGAATCATCCATATGTGGTACACCATCAAACGCTTGGACAGCCAATCTGCAATATCGTAAGGAATGCTCCAGTGCCGGAGATTCTAATTTTAATATCAATATTGATCATAAAAACATAAAAACACCTGCATTTGTAGTAAATAATTCCTTAACTGATAAAAACGGTAGAAAGGTAGATCAGTCCATTTTGAAAGATTCTTTGGAAGGATTTCTAATTTTCGATTTTAAATCCGATCATTTTTTAACCAATGCAAATGATTCTTTAAAGATTAGGATTGAAATTCCTCAAGGTATAGAAATTAAAACTCAGGATTTTATTTTAGGTGGAAAGTCACCTGTAAGAATTATACCTTCTCAAGGGCCTAGAAATCGCATCTATGTTTTGATATATATTCTGCCTTTTAGTAGTGATATTGTCAAAATGACCATTCCGTTTGTCTTCAATTGTAAGAAAGTGCTGCCACCTGAAAAATGTGAAGAAAACTATGCCAGTTGCATTTGCGACGAAAAAGTATTTGATAAAGTCCTATTAAAAGGAACCCTTCAACTTGATGAAGAATGTATGGAAGGATATCTTCCCATGGTATGTTCCGAATTGTTATATCAAATCAAATGTGACAATATCAAACCTTGTTACCAAGACACTTTGGATGGAAGTTTTGGATACATTGGCAATCTGTCGCGCACATCTTATGGTAAGGTAGATATCGATAATGACAATTTAGCTGATACTGATACACTTACTCCTAGACCGGACAAATACAAGTTAAATCATTTTGTAGCTGGTGACAGTTTTGATCTTACATTCAATGGAGCGATAGTGGTGGACAAACCTGGATCTATCTTTACTAATCTGACACTCAAAATCAGAAACACACAATTCAAAACCTTAAACAACTCATCTTTTGAAGAATTTAAAGACTTACTTTTAGGATCCGATGGCGCTATAAAAACATATCGAAAAAAAATAAGAATCAGGCAAAAATCCACAGGAAATGTCTATACTTTTGAAAATGTAAATGAGCTAAAAATTGACGATTCTTACTATTATCACTTATCAGCAGATTCTTTACGATGGTATAATACAGGGACTGACTTCCCACCCAATTTTAAGTATAGTGAAGGTGATAGTGTATTTATGTTGATTTCAAAATATATAGATATCAATGTCTTTAAGCAAAATCCTGATAAGGTTCAACTAGAACAGCATATCCAATTCAATTATAATTTTAATAGTTTCGTGGGCAACACACCCGAGACCACATTTGAGACATCTCCTTGTGATTGCTATTTTCCTTACGTATTCTTTCCGGAATTTCTCATCAATGCTACCAAAGAAGGTACCAATGTAATTCATATAACCAATCCTAAAATTTGCAATACAGAATTCATTACAACAGAACTTTTTAGAATTAACTATGGTAACAAAAAAGTATATGATCCTCCTATCAGTCAAGTTTTTCCCTTTGAAATCAGAGAATCCATCAAACCGCTTAGTCTGGAAGTCACTAAAATTGATGAGATAGAACTCGGAGACTTGAGAGTCACTTACCTCGGCAAAATATTCAATTTTTCCCCTATTGATATAGGTGATAAATTGATTTATGATTTTAAAAATTTAGTCCCTCCTTCAGGAAGTCATGATGGTGGACATATTTTAATAATGGGTATAAAAATTCGTCCCAGAAAATGTGTCAATCTATTGAAAGTAAAACTGACAGAATACAAAGTTAAATTCATCAGAAATGAATTGGGTAAACTGTATTTTCCAGATTCCCTGGTAAGACAAGTACAATTTAGCTTTGATAAAGGAAAAATCAACACTTTTATTTATCAAAAAGAACTTACAGCTTTCAGCAATAGGTTCAAGGCTGGTTTTAGTGTCATAGGCCCTGAATTTGTTTCTGATATCGACCATATGTTTATCAAAGTCAAAAACCCATCAGGAAGCATAGCAGATTTCAAAATCAAAGATACCGTTACTCAAGAAGTGTTCGAACCAAAAAATGGATACTTTCAGCTGGGACTCATCAAAACCAATGGTAAAAGACATTTTGAGTTGACCGGAGTATCTCAAAGCTGTGGCTCGGATATAATTATTTTGGAGTATGGTTTTGATTGTGGACCTTATGAAAATCCTGCTTTCCAACCGTGTTTTCAAGCCATGGATACCTTTAAGATCAATTTTCCGGATGGACTAGTTGATATGATCATCAAGCAACCCGAAAATCCATTTATTCAATTATGCGATACTTTGACTCAAGAAGCCACATTTCTCAATGCTGGGCTGGGCAATGCATATGATATGAAAATCCAACTTAGGCTTCCTCCAGGTACTCAGTATGTTTCAGGCTCAGGATTTATGTATTTTCCTGCGAGACAAAGAGTGACAGGATGGCCACTTCCAGACCCTGTCTTAAACAACGCTCAAAATCCCGAATGGTCATTGAATAGCTTCTGGCCAGCGCATTTAAGTGATGGACTTGCAGGAGCTGGTTTTTTCCCAGATAATGAATTTGATATCACTTACAAAGCTGTCACCGATTGTAATTTTACTTCGGGCTTGCCTATACTTTACAATATAAATGCAAAAAAAGGTTGTGGCACCATTACTAATAGTGTTACTAAAAATAGTCCCGCATTAAATCTTCAAGGTGTAGTTGCTATAGATCCTATCACCATTAGTGGTACGTTACAATTGTCAGGTGCTTGTAGCCGAGACGAAGCCGAACTTAATATTTCCTTTCCCAAACCATCTGTAGACAATACCACCTTGATACTGCAACTCCCACCGGATTGGGAAATTATTACTGGAACAGTCACTGGAAATTTACCCGTACTTACTCCAATAAAAGATAATAAATTTTATACATGGAATATCACTGGCAACAACCCAATATTTAACCTCAATTTAAAAATTAAAAACAGGGGTTCACTACTTTGTTTATCTGATTTGATATCCATTTACATTTCTGACCGAGCTTCAGTCAACTGTCTGGCAAATGGTCAGCCATGTGAAGTAGGCAATGTTGCGGGCATTATTGCTATCCCTTTGGAAATAAGTCAGACAACTTTTGCGATTGATAAAATAAAACTGGAGAAAAGAAACGGACAACAAAACTTGTACACCGAAGTCACACAAACATCTGGTATCTGGTATGGCCCATTAAACGGTATTATTTTTATTGATGACAATGAAAATAACACACTGGATGCATCAGAAAAACAGATAACAAGCATCGTCTATTCAGGTATAAATCCCAATAATAAAACAGTCGGCCAATGGATAAATCTGTCTAATATCAGTGAATCTGATTATTGCAGACTGACATTGTACATACCTAAGGAACAAAATTGTATTTGCGAAGATATCATTTTGCCCTTGAATAGAGAGATAGAAATTTATAATAATGACCTCAATCTTTGTTCTAATGGAGTAACCACTATTGGAACCACAGATGTACCTGGCACATCCTATCAATGGAATCAGGCAGATGGATTGAGCTGCACCCAATGTTCAAATACTACTTTTTCTATAGTTAATAATCAAACCAATCCATTATTCTTTACCAAAAAACTTACGGCTACCAATGGTTCTTGCTTGACTACTTACCAATTTAATATTACAGTCAATCCACTTCCAAAATTACTAACTAATCCATTGACGATTTGCAAAGGCGATACGATCAAAGCCATTACCACAGCAGGTGTAACATATAGTTGGATTGGAAGCGGCATCATACAAGGAGACAATCAGGTTCTTATAGCCAAACCTGAATCCAGCACATCGTACCAAGTCACTATCACAGATGGTTTGGGTTGTATGGGTACAGGAAATCTGGATGTCACAGTAATAACACTGCCAGAATATGAAGTATTAAGTGATACGATATTCTGTAAAGATACTAGTGCTGATTTGAATGTAAGATTGACTAATGCTGACTTTTTTATTTGGAATAAAGGTACTAACCGTCTCGATAATACCAACACGCTGAATCCTCAGATTACCGTTTTTGAGAATTTTGTATTTGGGTTGGAAATTCGTAATGGCAAGTGCAAAAAAACAGTGGATATTCCTGTACAATTTTATAATGTGGGTACAGGATCAGAAGAAGTAGAGATTTGCGAAGGCAGCAGTTATACTTTCAACAATCAAATACTGACCTCATCTGGAAAATACTGCAAAACTGAAATATCTAAAATGGGCTGCGACAGTTCGTTTTGTATTACATTAAACATAAGGCCTTTACCAGAGATAACTACCCTTCCCGATTCCATTACAAAAGATCGGGATATAGATTTACAGATAACTGGACCTGGTAGTTTTGTATCCTATCAATGGTCACCACCTACATCATTGAGCTGTACTACCTGTCCAAATCCAATTACGAGCACCGCTGATACCATCACCTATACCGTAGAAGTCATTGATGAGATCGGTTGCAGAACATCATCCAAAGTCAAAATACTTATCCAAGACAGATGCGAAAGTGAAAATGCCAAAATTCCAAATGCTTTTTCGCCTAATGATGATGGTGTAAATGATTTTTTCACTTTAGGCAAAGTAGCATTATGTGAATTGAGCATCAAAGTCTTCAATAGATGGGGCAATCTCGTGTACGAGCAATCCAATTGGGACAATAAATGGGATGGCAGATCCCAAAATGGCCTTCCTTTGCCTCAAGGTACTTACTTTGTGCAATTGGAATTTGCAGGCACCGGAATAATCAGATCTACCATGGTTGACCTTAGAAAAAAATAAGATATGAACAAGATACACGCCTTTATATTTTTATTTCTTTTGAGCCTTAATATTTATGGCCAACAAGACCCGATGTTTACCAGATACATGTTTATTTCTGATATGATGTACAATCCAGCTTCCACGGCAAATCATGGTAAAACGAGACTCATGGCTTTTTATCGGAATCAATGGGCTGGATTGGAGGGTGCCCCTGTGACTACGGGAATTTCGGTAGAACTTCCTCTATCTCAACTCAAATCGGGCCTGGGATTTAATGTCTTTCAGGATCGCATTGGTTTCGAATCTCATACAGCAATGTACACCAATTACGCATACAGAATACCTTTATCTGATCAGTTTACCTTGTCAGCAGGAATCAAAGCGGGATTGAGCGTTTTTAGTACTGATTTTACCGATGCATCTACGCCGGAACCTATCCAAAACGACCCTGTATATAATGGAAATAATCAAACACTAATACCCAGAGTAGGCGGTGGTATCTTTTTATCATCAAGCAAGACATATTTTGGACTAGCTATACCCTATTTTGCGGCATCTATACCCAATGCTAGCATTACCTTCGCTCAAGAAGAAGCTTATCTTAGTAGACATTATTATTTCACGACAGGTCATGTTTTTGATTTGGCTGGGTCTGATTTCCAACTGAAGCCTTCAATCTTTTTGAAGTATCATGAAGCGGCACCTTTACAAGCAGATTTTTCGGCCCAAATTTGGTATAAGGATGTTATTTCTTTTGGCCTAAGTTATCGGACAGGTGATGCTGTATCCGCTATGACAGATATAGCACTGACCAAAGACATGATTCTTAGCTACGCCTATGACTATACTTACTCACAGTTTAGAAAAACCGGAAATGGTGCTCACGAAATCATACTCGTCTATCAATGGCAAAAAAAGGACGTTAAAATTCCATCCATTCACAAGTTTTCTACTTTACCGAGATTTTAAAACTGAAAAATTATGAATTATCTTAAATGGTCTTTGACTTTCCACTGTGTGATCATACTTTCATTGATAAATACGCCAATACTGGGGTGTCCAAAAGGTGACAAAGCCTACGAATTGCTTCAATATAGTAAAGCAATCAAAGAATACGAAAAGTGCTTAAAAAACAATCCTAATGACACATACCTTCTCGAAAAAATGGGAGATGCTTACCTGATTTTGGATAACAGCCAAAAAGCAGGAGAAATCTACAAAAAATTGGCTTTCCAACATAAAAAATACAACCCTGTCATCCTTAAATATTTAAATACCTTGTACTTGAATAATCAATTGGATACCTACCAAAAAAATGTAGATTCCCTTTACATTAAGTATCCAAAACAAAAAGAAATTCAAAAACTAAAATCTGCCATTATACCATCTCAACATGAAGATTTCACCGCAAATCCTGTCAAATTCAATGCCCAGGAAGCTGATTATTCTCCCGTGTTATATGGTGATAAAATAGTTTTTAGTTCGAGTAGACCTACCCATAAGAAAAGTGATTTATTTACAGGGCAAGCTTTTTCTCACCTGTATGTCGCGGATACGATAAGTAATGATGTGGTACCTTTTTTACCTGATTTTGGCTTGAAATTTAATATGGGGTCTTGTGCTTTTACCAATTCAGGCAAAAAGATTTACTTTTCTGCCAATGATAAGAGTCATTGGGGCAAAAACACCCATTTCCTACAGATATATGAATCTGATAACATCAATGAAAAATGGTCAAAGCCTCAATTATTTGTACACAACCAACGTCAAAACAACAACACGCATCCTGCGATCAATAAGTCAGAAAACCTTTTTGTATTTGCATCAGACCGCTATGGAAACAGTGGTATGGATTTGTATTACTGTACCCGCGATGCTATGGGCAAGTGGAAACAACCAACCAGACTTAAAAACACCATCAACTCTAATGGCAATGAAGTTTTTCCGGTATTCATCAATGACAGCTTGTTGATATTCAGTTCTGATGGTCTGCATACGCATGGCAAGGGATTGGATATGTATAAAACCACATACCGAAAAGGAAAGTGGTCAGAACCCATTCTACTGAACGAACCTTTTAATTCTGTAGCAGATGATTATGGTCTGTGTAGCCGTGACAATATGAAGACAGGATATTTTACCTCCAATAGAAATCAAGCCGAAGGAAATGAAGATATTTACTATTTTGAACAAAACCCCTTGGATAGTATGATGACCACTCCATCAGTTAGCGAGCCGGTCATCACATATATCAGTACACATGGTATACTCACCACCGAAAAAGGCGAACCCATACCCGATGCCAATATCATCTATTACAATACGGATGGAGACATCATCGCAGAAATAAAATCCAATATAGAAGGTAGTTTTGTGTCCAAAATGCCTTCATCAACCATGATCCAATACAAAGTAGAAAAAAAAGGATACTTGCCAGAAATGGGAAGTTTTATGACACAAACAGGCGATTTGATCTCTGAAAATGGTTTGAATTTAAAGTTAAAACCATTAAAAAAGGATGTAGTATTTACTTTAGAAAACATTTACTATGATTATGATAAGTGGGATATCTTGCCAGAATCAGAAGTAGAACTAAACAATCTGTTTGATATCTTAACCCAATATCCCAATATGAAAATAGAACTGTCATCACATACTGATGCCCGAGGCAAGGATGCCTACAACTTATCCCTCTCTGAAAAAAGAGCTAAATCAGCTGTGGCTTACCTTTTGGGCCGTGGTATCCAAAAAGAACGCATCAAAGCTATAGGATATGGTGAAACCAAACTGACCAACCACTGTGTCAATGGTGTGACCTGTTCAGATGAAGAACATCGAAAAAATCGAAGGACAGAAGTAAAGATTATTTCCTTAGAGTAAAATTTCATCAACGGATAATAAGGATAATTTAAAATATAAAGCATAAAATGTAAAATTGCAATGTAATAATGTCCAGTTTTTTTACTAATAAACTGGACAATTATTTTATCTTTGCACGACAATAAAGTGAATGAAAACATCAGAATACATAGCATTTTTAATTGATAGACTTCCCAAGGGCTATGTATTCACCTATGCTGATTTTATTACAGTGGTGAACCAAAAAGAAGCAGTGATAAAATCTCTGAATCGTATGGTGGCTTCTGGCAAAATTGCCAAACTATCTAAAGGGAAATACTATAAACCTGAAAACACCCCATTTGGCAACCTTCTGCCAAATCAGGCACAAGTAGTAAAAGATTTGCTAGAAGATAACGGAAAGATATCTGGCTATCTCACTGGTTACAGCATTTTCAACCAATTGGGATTAACCACACAAGTAAGCAATACTATACAGATAGGTAAAAATCAAATTCGTCCTAACTTTAAAAGAGAACGCTATACGATTGCTTTTGTAAAACAAAAAAACACCATCACTAAAGAGAATATCCCATTGTTGCAATTACTGGATGCCATTCGCTACATAAAAAAAATACCTGATGCGAGTATAGAAACATCCTGTAAACGATTTTTAGCAATCATCAAAAATTTTACAGACAAAGAAATCAAAACACTGGTTCGCTTGGCTTTGAAATATCCGCCAGCTACAAGGGCGTTGTTAGGAGCATTTTTAGAGGAATTGCAGCAAGTCAGAACAACAGAGGCTCTTTTCAAATCATTGAACCCAATCACCAAATATAAACTAACAGGCGCCGATAAAACGTTATCGAAAACTGAAAAATGGTACATTGTATGAAACTGCACCACGACATAAAATTATTTGAGCAAACACTGAGGGCTACATCACAGTATTTGGATATTAAGTTGGAATTTGTAGAAAAAGACTATTGGATAACATCAGTATTAAGTCGTTTGTCAAAAAGCAGATATGTGGATGAATCTGTTTTTAAAGGAGGTACTTCTCTTGCAAAAGGATATAAGCTGATAGATCGGTTTTCAGAAGACGTGGATATTGCCATCATAAACGACAAGGCAAAATAGGAAATGAAATAAAAACAATCATCCGTGCCATTGAAAAAGAAATTACATCCGATTTGAATGAGTTGCAAATGGAAGGTGTTACGAGTAAAGGTTCAAGATTCAGAAAATCGGTTTTTGAATATATTCCAACTGAAAAAGGCAATAATAATAACAAACTTATTGTTGAGACAAATTCATTCGCTAATCCTTTTCCATACAAAAGATTAACCATTCAAAGTATGGTGTATGATTTTTTGATGCAAACAAGCAATGAAAATTACATTGAGCAATATAATCTCCAACCCTTTGAAGTAAACGTATTGGACAAAGAACAAACGCTATTGGAAAAGTTGGTGTCACTAATTCGATTCTCATTTAAAGAAAATACTATAGCAAGTGTTTCCGAAAAAATTAGACACTTTTATGATTTGTATTATTTAATGAAGCATACTGAATGTATTGCATTTGTAGCATCCGATACGTTTAAAAAACAATTTGATACTATTTTACAACATGATAAAGAAATGTTTGAAAGGCCAACAGGTTGGCAAACTAAAGACATTACAGAATCTCCATTGGTAAACGACTTTGCAAATGTATGGCAACAAGTCAAAGAAAAATATCAAACAGAACTTGCAGCATTAGCATACAGACCAATACCTGATGAAAAAGATGTTGCTAAATGTTTTGAAACATTAGTAAAGATTATTTCCTTAGAGTAAAATTTCATCAACGGATAATTTAAAATATAAAGTAAATCTTATGAAGCCACTAAAATCTAAAAAACACAGCAGGTTTGCAGATAAATCTATTACTGGTTACGCCTTAGTCTTTTTGTTGATTTTATCAATTATAAGTTGTAAAGCACAGACAAATGATCAGCGTCAACATGCCATATCCATTGATTCCAACTATATGAAACAATATGAAGACATGAAAAAAGTAAATGCTAAAGATAATGTAATTACGGCAATAGTAAGAGATACTTTAAATCAGGCATATCAAGTAAATGAATTGACCAAAGATCAAATCACTGTCATAAAAATATGGGCTACTTGGTGTGGTCCATGCATAGAATCCATGCCCAAATTTGAAGCTTTACGCGAAAAGCACAAAGATATTCAGTTCATAACCATTTCTATAGATCAAAAATACGAGCATTGGAAAGAAATGATAGATAAGAAAAACTGGAACCTAGACCAATATTGGGCAGAAGGAGGAGAAAAGAGTCAAATTTATCATCTCGCCTATGAAATTTCAGAAAGTATGGTCACGGCTGTTTTAGCAAATTATGTCATTCTGGACAAAAACGGAATGATCGTAGAAAATATCGTTACCGACGAAAATCGTGAAAGTAATTTTAATAAGGCATTAGAAAGAATAGCTAAAAAATAACGCATTAATACTTTTTATTACTCTTTCCTTTCCAACTGTTACCGCTCTTGGTTTCCTTGGCTTTTGGTCTTTGTCCGTTTGACTTAAAATCATCTTTGGGTGCTATTTGTGCCATCGCTTCTTTGCCTTTTTTGCGCCATGTGTTTGCAGGCATAGGCTTGTCTTCTCCCAAAAGCTGTTTGGCTAAGTCAGGACGGTTGAGTTTGGTCAGCCTAGTTCTGATCCAGTTTCTAAACTCAGGCTTGTACCAAAAGAAATAGTTGTTTTGAGTGATTTTGTCTTCCTTGGTTTTGGGCGTCTCTACAGGTTGCAGTGTGTAAGGGTGTACTCCAGAATAGTAAATCTCCGTGGCCACCGTCATAGGTGTAGGTGTAAAATCTTGTACTTGCTCAAGCCTAAATCCAAGTTCTTTGGTTTCCGCCGCAAGGTTGGCCATATCTTCTTCGGTGGTACCTGGATGGGAACTGATAAAATACGGGATTAACGGTTGCTTAAGTCCATGCTTCTCCTGAATTTTGTCGTACTTCTCTTTAAACTTCTTGAAATATTTGAATGATGGCTTACGCATAATTTTGAGTGTAGCATCTCCTGTATGTTCGGGAGCAACCTTGAGCCTGCCACATACATGCTTGGTAACGAGTTGCTCCATATATTCATCATGATTGCCATCCTGATTGTTCTTATTAAAATCATCTACTAACAAATCATATCTAATTCCCGAACTTACATAAGCTTTTTTGACACCAGGATGTGCATCTACTTTTTTGTAAATTTCAGTTAACGGTTTGTGTGATACGTCGAGATTGGAGCAAATCACCGGATGGATGCAACTAGGTGCCTGGCATCTTGCGCAGATACTTTCATCTTTACCCTTCATCTTGTACATATTGGCAGATGGACCGCCTATGTCAGATATATATCCTTTAAATTCAGGATGCTTAGTAAGTTGCTCTACTTCCCTCATAATACTGGCTTCTGATCTTGAAGCTATAAATTTGCCCTGATGCGCAGATATGGTACAGAAACTGCATCCACCAAAACAACCTCGATGCATATTGATCGAAAACTTGATCATTTCATAAGATGGTATGGCTCCACGTTTATTATATTTAGGATGAGGAAGTCTAGTATATGGCAAATCGAAAGAGTAATCCATCTCGGCTTCAGTCATCGTGATAAAAGGAGGATTGATGACCAGCACCTTACCCATAACGTCTTGGGTAATTCGGTTTGCTTGCCACTTGTTGGACTCCACTTCTACGATTTTGAAATTGGAAGCATATTTAATTTTGTCTTGCAAGCACACTTCATGGCTGACTAAGGCTACATCATCCCACTTTTTGGAAGGTGGAACTACGTCTGTGAGAAAAGCAATCTGATTTACATCTTTGATGGACGTAAGTGGTACCCCTTTTTTGACCAATTTTAGGATTTGCCTTAGTGGTTGTTCTCCCATTCCATAGACCAGCATGTCTGCTTTGGAATCTACCAAAATAGAAGGCATCAACTTATCTGACCAATAGTCATAATGAGTCACTCTACGCAAAGATGCTTCTATACCACCGATGAGTACGGGTACATCAGGGTACAACTCTTTGAGTATATTGGTATAAACGATAGTAGCATAGTCAGGTCTAAATCCTGCTTCTCCACCCGGTGTGTATCCATCAGTGGATCTGCGGCGTTTATTGGCTGTGTAGTGATTGACCATAGAGTCCATGCAGCCGGCAGTGACACCAAAGAAGTATTTAGGTTTTCCAAATTTTTTGAAATCACGCAGATCATCTTTCCAGTTGGGTTGTGGGATGATACCTATCCTAAAGCCCTCACTCTCAATGATACGACCTATTACGGCAGTACCAAAGGTAGGGTGATCCACATAGGCATCACCAGATATAAGGATGACATCGAGTTCGTCCCAACCACGGGCTTCTACTTCTTTTTTGGTGATGGGTAGCCAATCACTCAGCGGTCTTTGTTGATCATTGTTCATGGCACAAAATTAAGGGTAAAAAAGCAATTTGACAGTGGAGAAATGAAAAAATAATGGTATTGTTGTGAAAATAGATAAATAATGAATGATAATTATTCGAATTGTTTTTTATTTTTGAATTTTAAATCCTTATCATGAGCAAAATTTATAAAAACATAATGAAACTTTTAATGCTTCCCATAATAATAACGATGATTTTGACAGCTTGCGAAAAAAAAAATGTAACAGCTGAATATTTTATTGATATACCTTTCCCAGAGAAATTTGAGGCTAATATTTTACAATTAGAAAAAGATTTTAGTATAGTTTATCACCAAAAAGAAAGTATTACGGAAATATTACTTATAAAAAGCCAAAAGTATTATTCTCGAACACTATTTTCTGATGAAAATACAGAACAAATATTGGATGAATTTGGTAAGGCATTAAGAGTCATATCGTTGGCGTCTCAATTTGAAGAAATAAAAAGTATGACATCAAGTAAGGAGTACACATTTATAAAATCATTACCAAAGTTAAAGATGAATCCAACTTTACCCGTGGAAAAACTTATAATGAATATTGATAAGAATTATGGTTTAAGGATTATTGGTTCGTTTTTCACAACAGAAAGTGTGAAAAATTATCCTACAGTCATGTATGCTATTCATAATAAGTTTAGGAATACTATTGTTTACATCCAGTATATAAAACTAAAAAACAATGAAGGTGAAACCAAAGAAAAGTATAAACAAATGATGGAGGCAATAGAAAAAACAAATGTTTATTAACACACTAAAATAACAAAAAAAGGGCACACATACTATAATGCGCGCCCTTCATCTAATAATACAAATAATTATATCTTAATAGTCTGTGTTTTGTGGATCCCAGTTGGTCCATCCTTCAGTCCAGTCTGTAGTACTGAATGCACCAACAAAAGTGTTAGCTTCAAAACCTGCAGGTAATGTTATACCACCCGTCAAAAGGCTTGATCCAGCTGTAGGCAACAATCCTGGCTTGCCACTTGCAGCATTATAGTTTGCTGGTAAACCCAATTTCAATAAATCAGCTGCAAATTCATTTTTTCTAGCAGCCTCTTTCAACTTGGCTTCGTCACCTGCAACCACACCTTTAGTCATTCCACCTAATACAAGACCTCTGAAGTCAGACTTACCATCACTAAAATTCTTAAGTGTTGCAGCGTCTTGAAGATCAAGTCCTCCTCTCGGAAATGCCCCTATACCCAAGGTGTTATAGATGGAAATTGATGTATTACGTCTAAGCCTCATTACTAAACTGAATTTAGGATCTGGTGTTCCTTCACCCATTATAACTGAGATATTGGCAAATTTAGCATTGGTTTGAGGTGTAGCTTCGGAGCCTGAACCATCATTATCAGATTCAAACCCGTTTGAATTCGAACAATTACATTGGTCAGCAACTTTAGGGTCTCTTAAAGCAAATCCATATTGCACATTACCAGAATATCCCCAATCTGTATCAAAATCGTCGTCTAAGTTTTTGAAAGATAATAAATATTTAGCATTTACATTACCACCAAACCACTCATATGCGTCGTCACCATTGTTAGACACCTGTATATATTCAATAGTAGTACCTTTACCCACACCACCTAAAGTCAATCCATTGATCTCTTTGTCTGTTTCGAAAGCTATACCACCAAACTCTAATCTTACATACTTTAATATACCAGAGTTGTCGTTATCATCAGTACCACCAAAAGTAGAGATGTTTTCTCCTTCGATGGTAGCCGGAGTTTTGTTTACTTTTGCTTTACCCAGGATGATCAATCCTCCCCAGTCACCGTAGTTTCTGCTACCTTTAGCTTGATTAGATGTAAATACGATAGGCTTAGTTTTGGTACCTTCAGCTATGATTTTTGCACCTGGTTTTACGATAAGTGTAGCTTTGGTCGCTTTGTCACCTTTGATAATCGTACCTGGTTCGATAGTTAAAGTAGCACCAGCTTCTACATATACAAAACCTTCAAGTAGATACTTGTTTTTTGCTGCCCAAGTGGTATTTGTTGTAATACTGCCTTTGATG
This sequence comes from uncultured Aureispira sp., assembly GCA_964526715.1. Taxonomy (GTDB): domain Bacteria; phylum Bacteroidota; class Bacteroidia; order Chitinophagales; family Saprospiraceae; genus OLB9. The sequence continues at coordinate 22,711 of CAZGMB010000006.1, read as the reverse complement.
GTTAGATTTTCTCCTGGAACCACTACATCATCTTCATCATCTTCACGTCCACATGACGCCATAGTAAGTCCTGCTGCGACTAATAGAAACATAAATAATTTTAAACTAAATTTCATCTTAAAAAATGTTTTAATGGTTTATAAATACTGTTTTAAAAATTTCATGTATTTAGTTGCAGACAGGTTGATGATAATTAATTAAAACTTGTAATTAACAGTTAAGTAATAATTTGAACCACGTCTGAACTCTTGAAAAATACCATCAGAATCAGTAATCTTATTGTCTCTGTTGGTATCTTGTCTCAACTGGAATGGTTGATTGAAAATGTCTTGAACACCAGCTTTAAACTCCATATTACCAAAGGTTTTGGAAAGATTGAAGTCTAGAACATTTCTTGGCATTTCAAATACATTGGCACTCAATACATTATCTCCGATTACATAAATTCTAGGTCCTACGATATTGTACAATACATTGGCTTGTATTCCTGTTTCAGGTATTTTGTAAAACAATCCAGCATTAATCAAATATGGAGACTGACCTTGAAGGAATCTATTATAATCACTCAGTCCACTCACCACCACATTACTATTGATTAATGATGCATTAAATAATACCATCAAATTCTGCGTAAGATTTTTTCTTACTTCAAGTTCTACACCTGATGAAGTAGCTGACTCTGAATTAGCCACAGTAAATGCCACTGTACTACCATTGTAGAAAATAGCAGCTTCTATTGGGTTTTGAAATTTCTTATAAAATACGCCAAATGTGATCAACTCTCCTGGTGATGGGTAGTAATCGTATCTTAAGTCAAAATTGTGGATATTGGCCACTTTGATATCTTTATTTCCTCTTCTTGAAACATCAAATATAAAGTCATAGTATGTAAATGGCGCTAACTCTCTGAATTCTGGTCTGTTCACTGTGGAACCATATCCAAATCTAAGTAAATGTTTTTCATTAAACTTATAATTTGCATTCAGTGATGGCATAGGGCTAAATATAGGATTGTCTACATTTACTTTCTGTCCGCCACCTCTTTCACGACTCTGAAGTGCTTGAATATTGTATTCACCTCTGAAGCCAATAGTTGCATTCAATTTGCTAGTAAATGGAAGATACAAACTTACATATCCTGCATTTAATGTATTTTGAGCCGTATACTTATCATCAAAGTTTGATCCTTCAGAATAGAATACTCTAGAAGCTTTCAAATTTTCATTACTAAAGAAATCTTCTGGTTTTTGAGTGGTTATGGATGCATCTACCCTGTTCGGATTCACAATACCAAACCATCTAGCTTTGAAATATCTGTCTTTATACTCAGAATAAATACCCACTTTCAAAACCTTGTTTTTGTCGTTATCAGCATGCTTTGTTCCTATAATTCTATCTACAGACGCAGTACCTGTGATTACAAATTCGTCCATATTGGACCAGAATCTAGCTGCTTGCTGAAGTGTTGGCGACTCAAATTGCTGTAAGTCAATTTTAAATGCACCTTCAGCGCCCAATTCTCTAGATGATGTAAATCTTCTGAAATCAGGCTCAGTTCTTTGAGTATATCCAAATCCTCCGATCCACTTGACTCTTGTTTTTTCATTCAATTCGTGAGTTCCGCTAAGTTGGCTTGATAAGATACTCTTTTGCTCATAACGGAAAGCTTGATTAGCAACTTCAAGATTGTTTTCTATTTGAGTACCTGTTCTGATGATAGTTTCTTTGGTAGCCAATTGGTTAAATATATTTCTAAATTCAATTTTATTTTTTGGATTTAAGATTAACGACCAATTGGACATGGCACCTAATCTTACATTGTTGGTATAGTTGTCGTCGCTAAACGTACTTTGTACTGTTTCGTCAAACAAATACCTGTTTTGAAGCATTTGTTGATAGGTATTGGTATTAGAATAGTTAATGTACGAAATGGTAGTCAACTCTTTATTGCCAATAAAAAATCTTTTGCTCAGATTGATATTTCCTCTAAAATCAGGGGTTACTGTTTTGTTTGACACGCTGTAATAAGGATTTAAATTTCTGAACCTGTCAATAACTTCTTCTGTACTAGCATTGGTAATAACTTTTCTAGTAGATGGGAAATTTGATGGCAAATTTCTATAGTTGGCACCAAAACCCAATCCGTCAAGGTTACTTCCCTGATAATCCAAAACATTAGCACCTGTAGCATTTCCTCTGTATCCTATAGTAAATCCTACCGATACATTATCACCATCCGGAACTGTTTTGGTGTAGATTTTGATAGCACCGCCGGCTATATCTCCAGGCAAATCAGCAGAAGGAGACTTAAATACCATCATTCTGTCTATAGCTGTACTTGGAATCAAATCAAATGAGAATGACTTTACGTCCACTTCTGTAGATGGTGTAATGATATCATTTAGCAAAACGGTGTTGTATCTTTCATTCAAACCTCTCACTACTATGAATCTATCATCAAAAATAGAAACACCAGGTACCCTTCTGACCACCTGAGATGCATCTCTATCTTGTGTCTTGGTGATTTGCTGTGATGAGACACCTACTGCAATATTTGAAAGCTGCTTGATTTCGCTGACCACAGATACCTCAGAGTCGGTTTTTCTTTGAGCTTTGACCTCTACAGTTTGGAGTAACAAAGATTCTTCACTCATCGAAGTATTGATCATAGTCGTTTTGCCCGCCTCTACTCTTACTTTTTCGATAGTATTATTGGCATAACCAATATTAGTGATCAAAATGGTATAAATACCTGCAGGTACATTTTCAACTTCAAAATTTCCGTCTAAGTCAGTTACTGTACCTAATTCTGTACCTTCTACGGTAACATTGGCACCTATCATCGTCTCTTTGGTTTTTTCGTCGATGATGTTTCCTTTGATAATCCCTGATTGGGCTTGCGACCAACATGCCCAAATAAGCAGGGCAAGCGTGCAGATTGTTTTGTTTGTAAAATTCATTTTTAAAAAATTAAATTATTTGTTTGTATTAGATGCCGCAAAGGTAAAATGCCAATGTTAAGCCAATGTTAAGTGAAAATTAACTTTATGTAACAGCACCTAAACCTTAGCCATACCGAATTGGGTATGACATCTAGAGTCATATTGGTTGCTGACGACCCTATGAGGGAACATTGGGGTCTCACCTAAGGAGTTCATAGGTTGTGTTTTTTGAATGTTTTCAAAGGTGATGTTATGTTTGAGCATTTCGGCAATTCTTCACTTTTGTTTTGAACGTTGATTTAGTAAGTCAGCCTGCAAAAATGAAGACTGTTTTTAGATACTGAATACCTACTTTCTTCCATGGTTCCTCCTAGGATACTCCATGGATACTCCGCTCGTTAGACCACCTTGTCATAGGGTTGTCATAAGGTTGTCATAGGGTTGTCATATGTGAAACCTATAATAAGCCTATATTTTATATACAAAAACCCTATTTTTACCATACTTAATGGTCATAGTATGGTAGTAGTAACTATTGAGTATGGTGATAGGATATATTTAGTATGGTAGTAAGATCATCATAGTATTTATGTCCATCTATTCTTTCAATATTCTTTAATAAAAAAGGGGATAAACCACAAGATTCATCCCCTTTTGCTCCCCTGTAAAATAATGAGAAGCTATTGATTTGTGTGTCTTAAATAAATGCTGGTTTAAACAACATCTTTTTCAAACTCATCAAAGCCACTTATTTTATAATGATCGTCCCTGTCATATCCAAAGTCCCATTATTCAGTAGAGAAGGAACAGCACCAGGCATCTGGTCAGTAATACATATATTGATCAATTTCAAAGTCCCGTTATTGAGTATAGATTTAGCTTGAATATTGTTTACTGGTATGAAGTTTAAGTTTTTCAGTTCCACGTTATGATTGCCAATAGTAAATGGAGTACTCGTATCAGCTGATGTGATAGACACTGGATTGGTCAGATCTAAGCCGTGGATTACAATATTTTTATTTATTGTCAAACCGCCGTTAAGGGCTATGGTTTTATTGGCCATAAATGGTGCAAAATATAAGGTATCTCCTGCTGTGGAACAAGATAACGCATCTCTCAATGAACCAAAACCGGAGTTTTTATTATTAAAGATTTCGTTACAGCAAGATGTAGGCATATCAAACGCTTCTACACCATCTGTTTTACTACTACTCAAACCTTGACTGGCGCTAAAACCCAATCCCCTTCTTGCAAACGTTTTCCAAATCAAGCATTTGTGTATACCATTATAGAGTAAATCGTCAGCCGCTAAAATTGCATTTCGCCCATCTATGAAACCTGGGCTACAAGGCTGGAGTTTTAGTGCTTCTGTAACCAATGCCATGGCAATATTATTCCCACCCGTACCATGGTAATAATCATTGTCAAAACCGTAGGCATCTATAAGGTCCCAAGTGAGATCCCACAACATAGCACACCAAACAGACCCGACTCCATGTGGGGCCGCAATATTAATGATGGCGTTGTAGGTGTGTGGGTTTATGGCCATATCTGTAGAGTATTTGTAAGTTCTGATACCATTACCTGTGGGAGGTTGGCCCAAAGCATATGTACCTATACCCCTGCCGGTGGTGCCTAAGTCTCCTGGATTTAAGGTCAACATCAAACCAAACCAATCACTCCAACCTTCACCCATTTGTTCTGTATTGTTAAGGCAGCTGGAATTGCCTGCACCTCCTGTTAATCTGATAGATATCCCATGACCATATTCATGCGCAATAATGCCATTGTCAAAATCACCATCAATTTGTATACCACCAACTCCTACCATATTGACTTGAACTCCATTGGCTATCTGTAACTTTATAGTATTGCAATTGGCTTGACTTAACATAATGCAAGGAATAGTCACATTGACACCTTGAGTACCGGGAGCCATGCTGATAGGTGCACCCAAAACATTATTACAAACAATCACCGCAATGGCTCCTGCATTTTGGGCATTCAAACATTTCAGCCCAAACTCACAAGTCCCACGATCCAAAACTGCTATTTTGCCGTTTATAGCCGCAGGGTTTGTAAGGGTATTGCATGCATCTAAAGGATTGGTCAATGCCAATTGCCCACTGATATTATAAACAGATGGGCCAAAATTGGCTTTTGCCGCTGTATAAGAACCCGCAATAGAGGAAGGACTTGTGACACTAAAAGTTATAGAAGAAGAAGGGGCTGACCATAAAAACATCTGCATTCTCGGCCTACTTCCATCAACTGGAGTAGAAAAGTTTGCATTGTTAGTACCACTGCCATCCAATCCGTCTGCAAGTACATTATCATTAGCCATGCCACCATTGCCATAGTTATTTTGCTGAAAATTGCCTGCTGATTCTGTAAATCCATATTGGTACCATACATCGTGCATGATATTGTTCCAATAAAACAAATTGGTCAATGCCGGATTTAGATTCTGGGCAGGAGCCACATTGAAGTTGGGCTGATAATCAAACAATAACCCTGCACCACCATCGGGAGAAATTCCGGTTCCATTATTTCCATCCTGATCTTCTTGTGCATGAACGTTGTTGCCACGAGTGATGGTGAATTCTGCCCCGACAGCACCATTAGTATCATGCCATCCATAAGGAGAAGCATCGGTATCATAAGGAGCTACAACCAAGGATGTATTTCCATGAATAGGAGACTCAACCCCCAATGGAAATACCCTGTAAGTTTCATTAGAAGATGCCCAAGCTGAACTTTCAATATCATCTTCATGTATAAACTTGGCCATTCCAAATGTTTGGGGCTTACATTTTTTCTCATGGATATGACCAAAATGGCACGATACCGTCCAATTGACTTTATCTATAATCTTTCCATCTTCGGCATCTACTTTTAGTGACCACCAATCACCCGTTTCTATGGTTAAAATATTTAAATCCCAACATAATCTAAATTCATTTTGATCATTGAGCGCATAAACAAGCTTAAATGGTATAGGCTCTTGTGATACTTCAGATGCAGCATATACTCTTCTTTGTTCTGGTGTTTCATCAGATTCCAAAAGCCTTAAATCTTCGGGAGCAGCAAAACCGATTTCATCTTTTATCCGGTTTAATATTGTATTCGGGTCCAATATATTTTGAGCAGTAGATATTGCTGGCACTCTACCCATTATATTTTGATGAAATTGATCATTGACTTTATAGAGTTGACCTTTTCTATCCAAGTGAATACTCATGACACCCTGATATACGTCCAAACCATAAATCTTTTGATGTAGATAATAATGAAAAGCCTGACTACGGTTACTTTGATGCATATTGGTAATGCTGTATTCATTATAATCGGTAAGATATGATTTGTCCACTTTATATGCTGACAAATAACTAGAAACTATTGATGCATCCTGCCCATGTGCAGACATTAAAACCACCAAAACTAGGCATATTATAATTGAATAACCTTTAGAAAACATCTCTATTTTTTTATTTTATCTAAAACGAGTATAACCCACAAAACCCTTGCAAGATTACACATTTTTATAAACATTACAGAAATGATGTCAGGATTTTATTTTTTTTTACATTTGCGTTTCAAACTTGGTGTGTGAATATAAAAATTGTGTATTTCTATCTGCTTATTTTTCAGATATTTATTGGTACGGCAAGAGCTGGTGATCCCATTTATGACAATTCAGGTAAAGTTATTCAAATCCAAAAAAGTAGCACACCAATACATCTTGATGGCGATTTGAATGATGTTGCGTGGATACAAAGCAAGATATGTACTGAGTTTTGGCATAAATTTCCGACCAACGAAACGAAAGCAGATCCCAATACCGAAGTAAAAATCACCTATGATGACAAATATCTTTATTTTGGAGTCACCGTTTATGAAACCAAAGAAGGTAATATCGTTCAGTCCCTAAAACGAGATATCGGTCTCCGGGCTGGAGATGGTATCGGCATAGTGCTTGACCCTGTCAATCTTAAAACTAATGGCTTTTACTTTTCTCTCACACCTTTCAATTCTCAGACCGAAGGCTTAATCGGAAATTCTACGGAAGATATAACTTTCACTTGGGACAATACTTGGTATAGTGAGACTAAAAATTATGACGGTTTCTGGACAGCTGAAATAGCAATACCCTTTTCTATTCTACGTTTTGATCCTGCAAAACTGACTTGGGGTATAAACTTTATCAGATCTGCAAGGTCAGAAAACGAATTTCATACCTGGACCCAAATGCCACTGCAGTTCCCGGGTACAGATTTGGGTTATCTCGGCCAAATGATTTGGGATCAGTCTCCACCCAAAGGCGGCAGCAAAGTCTCGCTAAATCCCTATGTGACCACTAGTGTTAATACGGATGCAGAAAATAGTTTACCCACCAAAACGGGGTTTAACGCCGGTATGGATGCCAAAATTGCCGTATCGTCATCGATAAACTTGGATTTGACCGTCAATCCAGATTTTTCTAATGTTGATGTTGACCAACAGGTAACCAATTTGACTAGATTCTCCATCTTTTTTCCGGAACGAAGGGTGTTCTTTTTGGAAAATGATGACCTTTTTTCTGGTTATGGTATCCCACCCGTACGCCCTTTTTATACCCGAAGGATTGGTAGCAAAAATGGTCAGAACGTACCCATTTTGTTTGGTGCACGACTCACAGGAAATATCAACAAAAAACTTAGAGTAGGACTTATGAATATCCAAACCGGACGTAAGGGCGATAGTGCAGCTGACAATTTCACTACCCTTACCTTTAATCAGCAAGTACTAGAAAGATCCGTCATCAAAGGTTATTTTATCAATAGAACAGCCTTCCAAAATGAAGAAGAAAAAAGAAATCAACCATCAGAAGCATTCGGTCGCAATGCTGGTGGTGAATTTAATTATTTTTCTAAAAGTGGCGTGGTACAAAGCTGGTCAGGATTTCATGTCAGTATGAAGCCTGAAACTAAAGGACAAAACATTTTTGCAAATTGTGGTGGCGGATATTTTGGGAGAAACTTCACATCATTTATAGACTATGTCACCTTAGGCAAAAATTACTATGCTGATGTGGGATTTGTCAATCGTGTAGAAAATTATGATGCACAGCAGGATACTACCTACAGAGTAGGTTTTAACTTTTTCTATAACGAAACTGGATATACATGGTATCCCAAAGACAGCAAACTCAATCGTTTTACTATCAGTAGTGAGAACTTTCTAGCTTATGATGATCAATGGGATTTTAATGAATTGACGATAGTACCCACGGCTAGTTTTGAATTTAAAAATACATCAAGCTTAAACTTTGCTTATAATATCAACAGCGTCAATCTTTTATTTCCTTTTAAGTTTGTAGACGATCCAGAGGCCGACCCACTTGCAGCTGGAAAATACCATTTTAATAATGCCCGCATCACATGGTCTAGTGATGTAAGGAAAAATATAGTTTTTGAAGGTGGTTTTACCTATGGTAAGTTTTATGGCGCCGACTATACACAAGTGCGAGGTAGTTTCAATCTACGCAAACAGCCTTTCTACTCAATACTTTTAAGTGCCGAATATAACGATTTGAAATTTAGTGGAAATCTAGGAGCCCAAAAATTCTGGCTTTTAGCACCCCAAATCGAAATCAATTTTACCAATAAACTATTTTGGACCAGCTTTTTACAATGGAATAGCCAAATAGAAAACTTTAACATCAATTCACGCCTCCAATATAGGTATAAAGCCATGTGCGATATGTTTTTGGTCTACACTGACAATTATTTTACCGATATGATTTTTAAAAATCAAAACAGAGCATTAGTGTTTAAAGCCAATTATTGGTTGAATATTTGATGTTGAGTTGTTGAGTTGTTTGAATTGTTGAGTTGTTTGAGATTGTTGAGTTGTTTGAGATTGTTGAGTTGTTTTAATTGTTGAGTTGTTTGAGTTGTTGAGATTGTTGAGTTGATTGAGTTGTTGAGTTGTTTTAATTGTTGAGTTGTTTTAATTGTTGAGTTGTTGAGTTGATTGAGTTGTTGAGATTGTTGAGTTGTTTTAATTGTTGAGTTGTTGAATTGTAATGAAATTTCGACTTCATTTAACTTTTAATCATGCTTTAGCATGACACCACTTAACCTAAATCTCAACCTTAGTCTTAATCTCAGCCTTAACCTTAACCTAAATGTGATTTCGACTTCGTTTAATTTTTAATCATGCTTTAGCATGACACCCCTTTTTCTTAATCTTATTCTCAACCTTAGTCTTACTCTTACCTCTTTCCTTTGGGTTTTTGTCCTCTCGTTTTGGGTTTTCCGTACTTAGCGTGCATCTTATCTTTGTAACTTACTTTAGCATTGACCTTCATATTTTTGGCTTTCTTTTGTTGGAAAGCACTTTTTTCTTCATCTCTGATTTTTGGAAGTTTCCCTAAGGAGTTTTTCATTTTTATCTGTGGAATTTCCGAAGCGGTCAGTACATCAGAAATTTCGAGGTTTTCGGGAAGTTCCGTTACAGGTACTTTGTAGTTCATAAAAGCTTCAATTTCTTCCAGCCAGTCCATGTCCAAGTCTCCGACTAAAGAAATAGATTCGCCTTTTCTATCTGCTCTACCTGTTCTCCCGATACGATGGATATAATTTTGTGGCTCATCAGGAAGGTCAAAGTTAATCACGTGAGATACGTCCTGAATGTCCAAACCTCTTGCGATCACATCGGTAGCGATCAACATTCTGAAGGTACCATCCTGAAATCTATTAACAGCGTTAAATCTAAAGTTTTGATCTTTATTGGAATGTATGACACCTGTATTTTCGGGATATTTTGCCGAGATCGTGTTGTACAATTCATCTGCCAAAGCTTTGGTGGAGCAAAACATCAAAATCTTAGTCATTTCAGGCTTAGACTCTAGCAATAAGTGCAGGAGGTTCACTTTGGTGTTAAAATTGGGTACCTTGTACAAGACCTGATTGATATTGGAAAGTGGAGAGCCTGAAGGAGCCGCTTCTATTTTTTCAGGATCATTAAAATACACCGTTATAAGCGCTTCGACTTCTTCAGTCATGGTAGCAGAAAACATCAGATTTTGCCTTTTCTCTGGCAATAGGTCCAACAAATGCTCCATCTGAGATCGAAATCCCAAAGCGAGCATTTCATCCACCTCGTCAATGACCAATTTTTTTATTAGTTTAAGATTGAGTGTACCATGATAACCCAAATCCAGAAGCCTGCCCGGTGTACCTACTAATATATCACATCCTTCAGCGAGCTCATAAGCCTGTGTTTTTAAGTTGGTACCACCATAGACACCTCTCACGACAACATTCATATATTTGCCCAAACGTTCTGCAGCTTCCACCACTTGCACCACTAACTCACGAGTAGGCACCATGATCAATACAGTAGCATGGCGGCTTTTATTAAATGACCACATTTTTAAAATAGGTAATAGATAAGCCAATGTTTTACCCGTTCCGGTCTGCGCTATGCCGGTGACATCTCTTCCAGACATGATCACAGAAAAAGCTTTGTGCTGAATCGTAGTAGGATGGGTGATTTCTGCATCATCGAGTGCCTTCCACAATGGATTATTCAGGTTTAAATCTTTAAATGTCATGATACAATTTATACTGGAAATGTAATACTAAAATTAACTTATAGGATATCGAAATGGAATGGCAAAAATCATCAAACAATTGTCATGTATGAACAAATTTTGCTACCAAAAACCACTGCTGCAAATCAATTTCTGGGTTTAGCGTCACAAAAGTACAATTTTTATTCCCATTTTTTGATTAAATCACATTTACAAACACTTATCATTTGCTGTTTGGGATGTATTTCAGTGTGCCATGATTTAAAATATTCATGGCAATACATGGTTTAATTAGGGTCAATAAATATCTTTTCAAACGCTTAAAGATAAACTTCACTGGACGTATTTTTTTAGAAAAGATAAGTCAATCCTAGACTAATGTACACCTTGATACCCTTATATTTCAACCATAAAAAAGGGATTGTAAGAGCAAATATTTTTATCTTTTCTACTTTTTATACTACATTCCGTTATCTTTGAAAAAAATTCTTGTCATGCGAAATGTTTTGTGCTTCTTCATAGTGTTTCTTTTATCTCCTACCCTATTGATGGGTCGTATACTCAAAGTGGGCGTATCTCATCCGTATGCCAATATATCTGCCGCTGCATCAATTGCAGTACCTGGAGATTCAATTATATGTTATGATCCTGTGATTCAAGGAGGAATGTATATTGCCAATTTACAGGGAAATGCAGGTCAATGGATCTATATTTTAGCCGCAGCTAATACCAATGTCATCATACGTGGAGGAAGCAATAGTATTCAGTTTTCTGATGCGGCTTATGTGCATATAGAAGGTTTTATCATGGAAAGCCAAACAGGTAATGGTCTGAACATGGATGATGCAGGAAGTTTTGACACGCCTACACATCATATCCGTATTGTCAGATGTACGATAAGGGATATCAATGCTACGGGCAACAATGACTTGCTCAAACTATCAGGTATGGACGATTTTGAAATCCTTGAATGCGACTTCTTGAATGGTGCAAACGGAGGAAGTGGCATAGATATGGTTGGTTGCCATCGGGGTCGTATCATAGGGAATGCTTTCCAAAATATGGGTTCCAACTCCATCCAAGCTAAAGGAGGAACATCTGATATAGAGATACTCAGAAATACCTTTAAAAATGGAGGTGCCAGAGCGATGAATCTCGGCGGTAGCACGGGTTTGGCTTTTTTTAGGCCCCAAAATGCAACCACAGAAGCAGAACGTATCAAAGTCATAGCCAACGTCATTGAAGGATCTGAAGCTGCTATCGCTTTTGTTGGGTGTAGAAATGTACACGTAAGCAATAACACCATCGTTAGACCTCGAAAATGGATACTGCGAATATTGCAAGAAACTGTAGACCCTACTCGATTTTTGCCTTGTGGAGACAATAACTTTTTTAACAATCTGGTCATTATAGATCAAAATGTGAGTGTTGAAGCCAACATAGGTCCGAATACGGCACCAGAAACATTTTTGTTTGATCACAATCTATGGTGGAAAGCAGGCAGTACTAATTGGAATGGCCCTAATCTGCCCGGCATCGTTTCAAACAATATCATAGGCGATCCTATGATCTTGCAAAATAGTACTTACTTAATCCCAAGCTCCAGTCCAGCTATTGCCCGTGGGTTGACCTATATTAATACCGTTTTGGACATCGAAAACCAACCCTTTAATGACCCTCCATCTATTGGAGCTTATGAAGGTCGAAAAGTGATTTCTGCCACTGCCACTACTAGTCACCAAATGATAAAGTGTTACCCCAACCCTACATCACATTACTTACATGTCCAATTTGATAATGAAGCCCCAAGAATGCTGTGGCTATATGACAAACACTGTAAAATAGTACTCCAATCAAATGGCCAAGATACCCATAACGACATCGATGTATCATTTTTAACATCAGGGAATTACGTTCTAAAAATCAAGTATAGTGATGGAACTTGGGTGACTAAACAAGTGGTAATCACCCATTGAATGTTCAATTTAAATCTTGGTATATTTGATAAAATCAATGCTCCCAATCTACTAAAAAAAGAAGATAACAAAAGTTTGTCAACATTAATTTTCAATTCATTATATAGTTTGAGTTAAATGCCTATTTTTGTTTTTTCGTTTTGCTAAATGTGCCCAAAATGGTAAAATTATTTTATAGTTTGATGCTATTATTTGTAAGCTATGATCTTTGTGCTCAAACTTCTAGCTTTAACATTCCCCTAACTATAGCCTCGGAAAATAGAAGCGATTTTCAGCAAAATGTGGACCTTACTGCTTTATCGCAAGCGGAATTTGTAGCCCTTTCAATAAGATTGGACGATATTGGCTTGGATCAAAAATGCACAGTAAGTCTAACCAGGGATAATATGGAACATATCTTCTTACCTTTTGAAGATACAGAACGTAATCAAAACACCTTTGTAGGCAATATGATCTATGTGGCGCCTGAAGATATAGGTATTTGGAAACTCCATATAAAAGTCGATTCCGATATCCCTACCACAAAAAGTATACGCGGTTTTTTAAGAGTATTCGTACCTCAGCAGAATTCAGCCATTACAGATACAAGCGTTGCTTCAGCCATGACCACAGATTGTTCATGCCCGCTTCCTACCCACATAAAAAGGCAGGATTGGGGCTCAGCATTCGGATTAGGTACGCAAATTTATATCCCACCGGCAGCATATACCAAAGTGACGCATTTGATTGTGCACCATAGCGCTGGTACCAATACAAGTAGTAATTGGAAAGGAGTAGTGGCATCCATTTTTGACTTCCATGTCAATACTAATGGTTGGCAGGATGTGGGATACAACTGGCTCATAGATCCAAATGGCGTCATTTATGAAGGTCGTGGTGGTGGAGATAATGTACGTGGTGCTCATATGTGTGGGTACAATAATAATACCATGGGTGTATGCATGTTGGGTAATTTTGAACTCGTAGAACCTTCCTCAGAAATGATGCAAAGCCTAAAAGCGTTATTGGCTTATAAAGCATGTATTGAATCCATAAAACCTACAGGCAGTGCCAACATTGTCTCGCATACTGGCTTTATGAAAAATATCTCAGGTCATAAAGAGGGTTGTGCGCCCAATTACACATCTTGTCCAGGAAAATTTCTTTTTGCAAAAATGGAGCAAATCAGAATTGATGCTGATCAACATTTAAATGACAAATGTGCATCCACGTCTTCCGTCACCGATGATAACTACTCTAATAAGGTGGTTTTTCCTATTCCCGTGTATGAGAAATTATGTACAACTATAGATTTTGATCATTTTGCAATTTACTCCATAGACGGAAAAGAAATGACTAATCTGTCAACCCAAAACGAACTTCAATGCTTTGATGTAGCTTCATTGCCTTCTGGTATGTACTTATTAAGGCTATCTAAAAATAAAAATCTGACCACATCAACGTTTATTAAGATGTGATCAGATTTATATGTTCCATTTTAGTTTCCTCTCCTACTCTTCTTTACCGTTGTTTTTTGGGCTCTGACATTACCTTTAGGGCCTTTGACTGTAGTAGATTTTTTGGTGACAGCATTGCCTCTTGGACCTTTGACGGTAGTGGTAGTCTTGCGTACTTTGTAGTTGGCATGTGCTGAGGCATGTCTGGTTCTTACGGTCGTAGATGTAACCCTTACTGGTTTATAAATAGTTCTAGCTTTCACTACTCTATGCGTATGAACTACTCTTACAGTAGGTCTATAATGTTTTACTCTAAGTGGATGCCATACAGACCAAGTTAAAGGTCTCCAAGGTCTCCACCAATTTGGATATACACGCCATCTCCATGGAGAAACCCAAGGTCTGTACGTGGGGCTGTAGATAAACCTGACTGATGGCCAAGTCCACACATTGACTACTACAAAAGCATTGTTGGAGCTCCATGATGGGCCACTGCCATTGTCTTCCAAAGACTCTTCGGTACCATCAGAAGGCTCTACAATCATTTCTTCACCATAGATATCTTCATCACCAACAATTTGTACCACGGCATCTTCTCTTCCTGTCTTCTCTATGTTAATGACAGCAATATCTTGATTTTCGTTTTCAGATACCGATACTTGCAATATTAGTATCTGTGCGTCTCCATCCTTTTTACTAATTACCTTGACATAGTCTGTTTCATTATCTCCATTGACATCGAGGTTATTGACTTCATTTTCCTTTTTATTGAGTAAGTTTTCGAATTCTTCTGGGCTAGCAGCATTTTTAAACAATTCTAGTGCGCCTTCCAAGCTAAACTGATCTCCTGGTAGTCCTGTTGCTTCTTCATTTTGAGCGAATAAGGGTAGTGCCAATAAGCAAGCTAATAAAAAATTAAAATTACGCTTCATCTTTTTTGATTTTAAAGGTGGTTAAACAATTCTTTTGACAAATATATGATCTAAAGGTTTATTCTAGAGTTTTGTACTCAGGTATTTTTATGATAAAATCAAAAAGAAAAGTTAAAATTGTACAACGTTGTAATAATGGGGATTGAAAATAGTCATATGTAAAACTACACACCTAAAAATGCGAAGAGCCCAGGTAACTATATACTAGGGCTCTTTCGACTAAGGTCTCAAAATAAGAAAACTACTTCTTACAGGTGTACACCTTTATATGTTTAAGCTGAAATAAGCTTATTGTCTCTTTATAACCCAAAGTATCAAACGGTTCTACTCATCTCTTAACTTTGGTGATGCAAAATTACGAACTTAATCGCAATTTTTTCATATTTATATAACTAAAATATGAAGAAAAAAGTTTTCAAATATTTTAATATTATTAATATTATTTTTAAAAATATGTATTACAAATCTATATGAATAATCAAATAATTTAATATGTTTTAAACTTTTGATCGCCATGAAATTTTATGACCGAAAATTTAACTAAAACTTGGAGGAAAAGCCATTATTCCATGCTACTCCTATCTCAAAAATGGGATTACAATTGCGTAAAGGAAAGTGTGAACAAAAAGCATAGCTTAATACAGCGAACCGAAAAAGCCTATCAAGATATAAGCGTGAATTCAACATGATAGCTTGAAATATTACGAAGTGTAAGGGCACGCCCACATACTTTAACATCGCAAACAACAAAAAAGGCTTTCAAACATTACATCTGAAAGCCTTTATATAATATTAGCAATTTTAGTACGATTTTATGCCTTAGAATAACTTTCTATAGGTGGACAAGTACAAACCAAATTTCTATCTCCATAAGCGCTATCTACACGAGCCACACTTGGCCAGAATTTAAAGCCCGCTCTCAAATACGGAAGAGGATAGGCGGCTTTTTCTCGGCTGTATTCATAAGTCCATGTATCGCTGGTAACAACTTGAGCAGTATGTGGTGCGTTGGTGAGAACATTGGATTCTTGATTCATATCACCGTTGGCTACCTCGTCTATTTCTTTTTTGATTTCCAATAATGCATCACAAAATCTATCCAATTCAGCTTTGTCTTCACTTTCAGTAGGTTCTATCATGATAGTACCGGCTACAGGAAATGACAAGGTAGGCGCATGGAACCCATAATCCATCAATCTTTTGGCTACATCTTCAGCACTGATACCGGCGGTTTTAAATTGTCTTAAGTCCAAAATCATTTCATGTGCTGCACGACCTTTTTCTCCAGTATAAAGGATTGGATAAGCGTGTTCAAGTCTTGCTTTCATGTAGTTGGCATTAAGGATGGCATATTTTGTTGCATCTTTTACCCCTTTAGCACCTAACATTCTGATGTATCCATATGAAATCAATAAAATGCTAGCACTTCCATGAGGAGCCGCTGAGACAGCTTTGATAGCTTTGCTGCCACCTGTAGTAATGTGTGCATGTCCAGGTAAAAAAGGTGCCAATTTACTATTTACACATATAGGCCCCATTCCTGGTCCACCACCACCGTGTGGTATTGCAAATGTTTTATGAAGGTTTAAGTGACAAACATCTGCTCCGATGATACCTGGACTTGTCAAACCAACTTGAGCGTTCATATTGGCACCATCCATGTAGACCAAACCACCGTGGTCATGTATCAATTGGCAAATTTCCTTTATTGATGTCTCAAATACGCCATGTGTACTCGGGTAAGTAACCATGAGACATGATAAATTGTCGCTATACTGAATTGCTTTTGCTGTGAGGTCAGCCATATCAACATTACCTCTTTCGTCACAAGCAACCACAACTACTTCCATACCGCACATAACGGCAGAAGCTGGATTGGTTCCATGTGCTGAACTAGGTATCAAAGCAATATTTCGATGGTTTTCCTTTCTGTCTTCATGATAAGCTTTTATGGTAAGAAGTCCTGTATACTCACCTTGGGCGCCACTATTGGGTTGCAGAGAACAAGCTTCAAAACCAGTGATTTCAGACAAATATGCTTCTAGTTCGTCAAAAATTTGTTGGTATCCTTGGGTTTGTTCTTTTGGAGCAAACGGATGCAAACTTCCGAATTCGGGCCATGAAACAGGGATCATTTCAGATGCTGCATTTAGTTTCATCGTACAAGAGCCAAGCGAAATCATAGAGTGAACTAAAGATAAATCTTTGTTTTCTAGGCTTTTGATGTATCTCATCATTTTGCTTTCTGAGTGATACATCTCGAAAACCGGGTGACCTAGAACAGGTACATTTCTTTCCATCTGTCCTATAAGACTTTCGTTTGCTGAAGGGTTAAACTTTGACGTAATTCCTGTAGCAAGCTCGAAAAGATCCACAATATTTTTGACTTCTTCTATGGAAGTGGTTTCGTCTATAGATATGGTGATGTGTTCATGGTCAGGGTAGAAAAAGTTGATTTCTTTCTCTTGGCTCATTTTTTTAATTTTGGCCTGAGTTGCTTCATCACATTTGATCGTGATGGTATCAAAGAAGTTTTGGTTGATGACTTCTTGTTGATTTGCTCTCAGATTTTTGACCAAAATGACCGTAAGTTGGTGTATTTGTTTAGCAATGGCTTTTAAGCCTTCAGAACCATGATAGACAGCATACATTCCTGCCATGATAGCCAATAGAGCCTGTGCTGTACAAATATTTGATGTTGCTTTTTCTCTTCGTATATGTTGTTCTCTGGTTTGGAGTGCCATTCGGAGCGCAGGATTGCCGTGTACATCTTGCGAGAGACCAATGATTCTGCCAGGAATAACTCTTTTATGATCTTCTTTTGTGGCAAAAAAAGCGGCGTGAGGTCCACCAAAACCCATAGGAACACCAAATCTTTGGGTACAACCTACTACCACATCTGCACCCCAATCACCCGGAGGAGTCAGTAAGACCAAAGACATTATATCTGCGGCAACTATGACCTGAATTTCTTTAGCAGCACATTGAGCTGAAAAGGTTTTGAAGTCATGTATGTTTCCTTTTGCATCTGGATATTGAATTAATACTCCAAAATATTGATCATCAAAATCAAAGTCTTTCCAATCACCTACTACCACTTCTACGTGCAAAGGGTAAGCTCTAGTGTAAACTACATCTAAGGTTTGCGTATAAACATTTTTATCTACAAAGAACTTGGTAGCTGGATTGTTTTTCTTTTTCTTATTGTGAATACCTTCACACATGGCCATAGCTTCTGCTGCTGCTGTAGCTTCATCCAAGAGTGATGCATTGGCTATAGGCATGCCTGTTAGCTCAGATACCATAGTTTGAAAATTTAAAATAGCTTCCAATCTACCTTGTGCTATCTCCGCCTGATAAGGCGTGTATTGTGTATACCATCCTGGATTTTCGAATATATTTCTAAGAATTACAGAAGGTGTGATGGTGCCATAATAACCTTGGCCGATATGATTTTGATATATTTTATTCTTTTGGGCAATTTTCTTGAGCATTTTTAAATAGTCATATTCAGACAAAGCTTCAGGTAGGTCAAGTTCCTGCTCCATTCTGATAGTCTCAGGGACAGTTTCGTCAATGAGCTGATCTAAAGAAGCCACACCAATAGTCTCTAGCATTTTATGGACTTCAGTAGCATCTGGACCAATGTGTCTTTGTGCAAAATTTGTTAGGGCGTAAGAAGACATATGTTTGTTTATTTGGTTTGAAGTAAAACGGAGTGCGAAGTTAAATGTTTTCTAAATTATTTATTTAATGGATAGGTGATAAAATATTAATTTTTAAAATAATTTCAAGAGCAATAAGATATTTTACTTTTGTGGTATAAATCCTAAGGGGCTCAAAGTACAATTGGGATATTGATATATAATGAGCCATTCGAAACAAGAATCCAAGCTAGGGAAATGGAAATAAAGTTTAAAACAAGCAGTGGCAGGAGATTTATTCGTAAAAATTATTTGCTTAACAGTTAAGATATTTTACTTTTGTGGTTTAATTCACACAGGCCTCATAGTTCAACTGGATAGAATATCAGATTTCGGCTCTGAGGGTTGGGGGTTCGAATCCTCCTGAGGTCACTAAATATTTTGCCAAATAAGATTAAATTCTTGTTTGGCAATTGTTTTTCAGGGAGTTATGGATCTTAACTTTGCTAATTCAAACTACTTTAATCTAGATTTTATGCGACATATTTGCGACAAGCAAGTTAAATGCTAAACATTTGCGACATATTTGCGACAACTACAATCATTCAAAAATGCCTGTCGCAAATGTTTAAATTATTGATGTTTAATGATTTAGGTTGATTTTCAAGTTTCTTTATTTTCTTTTTTTGAAGCTGCATGGCAACACGGAATTATTTTTTCACGTTATAAAACCATGCAATAAAAATGAAAAAGTTAGAAATTCTTAAAATTTCATTTATCCTGAGATCGGATAAAAAGAAAACTGGTGCGTCACCAATTTTAATGCAGCTCTACTTGGATGGAAGAAGAGCCTATATAGGTACTGGTGAGAAAGTTGAAATTGACCAATGGGATAGTCAAGTTGGTAGAATGAAAGGTAACACCAAGAAAGCTGTAACTTTAAATCATCACTTAGATTTGATGAAAGTTGAAACATTACAAATTTATCATTCCTTAAAGTTAACTCAAGAAGATATTACAGTTGATGAACTTAGAAATACAATTTTAGGTAAAGATGAAACATCCATTAGGAAAAGTAAAACGCTACTTGAAATGTGTGACCTACACAATAACTACTACTCTGGGCTTGTTGGAATTGAGATCGGAAAGATAACTTATAAAAGGTATTTTTTGTACAAAAGAAGATTAAAGGACTTTCTCAATGAGAAATTTAATCTGAATGACATAATGCTATCTAAAATCAAATTTTCATTTGTGCTGGAGTACGAATACTACCTAAAAGTCAATGCGAATCTTCATCAGAACACTTTAGTTAAATTTATCCAATATCTTAATAGAGTTATGGATTATGGTGTAACCTATGAATATATTGATAAGAATGTCTTATCTGGTTATAAAGTTCATTATAAAGAGACAAATAAAGAATATTTGACTGATGAGGAACTTACCAGACTGAAAGAAAAGAAAATAACTATAAAAAGAATAGAGGAAATCAGAGATTGTTTTGTTTTTTGCTGCTACACTGGATATGCTTACAAAGATGCATTTTTACTTTCACCTGATCATATAGTGAAGGGCATTAATGGTAAAATGTGGATCTATACATCAAGACAAAAAAATGATAATGTAAGTAATGTACCACTTTTGGAGCCAGCTATTCAGATCATAGAAAAATATAAAGATCATCCTCTTTGTGTAAGTAAAAATAGGATATTGCCGATGAAGAGCAATCAAAAACTCAATGCATATCTCAAAGAACTTGCAGATATTTGTGATATCAAAAAACCTTTGAAAACTCACATTGCCAGGCACACTTTTGCTACTACCGTACTTTTAACCAATGGAGTGAGTATGGAAGCAACCAGCAAAATGTTGGGCCATAAAAGCATAAAAACTACCCAGATTTACGGTAAGATCGTTGAAAGCAGGGTTGCTGACGAAATGGACAAGCTTAGCGAAAAGCTATATGCGACTAAAAAGGAAGAAATTAAAAGAGCAAAATAGTGGGTTGGATGTAGTGGAATTTAATAAAAGCAGTGCTGGAAACAGGCTGCTTTTTTTTATTCATATAAGAAAAATGTTAAAGTATTTAACAATTATACTTAGGTACATTTTGAGTACGTTTTACGTTTTAATAGAACGGGCTGCCTAAAAAGCTTGAATAGATTAACCTGTCAATGATCCATGTATTATGCTGTTTGAAAAACTGCAAAATATTATTAATGAGTTTGATGACAAATGTCAGGTGCTGCCACATATATCTAAGATGCATATCGATACTATAAAGTATAGGTTTGCTGAAGCTGGACGATTGTTGGAGCAATTGGCTACTGTAGAAAAAGAACATGTCTTTGAAAATGAAGATGATGAAATACAATATTATAAATTGTATAAGCCAGCTTTTACGTCCTATTGTATATATTATGATATCATTTTGGGGTTAGAATCTAAAAAACCTTATGGCGATGATGATTACTATAAAGAGCGCCGAATAGAATTAAAAAATGATTCTAAAGAAATCATACAATACATTAGCTACTATAGAATCAAAGAAACTTCTAAAGATCAAGAATATTTTACTAGAAATTCAAATAGAAAGGATATCTTTGCAGTCGTAAAAGCGTATGAAATGCTTGAGAAGTATATCGATCTGAATGATGGCAGGAGTATTGAAGAAAAGATCAATGATACGCCTATATTAAAATGGACAAATTCAAAGGCAGACTTCACTGAAATGGTCAACGTTTTTCATATCAATAAGTGCTTTAACGATGGAAATGCAACTATGGAAGAAATAAGTGGCACTTTGGGTAAATCCTGGAATGTTAATGTACCCGATATACATGCTGCAACTCATGATATTTTTAAAAGAAAAGAACCTGCTAAGTTTAGCTTATTATCGGTGGAGTCCATTAAGAATAAGCACAAGGTATTCTTAAACAAGATATTTAATAGATCCAAATAAGGTCACTTGAAATGTTTTTCAACTGAAGCCTCCCCTATTCCCATATACTCACAAAACTCCTGGACGGTGACTACCTGATGTTTATCTTTATTGTAGAATGAATGTATTTTTCTGAGTAATTGCCAGGATGCTCGGTAGCTTTTACCGGTGATGATGGCCACGTCTTTTGGGTAGATAATAATTTTTGATAAACTGTTCATAACACACTCTATTTTGATCAATAAAAAGACAATCCATTTCATAGGGTTGTCATAAGGTATCTATGGCTTATCCATAGGGATGCTATGGAGTATCCTGCACGAAAAAAAATTACATAGAGTGGGTTTGAAAATGTGAGGATTTTTATGAAAATCAGATCATAAAAAACACAGCTTTGATATATAAAACGCAAAATTCTTCTGCAAAGGTATATGAAAAAATCGGAAGATAATTGTCATTTATTACCATTTATGATCCTGGGACTTGACTAAGTATTGGAAGGTGAAAAGATTGCCCCTACTTTTGGGGTATTGTTTCACATTTTAAAATAGAAAAGTTATGGCAAGACAAGGTGGTTTGCTGAAGGTTGTGGGGAAGCTCGATGACCTTTCATTTTACAAAAGTGCTGATGGTTTCCTGGTAAGGACCAAAGGTGGCGTGTCCAGTGACAGGATCAATAATGATCCGACGTTTCAGCGGACAAGAGAAAACAATGCTGAGTTTGGCATGTCGGCAGCGGCTGGCAAGCTGTTGAGAACAGCATTGCGGAATTTTATGATGAGTGCGAGTGACAACCGCGTGGTGTCTAGGCTCACCCAATTGATGACCGATGTCAAAAATTTGGATGCGGCCAATGATCGTGGTGAAAGACATGTACATGAGGGATTTGACATTCCGGAAGGAAAGGCTGTATTGAAAGGGTTCAACTTCAACAATCGTGCGATCTTGAGTAGTATCTTGTTTAAAGCGTATGCTTTGAACACTACTACTGGAGCGGTTAACATCACGGGGTTGATACCAAAGATGGATTTGGTGTCCGCACCTGGATCGACGCATGTGACGTTTAAGGCTGGATGGTCGAAAGTGGATTTTGCCACTGGAGAGTTTGAGACTGTGATGAGTAACGAGGTAAATCTGCCGATCAACAGCACTGCCAGTAATGTGGCATTGACTCAGGCAGCTGCGCCTACCTTGGCTACCGGCCTTAATGTATTCACTCTTCAGATTGAGTTTTACCAAGAAGTGAATGGTAATCAGT
>CAZGMB010000005.1:107636-135482 GCA_964526715.1 uncultured Aureispira sp. | reverse complement strand
ATAGCTGGTACCACCTGAAGCTGTTAATGTTGTATTCGCTCCATTGCATAGGATGTTATTTCCGGCGATAGTTGGGGTGGGTAGCGGATTTACGGTCACAGTTACACTTGTACTTGCCTGGCATCCATTAGCGTCTGTGACGGTTACACTGTATATAGTTGTAACTAATGGAGAAACATCTTGCCAATAATCATTTGCACCATTACTCCATTGATAAGTAATGCCACCTGATGCTGTAAGCCTGGTTGTTTGACCTACGCAAATATTTAAATCACCGCTTATATTTGGAGTTGGAAGTGGATTTACAGTCACAGTTACATTCCTACTAGCTTGACATCCATTAGCGTCTGTGACGGTTACACTGTATATCGTTGTAACTAATGGAGTAACATCTTGCCAATAATCATTAACGCCATTACTCCAATTGTAAGTAATACCACCTGATGCTGTGAGTCTGGTCGTTTGACCTACACAAATATCTAAATCGCCGCTTATATTTGGAGTAGGTAGCGGATTTACTGTGACGGTTACACTCGTATTGGCTTGACATCCATTAGCATCCGTTACAGTCACGTTATAGGTCGTAGTAGTACTTGGGCTTACTGTGATACTTGCGGTAATTTCACCGTTGCTCCAAACATAGCTGGTGCCACCTGATGCTGTAAGTGTTGTGCTCGCTCCGTTACATATAATGTTGTTACCTGTGATTGCTGGAGTAGGTAGTGGATTTACCGTTACAGTGATACTCGTATTGGCCTGACATCCGTTCGCATCGGTAACGGTCACATTGTAGATCGTAGTAGTACTTGGGCTTACTGTGATGCTTGCGCTGTTTTCACCATTGCTCCATGCATAACTAGTGCCACCTGATGCTGTAAGTATTGTGTTGGCTCCGTTACATATAATGTTGTTACCTGTGATGGCTGGAGTAGGTAGTGGATTTACCGTTACGGTGATACTCGTATTGGCTTGACATCCATTAGCATCCGTTACAGTCACGTCGTAGGTCGTAGTAGTACTTGGGCTTACAGTAATACTTGCGGTGGTTTCACCGTTGCTCCAAACATAGCTGGTGCCACCTGATGCTGTAAGTGTTGTGTTTGCTCCGTTACATATAATGTTGTTACCTGTGATTGCTGGAGTGGGAAGTGGATTTACCGTTACAGTTACACTTGTACTTGCCTGACATCCATTAGCATCCGTTACAGTCACGTTATAGGTCGTAGTAGTACTTGGGCTTACTGTGATACTTGCGGTAATTTCACCGTTGCTCCAAACATAGCTGGTGCCACCTGATGCTGTAAGTGTTGTGCTCGCTCCGTTACATATAATGTTGTTACCTGTGATTGCTGGAGTAGGTAGTGGATTTACCGTTACAGTGATACTCGTATTGGCTTGACATCCGTTCGCGTCGGTAACAGTCACGTTATAGGTCGTAGTAGTACTTGGGCTTACTGTGATACTTGCGGTGTTTTCACCGTTGCTCCAAACATAACTGGTGCCACCTGAAGCTGTTAAAGTTGTATTCGCTCCATTACATATAATGTTATTTCCGGTGATTGCTGGAGTAGGTAATGGATTTACCGTTACAGTGATACTCGTATTGGCTTGACATCCGTTCGCATCGGTAACGGTCACATTGTAGGTCGTAGTAGTACTTGGGCTTACTGTAATGCTTGCGACATTTGCTCCATTGCTCCACACATAGCTGGTGCCACCTGATGCTGTAAGTGTTGTGCTGGCTCCGTTACATATAATGTTGTTACCTGTGATTGCTGGGGTGGGTAGTGGATTTACCGTTACCGTAATACTGGTACTTGCCTGACATCCATTACCGTCTGTGACGGTCACATTGTAGGTCGTAGTGGTACTTGGGCTTACAGTAATGCTTGGGACATTTGCTCCATTGCTCCAAACATAGCTGGTGCCACCTGATGCTGTAAGTGTTGTGCTGGCTCCGTTACATATAATATTGTTACCTGTGATTGCTGGAGTAGGTAGTGGATTTACCGTTACAGTGATACTCGTATTGGCTTGACATCCGTTCGCGTCGGTGACAGTCACGTTATAGGTCGTAGTGGTACTTGGGCTTACTGTGATGCTTGCGATGTTTTCACCATTGCTCCATGCATAGCTGGTACCACCTGAAGCTGTAAGTGTTGTGCTGGCTCCGTTACATATAATATTGTTACCTGTGATTGCTGGAGTAGGTAGTGGATTTACCGTTACAGTGATACTCGTATTGGCTTGACATCCGTTCGCGTCGGTGACAGTCACGTTATAGGTCGTAGTGGTACTTGGGCTTACTGTGATGCTTGCGATGTTTTCACCATTGCTCCATGCATAGCTGGTACCACCTGAAGCTGTAAGTGTTGTGCTGGCTCCGTTACATATAATGTGGTTACCTGTGATTGCTGGGGTGGGTAGTGGATTTACCGTTACCGTAATACTGGTACTTGCCTGACATCCATTACCGTCTGTGACGGTCACATTGTAGGTCGTAGTGGTACTTGGGCTTACAGTAATGCTTGGGACATTTGCTCCATTGCTCCAAACATAGCTGGTGCCACCTGATGCTGTAAGTGTGGTGCTGGCTCCGTTACATATGATGTTATTTCCGCTGATAGCTGGTGTGGGTAGCGGATTTACAGTCACAGTAAATTGATCAGTTCCGATACAACCATTGCAATCCGTTATTGTGACAGAATACGTTGTAGATGTAGTAGGCACAACATTTATTGTAGCTGTATTGGCACCGGTGGACCAAGCATAAGTAACATTATTTACTACTGGAGAGCTTGGACATTCTCCACCAAAAACCCTTATATCATCTACTTCCCAACCTGAAGAATTACCATTTCTTTCTACCACACAATATCCATATAATTCAAAAGTAAACTCTGTCAAAGTTTGAATATCAAATTCAGGATGATCTGAAAAATCAAATGATTCTAGATTCCAGTCTCTTTCAGTACTTATATTATTTTTTGAATAAATGAGATTACCATTTTTATAAACTCTTATGAGATACTTTTCATTGTAATTATTGACTCCAGTAGAACCATTGGCAGTAACCCAATTAAGTGGTGATTGCTCTCTGAAGGTAAGTTTAGACAGTTTGCTAGACTCTTTTGGAGACATTGTAACTGAAAATCTAAGTCCATTGATCGGATCATATTGATTAGGATCACAACTATTTAAATTTCCAAAACATAGACCTAAACCACCTGTTCCGTCGGGTGTACAGGAATGATCCCCTCTGTTTCTTCTCACAATGGTACTACTGATATTATTCATTTTTCCTACAGATACTATAGTGGGAACAAATTCAGAATAATCATTTTGATTGTTTTGTCCATTAGAATTGCACTGGTCTAATGTCCACTTGACTAATAACTCATTTGCACAATCATCTTCACAAAATGTTGTTCCCGAAACGGTTGCCGTCAAAGTGGTATTACTTCCCACACAAAATTCATTATCACCCGATATTATAACTGATGGGTTTTTATTTACGACTAGTGCTTTTGATGCGGTTGCAGTACAACCATTTACATCAGTAACGGTGACAGTATATATGGTCGTGGCATCAGGACTTACGGTAATGATAGACGTATTTTGACTATTGCTCCAAGCATATAACTGTCCACCACTTGCCGTCAAGGTGCTGGTCTCTCCTTTACAAATTTTGTTATCTCCAGTTATAGTAGCTTCAGGCAATGCTAAAACATTGGCCATTCTTGATGCAGAAGCCGTACAACCATTAGCATCTGTTACGGTAACAGTGTAAGTTGTATTCAATCCTGGATTTACAGTGATGGCAGCAGTAGTCGCCCCGGTGCTCCAAGAATAAGAAACACCACCTGAAGCCGTTAAGATAGAAGAACTTCCCGTACATAATACACTATTACCACTAATGATCGGAATTGGCAACGGATTTACAGTTATCAACCTTGAAGCATTAGATGAACAGCCATTTACATCAGTTACTGTCACACTATAAGTAGTATTAACTGATGGGGATACATCCGTACTTCTTGATGTAGAGCCATTACTCCATAAATAGCTAACTCCTTCGCTTGCCGATAGCGTCGTGGTTTGCCCATTACAAATAATAGCAACTCCACTGATAGATACTACAGGAAGTGGATTCACAATGACTTGCACTTCAGTAAAATTTTGACAACCATTAGCATCCGTGACCATTACCATATAAATAGTATTGACTACGGGGCTTACTACGATAGATGCAGTAGTTGCACCCGTACTCCATTCAAATCCAGAGCCACCGCTAGCAGTTAAGGTAGTGGTCTGCCCAATACATATATCTAAATCTCCACTTATGATTGGAGACGGCAATGGATTTACAATGACCGTTGCACTCGTTGATGCTTTACACCCATTTATGTCGGTCACAGTAACAGTATATGACTGATCAGCTGTTGGACTCACACTGATACTGGCTGTTGTAGCCCCTGTAGACCATACATATTGACTACCACCAGATGCAGTAAGTACAGTGGTGCCTCCAATACAAATACTTTTTGTTCCATTGATCACAGGATTTGGAAGCGGGTACACTGTTGCCTTAACGATATCTGTAGCAGTACATCCATTACAATCTGTTGCAGTGACCGTATAGTCAGTAGTTACTGAAGGATTTACATCAATGCTTGATGTGGTAGCACCATTGGACCATAAATATGTAATAGGATTGGTGGGTACTAAACCAGTACAACAACCTCCAAATACCCTAATATCATCTACCTCCCAACCTGACATATTGCCACCTGCATCAACCACACAATATCCTCTGAGTTCAAACCTAAATGTACTCGTTTCAGTAACAGCAAAGGCTGGATTGGTACTAAAATCAATTTCTTCCAAATTCCATGCACGCTCACTGGTTCGTTCATCTTCAGAATAAATCAATAAATTATTTTTGTAAACTCTTAATAAATATTTAGTATTATAATTATTAGTACCAGATGCTCCATTTGTGGTAAGCCAAATAAGCGGCGACTGTTCTCTAAAAGCGAGTTTTGTAATTCTTCCCGCTTGCTCTGGAGTGATAGTTACCTCAATTTTAATTGCATTATCAGGATTATAGTCTGAAGGATTACAACTTTCCATAGCCATCACACAAACGCCAATATCGCCAGCATAACTACCCACTACTGGAGTACACGAATGATCCCCTGACGTGCGATACATATTGGAAGCGGTGACAGAAACACAGTTTCCTGTCGATGGATAAGTGGGTAAAAACTCAGTGTAAGAATTTTGTTGCGTTTGGTTAGAAGCGTCACATTGATCAAGGCTCCAAACTACAAGCAATGAGTCCAATGTGGAAGGACATGCTGGTGTACATACGGATTGTCCGCTTGCGTTGGCGTTTAAAGTGAAATTAGTGCCCAAACAAGCTGCTACATCTGAGCCTGCATTTACCGTAAGGTTTCCTACATTGACCGTGATGCTAGTAGAAGAAATACAACCGAAACTATTTCTGTATGTAATAATATATCTTCCAGACCTTGATGGCTGCATATTATTTAAATTCCAAAAAGAACTTCCATCAGGAGTATTATCGTCATATCCACCAGGGCCTGTTATTCTTAAGCCAGTAAGTCCTAGCGATTGCACCCCAAGTTGGACATTGGCCCCACGGCAAACGAATACTTTGTCTGCCTGATAAAATCCACTTCCTGTATTTACATAAGGAGTGATCGGTGTAGCTGTTCCAGCAAATAAGGTTACTGTAGTTGCAGAGGACGCAGCACATCCACAATCTTGTGGTGAAAAAATCTCAAAAACACCAGCACCTTGTCCAGTCACGGCCAAAATTCCAGACCCTTGACTCACTAAAATATTATTTTTGTACACACGGATATCCCTGTTGCAGGCTCCATTTACTGATCTCACATTGAAAGAGCCATCAGTAGCATAACAAGAACTGGGATTTTGGATATTGGATACCACAATCTGACATTGTGAGAGTAATTCTGAATGACAACAAAGTCCAATAAAAAATAAAATAATCCAATTTTTTAAACCAAACATTTGAGATGAGTTTTAATTACAATAAATAATTTTAAGTTTTGACAATCATTTTTTGATCAGACAAAACTTACTTTTTTAATATTTCTGTGGTAAAGATAGGCTTATGGAATGCAAAAAGAAAACAATTTAGTAGGGCTATCTTAAATAATTTTTCTTTTAATTCGTAAGTCTATATTATTTATTATATTTATAAAGTTCAAAAATAAATATCTGTATATTATGCACTTATGAAAATCCTGATTAAACTTCTGACAAAATATTATATCTTTTAATCTGAAAAATATAATTTCATCTAACTAAGATTGGATGGTCACTAATTAAATTTTAATACGAAATATTTACAAAATATAGTAACTTGCACGACTTTTTAAATCTGCCAATTTTTATTTATTCATTTCAAATGACCATTCGTAAACAAACTGATCGTAATTTTTGAAATGTTAGTAACTTTTGACAAAATATTTTAAAAGTAATTTATATTCTATATTTAATTTTATGGTTTATGAGTATAAAATGTATTGCTAAAACGTACTTCTTGTGTTTTATTATTTTTAACCTGATCAGTTGTTCAGAAACATACGAAGTTGGGTTGAGTGACTCAGAGTATGAACTCGCCATGCCCCTGGTAAGTTCTAAAGTTACCATGCAAAGATTGAGTAGTTTGGTCAAAGGGAATACCACCATAAAATTTGATCCCAATGGCAAAACAACTATTTTTTTTAATGGTGAAGTCTTACGCAAAAATTCTGCGGCCATCTTTCCGCCGCTACCCGGTATAGAACCTTTTGTGATTACAGATAGGATTACCAATGTAAAACTACTTCCTCCTGATCAAGATGTTCGTTACAGTATAAAAAAAGCTTTTTTTAAAGATACTAAAATCAACTTTTCTGGCGAAACCACAGCTAAACAGGATGTAAATGTCAAAATGAAGATTTTAGAACTTTCCAAAAATGGCAAAATATTCGAAAAAGATTTTATTATTAAATATAATAATGAAAATCTTACAAAATTTCAAACCGAAGATATTTTAATCGACGGATGGGTCATTCAAACTCAAGACAATAGTATGACCTTTCAATATGAAGCCACAACTACTGATGGTACTCAAATCACTTTAGATAAAGCTTTTATGAACTTTGATCTGATCAAATTTTCATATTTAGAAGGCTATCTGGGTTATCACGATTTTAAGATTGATGGTAATATCATTGATGTTGGATTATTTAACAATTGGGAAAGTGGCGCTTTTGATTTTGAAAATCCTAAAATCACATTGAGCGTGGTAAATGCTTTTGGCCTACCCGTCCGATCCAAAGTAAACAAAATGGAACTTACATCCATTACAGGAAAAACCGTCAACCTTCAAAGTCCATTTGTAACTTCAGGTATAGACTTTTTGTATCCTAGTTTTAACGAAATAGGTCAAACCAAAACTACTTTTTTTGATTTCAATAAAGACAACTCCAATATTCGGGAAGTTTTTAATGAGAAAACCAAAACAATCTCATACGACATTTCTGCTTTGATCAATCCTACTAGAGACACTTCTCAGAGAGGCTTCATCACCGATCAAAGTTTTTTTGTGGTAAATGTAGCCGCCGAAGTACCTTTGTACGGTTCTGTCAATGAGTTGGTGGTCCGAGACACCCTCGAAGTAGAGCTGGATAAAGTTGAGAATGTATCTGAGGCAGAACTTAAAATAATCGTCTCCAATGATTTTCCGGCAACAGTAATAGCACAAGGACACTTTTTGGATGATTCTGGCAATGTTATTGATAAATTATTTGATGGGGAAGGTTTTGAACTGTCACCAGCCGCTTTGGGACCCAATGACAAAACCATCACTCCAATAGCTAAAACCACCTTTAAAAAATTAAATCAGGAGCAATATGCTCGAATTTCTAAGGCAACAAAATTGGCTATTTTTGGATATTTAAATACTACGGATAGTGACAAAAGTAGATCTTTGTGGATTTACGATACCTACGGCATTGATTTAAAAATTGGTGCTAAACTGAAAATTAAAAAAGATTAACATTTTGAGAACTGGATTTTCTATTTTACTCATTTTCATATTCCAATTACTGAAGGGACAGGATATTTCTTATTTGCATTTGCAAGGGAGTATGCCTTCCACTTTGATGAATCCTGCTGCAAAGCTTAATCAAAAGGTCAATATAGGCTTGGGGTCAATGTTTTTTCAATTAGGTACCACCGGCCCATCTATAGACCAATTGACCAGTATCAATAGTGCCGGACAACGATATCTGAATATCCAAAATGTCAATAATCTGGATGCCGATAGGTATAATCTATCCATGGACTATGATATCAGAACCATAGACGTGGGTATCAAAGTGGGCAGTTTTGCCATTTTAGCAGGACACGGATTTAGATCATCTTTCAATCTCAATTATACCTCAGATCTAGTAAAACTACTGGCTCAAGGCAATGGAACATTTATTGACAAATCACTGGAGATTGGCCCAGCACTGGACATTCAAGCGTACAACGAACTTTATCTTGGACTCCAAAAAACAGTGGGTAACTTTACCTTGGGTGCGAAAGGTAAACTTCTATTTGGTACGTCCAGTATTTATACAGAGTCATCAGATATATCATTCAAAACTTTGCCCGAATTCTACCAGTTGCAATTTACAAATAACTATTTGCTCAGGTCTAGCAATTTAGTCAATTATCAGGGATTGGATGACATAGGGTTTGACTATTCTAGTTTTACTTTTGACCATCTATTTTACAACAATAGAGGATTTGCGTTGGACTTAGGTGCTACTTTCAAAATAAATAAAAATGTAACCCTTTCTGCTAGTGCATTAGATATCGGATCCATAAAATGGGATTTTTCACCTAAAAAATACACCAGTTCAGGTACCTTTACCTTTGAAGGAGTAGACTTGGTCGATTATATACAAGATACCAATTTTAATGTACAAGACACTTTACTAGAATTGATAGAAGTTTCGTCAACAACGGAAGTTTATAAAACAACACTAAACAACAGATTTATCTTGGGTGGATCATATGTTAAAGATAAATGGTCATTTCATGGTTTGTATCAAATGCATACTAGATTTGGCAACAGAAATCATCAACTTTCTCTGTCTGCCGTAAGAAAAATCAATATTTTCGACGTAGGACTGAGCTATACCTTGAACAAAAACAATTTTAATTCATTAGGTTTATATTTAGGATTAAACACAAAACATGTAAATGTTTATTTTTCGAGTCAAAATATTTATGGTATCTTTGACCCATTAAAAGTCACCAATGTTTCCGGCGCATTAGGATTATCCATTCAATTATAAAAATACTAAATAGTGTCAAAAATATTGAAAAACAATTATGGACTCAAAATAGCAGGAAATATCATCCTATTGATGTTTGTTTGTATTATTTATTCATGTAAAAATGATACCAAAGACACTCAATCTGCAAGCAGTGGTGACCCTGCATTAGATAAAATTAGTGAAGAAATTAGCAAAAATCCACAAAATGCCAGTTTATATTTTCAGCGGGCACAATTATATTACGATAAGTCCATTTATGATTTGTCTATTGCAGATCTTAAATTTGCATTAAAGATAGACTCTCTAAATCCAGATTATTACCATCTTATGGCAGACGCTTTCTTGGACTATGGCAATGCCAAAGAAGCCATGAATGCCATGACCGATGTCATGGCCATATACCCTGAAAGAATTCCTACCTTACTAAAAATGGCTGAGTTAAAATATATCTTGGAGGATTATGATAGTTCTATCATGACCATCAACGAAATCGTAAGACTAGATCCACAAAATGCAGAAGCATATTTTATGTTGGGTCTCAATTTCAGAGCGCTCAAAGATAATACACGGTCAATAAATGCCTTCAGAACCGCCGTAGAAATGGATAGCAAACTCACTGATGCTTGGATTTCTTTGGGAGAGCTTCACGAAGAAAAAAAGGATCCTTTGGCGTTACAATACTATGAAAGCGCCATTCTGAGTGATCCTAAATCTATGCAAGCAAAGCACGCCAAGGCTTTCTATTTGCAAAACAACGGTAAAATCAATGAGGCACTAAACATTTACAACGAAATCATCCGCGAAGACAAGATGTATAGCGATGCTTTTTTAAATTCAGGACTATTGTATCTGGAGCTTGATTCATTGAGTCGCGCTTACGAGCAGTTTGACCTATTGACTTCTGTCTCACCGACCAACTATATGGGGTTTTATATGAGAGGAGTGGTTAATGAAAAACTTAAAAAAACAGATGCCGCTCTCCGAGATTACCAATCAGCGTATAATTTAAATAACCAAGATAAAAAAGTGCAGGACGCACTTGAGTCACTAAAAAACCAATAATTAATTAACTAATCACAATTTTCTAAAGATGAGCAATTTTTCAGATGTAGTCGCAGGTGTCATTAGATGGGGTAGTTGGGGATCCAAACTATCATCGTCTAAGATGGCATCTTTGATCAACTCTTGTGTAGAGATGGGAGTTACAACATTCGACCACGCAGATGTCTATGGAAACTACACTACAGAACGCGAATTTGGAGATGCTTTGATCCTAAGTGGAATACCTAGGGATGCAGTCCAAATCATTACCAAATGTGGAATTATCAAACCATGTGCTGAAAAACCTGGTTTCAAAATTTCTCATTACAACACCTCAAAAAGGCATATTCTTGAATCTGTAGATCAATCCCTCGAAAATCTGGGTACCGAGTATCTAGATGTAGTGATGATAAACAGACCAAGCCCGGTCATGAATTATGAAGAAATGGGAGAAGCATTCCATATCCTAAGAGAGTCAGGAAAGGTAAAAGAATTTGGAGTTGTTAATTTCTCTCCAGATCAAATACGAGCCATGGTGAGATATTTTCCTATCACTTCGCACCAATCTGAGTTTTCGCTCACTCATCTGGCGCCATTGAATGATGGTACCATAGATGCCTGTGTAGCCAACGGTATCACCCCTATGTCTTGGGCACCTATAGGCGGCGGCACCATTTTCTCGAATACCAAAACAGGTAAAAAACGCAAGCAAAAATTAGAATCGTTTGCAGAAGAAAATGGCTGGTCCATCACGGAAATGGCATTATTATTTTTAATGCATCACCCAAATAAAATCAGACCGGTCATGAATAATCCTAAAGTGGACAAGATCAAAGAAGCAGTGGACTTGGTAGATGTACAATTATCCAATGAACAGTGGTTTGAGATATTGATCATGTTGCAAGGTCATGAGTTGCCATAAGTCTCCCATGAATGAATAATGATAAAGGCCGCGTTTTGCGGCCTTTTTTTTGATACCTAGTATCTAAAAGTGATTTGTGTTTATACAAAAAAGTACCCATGTCATTCAATTTTGTCTTTGAAATGCATGGGTACTCAGATCACATTTAGCGAAATGCCTCTTTTTCATTTTTTTTGATTCTTCCGTAAAACTTAATCAACGTATCACGATTTTTATTTCTACCAATACTCCCTGATTGTTTTGCAATAAATAAACGTCATGCTTAAATCACCTGTATTTTTTGATGGTATCAAAAAAACAAAAAGTACACTTATTCCTTATGATATTTACCATTGGATAAGCATTTAAAATATATTCCAGCTTTTTATTATACATTATACTTGTTACAACTAAATACTCACCATTTAAAAAAAATATTTTGATATAGTTAAATTTTGCAAATGTCAATTCCCCAATATTTGACATCGGTTTACCTAGTTCAAAAAAATCAATATCTTGAATCAAATATTCTTTCTGATCGTTTACAATTATTTCATTTCTCGTAAAAATTATTTTATCTTTAATTTTTAAATATCTTAAGAGTAAAGGTAAACTGAGCGCGTCAAGTAATATATGCAACAATAGTAAAAAACACACAAATGTAATGGTGAATATATCAGTATAGTACAAGAATAAATAAACGATTATAAAAAACAATATGCTTGAGTAATGTAAAAGTATATTTTTTAATGAAATTTCACATTTAAAAATGACTTTGTTAAAATCTATTTTATTCATAATTAATTTTTATTTTTTCCATAATACAGAACTAAGCACGGAATCTAATTAACTTTAATTAGACTTAAAAAGATTATATGGTTTATTTAAAAATGCGAATCCCGTTGGAATTGTTTACTAAATATGGTCAAATGCAAATTCTGCACCATAATCACCACCAACACTATTTTGCATTCAACTTTCTCTATTTTGTAATTTTATGGTTTAATCACATCAAACTTTATAACCATTATTAAAATCCTATGATATGTTTATTTACGAAATCATACACATCTATATCAAGACCAAATATACCAAATATATAAAACAACTCCCACAAGTTGTTAACTTCATACCCTAAAATTATCTCTATCAAATCATTTGCATTGATTATTCACATTAGTCTTTAATGATAAAAGACCAACAAAATATACCCTAAGAATTTCCCCCACCGTATAACTTTTACTATTCATTGCATATGATATAAGGTCATGGAACAAAATCACATATATTTAAACGTCTGCATGTCAGCTATATGAAAAAACTCAAATATCTCTAGCGGCAAATCATATTTTATAAAATATTTAACATTATCTTAATATCGGGGTTTTTAGAGTCTGCGTTAATAGGATATTGTTTAACATTTAAATTTTTTAACGTATGAGTTCTACTTCAGAAACAGGGCATATCAAAAACTTAGCCTACTTTGAAGACCTGATTTCTTTTTGTCAAGGTTATGGCACGGCTTACAATCCGAGCAACACCTCACTTAGTATTGCGCAGCTGCAAGCTACTTATGCATCTGTACAGTCTGTATTAAACGACTTCAAAATCCAAAAAACGGGTTTTGATTTAGCTGTCAATGAAAGACGCGTTGTATTTGAAGAAATCAAGCCTTTAGGTACACGAATCATCAATGCACTTATTGCCTCGGGAGCACCAAAGCTCACAATAGATGACGCCAAAGGTGTAAACAAAAAATTGCAAGGTACGGTATCCAAAAAAAGTACCACCAAAACGACAGATACTGAAAAAATGGATATACCCAAGAGTATATCTACCTCACAACAATCGTATGATAGAGTAAAAGATCACTTGGCCAATCTGATTCAGATATTGCAGCAAACACCTCAGTACAATCCGAATGAAAATGAATTGAAAATACAGCAACTCCAGGCACGTCTCAATGCGCTAGAAGCTGCCAGAACAGCATGGATTAGTGCGTACACCATATACAGTAACGCCATCAACAATAGGAATAACTTACTATACAATCCTAGCTCAGGATTAAAAGCCATCGCACAAAACGTAAAAATGTATGTAAAGAGCATTTATGGCAGCCAAAGTCCGCAATACAAACAAGTAAGTGGATTAAAATTTGTTAACGGCAGATAGCGTGAATCAATAAATAAGCAGTTTGGGCCCGTAGTACTTTTATTTTAGTGCTGCGGGCTTTTTTGTTTTAGGGGTGGGTGGGAGATGGTACATTCCTGATTATCCAAAAGAGTATATTCATCCAAAATATTTGATTTATACTCTTTTTTTATAATATCATGAATCCAAATGTTTGTTGTCATTCGGTATTCTTAAACACCCAATAGTCTCACGTTCGGCTTGGCTTTGTGACGTGCCGTCCCGATAGGGCGGCATTTTCATCAAAGCCTGTGATATGGCTTCGTAATACTCTATGAATTTTTGATGTTAGTTTGTTTTGGTAAGCCAACTTTCTTAATTAAAGTAATGGCTCTTTCAGTTTTAGCAGGAAAATGATTTTTCTCAGCTCTTTTGTTGAGTTCCTTCTTAATTTGGGGACTTACTTTTTCTGTTGTTGTGTATGCCATTTTATTTGTTTTTGATTATAAATGCAATATATTCAGTATTACCATTAAAACGTTCCCATTTCAGGTTTTGTTCCTTTAATCCATTAATAATATAATATTGTTCGATAACTTCTAAGAATAAGTTTAAGCCTTTTCTATATAATCTGTTCTTCGACTGGGTGTTACCTTCAAAATAAATGCTAAAATTAAAATTTTCATTTAAAAATTGTCTTCCTATTTCACCTACTGTTGCTAGGACTTTTAAGGTGTCTTTATTGTCAGTAACAACATTATCCAAAACTTTATTTGTTAATGGATCAAAGTCACCTAGACCCAAATTAAACAACTGTTCTTGTTTGTCAATTAATGTAAATTGGTATGATATCGAATCTGGAAACTTTGACGATAGCATATGATGGTGAGTCAACAAACGATACTCCATGATGATGCTCCTTAGATTAAGACTACAGAATATGAATTATCATTTATCATTATCAATTAAGTGTGAGATGCAGTAACATTGGACTATTAGCAAGCATCAGCACATGAGATTTGATAATGACATGTATTATGTATAATGGCAGCACCAGGAACAATTTTGAGTTACATTGTATCAATGCCATAAAAGCGTATTTTCGGTAGAAAATTTTCTGAATGGCAGAGTATTGATATTGGAGTTTTAGTTTTTTTCCAGCTCTGGCGCAAGTGAGTAAAGCATTGAGCTGAAATTTTTTGTGTTTAGATTATATACTAGGTGAAATGATTTTTCGAAAACTATACAATATTCTTCAATGCTTTTAAAAATTGGAAAATTTCAAAATGAACGGCTGAAAATGCTGACATGGCAACTGAATGAACGACTTGAACCAACTTGAATTGTTAAAAGCCCATTTAAAATATATTTTCTCTAGTTCTTACATAAAGTTTAAAAAGCGTACTACTAAAGCTGATGTAGTCATCTCCAATAGGTTCAAGAACCTGTTCGGAATCCGCTATATGCTTTTTATCTCTAAACGAAAGGAGGTAAGTCAAGGTTCTTCTTGCCTCATCAACTCCTTGTTTTTCACATTCCCTGTATATGTCATTTCGTTTAACCATTTTTTGAAATTTATTGGCGATAACTTTTAGGCAAATCTCTCTATCCTTTTTGTCCCCAATGACGGAATAATATAATTCATCAAGTTGTGGCTCATATTTTACTAGGTTTTTTAAACCATCATCAAGATGACCTTTCATAACAACACCATGTGTTAATGTAGTCTCTTTTAAATATGCATCTAGTGAAAGCTGGCCACAAAGCTGAATAAAGTAAGGAAATCCTTCACTCAAGTCAAATACTGCGTCTTTAAATTCTTGGTGAAAGATTACCATGTTTTCATTTCTTTGAGTAGCAATGTTAAAGACGAGTTCCATCTCTTCTTTTACCATAGGCTCAATTTTTATCCTTCCTTGAAATAGTTGCCGGGAAATAGAACGATGTCCTGATAATAATTCATTGTAGTCATTGGCAATCCCAGAAACCATGAATTTAATCATATCTGTTGAAAGTGATTTTATAATTGAAGCCAAAGAACTTTTATCTTTAACTACATCAAATTCATCAATATGGATAAGGAGACCTTCACCATCCTTTAAAATTTCATCCCTTATAAATAAAATAATATTAGTGAATATTTCAAATATCGATTGCTCGTTGTAATAACTTATTTTAAAAACAGATTTGTCATCTGAAACGAAATTGAAAGGATTAAAATTAAGTCCTATTTTGTCCTTGCTTGTTGATTCAATATATTCAATTTTATATTTAAATTCTTTTCTTAATCCATTTGGGCTTGTTATTAGCCTTTGAAGTACATCTTCAACTGATTTCGTATTTTCATCACAGCTAATTTCAGCAACCCTATAAACGCACTTGTTTTCATTATACATGTCTTGTAGACCATGCTTTTCAATTAAGTATGTGTCCCCCAAAGCAATTTTTTTAATCATATTTGCAAATGAAGATTTGCCTACTCCCCTTTCTCCGTATACCATAAGGCTGCATCCCTTTCTTCGTAAAGTAGAAAGTGCTCTTTCGATATCATAAACTCTTCCTGCAAATCTTTCTGGATCATTTATTACATCTCCTGGAGTAAATGTGTCATGCCTTGATACTTTTTTTATCACTTTTCTAAGTTTTTATTTTTACAAAAATAAGTATTTATGAATCATACCTAAAATGAAAGATTAATAATAAAACCCATTATTTTATTAATAATTAAAAATATTTGATATTTGAGAAAACATTTGTAACCTTATCTTTTAGGGTCAAATATATAAGTTAATCAAATAAGGAGGTAGTATATTTTAAAAGAATGCATAAAAATTTATTATAAGAACATGTAGTTTCTTCAATCCCTGTAGAAACTTACTTTTAAGCTT
This sequence comes from uncultured Aureispira sp., assembly GCA_964526715.1. Classification (GTDB taxonomy): domain Bacteria; phylum Bacteroidota; class Bacteroidia; order Chitinophagales; family Saprospiraceae; genus OLB9. The sequence continues at coordinate 119,151 of CAZGMB010000005.1, read as the reverse complement.
TAAATCTTATACTTAAAATATAGAAGAAACTAAACTTGAACTCATTACAAAACTCACAATATGATAAAATCACTAATATAGGCTGTTACTTTAATTCTTTTAGGCTTGAATAAATTTCAACTATTTCTGGCGAAAAATTAAATTTTTTAATATTTCTTTTTATTATTTTGATGTAATCATTTAACTTTGATTTAAGCCAATCCAATTTTTTTTGTACATATGTATCTTCATTGGCATAATTAGTAAAAAAATTACTTTTTAAATTTTCAATATACATGTATAAATCATATTCTGGATTATCAAATTCCGATGAAGATTTAGTTACATAATCTATATAATGTAACCCATCGCTATCTTTATTGAGTAAATTCATAATGTGTTTATTTTCTTCACCTTCAGTATGTCCTATTTTAGAATGTTTCGTGCCTATTTTTATAACTTCGTCACTAATTATTATTCTTGGAAAAAATGCTTTTTCAGATTCCAATTCGTATGCTTGTACAAGAGCTGGACCGAAAATATATTTTGAAGTGTGTATAAGCTTTCCAATACTTACTCCACCCCGAGTAAGATAGCCTTTATTGGCTAATTCGAATGATACATATAATAAATCTAATAGAGTATAAAAAATTTGACCAGGTTCATTATATTTATAGGATATTACTATTGAATCAGAAAAATAAGTTATTACTTTGGATTTGGCAATACCGTTATCTTTTGTCAACTTTTTTGATAGTTTTAAAACAGATTCTATTGACTTAATCTTTTTGATATTGTCATCCCCTGTTTCCGAAATTGTTTCCTTGATATGTTTTTTAAATCCTAGAATATCAATAAAACAACATATTCTTTCTTCGTAACTCATTTTTAAAAAGTATTGATTAAAGTATATATAAGGTTACATTCAATTTTTAATTCCTATACAATATACAATTAATCAATTTTTGGTTCAATAGGTTATAAATCTAAGTAATAATTTAATGTTAGTATCCAATATTTTGGGGGTTGGTACAAATGAAGTACTAAATGTTCGAAACAGATTAAAATTCTGGTATGATGATCTTTGTTCAATTTAACTATCCAAAAAATGTGCAAAATATAGATGGCTTAGTTTTGCATCTTCATTAGTTTTCAGGTATTGTACCAGCTTTTCTTTTATTTGTGGGATTGTTTTAAATTTCTTAAGGAATGGATAGTATGGATTTTTAAGAAGCCAGTATGGAACGAAATCATCATAATTGTAAGATTCTACATTGAATAACCAATTGTAATAATCTAACTCTTTTGATTTTTTGGGTAACAATTCCTGATATTCGGGTAATGATAAATCAAGATTTTCATGATAAGCAATTTCAATAAAGTAAACTATAATCCATTCGTTGAGAAAAAAGTCATACGTATCTTGGACTATATCTTTTAGATAATCTATCGTTTTATCCTTAAACTCATCAAAACTTACTAAATCTGTAATCACTCCAAGTCTCAAGGCACTAAAATCATAATTTTCTGATAATGACTTTTGGAATTGTGTTTTTAATTCGAGCTCATTGATTTCACTTTTTCTAATAATCCATAAGTCTTGCAGAGTTTCTGGTGAAGAATTTAAATAATCAAAATTAGTCAAGTCTATAAAATTAGTATCATACAATTCTAATCCATAAAATAAATTAGGATAAATATTATAGAGCTCTAATATCTTATCACAATTTTCTTTAGTTAATAATCTTTGTTTTTCATTTATGAACTGAATAAGGTTATCAAGATTTTGATTTTTTATTATATTTGGTTTTTTCCCAATTTCTAAAAGTTTAGAGACGTTTTGATTTAAAGAGTGTTGATCAAATGGAATATAAGTCAAGTATAAACATATATTTTGAAAAGCATGATTAATGTTATCCATTAAGCTGAAATAATTATCTGTTCTAGTACTTATGTACTTAGAAAGGAAATCTAGATTTTTGTGAATATTAGTAATATATGTAGTCAAAATCCCATCTATCGTTTTTAAATTATCTTCTTTGGTTAATAAAGGTGATTTTCTACTATATGATAGTAAACACTCTTTTAGATTTGATTCACTTAAGATTAGAATGGTATATTTCACAAAAGTACTCCATAAATGTGGTCTAAAGCTCTTTTCATGCTTTAATAAAGACAACTCTAAAACTGATTTAAATGATTTGAAAACAATTTGTGATACATCAGAAAATTTAGAATCAAATATTAGAAAGTTATGGGATGTTATATCCAATGCGACTGTTGTAATCATATACCAATCTAAATATATTTCCTTGGCGTAGTAACTTCCATTTGCATCAACTTCTTTTGCTTTTTCTGTTTCATTTATCAACTCTAAGATCAAATATTGATTACTAATATGCTTAAAGTGATAGTAGTAATCCAATACATCTTGTTCTTCTTTTGTAATTGTGTCATTAAAGATGTGACTAAAATCTTGATTAACTTCAGTAAGAAGAAGTTTGGGTAAATGATTTATTGCAGCATTATCATCAGTTCTCAGGTATATACTATTTTTAAGACGACGCAAATTATACACAGCTAAAAAACGAGCTATATTATAATTTTTGGCTTCAAACGTAAACTGCCATATATTTTTCAACTGCTCTATTGCCTCAGTAAATTTACCATATTCAGCAAAAAAATAAGCTTTTTTAAATGCACTTTCAAGATTATCTATTGTTATACTTGTTGTTGGTGATTCGAAAAATAGAGGTATTTCTAATTCCAAACTATTGTACTTACAAATGCTGCAAGTTGTTGTCGTATTTTTTGTTATTTCCAAGTATATTTTCAGTGTGCTTCTAAGAAGCTGGACAATTTGAATCTTGTTTCGTAATAAAAAATTTATCAGTGGTCTTTCATTATCAGAACTTCTCTCAGCAAGTATATCATCAAATAATGTCTGATTGTCGGTTGTTAATGTATGAATTTTTACCATACTTCCTATTCTTTTTCCAACATAATGCAATCTGGTAAGGATGTGATATGGAATTACTTTTAAAGGCGAAAATGTATCAATAATTTTTTTGATAGATTCAGCTTTTGATAGACTAGCAAGCCTGTCATTTAAAGATGTAACTTGCTGATTATTTAAAATTTTGGATATATCACCTATTGAAATTCTATATAGAGTCCAAACATCTTGGATAATATTTAAAATATTTGCTAACTTTTCATTGTCAAATTCATTTGACCTTTCACTTAGAAAGTTAAAGGATAAAATATCATTAGCTGGGTCAAAAAGAGAAGGATCAACTGTAATTTGTGTATATGGCTGACCTAGATTTTTATTAATTTCCTTAAGTTTTTTTGGCTTATTCAGATAAGATTGAATTTTTTCTAAGGTTACATTTTCCAGATGAGAAACTTCAAGAGATAAAAAGAAAAACTTTATTTTTTTTATTTCTTTGAGTTTTTCCTGATTTTTATAGTATTTCTCAAATGTTTCATAAATTTTATTTGGAACAGTTTCTGATGAAACCTGCACACCAATGGATTGACTTTGATCTTTTAAATCTATGCCAGGAAAATTTGGCCCCTTGCATTTAGTAAAAGTTGCATTTAATGCTAAGTTATAGATAGTTATAAAATCTTGTTCCAAAAACACATTTAATGAGTGATCGTTTTGCTTGCCTTTTCTCTTTATTTTTATAACGATGGCTTGAAAAATATCAGTTATCTCATCGATTAAATGGTTTTTGGGAACATCGCGTCTATAAATTAACTTATCTAATAACATTCTTTTAAATTATGTTTAAAAAGCACAAATTATCAAACCATATCAGGAGAAACTTCCATTTTAGACTTTTCTCATATTATAATATTTCCTTAACCTCAAACGCCTGATGTAACAATGCTTTAAGCAATTGCTCGGTGGCTTGTTGATTGGCGATGATGTGTTCTTTTAATTGTTTGGTTTTGGCTAATTGTTTTTCTATTTCTGCTACAATGCGTTTTTGCTCGGATAGTGGGGGAAGGGGGATAGTAGAACTTGAAAATCTATTAAGTGCCATTTTTTGAACTGCAACTTGTTTTGTTTTATCAATAAATTGATTCTGACAAAATTTACTTTGTAAACAGATTAAAAGAAATTTCTTATCAATGAGAATTGGTGAAATTTTAGCTGCATTTTCAGTCAAGTTCATATTATGGAATCTTTCAGGAACTATACCACATTTGCCGATTGTTGCACCAACAATTGTCATATATAAGTCGTTTTTGTTAATTGTATATTGTTTTATTTTTTGGTGCATATTTTCATCAATATAGTGTATATCATCTTCACTGATTGTTCCACTTTTCATATCCGTAACCCTGATATAAATATATGGTGTTGGAGTTTTTAAAAGCTTATATCCATTTGATACTCTTTTCCCTCCTTTGATTTCGCATACTTCCCCCAACCTACACCATACCCAATTTTCAGGAATTTCAAAAGGAATCTCTTCTGGCTTGATGGGTGGCAATGGTTTTTCCTGCCTACGCTTTGCTCCAGCAGGCAGGCCTTTTTGCCTTTCGGCTTTGATGCGTTTCAGTAATTCAGTGGCAGGTTCGTCATTCGGGTCTTGTGGTACCAACTTGCCCTGCACCGCTTCTTGTAAAGTGGCTTGGTTTAGGTTTTCGAGTTGGGTGAGTTGGGCTTTAAAACTGTCTGACAAGGTAACATAGCTGTTTTTATACTTGTAAATTGTTTCAACATCTTTTAGAACATCTTGAATAAAGAAATCATTATCAATTCCGTTTCCCTTTTCAATTCTCTCCAAAAAAGCAACAATCTGTTTTTGAACATTGTCATCTGGAACGACAATGGAAGCATTGTTAATAATGGTTTGGCTGATGTTTGGTTGTGCTCCACCTTTTCCAACAGCAATAAAGTCTATTCTTTGCTGTTTGAAATACCAATATAGGTATTCTTTTGAAATATCAATTTTCGGGAAGATTGCACAAACTGCTTGATTGGTAGTTGCATCAAAATTTAAAACACCTGTTTTACCAATGTTAGCACCATACATCGCTACAAGCAAAGTTCCTTTTGGAAATATTTTTGCTGATGAGTTTTTTAAACCCTGTTCTGTAATGTACTCATCACAAGTGGCTATCAATCCATCTCTTAATTCACCTGATTTTACCCACGGTATTTCACCGTTATAATATTCTACCATTCCTCTGTTTGGTGTTCCTCCACTTGTTGTATCTGCTATATCTGCTATTTTCATAACAGGATACTGCTTTTGTAAATACCTGAATATCATTTTGGCAGCCAATACAGAAGGATGAACTGTTTTAAAGAATTCTAATATTGTCATTTTGCCAAATCGTTTTCAAGCTCATGAATGATTGAGCGTACTTTATTGTTCTCTGTTTTTAGAATTGATAGTATTTTGCCAATGTTCAATTCAACTTCTTCTACTTTCTTATTTGGGTTCTTTACATCCAAATCGTAGTTGCGGTCGATGATTGTATCTATTGAAACCTTCCAACACACTTCACTTTCTTCTCTATTGTTCCACCATTTTTTAATGGTATCAAATTCTTCAATACGGATTGGTTTGGTTTTATTGTAAGCTTTTGCACCTTCGGGCAAAGTGTGTTCGTAATACCATATCTCTTTGGTGGATTTTCCTTTTTCAAAAAATATTAGATTGGTGTTTACGGTGGCATAAGGGGCAAAAACAGATTGTGGCAATCGCACTATTGTATGTACATTACAATCTTCCAGCAATTTTTGCCGTACCCGTTGTTTTACGCCATCGCCTGTTAGACTGCCATCGGGCAATACAATACCTGCCCGTCCGCCATCTTTTAGCAATTGGATAAACAGTATCAAAAACAAATCGGCACTTTCTTTAGTGCGGTAATTCAACGGGAAATTGGTTTCCATACCATCGCCCACTACGCCACCGAAGGGCGGATTGGCTGCGATGATGTCCACACGGTCGGCTTGTCGTATGGATGTGTATTCTCTGCTTAAGGCATCTGTATTTTCAATATTGGGTACGGCAATATCATGTGTTATGAGATTGATGACACACAACATAAAAGGCAATGGCTTCAACTCTGAACCTGAAATACAATCTTCTAATACTTTTAAGTCGTGTATATTTTTGACTTGTTTTTTCATATTCTCCAAGCCACTAATTAAAAATCCTCCCGTACCTGCAGCCGGATCTCTAAATTTTTCACCCAATTTTGGATTGAGCATATCTACAATGAATTGGGTTACAGCCCTTGGTGTATAAAACTCACCTGTGTCTTTCTTAGCAGCCAAACCCTGTAAAATCTCTTCATATATCACATTAAAAACATGATGCTCTTTGCTGCTATTAAAATCAATTTCATTGAGTTTATTGATAGCTTGGCGGAAAGTGGTACCACTTTTCATATAGTTATTGGTACCATCAAAAATCTGGCGGATAATAATGCCCAATCTGTCATCTGCCGAAACTGGCAAGTTTTTCAGCGATGGAAAAAGTTTGTTGTTCACAAAATTGATGAGTTCGTCTCCTGTGATGCCTTCGTCATCTTCAGCCCAATTTCGCCATTGTAATTCCGCAGGAATATCTGACTTGTATTTGGGTTTTAGAATTTCTTTTTCCTTGTCTTTATCGTCAAAGAGTTTTAGAAATATCATCCATCCTAGTTGCTCGATGCGTTGTGCGTCACCGCTCAAGCCCGGATCTTTGCGGAAGATGTCTCTGATTGATTTTATGGTGCCTGCTATGTTGCTCATTTATTGTTTTTTGTTCTCGTTTCGTTTATCAATTCTTGCTTTGGTCATCCGCTCTCTCAAACCACCTTCATTCATAAATGCTTGTTCTAATGATTTAATTTGTTGCGCTAACAAATAGCTTACAATATTTATTAGGCAAATCATTGAATTGGCGCAAATTTCAGGTTGCTCATGCTCTATTGCCTTTTGGTATGTTTGATAGGTGGCATTGGGTGTTTTATTAATTTCTCTAAATCTGGATGTTAGTTTATGGTCCTTATCCCAAATTGGTAGCTTATTAGTTCTTAAAAAATCCTGATAATCTATTTTAAGTTCTTCTAATGAAGCCCTTGCAACGTTTGTTAATTTGATTTCCATTTCCTTTGAAGTAGCAGATGCCATACTTGCCTCTACAATATTTTGTTTGCCACTTCTTGCAGCTTGCACCATTTGGTCAATTGTTCTGTCATATTTCAGATAAAATCTCTTTGTAAAGTATATTGTACCATCATAAATTATTTCCGCCTTCTGATAGGTTATCAGATTCTGGTATCCACCATGTTTAGGGATGAACCCTTCTTTATTTTGGTTTTTATCTTCCATATATTCTTTGTGACTTTAGGGACTATTGGGACAGTCGCTCGAGTCCCAACAGTCCCTAAAATTTATGCTAATTTATACAATTCATTTTCTAATTCCTTTATCGCATTTTCATACTTGTCACGGCTACCAAAAGCTTTAATAATTTCTGTTACAGATCCGAATTCATTTATAGGAGGTACTGTCAGGATTTGGATGTTTTCCATATTTTCGATGCCTTGATCTGCATACTTATCTAACAATGCTTCTAATACTTTTTGTGCTTGATCGCTATATTTGGTAAAGTAATTACGTTTCTTGACATTGTTTGCTCTTTCCTTACGAGTAAGGGGTGGCTGGTCATAGGCGATATGACAGATTAAATCAAATAAGTCTACTTCCCTGCCCACAGCATCATAAAGGGCTTCGACCATTACACCTTGTTCTACCAATTCTGCAATGATGGCATCTTTGCGATCTGAAGCTTTCCATTTTGAAAGAAAATCATCCATAGAGCCATACTGATCGTTGATGATTTCTTTAGTATGAAGTTTCAGACTTGTGGTGATTGGTTTCCCATTTTGATCAAAATACATCTCCCTACTGACTAAAACTGATACATCAATACCATTCACATAGACTTTTAGTCTAGGATCATTTGCTGTGGGTGTGGTTGAGCTAGGTTGTGGATATCTTATAACAGGTGGTATTACTTCAATGGTAGCACCTGTTTGTTCGTCAATGATAGGTTCTGTTGATTTTTCTTCTTCATCTATTATGCCTCCAAGGTCCGTATCTTCTGATACTGGCTTAACTCTTATTGGGTCCCCGTCAAATTTAGCATCAGCAAATAGATCTGTGGCATTTCTAAAGTCTAAAATAGTAAAGAACATCTTACCATATTCTTCATTGATTCTTGTGCCCCTACCTATTATTTGCTTAAACTTAGTCATGGAGCTAATATTGGAGTCCAAAACAATTACTTTGCAAGTTTGAGCATCAACTCCTGTGGTCATCAATTCAGACGTCGTGGCAATGACCGGATATTTTTCTTCAGGATTGATGAAGTTGTCAAGTTCTCGTTTCCCTTCTTCATTGTCGCCAGTAATCTGCATGACGTATTTGTGATTCTCTGCAACCAAATCAGCATTGTGTTTTGCTATAGCAGATCTCATGCGCTCTGCATGGTCAATATCTACACAAAAGACAATAGTCTTTGCAAAACGGTCATAACCTTTTAAAAACTCCGTCAGTTTTTTGGCCACGGCATCTGTTCTCTCGTCTATGACTAAGTTTTTGTCAAAGTCTTTACGATTGTATATTCGATCTTCTATTTCTTTTCCGGATTTATCTGTTTTACCTAGATTTGGCCTCCAACCTTCGGCGTCAATATTAAGGGCCACTCTAATAACACGGTATGGCGCTAAAAATCCATCATCAATTCCTTGGCGCAAGGAGTATGTATAAACAGGATCGCCAAAATATTCTGAATTGCTTACTTCTTTTGTTTCTATAGGTGTAGCTGTCAGACCTACATGCGATGCTTTATTAAAATATGTCAGGATCTCTCTCCAATTGCTGTCTTCTTTTGCACTACCACGGTGACACTCATCAATGATGATTAAATCAAAAAAATTGGGTGAAAAATCTTTATAAGCATCTTGCATTTGTGGGTCAGAGTTACTTAATCCTTGATATAACCCTAAAAATACTTCAAAAGCTTTATCAGATGAGTCAATGCCACGTTTATAATTAGAAATAAGTTCTTCTTTACCATCTTTATTGACGACTATTTTTTTCTTTATGACAGTCATCGCACCTTTAAAGTGCTTAAAATCTCCTCTCCTTGTTTGGTCTATCAAGGCTGTTCTATCTGCTAAAAATAAGATTCTTTTTTTTAATCCAGACTTCCAAAGCCTGAATGCTATTTGAAAAGCTGTATATGTTTTGCCTGTACCTGTAGCCATGACTAGCAATACTTTGGGTTGGCCATTTGCAATGGCTTCCACAGTACGATTTATTGCAATTTGCTGGTAATATCTAGGTTTCCTTTTAGTTCCGTCAAAGAAGTAATCTTGAGAAACTATTCTTTCAGATTCAGCGGTCTGAATTCCCTTATATTTTTTATAAATCTGCCACAATTGATCAGGAGTTGGAAATTCGTCCATTTGAATTTCGGTTTCAATATTCTCATTCTGGACCGTCCTGTCATGGAATAAAAAGCCATCACCATTACTACTAAATACACAAGGTATATCTAGTGTTTTGGCGTAGTCAAGCGCTTGCTGAATTCCAGATCTTATGGAATGATTATTATCTTTAGCTTCAATTATAGCTATTGGAATGTTTGGCTTGTAATATAGAATGTAGTCAGCACGTTTTCTTTTACCACGTGCAGTCAGTTTTCCTCTTACATATATTTTTCCATCTGTAAATGATACTTCTTCTAGAATTTGGAAGTTTCTATCCCACCCTGCATTTTCAAGGGCAGGCGTGATAAACTTGGTACAAATATCTCGTTCTGAAAGTGTCTTTTTATCTATCATTTAAATATTCAGATTCATGAATCAAAAAAGTCCCTATAGTCATCTTGAAAATTTATAAGTTTGACAAAAATAAGATAACTTTTTAAAGTAGCCTAATATCTAGGAACTAGTAAATTAAACAAATTACTTGTAGCGTGTGTTGGCTATAATTTTTTAATAGAAATTACGTTCATAATTTTCTAATAATTCAAGAAAATCATTAGAATTTTTTTCGCCTTTTAGGATTGCATTAAAGTAATCATTAGATTCTCTATCAAATTTTTGTGAATTGAAAGGAGATTGTTTAGCAGAAATAATAAAGTTGTATTCCGAAAGATATCTTATTCTCAATTTTGCACCAAAAGTTTCCACAACATCCCCATTTATTATTGTCGCACCATCATCATAATCTTCACGAGATATTGGCCTATCTCCAAATAAAGCATATTCTTCTGAACAATATCCAAATAATTCTTTTTTTCTTTTTACGTCTTCATTCGTGTAATTGTACAAGCCAATTTGTTTTTCTCCTTTAGTTTCAACATAAATAAAACATTTGTAATAAGATTGACTAATGTTAACAGCTATTCTATTAATTTCAAATTCGTCTATACCTAATAATATTTTTGTTTTGGACAAAGATTGGAATTGCTTTATATACATAGATTTTCCTGCTCTAAACCACCAAAAAGGGTCACCAACAGCTTCTGATCCTATTATTGGCTCAAATTCTAACGGTCCTTTGAATACTATTGCAAGTCTTTTTACAGCTGTTTTAGAGTCATACCATTGCAATCCCCTTTGTCCTGGAAAAGCACTAGCTAATCGATGAGAAAACAGGTCTGTTGAAGACCTTCCTAATCTTGGTAATTCTTCGATTTCTTCTTCTAAAACTTCATTTTGGTTATTCTTAAACTTTTTAACAACAGTTTTTAAAAAAACATAAAATGACCACAACACTATGATTGTCGAAATCCATAATATTAGATTATTTATTACTGTTGTTGATTTAAAATAATTAATTACATCAAAAGCAACAGATTTAAAGGCAACTTTTTCATACATGCTTTTAATCAATATATAAATATTAGTCAAACCAAAAATTATGATTGCTGAAATCACTTTACTCCAAACTGGATCATTCCAGTAATTTTTGATGCTATTCTTAAATTTATATGCTTCTTCTTCTTTACTCATATTTATTTCTATATGTATAAAAAATTCTCACAACCTTCGGTTTTTCAGTAATTCATTAAGAAAAAAGTCTCAAAAGTCATCTTCAATTTTTATAATTATGAAACAAAAATAAGAACCATTTTTGTATTGTCAAAATATATCGTTCTTTTCATTTAGCTATGTGGATAGCCTGAATAACTTAATTTAGAGTTTTAAAAATGTAAAGCACTTGAAAATTACTAATGTCGGAAATAATATTTTTCTTTCCTATATGATCTCCATTCCTAACCCAATTTTATTTTTCTCTAATATTATTTCTTAATGGCCTAAACACTTTATATATTTAATTCCTGCTTTTATAGTTGTGCCATCCACAAAAGTAGTGGAGCCATGCATAAAAGTAGTTGGAGCATCCACAAAAGTAGTGGAGCCATGCATAAAAGTAGTTGGAGCATGCACAAAAGTAGTGGAGCCATGCATAAAAGTAGTTGGAGCATGCACAAAA
>CAZGMB010000005.1:0-107536 GCA_964526715.1 uncultured Aureispira sp. | reverse complement strand
GTAGTTGGGGCATGCACAAAAGTAGTGGAGCCATGCATAAAAGTAGTTGGAGCATGTACAAAAGTAGTTGGGGCATGCACAAAAGTAGTGGAGCCATGCATAAAAGTAGTTGGAGCATCCGCAAAAGTAGTGGAGCCATGCACAAAAGTAGTGGGAGCATTCGCCTGTATAGTGACACATGGTTTTATACCAAATACAATTGAATAAAGTAATCAAAAAGTACGAACCATGCATATTCAAAATTCATATAATCGATTTAGACCTTGAATCGCTGTCACTATTTATTTTAATATTGCAAAAAGGCCATCTCAACTCCCAAAAAGTTTAAAGAAAATCTTGAATCTAATTAAAAATTTAACTAATCAAGAATATATTTGTTACATACTCAATCATTTTATTAAAACCAACTTATTATTTATTTTATGTTCAAAGCATTTTCTTTAGTATGGTGTATTCTAATGCTTCATTGTATTTTACAAGCTCAAAATGTACTCACGCTCGATGAAGCCATAAAAATTGGTTTGGAAAAAAACTATGCTATAAAACTAGCCCAAAACGCAAGTATGATCAATACTTCCAACAACACCATGGGCAATGCAGGCATGTTGCCTGTGGTAGCACTAAACTTTGGACAAACCTTTAATATTAACAATACCAAACAAGAGTTTTTTTCGGGAGATAAAAGAGAAGGAAACAATGTCAATACGAATGTAGGTAATGCCAATATACAGGCCAATTGGACGGTCTTTAATGGAATGCAAATGTTTATCAATAAGGATAGACTCGATGCCCTGCAAAATATCGGAATGCTGCAATTACAATTTCAGATAGAAACAATCACTGCCCAGATCATGGCACAGTATTTTGATATAGAGCAGCAAGAAAAAAGAATAGACATCATCAAAGAAGCCATTAATATCAGCAAAGAAAGAATTCAGCTAGCTAAAGTGAGAGAAAGTTTAGGATCAGGGTCTGGTTTGGCTATCATACAAGCTGAAGTAGATATCAATGCCGATAGCTCTTTACTCATCCAGCAACAATTGGTACTAAAAAACATGAAAGTGGGCTTAAACGAATTGCTCGTTAGGTCTCCTGACACTGATTTCAAAACTCAACCATCGCCCGATTTTAAACCGCTAAGTCTTGAAGAACTCCTATCCAGCACGATGACTAGAAATAAACTTTTGGAAATTGCCGAAAAAAATATTGCTTTGGCCAATCTGAATATCAAACAAAGAGAAGCCAATAAGTACCCTACTCTAGATATCAATGCGGGATACAATTTTAGCAGACTCAATGCCGAAATCGGAATCCTAAAGTTTAATCAAAACGCAGGAGTCTCATTTGGACTGACTGGAAGGTGGAATATTTTTAATGGATTCAACAATAAGAGAGAAATCCAAATCGCTAAATTAGATGCCGAAGCTCAAAAAATAAATAAAGATAACACCATCAATAGTTTAAAATCGGACTTAACCATAGCATACAACATCTATAACAACGCCAATGCTATGGAAATCATGGAGCAAAAAAATATCAATTTGGCTAAAAAAAATCTAGAAATCACCACCGAAAGGCTGAAAAGCGGCTCCATTACACCCATAGAACTCAGACAAGCACAACAAAATCTGATAGATGTGCAGTTTAGAAAAATAACTGCTGCCTTTAATGCAAAATCGGCGATGTTAGAATTGCAGAGACTCTCCGGAGCATTGTTACAATAACCATTATAAAATAGTACCCTCATGTTTAAAAGTTTATTTAATACCTTACAGGAAGCAGGTGTCTTGGTTATGGACAAAGCTGGAGAAATCAATGATGCAGCCAAAGAAAAAATCATGTCCACTATAGACGAATGGGTAGCCATTTTACCCAAGATTCAAGCTTTGGGGTTGGAGATGACGTCATTTGGGGTGTCTATGAGCATAAGTCCGGTACTCATGGCAGAACTCCGCGGCAAAACATCTGACTTTACTCCTGATAGACTGACAGACCTACTGAAAGAGTATAAGGATGTAAAAACTATCAAATTTTTGCTCAATGTTATTAAAACTACTTTGGCTTTACATCAAAAAACGAAAGCACCTTTAAACGAAGTACTGATCATAAAATTAGAAGTCAAACTTTCTCCGGAAATAAAAGTATATATTGGTAAACCCGAACTACTATAATGCATACTATCAAAGATATCATTATCTATCCTATAAAAGGATTGGGCGGTATTCATACTCAAGAATGGCAAGCGCAATACGCCGGTTTTAAATATGACCGAAGATGGATGCTCGTAGACGAAAATCATCAATTTGTAACCCAAAGGTCATTACCACAAATGGCATTATTCAGCCAAAATATTATTGATGATAACCTCGTAATCTCTTACCATGGCGCATCTGTCCAAATATCAGTGGAAGACCATACCAGCCAAATTATACATACCAAAGTATGGGATGATGATGCTGTGACGGTCTTCTGTTCTGATGAAATTTCAGCTTGGTTTTCAGAAATGCTGCATAAAAAAGTACAACTGGTCAAAATCCTAAATGATCAATCTCGTAAACATACGGTACAGGCCACCAGAAAAACAGTAGATGTTAGCTTAGCAGACGGATATCCATATTTAGTTGCTAGTGAACAAAGCTTGCAAATGCTAAACGAAAAACTGTCTTCCCCCATCCAAATGGATCGATTCAGACCAAACCTTGTAGTGACTGCGGACTATGGACACCATGAGGATACTTGGCCAGGTATGAAGATAGGAAACGCCGTTTTCGAAAACATTAAACCGTGTGGCCGATGTAATGTAATCACGATAGATCAACAAAACGCACACATCAATACAGAACCTTTAAAGATACTCAATCTATATCGGAAGGTAGGTAACAGTGTAAATTTTGGTACCAATATGATCTGCACAGAAGAAGGCTTTATTAGGGTCGGAGATACCATAAATTTTTAAAAATTGAATATACTCAGAAAAGTATAATTTTGCCGCGACTTAAGGCGCATTAAAGCGTTAAAGGCACAAAGAATCACCAATTACAAAATATTAATAGTCAAATATTTTTATTCAACTTAGAGTCTTAGAGACTTTAACGCTATAGCGCCACTGGAGTGGCATTTTAACCTTTACAGTTTTTCGGAGCGGACCCAATTTTGTAAGATCCAAAAATATACTCCAAATCAAAACTTCAACCACTCATATACACCTTCCAAAGCTTTGATTTTTTCATGCAGTTTACTAAGAAACATTTGATGCTCTGCAGATTCTGGATTAAATGGTCTATGTTGTTTGGCTCGGTTTATCTTTGCTATTTTTTGCAGCAGGTCGGTTGTTTTCTGTTCAAAATATACCGCACCAAACTTCTCCCAAATGTAGTCAATAGCTTGCTCATTGGGATGAATAAGATCTTTTTCATAATATCTGTAATCTCTCAAATCGTCCATCATCCACTCATAAGCCGGAAAATAACTCACTTTCGGATGCTTATTGACCAATTGATCACACAACACGATCAGTTTTGCCTTACTTCTACTATTTTCTATGATACCATCTTTGATATGTCTGACTGGACTCACGGTGAGTACAATATTTAATTCCGGATTGATGTCCCATAATTGTTCGAATAATGGATTCAATACAGCACAACATTCTTCTACGGTACTTTCGACTTTAGTAAAATGACTAGATGGTATTTTATGGCAATTGGCTACTATGGTATGATGCTCATGCATACGATAACCCATCATAGTGCCCAAAGTAATAAATAAAAAATGAGCAGTCTTTAATGCCTGATGTACCTGATCCACCACCAGATTGATCTGAGTATGCGCTTGTGTAAAATCGGTATGTCCCAAGCTGCTATGAAAGTCAGGATGTACCCAAATACCCTGCGAATGAATCAGCGATGACGAGTCAACATAATCAAGACTGGAAGCACGCGATATAGCCCTGGCTATGGCCAATGGATGAAAGATGGTCCCAAAAGGATTGGCAATACAGTTAAATTTGTAATTTTGCAATCTTACGCCTATGTTTTGCGAAAAGCAAGAACCGATCATCAAGACCGTGCTCTGATGACTGATATGAATCGTTGATGGCGCTACTTGGAGTTCTGTCCTGAAGGGTATCAATGGATATCTTTACTGATTTCTCTGCAAAAGTAGGGTAATCTTTCGGCATTCGCAAAACTGTAAGTAACTGTAAACAGAAACATTTTCATATCTTTGTGGAATGTCACATCAATTTTAAGGTTTTAAATGAATATATTTTCTAAATTATTTAAAAAAGCTGACACTTCTGGTGAACCCAATATCCAATTTGGGAGATACTCTGATACCTATAAGAGTGAAGACAAATACAAAAACTGGGATAAAGCATTGGAGTTTTTTAATGCAGAAAAATACCTTCAAAGTTATACTTCTTTTTTAAATTTTTTGGCGGATGACTCGGTTTCTAACCTCAAACACGAAAATGCAAACGGAAAGATCACTTTTGAATTTTTGCAAGGTTCCAAAGTAATCCAAGGCGAAGCAGATGTCCATCATTTTAAGGCTGAGTCCAAAATTGCAAAGATCGCTGTACCACATATAGGCATGATGCGCAAGCTGTTGGAAGAAAATTTTGAACTCAAATATTCAAGATATGCTATAGATGATGACAATTGCCTTTGTTTGGCCTTTGATACCTATGTAGAAGATGGTGCGCCTCATAAAATATATCAGGCACTTAAAGAAGTGGCAACGATATCGGACAAAAAAGATGACATACTTATTGATGAATTTCCAGATCTAAAAACCATCAACGACGAACATACCAAAGCAGCTCCTGACAACGAAATCGCACTGAAATATGCCTATTTCAAATCTGAGTGCAGCCATTTAATACATGCTTTAGACAACATAAAACTCAATACATTCCTTTATCCGGGCAGCGTTTCATTCTTATTGCTCGATTTTTTTTATAAAATAGATTATCTGGTCAAGCCCGAAGGTCCACTGATGACATATATCCAAGAAATGCATGCTATGTATTTCGAAAATAACATCATGACCGTACACGAAAAAAATAAAAAAATGATCAGCATGTTAAGAGACTTTGATCAGTACACCTTGACTAAATTTGCTAAAGAAATATATAATGTTAATGCTACCTTTGGAAATTCGATACCCGGAGAGCCACAAAGATTCGCTGAGATCGTAGATGCTCAAATGAGTGATTTTGACTGGTATTTTGACAATGGTCATCATGTGGTTTGTGATGCCATTTGCGGATACATCGTAGGTTTTACCTTATATTCTTACGCTATGCCAGAACCTATCAAAGAACTACTCACCTTATTTTACAAAATCACAGAGCGAAAATTCTTTAACGACTTAGGATTTAAGGATATATTTTATAAAAGTAATGGACAACTAAATAAAACTGAAATCTTAAAAGCCTTTAAAAATATATGTCAATTTCATGAATTGAAATATGGCAAAATAATTTTGGAAACAAAGTATTTAGATACATCCAATCTTCTTGCCTTCAAAAGGACTTACATTCACATGATCAAAAATATGACATTTCGGGATTTATGATGGAGATCAGAGCAATAATAGCAGCCGCAGAAAATATAATAGTTCAGATAGCTACACCGTATGCTACGGGAACAGGTTTTTACTTACAAGCACATAATCTCATCATTACCAATGAACATGTAGTCAGAGGAAACAAAAACGTAGTAATAGCGGGCAAAGCTTTTGAAAAACAAATGACATCAGTCGTTTATCTCGATATCAAATATGATTTGGCCTTTTTAAGCCCTCCAAAAAACCATAATATGATATCTCTAGAGTGCGGAGATTTATCCAAAATAGATGAAGGAGACAAAGTCTTGGCAGTAGGGCATCCCTTTGATCTGAAATATACAGCAACACAAGGTATCATTTCCAATTTAGCCCACAAAGAAGATGACATATCTTATATACAACATGATGCTGCACTCAACCCCGGAAATAGTGGTGGGCCTTTGATCGATATGGAAGGTCATATCATTGGTGTCAATACCTTTATAGTACAAAATGGAAATAGTATAGGTTTTGCACTACCAGCAAATATACTTCAAAATTGTTTACAAGATTTTTTAGCAGGTGATGGTCAGAAAGGGGTCCGTTGTCCTTCGTGCCAACGCATCAGTTTCGAAAATAAAGTCAATGACTCTAAGTATTGTGGGCATTGTGGTGCCGCTATTACCATGATTAATCAAATAACGGATTACGAGCCATATGGTGTAAACTATACAGTAGAAGACATGATATCTAAGCTAGGCTATGAAGTGTCTCTGACTCGAAAAGGACCTAATAATTGGTCACTGATCAAAGGAAGCGCCTTATTGAACCTATCTTACTACGAAAAATCGGGTTTGTTGATTGGTGATGTATATCTCTGTTCTCTGCCAGATCACAATATAGAATCCCTCTATTATTTCCTCCTCAAAGAAAACTATAAACTTCAAGGAATCAGCTTTTCTATTAGGAATAATGACATCATTTTGTCATTGCTCATCCACGATCAGTATATTAATAATAATACATTGATGATGCTCTTCCAAAACCTTTTAAAAAGTGCAGACTACTATGACAATGTGTTGATTCATGAGTTTGGAGCAAAATGGAAGTCCGTCCAGTAAATGGTAAAAAAAAGGGTTAGTTTTCTGCAATCACCCACTAAATTAACAAAAAATTTAATTTTTTTTCGCTTTATGAGCATGGAGTACAAAAATTATATCTATTTTTATCCTTCAATTTAAATAATAATGCAATTTAAAGTTGCTCATTTAAAAAATAAATTTAATATGAACAAGTTAGTTTCAAGAATCGGTTTTATCTTTTTAGTGGTATTTTCAGTGTCTCTTAAGGCGCAGGATATACACTTTACCCAGTTTTACATGTCTCCTTTGAATCTAAACCCAGCTATGACAGGAGTGATGAATTGTAAGACAAGAATGATTGCTAATTATAGAAATCAATGGTCAGCTATCCTTACTGCCAATGCATATAACACCTACTCCGTATCTTATGATCAGAAAATTCCTGTAGGAAGAGAAGATTATTTTGGTATTGGTGGATCTATTTGGGGTGACGTAGCTGGTGAAAGCCGTTTCGGAACTACCCAAGGTAGAATATCTATGTCGTATTCCAAAAAGATGGCAGGATACAGAAAGAAAGCAAGCTACTTAGTCATAGGTGCAGACGCAGCATTGACCAATAGAGGGATTAGTAACAATGACCTTAGATGGCCAACACAAATAACTGCTGGTGGTTTTGACCCTACAATACCAAGTGGTGAAAATATTCAAGATACTGACTTCTTATACGGAGATATTGCAGCAGGACTTTTGTTTTTTAGCATTATAGATAATAATACTAACTGGTACTTTGGGGCAGCTATGCATCACCTAAACAAACCTAATGTTTCATTTTTGGGATCTGATGTTGATTTATACAGCAGATATACCATGCATGCCGGATTACAGTTCGAATTGCAAAAAAGAATTACTTTATTACCTTTTGGAGTTTATATGGCTCAAGGTCCACACAGATCACTTAATGCAGGTGCTAACTTGAGATTTGCAATGGGACCATCTCGTACTACCAATCAATCTTGGGAAATAGGTACTTGGTATAGAGTAGGAAATAAGGTAGAAGGAGGTTTACACAGTGATGCAGTAATTCTGTCTTCTAGATTCAATTACGAAAATTTTGGAATTGGCTTTAGTTATGATATCAACGTTTCAGGCTTAAGACAAGCGTCTCCTGCAAATGGTGCCTTTGAGTTCTCATTAGTTTACAACATCTGTGGACCTGAAAGCAGAGGTGTGTACTGTCCAAGATTCTAAATCATACCGTCACGTAGAGATAAAATAAAACTATCTTTGTTTTAATTTATCTTTACAGACACTTAGCATTCCCCCATATACATATCAACTTGTACAGAAAGTACTAGGATTTAACTATCTTAGTATGGATTGTAAGTTTGGTAAAATTTAAAAAATCATCAAAAAATCGAATATTCATGTTTGGAAGTAAAAATGAGAAATCTAACTCAAATGGAACTCCGGTATCTCCTAATGTAAGTAATAGTATTGTAGAAGGTACACACATCAAGGGAGAAATTTCTGCTTCAAATGATATCAGAATAGATGGGACACTTATAGGCAAACTCGATTGTAAAGGTAGAGTCATCATAGGCCCACAAGGAAAAATAGAAGGCGAAATATCTTGCATCAACGCCATCGTAGAAGGTGCATTTACCGGGACTTTAGATGTCAAAGAATTGCTTACCGTAAAAGAAACAGGTGTCATCAATGGCGATGTGAGCTGTGACAAACTTTTCATCCAAACCGGCGCAGTATTCAATACTACTTGTGTTATGAGCGGGCAAAAATTAAAATCTTTGGTTCAAAAGGAAAGCGCTCATAAAGTAGCTAACTAAAATGAATGAATCATCCACGCCGCAGGTCAAAAAGAAAGTAAATTCTTATTTGAAATACTCAGGCTTGGGATTTCAGTTGGCTGGATTGGTTTTAGCAGGATATTTTGGTGGAAAATATATTGATCAGTGGCTCGGCCTAGAAAAGCCACTGGTAACACTATTACTGATACTGATTTTCTTTTCTGGTTTTATGTATAAATTGTATGTCGAACTCATAGTAAAAAAAGACTGACTTGGAACCCAACGTTAAACAATTTATTTCGGGTCTGTTTTTGTGCTTAGGCTTATTAGCGCCTACCTTGTTTTGCGTACATCATTACGGGTTAGGAGGAAAATATATGGATCTTTCTATCGTAGGATCAGTGATTTTTATAGTAATGTCCTTTTTACTCTTCTTTTTCCTAAATCTCTCACTCAAAAGTACTAATAAACAATTGTTTTTGTCCATAACCTTGGCAAATATGCTTGCCAAAATGGTTATTGCTATTGTATTTTTACTACTTTATAGAAAACTCAATGCACCTCCTGACAATAAATTTGTACTTCCTTTCTTATTTATTTATATATATTTTACTATTTTTGAGACTTGGTTTATGGTCAAGCTCGCGCATAAAAAACCTTGATAGATTTTAAAAAAAGTAACATGCTCACCAATAGGTATAAGACAAATATAGAAGTAAACAACATAGGAACCTGGCTAGCATCAGATCTAGAAGCTTCAGAAATAAGAGTTTTGGAAGAGATAGGTCACCACAAAAAAGTAATGTACAACAATAAGTCTTATCAGGTTTATGTAAAAAGTGTAGATATCCAAACCAAAACTGCATTGATCAACGTAGACGGCTTTGACTTTAAGGTAAATATGAAGGAGCCGCTAGATCACTTGATAAATGACTTGGGTTTTCTCAAAGCAAGCAAGCATTCCGTCAAAGAAATCAAATCTCCCATGCCAGGTCTAGTGGTAAATATTTTTGTGGAAGAAGGTCAATCCGTAGCTGAAGGAGAAAAACTATTAAGCCTTGAAGCCATGAAAATGGAAAATATCCTAAAATCTCCAGGAGAAGGCATCATCAAAAGTGTAAAAGTGAGCAAAGGCAACTCCGTAGATAAAAATCAGATTTTGGTGGTGTTTGAGTGATGTATACCAATGTTATATCTTATGGTGTTCTAAAAATTTATAGGTTAAAGTTCCACACCACTGATCAATAATTCATTGCCTTGTATGATGTTATTACTCGGTTTTTGACACGAACTGCATATAAAAGTATAGTTTTTTATTTCTGACTTAGTTTGGCAATGTAAACATTCGATGATTACAGGCAATATTTGTATATCCATAATAGCATCTTTAAACTCGGGAGCATCTGTAGCAACCACTGCTTCAAAAGCATTTTGCATCAATATGGGCTCAATATTTGAAAGAACCCCTGCTACAATCTTTATCTTTTTTATTTTTGGAATCGTTTCTTCATCAAACTCATGATGGAGGGTATTAAACACATTTCTGACCAAGGATATTTCGTGCATTTTTGTAGGGTTTTATTTTTTTAATTTGATTTTTTCCTAAGTATAGATTCCCTGATTCTGATGGCACTTTCATAGTCTTCCTTCTCGATAACTTTTTTTAATAATACTTCCAATTCAGGAATCGTATAATCATTAAATGAGGTTTTAGTGCTTTCTGTCACGTATATTTCATTGATAATACTGGCTTGATTGAGTACTTGGTCATTGGTGTAAATGGGTACTCCTGTTTTAGTTGCCAACGCTATAGCATCTGAGGTACGTGCATCCAAATGCAACATTACCTGATCATCTTTTTGCTGAATCACGACTTCCGATACAAAAATATCCTGATTCATCTCATAGATATAGACATAAAGTACTTTTGCACCAAGGCTCTCAATAGCGGCAAGTAGCAAATCATGGGTCATTGGTCGTTTGGTTTGCAGTTTTTCCATCACGATACCTATATATTGTGCTTCGTTGCTTCCTATGAGTATGGGCAACCTCCTTTTACTCAGTTCATCTTCTAGCACGATCACAAAATTATTTTCTGAAGTCTTACTTTTGGACAATGCAATGACGGTCATTTCTATTTTATCTGGCATAAACTAACCCATTTTTATAAAACCACACATTTCCACTACATCGGCAAATGGAGCGACAACCTTACCTTTATGCGTGAGTTTGTACAAAGATTTTCCTTCCACTTCGATGGTGTATCCATGCTCCACTTCTACATATTTTCCATCATGCTGGAGTATTTCTATTTCCATACCTTTCAGAACGAGCAATAAAAGTTCTTTGGGGTCGTATTTGTCTATAATTTCTTGGTCTGTCATATCCGTTAGATCATTAAAGTATGAAAAATAATTCTGTGATTGCCGGTATCTGCTATGACTAATTTACTTTGTGCTTCATCCACACTAATAGAGAAAGGCCAATACATGGATTTTTCAGTGCCAAAAATAGATTCCGCATTTTCACTACCTGTATTAAAATCTTTTTTACCTATTAGGCTTTGGGCACTTGGGTTGTTTGCAGATGGCATATGTTCAAACCACAGTATTCTGCTGTTGCCTGTATCTGCCACGAATATGCCATTTTTATAAAAACAACTGTCATAACACCAAGATAAGGTATTCTCTTTAGGATACAAATTGAACTGATTTTGACCGCTACTATCGATATCAGGTTGGCCTATGATGACCTCCGAAGGAGATGAAAGCGCTTTTTCTACAGAATTCCATAGCAAGACACGATAATATTGTGTATCCGTAATGGCTACGTGGCCTTGTTTATTAAGTTTGACGGAATATGGCCAAATAGCATCAGTGTTTTCATAATCTCTTTCTTCAAAATTGGGTTTTCCTATTACTGCATCTGCTGCTTTGAAGTTTTCAGTAGGAAATTCATCAAAAACGAGCACTCTCCGATTTCCGGTATCGGCTATGTATAATCGATGTCCATCACTAAATACGCCATAAGGCCAGTTGAGCGACTTTGCAGTTGGTGTATGGCCTATACCAAAAATATTGGGTTGATTACTAAAAAAGTCTTTTTGCCCGATGACCACATCCGCTGCTTGTCCATGTGCTGTAGGGAAAGTATGCCATACCAATACTCTGTGATTCCACGCATCAGCCACTACCAGTTTGTGACCATCTGTCCATATTCCTGATGGATACATTAGTGTATTGGCATGTACAGATTCTCCGCTATTTCGGCCTGTATCTGTCGTAAGCAACTGCCCAAGCACAACATCGGCCTTTTGATAAGGAGTTTTTGGTATCTGATTCCATATAAAAACCCTGTTTTGTCCGGTATCGGCAACTATTAGTTTATTTCCAGAGATGAAGACGCCTCGAGGAGCCAAAAAGGGATTTCCCTCCTCACCATAGAAAATATGGTCTTCTACAGAAATTTGTGGCGCAATCAGGCCTTCAGTAAGGGGCATCGCCTTCTTCAGGGTAATATTAATAATTTGATTGTCTAGCATATTCTAGGTAATTGTTCACCCAATAACATATTGACTACTCTTTTGCCACCGATGGCGCTATTGATGATGACTTGTCTGGGATGGCTTTCTACCACTTCTCCTATGATGAAAGCATCTCGTCCATGTTCCCAAGTTTGAATTTCAGCCAATATATCTGCCGCTTTAGATTCATTAACCACAGCGATAAATACGCCTTCATTGGCCACATAAAGTGGATCTAAACCGAGCAATTCGCAGGCACCGGCTACATCATCTGATACTTTAATATATTTTTGGTCAATGTCGATACCCAAATTGCTGTCTCTGGCTATCTCATTGAGTACCGTGGCCACACCACCACGCGTAGGATCTCTAAACAGGTGAATATCATGGCCAAATTGATCTAATATCCGTGTGACTACGTCATTAAAATGGCAAGTATCACTTTCTATAGATGTCTCAAAATCAAGACCTTCGCGGACACTCATGATGGCTATACCATGGGTGGCTATCTGTCCACTTACAATGATTTTATCGCCTGATTTTACATTTTGGGTAGATATATTTGCTTTGGGGTGAATGATACCAATGCCCGAAGTATTGATAAATATTTTATCACCCTTGCCGCGTTCTACTACTTTGGTATCACCTGTCACGATCAAGACTTGTGCTTTTTCAGCAGCTGACTTTATAGAAAGGAGTATTTCCCAAAATTCGTCCATCCTCAGGCCTTCTTCTATGATAAAAGAAAGTGATAAATACTTGGCTTTTGCACCACACATAGCTAAGTCATTTACAGTACCATTTACCGCAAGCTCTCCTATATTGCCACCAGGAAAAAATATGGGAGATATGACATAACTGTCTGTGCTAAATGCTACCTGACCATGTAGTGAAAGTGTAGCACCATCGTGTTTTTGATCCAGATATTCATTCCTAAATAAATTGAAAACACCTGACTCCAGTAGCTTATTAGTCAATAATCCACCACTGCCATGACCCAAGGTGATGATATCAAAATCCATTTTTGGCATAGGACATGATGCAGATAATATATTTGTTTTGGGGTTCATGATGGATTTTAATTTTTAAAAGTAGATGAAGTTTTTCATTAAGAAATGGTTTCCATGGCATTAGAAAAGTGATAATATGCTGCACAGGCGCCTTCACTGCTTACCATGGGGGCACCGAGTGGCATCTGCGGCGAACATCCTTTGCCAAATTGTGGGCACTCAAAGGGTTTCTTTATTCCCTTCAATACTAGACCAGCAATACAATCTTTGTTTTCGTCTACTTTTTCAATATTGATATCAAATTTTTTATTGGCGTCGTACATGGCATATTCAGGCTTGACCTGGTAACCACTCTTTGGTATATTTCCTATGCCTCTCCACTCCCGATCTGTGGTATAAAATACCTTTTCTATTATTTTTATAGCTTCGGGGTTTCCATCAGGATGTACGACCCGGGCATATTGGTTTTCAAGTTTTGCTTCCTCTTTTTCGAGTTGTTTGATGGTCATTAATAATCCTTGAACGATATCGACAGGCTCAAAACCTGTAACTACTATGGGCACATGGTATTTATCGACCAAAGGGAAATACTCATGAATACCCATAATGGTGCAAACGTGACCGGCTGCCAAAAATCCATCTATATGGGCTACTTCATCATCCATCACTGCTTCGATGGCTGGTGGAACCAGTACATGAGAAGCCAGAATGGAATAATTGTGTACTTGACCGCGTTCTGCATGTATTACCGAAAGAGCATTGGCTGATGCTGTCGTTTCAAATCCAACTGCAAAAAAAACAACTTGTCTGTCTGGTAGTTCTTTGGCCAATTTGACTGCTTCCAATGGAGAATAAAGTATTCGTACATCCGCTCCTCTAGCCTTCGCTTCGAGCAGACTATACTTAGACCCGGGTACTCTCAGCATATCACCATAGGAGCAAAGGATCACGTTCTTTTCCATCGCAAGATACACTGCTTTATCTATGAGATGCAAAGGTGTGACGCAAACCGGACATCCGGGTCCATGTACCATATTGATTTTATCAGGGAGTAAGTTGATGATCCCATTTTTGACCAGGCTATGAGTCTGCCCCCCACAAACTTCCATGATTGACCATGGTTGAGTAGTGGTTTTGTGTATTTCAGCTAGGTATTTCTCAACGAGATCAGGATCCCGGTATTCCGACATGAATTTCATAATATGCTGATGGTTTCGGTATTACAAATGATGTCTTTCTATTTGCGATGCTTCTACAAGCTCGTCTATTTCGCCTATTTCTTCCAGATATTTGAAATTGAGCATGGCTTCTTCTTCATTGACGATACTGATGGCAACGCCTACATGTACCAATACATAATCTCCTTCCTTGGCAGCAGGTACCATCTCGAGGCTTGCTTCTTTGGTGATGCCCCCAAACTGGACCTTGGCCATGCGTACCAAACCGTCGTATTCGTAACTTATACTTTTTATTTTACCGGGTATTGCCAGACACATAATAGATGTTTTTTAATTGAAGACGCAATTTACACTAAGTACAGTATTGAAAGATAACAAATACTAGTTTTAGTAAATTTTTTCTAATGGTAAATAAAAATTTGCAAATAAACCACTCTACGCAGAAGTAACAAAAAGATGGGCAGCATATGTAGGTACGTCATTCCAATCAGGTGTCACTGCCTCAGCCTTGCCAGTAGAAGTCTATGCGTTATTTGGCGGTCAGTGGCCACACTCATCTTACATGGTACCGGGTGGTGTCATGTGTGCACCTACGCTAAAGAATATCACCAGAGCTCATGCTATCATGAATCATTTCAGAAACAGATGGTTGGAAACCACTTTTTTGGGTTGTTCTATAGATAGGTATCTGCAGATCAAAACGTGGGACGATATGATGGCTTGGGTAGAAGAGAACGAAAGTCAGCGAAATAGCGATTTGGGTTTATTTATCAGAGCTGGACAAGAATTTGGATTGGATAAATTTGGAGAAGGTGTAGGTAAATTTATCGCTTTTGGAACCTATCTGCACAAAGATTTATACAATAATCCAACCATAGAGGGTAGAAATAATGCACTCATCAGTGCAGGCGGATTCTATGACGGCAAAAACTTCCACGCTCTCGATCATTTAAATGTGCAGGAACACGTAAATCACTCTTGGTATAAAGATGTAAAGGCAGCTCACCCTTGGGATGAACCCATACCAACACCACTTCCATCCCAAAATCTTTTGGAGACAGATTTCAGTGGCAAATACAGCTGGTCTAAAGCGCCTAGATACATGGGACATGCTGCAGAAGCAGGGCCACTTTCCAGAGTGATTATGGCAGGTAATCCAGCCAACCTAAAACATCAAAATCAAGATCCTTTATTCTTGGATGTCATCAAAAATAAAGGTGTCAACGTATTTACCAGAACGTTAGCTAGACTTCATGAAGCACCAAGATTGTATAATTATATCGATGAATGGCTCAGACAAATCGACCTTAACGGTGAGTTTTATATCAAGCCGGAAGAGCGAGATGGCAAAGGCTGGGGAGCCACAGAGGCTGCCAGAGGTGCACTAGCTCACTGGGTAGAAATAAAAAATGGTGTTATCGAAAACTATCAGGTCATGGCACCTACAACTTGGAATGTGGGACCGAATGATGAAAGTCATAACCCTGGTCCAATCGAATCAGCTTTAGAAGGTACTGAAATAGAAGATCCACACGATCCGGTAGAAGTAGGTATGGTGGCGCGTTCGTTTGACAGTTGTCTGGTATGTACAGTACACGCACACGATGCTAAATCTGGTCAGCAATTAGCAAAATTTAAACTTTAATTAGTAATAAATTTCCAAATAATGATAAAGAATCGCTGTAATCTTTTTACAGCGATTCTTTCTATTTAGTAACATTTCACTTTTAGTTATGAATATAGCAATAATGGGTTTTGGTAATCCAGTCAGAAGTGATGATGGTGTAGGATGTTATGTACTGGAAATGTTAAAAAAGGAATTGTCAGACAGAGAAGATATTTCCTTTTTTGACATGGGTACCTCTGCTTTCGAAATTTTATTCCAACTCAAAGGACATCACAAAATCATCATCATCGACGCCGTCATCAATTCAAATGAAGCGGATGGTACTATATTTAGACTTCCTGCATCCGAGATAAATGCAGCAATCATTGATGATCCTATGGTGTTTTTACATAGTCTGAAATGGGACCAAGCATTGTCATATGCAAAAAAAATAATGCAAGATGATTTTCCCCAAAATGATATTTATGCCTATCTCATCGCAGTCAGTGATATAAAAATGGAAATCGGATTAAGCCCATCTGTTATGGAAGCTGCAGGAAAAGTAATAGATCATATTAAAAGCGAACTTTTGACATAATCCTATATTGCTTATGGAACGTATTTATAATTTTGAAGGGATGACTCCAAACACACCTGACCCCATGTATGGCTCCAAGGTCAAATTAAAAAACGGTCATCTTCATATCGACGGCAATCTTGCAGACCAAACCATAGGTTCTGGCCGACAAGTTTATGCCGTGTACTATCACAATATCAAGGCCATATTGCTTGCTCCCGATACGGATGAAACCTTTAGAGCAGCTCACGAAGTCATCATGCTCTTTGTCAAAGTAAAAAATAGCCTGGGAGACAGATCCATTTCTATACAAGAGTTTTTGGTAGATCACCCTATTGACGATACGGACAGAGACTTAGTCTTCATGTCTGCGCCGGGCCTACCTATGTTGCACATAAGTTTATAAACCACAAATCCATAATATGATTTTAACCATTTTTACTACAGCACAAAATAAAGAGCATGTCCAAAATATCATCCAATCTCAGCCTAGAATGGAAGAATTGGTCATCGTTAAAGATTTTATGGAAGAACGACCCATCAATAGCGGACATGTCATCATTATTAATGCTCATGGCATTTCATTTCCACCAGATTGGTATAATGTCGATCCACCATATCTTTTGCCAGAATTTATTATGGCAGATGATCATATTTTATTGGGCATGATTTATCATAAACTTGGAAACTATCCAGTGGCAAAAAGTTTATTAGGTAGCCAAGGTGCGCTGTGGTCTGAATTGGAACATATCGTCAGTCTTAAAAACAATATAGAAATCAATCCTGACAAACTTACGGTGGAGACCTACCACGATTTTGATGACTACAGGCTGATGCATAATCACGCTATTGTCCGTCACTATAGTATGCAGTGGTCTGAAGATGTCAAGGATAAGATTCAATATTACTATAACGCAGCCATAGATAGCGCACCAAATGAAGAATATCTGGCATTTACGGCAAAACACTATATTAGTTTTTTGATGGATATTCGGGATTATACGCTGGCCGAAAAAATTGCGAATGACACCTTGCAAAGAGCAATATCTATGGATGCTAAAATGGAGATGGAGTATCTTCTTTGCCAGATATGGATGACTAAACTAGTAGTTCCGTATGATGTGCCATTACTAGAAAGTATAAAGGACAAACTTTGGAATGTATTGACATGGTACGAAAAGTCTGAAAGAACAACAGAATTAGCACTTTTGCTGGAAGATGCATCTCATATTGCCAGTATTTCCGAAAGTTTTGCAGAATCACTTGGATATATCACCAGAGCCATCAAAATTTACAATGATGAAGAACTCGATGATCTGTATTATAATGCACAATATAAACGTGGACAACTCTTATATAATTGGGCTAGAAATGGTCAAATTCAGTTTTTCATTCCTGCCACTGAAAGTTTTCAGCAAGCTCTGAAGTACTTTACGAAAGACGATTACCCAGAAATATTTGCGGATATCCAACATTTACTAGGTGTTATTTATTCAGAAATACCGGATGAAGTCAAAAAGAAAAGCATTTGGGCAGCAGTGTCACATTCCGCTTTTTTAGAAGCACTTTCTATTTTCAATAAGGAGACCATGCCTTACCAGTATGCTATGGTATGCAATAGCTTGGGTAATGCTTTAACCAAATATCCTACAGCGATTCATTCAGACAATTTTGAGAAAGCATTGTTTTATTACAATGAAGCTTTGGAAATCAGGAATGCAACCTACTTTCCATTCGAAAGATCATTGACATTACTCAATTATCTCGAAGCGGCTTGGCATGCTGATAATTCAGGAAACGAAATGAATCCACAAAGATTTGACGATATGTGGGCCAAAGCTGAGGAAGTAATTCTAATCAATGCTGACACACAATTAGTAACAGACGCCAAAGACCATCAATACAAACTGACTAAGCTTAAGGATTTGATGTATACTTAAGGTATTGAGCGATTATAATCATTTACTGATTGAATAATCTAGAAAATATGGGTTTATATTGAGTATACCCTAAATTATATTAAATATCTTATCGTATTAAAATCAACCCTTATAAAAAATCCACTTACTGATTTCCTTGAAGCTGGCTTTTTTACCGTACATCAATATACCAACCCTATAAATTCTGGCTGCAAGCCACACTAAAAATATGGTAAATACAATCAAGGATACCATAGACACACCTATCTGCCAAAGTGGTGGATCGAATGGCAATCTTACAGGCATTACTATCGAAGATAAGAGAGGTATCATACTGGACCAAACCGCAAGTGAACTATCTGGCGCATTAACGGCACTGAACCCAATATAGATAGAAAACATTAAAGGCATCATCACCGGAAACGTCAATGAGTTGGCATCATTGATATCTTCTCCTACGGCACTTCCTATCGCTGCAAACAATGCAGAATATGCAAAATATCCTGACAAAAAGTAAAACAATGTAAGGGGCAAAATCAACCACCAATTCATTGCCTTAATCTCCAAAAATACTTGACCAATTTTCTCTTTGGATGTCAGTTCCATGGTTTCTGCAGGAAGATTGGTTTGTTGTAAATTTTCCATTCCTTCAGGATTAAAACCAAATAGCGCAGCCCCAATAAAATAAATAAGCGGCATTAATACCAACCAAATACTAATCTGCGTGAGTCCTACTAAACCTACACCCAAAACTTTACCCATCATCAACTCAAATGGCTTTAATGATGAAATCAAAACTTCGATGATTCTATTGATTTTCTCTTCCATTACAGATCTCATCACCTGCATCCCATAAATCAAGATGATAAAAAACATGGCATATCCCACGATACCTCCAAGCACAGACGAAACCACTGTAGTAATCGAACTGATTTTTTTATCTTTCAATATGGTCACTGGCTCTGAAACGATATCAGTATCTATCTTTTCCAAAGTTTCAGTTGATATATTGAGCTTTTTAAGTTTATAATTTCTGATTTTTTTACCAATGGCCGATTCAATAGACATATTTTCGTCCATAGCCAACTGATCATCAGAATGGTACTTATAGACATATCTGGACGCTAGAGAATCTTTCAGCTCGGGCAATTCCAGAATACCATTGATTTTTTCCTGTTTGTAAAGTTCTATTTGCTCAGAAATAGGTTTGTTACTAAACTCAAAAGTCAAATTGTCTCTGGACTGAAACTCGCCACCCAATAGACCCGATGGATCATATATATTGATGACTTTATTTTTGTCAGAACCGGTACTCATGACCAATACAACAGCAACCATAAACAAAAGTATGCCTAATGGTGCCAGTAATGTAGACAGGATAAACGTCTTATTGGTGACTCTGGTGAGATATTCTCTTTGTGTGACTAACCAAATCTTATTCATTGCTTGCTGCTACTTTTTTGATGAAAATTTCATTTAATGATGGAAGGATTTCATTGAAACTTTGAATATTGATACCTTTTTGGATCAAATTGGCCAAAAGCTCATTGGATGTTTGACTTCCATTTGATTTTAAAATAAGTTCGTTGGACTGATCAGATACCACGTCAAAACCACTAATGTTCTTATCTTGACTGCCGTTTCCTGTGTATTTGACACTAAAAAGATGTTCCTTAAAATCGTGTTTGATTTGATTCACATCTCCATAGAGCAATATTTTTCCTTTATTGATCAGCACGATATCCTGACAAATTTCTTCTACTTGCTCCATCCTATGGGTAGAAAACAAAATACTGGCCCCTTTTTCTTTGAGTTCAAAAATTTCATCCTTGATCAGATTGGCATTAATTGGGTCCAAACCTGAAAAAGGTTCATCCAAAATAATCAAGCTGGGTTTGTGCACCACTGTAGCAATAAACTGTACTTTTTGGCTCATACCTTTTGATAAATCACCTATTTTTTTGTGCCACCAGCTATGTATTTCAAACTTATCCAACCAATATTTAAGTTGTTTTAAGGCATCTGCTTTACTTAATCCTTTGAGCTGCGCCAGATAAGTCAACTGCTCTCCTACCTTCATATTTTTGTATAGGCCTCTCTCTTCCGGCATGTATCCGATCTCATTAGGATGCAAACTATTGAGGGCCTGTCCATTAAGCAGTACCTTGCCGCTATCGGCAGCAGTTATTGTTGTAATGATCCTGATCAGTGATGTTTTGCCCGCACCATTGGGACCCAAAAGCCCAAAAATAGATCCAGCTTTGACATCAAAACTCACGTCATTTACAGCTACATGATTAGCATAAGTTTTGACTACATTTTGTAGCGAAAGTACATTCATCTCTTTTATGATTAGATTTGTCTTGCAAAACTAATGATTTATAAAATTGTTTTCATTATTAATCGACTAAAGTTTGATTTAGGTAGCTTAATTAATAATTCTCATAATTTTTATTAATTGCAATGATAAGTTTACCTTTGCTTTTTGACATAAATTTTTACCATAGATTTGAGTTATACAGAAAACATGAAACGAAAAATTGTTCCCGGACAAATACCAACCAAAGACCTGCATCAATACATTATTGGATCTGTAGCACCTCGGCCTATAGCTTTTGTGAGCACTTTAGACGAAAACGGCATTCAAAACCTAGCACCTTATAGCTTTTTCAATGCATTTTCATCCAACCCACCAATAGTGGTATTTTCTTCCAACAGAAGAGTATCAGATAACACTACCAAAGATACACTGCATAATGTAAGAGTAAGTAAAGAATGCGTGGTTAATGTGGTACCTTATGATATCGTAAGACAAATGTCATTGGCATCTGTAGAGTTTCCAAGCGAAGTCAGCGAATTTACCAAAGTCGGACTCACACCTGAGTCATCCGAAACAGTTGCAGCCCCTCGCGTCCTTGAGTCTCCTGTAAATCTAGAATGTAAAGTCAAAGATATCATAGAGTTAGGAGAGCACGGCGGAGCAGGTCACCTCATCATTTGTGAAGTCACTATGATAGCTGTATCCGAATCCGTACTGAATGGAGATCGATTGGATCCTCACAAACTAGACCTAATGGGTAGGTTGGGCAGAAACTACTATGTAAGAGCTAGTGGTGCAGCCTTGATGGAAATATACCAATCTGTCACTGATATTCCGATAGGATTTGATGGATTGGATCCAGAGATCAGAACTTCAAAAATATTGACAGGAAATGACTTGGCGGCTTTGGCATCATTGATAGCAATACCTACAGCCGATGAAGTGGTCATACCGAACGAATGGTTGCATCTATCTATGGATGAAAAACACCAAAAAGCTGCCAACATGATCCGTGAAGGCCAAATTAAGGAAGCCATGTTTATATTAAACTATAAAAAGTAAATATGAAAAGACATCTATACTTACTATTGGCGTTTAGCCTATTTTTTTCGTTCCAAATCGATGCTCAGAAAAAGAAAAAACCACCTAAACCAAAATATGAAGCGCAAATTGGATTAGGATATTTCAATCACGGTAAGATACTGTCTAATTCTGAAATAAATTTTTCAGGCTTCAACACGATCAATCTAGGATATGGTAAAAGGACGTCTACAAAAATATTCCAAGCTGAATTACAGTTTTTTCACGTAGCCAAAATTAATACCCAAAACAATATACCAAGAGATGAAAAAAAAAATGCACTAACCATTTCAGGTAGTAGTTTGTATAGTTTGACACAAGTGAAGACATCTCAACTATTCTGGGGTTGGTTTTATGGTGTATTATTGGAGAAAGCAAGTTCAGAACCACAAGTAAGCTTTAGCTTTCCAAGTACAGATGCTAAAATTGGGATTTTTTCCGGTCTTGAAATGAAATATATTCACTCTTTTTCAAAAGTGAACATATTTGCTGACGCAAAAATTGGATTGATAGATATAGGCTATTCAGTGGGTAAAAATGAAGACCCAAGACTCCCATCAGAAAGTCAAATAAAATATCAGCAACCACATTTTTTAGTAAAAACCAGACCAACGTTTACATTTGGGGTTGCATTCCCAATAAATTAAAAATCAATAAATCAACAATCAAATGAAAATAAAATTTTGTGGCGCCGCCCAATTTGTAACAGGAAGTTCTCACCTTATTGAGCTGGAAGATGGTTTTAAGATTTTACTAGATTGTGGTCTCTTCCAAGGAAAAGGATCTCAGATTTGGGATTGGAACAATCAATGGTATTTCAAACCTTCTGAAATAGATTGTATGATATTGTCACATGCGCATATAGACCATTGCGGACGAATACCCAAATTGGTTAAAGATGGATATTCAGGACCTATACATTCCACGCATGCTACCCGTAGTCTATGTGCTGTAATGCTGTTGGACAGTGCCAAGATCCAGGAAATGGACGTCATGTGGCACAATGAAAAAATCCTGAAAAAAAGAAAAAAAGAACGACAAAACCTTAGAGAGCCCTTATACGTAAGTGATGACGTGGGGCCAGCTATGATGAAATTCGAAGGACATCCATACGATATTTGGGAACAGATACATCCCAATGTACAAGTCCAGTTCAGAGATGCTGGGCATATTTTGGGGAGTGCATCGGTCACACTCAAGATCAATGAAAATGGTAAAGAAACGATCATAGGATTTACAGGTGATATAGGTAGGCCCGACCGTCCAATATTGAGAGACCCTATACCCATGCCTGAGGTAGACTATCTGATTTGCGAGTCTACTTATGGAGATAGATTACACGAATCCACACCTGAACAATCAGATAAGTTTTTGGAAGTTATACGTCATGCTTGCCTTGAGAAAAAAGGAAAACTAATCATCCCTGCATTCAGCTTAGGACGTACTCAAGAAATTGTATACATGCTGGACAAAATGGAGCATGAAGGTACTTTACCTCCTATAAAAGTTTATGTGGATAGTCCGCTTGCCGTCAATGTGACACATATTTTCAGTTTGCACCCTGAGTGTTTTGACAAAGATATCAATGATTACATCCATTCCAACAACAATCCTTTTGGATTCAATAACTTGATTTATGTCAAAGACTTGGAAGAGTCTAAAGCACTCAACGTCACTCAGGAACCCTGTATAATTATATCAGCATCAGGTATGATGAATGCAGGAAGAGTAAAACATCATTTATTTAACAATATTGAAAACCCCAAACATACTTTCCTAATCGTAGGCTACTGTAGCCCTGATACTCCAGGAGGTGTTCTTAGGTCGGGAGCGGAAACCATCACGCTGTTTGACGAAGAGAAAATGGTAAAAGCAGAAGTAATCATCATGGATTCATTCTCAGCACACGGTGATAAAAACGAAATGTACAACTTCATAGCTAACCAAAAAGGAAAAGTAAAACGTATTTTCCTAGTACACGGTGAAGAAGAAACCCAAGTCAACTTTAAGCATTTCCTAATAGAGAAAGGCATGGGCCAAATTGAAATTCCAACGGTTGGACAGGAGTTTGTGTTGTAGATATAATCTTTGTCAAAGAGCAGTCGGAAACTTATTAACAATTAGTTTAGAATCATAACTAACTGATTATTTGGTGCTTTGATTGCTTAATCCGTACCTTTGCAGCAATTTTAATAATAAGTAAAAAAATAATTAAATGTCTGATACACAAACAAAAATAGCTTATAAAGTTAAAGATATCAATCTAGCAGAATGGGGCCGTAAAGAAATCACCCTTGCTGAAGCCGAAATGCCTGGTCTTATGGCCTTAAGAGAAGAATATGGCGAAAGTAAACCACTCAAAGGTGCTAGAGTAGCTGGATGTCTGCA
This sequence comes from uncultured Aureispira sp., assembly GCA_964526715.1. GTDB lineage: Bacteria > Bacteroidota > Bacteroidia > Chitinophagales > Saprospiraceae > OLB9. Next base: position 83,498 of record CAZGMB010000005.1, on the reverse strand, counting down.
CATGACCATCCAAACTGCCGTACTTATTGAGACTTTAACCGCTTTGGGTGCTGAAGTTTCTTGGTCATCATGCAATATCTTTTCTACACAAGACCATGCAGCAGCAGCAATAGCAGCAGCAGGTATTCCAGTATTTGCATGGAAAGGTATGAATGAAGAAGAATTTGACTGGTGTATAGAGCAAACCTTATTTGCATTCGAAGGAGATCAACCACTCAACATGATCTTAGATGACGGTGGTGACCTTACCAATATGGTTTTCGACAGATTTCCTGAGCTTGTGGCAAATATCAAAGGTCTTTCTGAAGAAACCACCACAGGTGTACACAGACTTTACGAAAGAGAAAAAAATGGAACGCTCGTTCTGCCTGCAATCAACATCAATGACTCTGTAACAAAGTCAAAATTTGATAATAAATACGGTTGTAAAGAATCTTTGGTAGACTCTATCAGAAGAGCTACTGATATCATGATGGCTGGAAAAGTAGCTGTTGTAGCTGGATATGGTGACGTAGGAAAAGGATCAGCAGCATCATTGAGAGGTGCAGGATGCCGAGTTATCGTTACTGAGATAGACCCAATTTGTGCATTACAAGCAGCTATGGACGGTTTTGCTGTTAAGAAAATGGAAAATGCTTTGGCAGAAGCAAGTATCGTAGTGACTGCAACTGGAAACAAAAACATCGTAAGAGAAGAACATTTCAGAGCGATGAACGACAAAACCATCGTATGTAATATCGGTCACTTTGATAATGAGATTGATATGGCTTGGCTAAATAAAAATTATGGTCATACTAAGGACCAAATCAAACCACAAGTTGATTTATACAATATCGACGGCAAAGACGTAATCTTACTTGCAGAAGGTAGATTGGTAAACTTGGGTTGTGCTACAGGCCACCCTTCTTTTGTCATGTCTAATAGCTTTACCAATCAGGTATTGGCTCAGCTGGAACTATGGCAATATGCAGATAAATACGATAACAAAGTATATACTTTACCTAAACATCTAGATGAAAAAGTAGCTAGACTTCACCTTGCTAAAATTGGTGTGGAACTAGAGGAACTTAGTAAAGATCAGGCAGATTATATCGGGGTGACTGTACAAGGACCATACAAACCAGAATATTACAGATACTAATTTTAGGATTTGCCCGAATTAGAAATATATTCTTGACTTTAGTTTATAAAAATATAAAGGCTTGCATTCAAAAGATGGCAAGCCTTTATATTTTTAGCTAAGCCAGCATTACAATATTGACTTAGGCACTACTTTTCTCACAAAAGTGCCTACTCTTTTTTTCAGTTTGACCGTGTGGTCAGGATTCCAATCATTAGTAATGTGCCAGGAATTTTCAGGTAGGAATTCATTATCAAATCGTTGTTGCATTTTGTGCGTTAAAGTTTGATGCTGCACAACGGTGATGCACTCCGTATTAAGATGCGTGCTCCTCGGATCCAAATTGAAAGTACCAATGATAGCGGTTTTCCCGTCAATGATCATAGATTTTGCATGGAGACCAAAAGTAGGTTTAAAGTCTGGATTTTTTTGTAACGCTCCAGTCATCAACTTTAATCTGCAAGCTGCATCAGGTTTAAATTCAAAAATTTGTACTCCAGTTTCTAATAATTTTTTGCGGTCCCTTTGATATCCACTAAACGCTTCAAGATTGTCTGTAGATGCGAGGCTATTGGTCAAAATCCTTATCCTTACACCTCGACGTACAGCATCAGCAAATAATTTTCTGCTTTCTTCGGTAGTGATAAGGTAAGGTGTCTGTATATCTATATACTTCTCAGCGTTTTTCACCCTTGATATCAATGATTCCGTACTTTTACCACTGCCAGATAAACCCTGACTCCCATCATTTTTGCCCGGATCATCAGAGACATAGGTAATACTATCCGTCCAGACCATATCCCCTGAAGCAAGGATTGCCTGAAATGCCTCAGGTATCTGCGCTACCCTACTACGGATTTCAGGCCAATAATTTGTCGTATCACAAGCATACTCATGAAGCTTCTGAAATAGGGAAGGTTTATAGGTTACGGCCATATCTGTGGACAATAATTTATTCACATCCACACTTAAGTCGTGATTCCAAAACTGCTCAAATGATGTTTTTATAGGTGTACACACAGCACCTAAAAGAAATATGTCCCGATCCCTGAAATTATACTCATGATCATAATCAAAATACTCATCTGCAATGTTTCTGCCTCCTGTGATTACTGCCCTTCCGTCAGCTATGAATATTTTATTATGCATTCGCTGATTGATTGATCTAAAATCTGTAACTACTTTAGTTAGTTTTTGAAAAAGGTTTTTACCAATATTTATTCCAGGGTTATAAATTTTGATATCAATATTGGGATGCGCATCCAAAATCATGATATCCTCAGCATCAGCGTCAACCATAATGTCATCCACCAGAATCCTTACTTTTACGCCCCTATCCGCAGCTCTGACCAAGTAGTCACAGGCAATTAACCCAATATTGTCTATTGAAAAAATGAAATATTGTATGTCAATTGTCTTTTCAGCATGACTAGTCAACCATGCTCGTGCAATCATAGACCCATCACCATCTTCCAAAACAAAAGCACCCGAAGTATCTGCTGATAATTGGGGTATGGTTTTGAGATAGTTGATAACCGTTGTGGTATCATTTACTTTTTCAAAATCACACCATTCATGGCTTTGGATTTCAGGAGTACGCTCTGATTTACATTGTATAAAAATCACAACAAAACAGCTCCAGATGTATACGGGTAAAGTACGCATGTATATTTTAATTTGATAAAATAATTTGGCCTAATAAATAAAATGCTTTGAATCAGGTTTTTTAAACTTTACTTTTACGCAATTAATAAGCAAAGATAATTAATGTAGGTGAGTTTGTATCTTTCTTATAATTTACATATTTGACATCTCAATGAAAAAAACCGAATCTATAATCACCGAACATTCCGAAGCAATTTATTTGAAAAAATAAATGATAACCATCCGTGAAGAATTATAGCCTTAAAAAGCGTTTCTACAAAGGATTTTTCGATTAAAAACACATTAAATAGGCAAAGGCTTGCATTCCCCAGAGTGCAAGCCTTTGTAAATTTTATATACCGGATTTTTTTAGTATATAAAAGTGAGTTTGATTTGCTCTATGTCAAATCTCAAATTAACTCTTCAGTACGATTTACAAATCATTAACAAGATATAAAAACGTTTGTTCATGATATTTATTGTAATAAAGTCTTAAAAAAGTGTTAAATTTCAGAATAAAATAGTAATCAGTGATTTATGAATCTTTATTCGGAAAGAGATACAAGTAATCTAAAAAGTACAAAAATCGAAGCGAAAAATTATTCGTTTGGTTAGCGTTAAACAGTCCACCTAAGTTTGTAAAATAGTCTCTTTGGTATTCATTATCGATATTAAAAATTTGATTTTTCCACACCACAATGATATCGCTTCCAGGGGCAAAACGCCAGTTATATTGTAAATCTACATTGAATATATTGACATTTCTATCAAAAATGGGAACGCCTTCTTGATTTATTCCATTATAACTTAAAATATCTACATATCCATTATCATCTAGTCTGCCAAATTCTTGGTACAACACCTTATCCCAATAATGCCTGACTCTAAGATTAATACCCATCACAGCATTAAATATGTACCTGCCCGTGATCGAATTTTCCACCACCAGTCGATTTCTGTTTCCAAATAAAACATCACTTCCCATCAACCCTTCGATGGTACGATCTGCAAAATTTTTATTGACATATCCTGGTTCGTAAGCATTGTAAGATATATTCGTATTGGTAAACAAACTAAATCTGTCGCTAAATCTAAATCTTGGACCAATCCCTATATTATAACCATGTCTGTTGGCTATATCGAAGTATCTATAGGAAAGTCGCACATCATAGGCAAAGGGTTTGCGATAATCAGAAGATACAAATCCACCTAAGGTATAGTTTTTGGGCCATGTCATGAACTTAGTAAAATCACCAGTCCTCGGCTCAAAATAATCAAAGGTCTCCACAGGTTCCAGTCGGGTATTAAAACCAACGGCAAAACGACTTTTCCACAATATAAAATTTGAAAAACTAATATTAAAGTCTGAAAATAGATTTGGATCGTATAGTCTGCTGTAAACCGTAGAACCTGAGAATCTAACTTGCTGCAGTTTTTGATTTTTAGGTTTATATTCTGTATGTGACCCATCAATATAGTAATACTGCTCATTGGGGTTAAATAAAAATCCCATATCATTAGGGTCATAATTGGCTGACTCAACGCCATGTCCTCCCGAATACGTCCAATTACCACTGATTTTTCCCAGATCAACATTGTAGGTAAACCCACGATCCGTATATTCTGTAAAAAATTTTTGAGATAAAGCGCCACTTCCCTCGATGTAGTATTTTTGGTCCTTGGTTTTGAAGTTAAAAAACCCACCGGTGACATTGGCATCATAATCTGCTCCTTGCCGCAAAACATTGGTATTCATAAGCGAGACATACGAATTATTTTTTAAATTTTGGTCTATGACAATGGCATTATAATTGGTCCAAGGGTTTGTTTTTATTAATCTTTCGCTTCCATCGTCTTTTCTCACTGTAGCAAACTCCTCACCCACTACGGCATTAAAACCACCAATACCTGTACCGCCTGATGTCCTACCCGTTATCTTCGTAGCATTATATAATTGGCTCACATCAGGATTAGCCACCAAGGATTCTCCGGGTTTGATTTCGGTATTGACATCAAAATAGTGCAATGGCAGGCCTCCGATACGCCGAGAATAAAAGATGTTGCCTTTATTAAAAAGTTCAGTACCTTCTGTAAAAAACTGTCTGTTCTCTTCAAAAAAGACTTCAAATGGAGTCAAATTCAATACTTGTCTGTCAGAAATTACTTGTCCAAAATCAGGTATCAATGTCATGTCCAACGTAAAAGCGTCATTGATTCCATATTTCAAATCAAGACCGGCGGAATAAGCTTCAGATGAAGAAAATTTGTTTGAAATTGATTCCGGGCTGTAATTGGTATTCAAATATCCTGAAACATATGGTGTTAGCGAAAGTCTCACCGGTGATTTAATATTTTCTATATTAGTGACCCTTCCGGATTGCTGCACCCAACCGGCTATGGTAGGATCTATGGGTGACCAATAGCTACTTTCTCTCAATCTTCTGAGCTCTCTACCAAACTGTACATTCCACTCCTGTATATTGTCTGATGGAAATCTCAAAGATGAATAAGGGATTTTGAGCTCTACATACCACCCATTTTCGTCCTGACTTACGGCGCTTTCCCATACGGCATTCCAATTGGTGTCATCGTTGTTGTCGGTCACTATAGCTTCGTATTGAACACCTGAAGCCGTGACCAAAAATAAAAATCCATTGAGCCCACTTTTGTAAGTATCAAAAAATACACTAAAATTGTCTGCGTTTCCCGTTTGATCCCGCAGTGAAAACTCCTTCAGTATCTTTTCTGGTTCAGGATCCAATAATCTAGCCCCGATGTAAATAGCATTGTTGTCGTATAAAAAGCTAACCTCGGTAGGCGTTGTTGCCTTATTTCCTGGTACAGGCTCGGTCTGAACAAAATCCACTGCTTTTTCTGCTTCATTCCAAGATGACTCGCTAAGTCTGCCATCGATGTTTATTTCAGCGTTAATTCTGAATGATTGGATACTTTTTTGTTGGCCGCTCAGGCTTAGGGTCCATGTGCAACATAATAAAGTAATGTAGTAAATGATGATCTTCAATATCCTGATTTTAGAGATACAAAGGTAATCAGAATTCAAACTTTAGAAAAATTCAAACCATAATTGATGTTGAGAAATGTATAAACTGATGATTTTCATCGACCAAAAATGGAGGATGTTTAAATCTTGTAGTCGCTGAATGTATTTGCTATCCTTTTTTAAGATTATTCTTTACTAAAGTTTTAAGTTTATTTTCTTGAGTCCTTCTTGAGTACTCAAATACCAACCTATTGAGAACTTGTCTTATCTTAGCAACAAAATGAAAGGAATGGGTATTGATATAAATAAAGGTATAAATTGGGTAGATGTACCACAAAATGTTCACTCATATACCTACACCGATGCTTATGATGATGCTTTATATAAACGTTTGAAAGATAAACTTACACCAGAATCTTTCAGAGATGAATTGGATGAAGTTTTTAAGTTGTTGGCTGCTAATAAAAGATTAGATGGGTCCATTATACCATAAAAGAATTAATTTAAAATTTGTGTTGAATATTTTATTAATCATAAATATATATATATATGAAAGTATATTGGTTAAGGCCTGATGAAGATATTTTGCCTTACATTGAATTAATTGGTGGCCATAAAATTAAGTTCAAGTATGGTGTTGAACAGAAAAATTTTCCTGATGATCAAAAGGCATTCTTTAAATCTCCTAAGCCTTTAAAAAAATCACTGTGGCATATATTAACATCATTAGTTGTTTCTGAAGATTTACTTCCAATTTATAGAAAGGCTTTACTAAATTTTGTACAAATCTTACCAATAAATATAGAAAACCATGGCAAAGCATTTTTAATAAACGTTACAACTTCTGGAAATGATTGGTTTAGTATAGAAGAATCGATTTTTGTGGATTATTCTGATCATCAAAAAAAAGAAGGAAAATTTATCCATCAGCGAGATATGAGAACATCTCGATTATATCCTGTGGATGCCGTATTTATTAAAGATAAAATCAAAGCTCCTATATTTAATGTTATTCACAATAAAGATATTTTAGGACCATTTTGTACTTTGGGCTTGTTTCCTGAAGAAGAAGAATTGGCAGCATTAATTCTAAAGAACAATGTAAAGGGAATTAGTCTTTATGAAAACAAATTGATTTAATCTATATGACAAAATACACCGTTTATAAAATTAATCATATAAAAGATAAATTGTCTCATATCAAATTATCAAATCCAATAACTGAGGAGGTTCGAGAAAGACTTTACTTTAACTCGGCTCATAAATTAAATGCTAATACCAGAAGTAAAAAGGATAGCAATATAGGCAGTTGGGATGATATTACCTTTGAGTTGGTTGATGATAAAAACATTGGTTATACCGATTTTTTGTTTTTGCAAGATGGGGCTATAGTTTTCTCAGAAAACATTATCAAAAAACGTTTACTCCAAGGATGTTTTTACTATTCAGGTGAGATTATTAAGATAAAAGTCTTAGGTTCACCACACAAATATTATATCGCCAATATAACATCCACGGCAAATATGCTAGATTATGAAAAATCCATCTTTGGACCCAAAGATCAAAATGACCAATGTGATATCTTGACCTACAGTTTTATCAATCTAAGAACCAAATGCAATCGTCCCTTATTCAAATTGGAACCAGACTGGGATCGATCTATTTACACTTTGCAGAGACCATAGGGAGAGATTGAGCCTGATTTTGTCAGGTCATTGTTAAAATATAAGATTGACATATTTGAATATGAAGAGCTCTATGGATTTGATAAGTATGTTTATGCATAACTACTTTACTTTAGGGACATTTTGTTTTTAAAGTATACTACCATAAATTAATATACTCTATTTTTAGTTATTGATTTTTTTGATACCTTATGACAAAACACCTTATCAAAATCTAAAGTTTACCATTTTCTTTCAGTATTTTCATAATGTCTTCTTCACTCAATTTGGTAATATTAGCAATTAGAGAAATTGCGATTCCATTTTCATGACTGCTTAACACAAATTCGTTAATCTTTTTTGTAGCACCAATTTGAATACCAATTTGTTCCCCTTTTTGGATTCCAATCTGTTCCCCAATTTGTTGGTTTTCTTTTACAATTCGAGCATATGTTGTCATGACTTCATCTTTAATGGTGGCAGGAATAGATTCTGCTATTTTTTTAATATCGGTATCTTTAATATCAGATGCAGATAAAATGTAAACAAATGTCTGTTGTAAAAAGTTCCTATCTTCAAGTTCATTTTGGAACAGAGAAAATATCCTGATGATATCGTCTGCCATCTTTACAGGATTGTGGCGCCACTTTTGAGCCACCATAGCTACTGCCATCATAGTATTTTGCATTTCTAATAAGGTCTCATTTGGTACATGGTGCAGTGCCACAAAAACATGATTTATCACAGGAAGGTATTGTTGAATGTTTTCTGCGTACTTACCGAACAAACTAGATATGTCTGGTACGCTCCAATTCTTCTTACCTTGATAATAGATAATCGGGATGATAGGCTTAAAATTCTTTTTGTGTACAATACATCTATGATAATGAGCAAAAAGATAATAACCTACCTGTATCAGCACATTTTTGTCTGGGTTACTTTTGTGTTCAAAAAGTAAGGCAACATCAACCTTTTTGTCAGCAGGACTATGGAGTTCTACTTCAAATACTAAATCAGAAAAATATTCACTAAGTGTCTCATCCATATAAGATTCTTTCAGCACTTTCAATGAAGCTAAATTGATCTGACTTTTAAGATCATCGGGCAAGATTGTTTGCAAAGATGAAGCAGCTCTTTTGGGATCAGAAAATGACTCTCTGACAAATTTATCGTGAATATTGTTAATTTTTTTTGCCATAAGCTGTATAATTTTAAATCAAACGTCTGCAAAAGCAATTAAGTTTGTTAGAAAGTTATAAAATGTCAAAGTCTTAAGCGACTCCAATCTCAATACGGTTTAAGTCAGTACATTTCTTAATAAAATCCAAAATTATGACCACCAAAAATATTTATCTTGTTTTTATTAAACAATTAAAAATTAAAATAAACAAAGATTTGATAAAATACTAAGAAAAACATACTATATTTGCGGCTCAAAATAGAATGATGTGAAAGGGGACATAGAGTTCCCTTTTTTATTCCAAGTATTCGTATGCACAATTCAGATTTAGTAACATTAATTGAAAAAGGCCTTTCAGAGCTTGAATTTACAGATACTTACCTGATAGACACAAAGGTCAATAACCAAAAGATTGAAATCTTTTTGGACTGCGACACAGGTATGGATTTTCTGAAATGTCAGAAATTGAGCAGATGGTTGGAAGCCATATTTGACGAAAGCAAAGTTTTTGGAGAAAGCTACACCTTGGAAGTCTCTTCGCCCGGTGTAGGTAGTCCCCTGAAGCTCCTGAGACAATACCCAAAAAATATTGGTAGGATTATTGATATTAAATATGGAGAAGGTCTCAATATCAAAGGATTATTGAAAGATGTCCAAGACAATATAATTTATGTCGAACATGAAGTCAAATTCAAGGAAGGCAAAAAAAATAAAAAAGAAATAGTAACACAACCGATAAAATTTGAAGATATCATTGAATCTAAAGTTAAAATAAGTTTTAATTAATGAATTTAGTAGAATCCTTTTCTGAGTTTAAAGAAGGTAAAAATATAGACAGACCTACTATGGTTAGGGTCCTCGAAGATGTATTCAGGACTTTAATCAGAAAAAAATATGGCTCTGATGACAATTTTGACGTCATTGTAAATACACAAAATGGTGACCTCGAAATGTGGAGAGTTCGTAACATTGTCACTGACGGTGAAGTTACCGACGAATTGAGCCAAATATCATATACCGAAGCAAAATCTATTGATGAAGCCTATGAAGTAGGTGAAGAGTGCTACGAGCAGTTGACCCTTGAAGACTTTGGAAGACGCTCTATCATGGCTGCCAGACAAACATTGATTTCCAGAATCGTAGATTTGGAGAAAGATGATGTTTACAAAAAATATATTGACAGAGTCGGCGAATTAGTTGTCGGAGAAGTCAGTCAGGTATTAAAAAAAGAAGTGCTTGTTATGGATGATATATCCAAAAATGAGCTCATCCTGCCAAGATTGGAGATGATCAAAGGAGACTTTTTCAGAAAAGGCGATATGGTAAGAGGTGTCATCAAACGTGTGGAAATGCGCAACGGTACACCTATGGTCATGCTGTCTAGAACTGACAATCAGTTTTTGGAGAGACTCATGGAGCAAGAAGTACCTGAAATAGAAGATGGTGTGATTTCTATCAAAAAAATTGTAAGAATGCCTGGCGAAAGAGCTAAAGTAGCCGTGGAATCTTATGATGATAGAATAGATCCGGTAGGAGCTTGTGTAGGTATGAAGGGATCTAGAATCCACGGTATCGTACGTGAGTTGAAAAATGAAAATATTGATATTGTAAATTATACAAACAATGTATCTCTATTCATCCAAAGATCGCTGACCCCTGCAAAAGTCACTACTATCAATCTGGATGAAAAAACCATGAGAGCTTCCGTATTTTTAAAACCTGACCAAGTTTCATTGGCTATCGGTAAAGGTGGTAGCAACATCAAACTTGCCAGCAAACTCACAGGTTTTGAGATAGATGTATATAGAGATAACGAAGAGCAAGAAATCGATGACGTCGATTTAGATGAATTTACAGATGAGATCGAAGACTGGGTAATCGAGACCCTAAAAAATATTGGCTGTGATACAGCTAGAAGTGTTCTGGCTCTAAATAGAGAAGAACTCATCAGAAGATCAGACTTAGAAGAGGAAACGGTGGATGAAGTGTTGAAAGTGTTAGCATCTGAGTTTGAAGACTAAAAGACCATTTTTTAAATTTTTAAAATCGCTAATGGCAGAAAGATTAGTAAAAATAGCAAAGGAACTGAATGTAGGGGTGTCCACAATAGTCGATTTTCTGGCTTCAAAAGGCCATGTTATCGAGAACAAACCTACTTCTATGGTCTCAGATGAGATGCATAGTGTCCTCCTGAAGGAGTTCAGATCTTCCATGGCTGAAAAAGAAAAGGCTGATCAAATTGTTATAGGAACGAGACCTGGTTTTAAGGACGATCCTAAACATCATGCAGACGAAAAGCCTGCCATTAAACCTTTATTTTCTATACCTAAGTTGTCTGACATTGACAAACCGGTAGTAGCTCCTGCACCTCCTGTTGTCGAAACTCCGGCACCAGTAGTCATTGAAAAAGAAGTGGTCATAGAAAAACCTACTGTTCCTGAGCCCGTAGTAGAAAAACCTCAGCCTGCAGAAAGCCCTGTAGAAAGTAATGAGATTCCTACCAAAAGGCAAGAACTTCCGCAGTTAAAAATTATAGGTAAAATAGATTTGGACAAACCCAAACCTGCACCTAAACCAAAAGAAGAACCCAAACCTGAGCCGCCTAAAGAAGAAGTGAAACCTGAACCAGTTCAAAAAACTGAGCCAGAAGTAAAAAAAGAAAGTATCATCATGGAGAGGAAACCTGTGGAACCTGTACAACCTGTACAAAAACCATCAGGACCACCAGAAGAAGAACTTTTAAGAGCCAAAACACCTCAACTGAAAGGTCTTAAAATCATGGGTATGATAGACACCAGCAAACTGGATAGTTCTACTAAACCCAAACCTTCTGATAAATCAAAACCACAGCCAGGTGCACCAAATCCAGCAGGAGCAAGACCTGCAACACCAGGAAGCGCGGAAAGCGAAGCACAAAAACGTAAACGTAAACGTAAAAAACTCAATCCAGGCGGTCCAGTTTCTGATCCAAGATCTCAAGACAGCCCTAGAACAGGTTCAGGACCTGGTGGAGGCGGCGGTGGTGGATACCAAAATAGACCTAAACCTGCTTCTCAGCCCGAAGTCAAAGAAGTCACTCAAAAAGAGATCGATGACAAGATCAAGGCAACAATGGCTCGCCTCAATGTAGGTGGCAAAAATAAACGTCAAAAAATAAGAAGAGACAATCGAGATGTCAAACGCGAAAAGCAAGAATTGTTAGACAGCGAAGGCATCGACACTAAACTCAAGCTTACCGAGTTCATCTCGGTATCAGAGTTGGCTGGCCTTCTTGATGTACCTGTTTCTCAAGTCATTACCACATGTATGAGCTTAGGTATCATCGTGTCTATCAATCAAAGGCTTGATGCAGAAATTATTGAGTTAGTTTCTGGCGAATTCGGCCATGAAGTAGAATTTATTAGTGCAGAAGAAGATGTAGAAGAAGAGAATATTATTGTTGACTCCGAAGAAGATTTAAAACCACGGTCACCTATCGTAACAGTTATGGGTCACGTAGACCACGGTAAAACTTCTTTGCTGGATTATATCCGATCTGCTAACGTAGCTAGTGGTGAAGCCGGAGGTATCACTCAGCACATCGGAGCATATGAAGTCAAAGTAGGCCCTGATAATAAAAAGATAACCTTCTTAGATACACCAGGTCACGAAGCCTTTACGGCGATGAGAGCTAGGGGTGCCAAGGTTACCGACGTTGCAGTGATCATTATTGCAGCTGACGATCACTTGATGCCACAGACCAAAGAAGCCATTAGTCACTCTCAGGCAGCTGGAGTACCCATGATCTTTGCGATCAATAAAATAGATAAGCCAGGTGCTGATCCTGAACGTATCAAACAAGAACTTGCAGGTATGAACCTCTTAGTAGAAGATTGGGGTGGTACATACCAGTCCCAAGATATTTCTGCCAAACAAGGTTTAAATATTGATAAGCTTTTGGAAAAAATCATTCTAGAAGCTGAAGTACTAGATCTCAAAGCTAACCCAGATAGACAAGGAACAGGTACCGTTATAGAAGCGTCCCTAGACAAAGGAAAAGGTTACGTAACCAAAATCCTTGTTCAAAATGGTAGTGTTGAAATTGGTGACTCAGTAGTTGCCGGACCATATTCTGGAAAAATCAAAGCTATGTTCAATGAGCATGGCAAAAAAGTCAAAAAAGCTGGACCTTCTACTCCAACATTAATCTTAGGTTTGAGTGGTGCGCCACAAGCAGGTGAGAAATTTAAAGTCATGGAATCTGATCAGGAAGCCAGACAGTTAGCAGCTAAGAGAGCTCAGATTGAAAGAGAACAATCCAATAGAGCAAGTAAGCGTATATCCTTAGACGAAATCGGAAGACGTCTTGCATTAGGTACATTCAAGGAATTGAACTTAATCGTAAAAGGAGACGTGGATGGTTCTATAGAAGCACTTTCAGACTCATTGATCAAGCTTTCAGTAGAGACAATCCAAGTAAATGTAATACACAAAGCAGTAGGAGCTATTGCAGAGTCTGACGTATTGTTGGCATCTGCATCTGATGCGATCATCATCGGATTCCAAGTAAGACCTTCTGCCAATGCACGTAATCTCGCTGAAAGAGAAGGCGTTCAAATCAAAACGTATTCTATCATCTACGAAGCCATTGAAGAAATCAAGTCTGCGATGGAGGGTATGTTAGAGCCGACCAAAGAAGAAAAAATCGTAGCTCAGATCGATGTCAGAGAAACCTATACTATGTCTAAGATCGGTACGATTGCCGGTTGTTATGTCACAGAAGGTAAAGTTACTCGAAATACACATATCAGAGTCATTCGAGATGGAATTGTTATATTCCCGATGAAAGAAGGTGCTCACGGAGAGATGTCATCATTAAAGAGATTTAAAGATGATGTAAAAGAAGTCAAAGCAGGTTTCGAATGTGGTATTACAATCAAAAACTTCAATGACATCAAAACAGGTGACGTTATAGAAGGATACGAAATCATCGAAATTAAACAAACTCTAAAGTAGTCCTTATTTGATGACATCTCCGTTGTCAAAGGACATCAACATAATCAAGCAACAATTGGACGAAATTGTCGATAAAGTCAATCATAAAGACTTTATCGACAATGATCCGATCTGTATTCCTCATAGATTTTCTAAACTCCAGGACATAGAAATTTCAGCTTTTTTTGCTGCTATATTTGCTTGGGGAAACCGAAAAACCATCATCAATAAGACTAATGAAGTGCTTGACTTAATGGGAAATGATCCCTTTGATTTTATAATGAATCACCAAAAGCAAGATCTAAAAGCCTTCGAAACCTTCAAGCACCGTACTTTTCAAGCTACTGATTTACTTTACTTTATTGAGTTTTTTAGGTTTTATTATCAAAATCATCATTCACTTGAAACTGCTTTTAATCCAAATCTAGAGATACTATATAACCAAAAAAGTGCGTTGATTGGATTCCACGATTTATTCTTTAGCTTAGAATATGTACCCGAAAGAACCAAAAAACATGTCTCTACTCCTGCTAAAAATGCTACTTGCAAAAGACTCAATATGTTTTTGAGATGGATGGTAAGGAAAGACCATCGTGGAGTAGATTTTGGCCTATGGTCTACGATACCCATGTCAGGACTGATGATCCCCTTTGATGTACATGTAGAAAGGTACGCCAGAATCTTTGGCTTGCTGACCAGAAAACAACGCGATTGGGCGGCAGTAGAAGAAATAACTCAATCTCTAAGACAAATGAATGCCGATGATCCAATCATCTATGATTATGCATTATTTGGATTAGGAGTGGCGCTTAAGTAAGACCCGCAAAAGCAAACTCCTTTGACTAGTTGAATCGCAATTTCTTTTTAATACTTAAATTTAAAACTTCATTTCTGAATTCCCTAATTCCTGGGTTAAGCTATCAGCTTTTATTCTATTTTTAGTAACCCCTATCCCATTTTTGTAAAAAGCGATCAATTCTTCCCGACAATAATCATCCCCAGCTTTGGCACCTTTTGACAAAATATAAATCAGAAAATCTCTTTCTTCCTTATCGAGTTTAGCAAATTCATTTTTGTCATAACCTTTTTCAAATTTAATTTCTAGGTATGTATTAAAAAAATAATAATGCGCTATATCCAAACTGTCCATCATTTTTAAAGAATACGGTAGCAAATCCTGGTAATTTGATTCTTCGCAATAATTTGTCAATTTGATAAATTCAGTATTGTCGTATTCTGACATAATTTGCATTTTGCTTTCTTCCAATTCCCGTAAGTTTTTTATAAATCTATTGTCAAAAAAATAGCTGTGAAAAATGGCAAACCCAATAAACATAATAATCAAAGCGAATATTAAAGCTACGAAATATAAAATTATTTTCTTTATCATCTATTTATTGAGTTAATGGCGAGTACAATTTTTTAGCAATGAGAACTTCCTAATTTTTACAATACTTTTTTCAAATACAAGGTATCTTGCAATTATTTATTCTTAAATATATTTTTTAAAAAACTGAAATCATAATAGATTTTACAAAAATACTTTTCTATCAACCCTCACAGACACATTACACAAAAAATATATGATAAAACTAAAAATTGATAATCAAAAAATAATAAAATCCACTTATCCGTATAAATTTCAATTAATAACGAGAAAATACCTACAATAATAGCTGAAATATGTAATAATAATTTAATATAATTATAAAAACTAATTGAATCTAATACTTTTCTAGATTTTCAACATTTTAAAAAGAAATGATAAAAAAGGAATACTCCAATTACTATCCATAAGAAAAATCTAAACAATTTAAATATGCTATATTCGGGAAATAAAAATTCTAGAAATCCAAGCGTATATATTCCTGCAATGCCAAATTTATTTATTTCTATTATTTTCATAACCTTGTTAGAATTAGTTTGCTAGGATTTTAGACGATTGTTTTATTAAACCAATTATGAGCAAAGATAAGCACCACAAATATAAATTATATCTATAACACAAGTAAAAATAGGATTTGATATATTTGGTATTAAATATTTTGATTCCAATATATCTATTATGCTTTACAAAATAAAATCTTTTGATATGGGGTCAATGAGTTTTTTAAAAAGGAAATATCTATTAAACTTCAATTTATTAAAAGAAATCAACATTTTCTATTCAAAATGTCGTTTCTTTGCAATCGTTTTTAAACCAAAATCCACTTTATGTCATAGATGAAGAACACATATTTTCAACTTATTAATCAAACGTATTATTTTCCTCAGGAAGGATTTGATCTTAATCAAGGTAACTTAACTTTTCATGGTATTTCGCTGAAGTATCTGATTGAAAAATATGGAACTCCATTTAGATTGACGTACTTACCCAGAATAGGTGACCAAATCAAAAAAGCCAAAAACTTTTTTAATAAAGCCATAAAAGCCAATAATTATAAGGGAGAGTATCATTATTGCTATTGCACCAAGTGCTGTCACTTTTCTCATGTCATCGAAGAAGCTCTCGAACACAATGTCCATTTGGAGACTTCATCTTCTTTTGATATAGATATCATAAGAATATTAGAATCAAAAGGCAAAATCAATAAAAAAACCATTCTTATTCAAAATGGCCACAAAACTGAAGACTATATGAATAAGATAGTCAGTTTGATGGAAGATGGATATGAAAATGTAATCCCGGTTTTGGATAGCAAACAAGAGTTAGACAGGTTTTATGCTAAAACTAAGGGTGAGCTTACCGTTGGTATCCGTATGGCTATCAATGAAGAGCCTCAATCTGCTTACTATACATCAAGGTTAGGAATCAGAAGTGCAGAAATTATCGACTACTATAAGTCGAAAATAGCTAAAAAGAAGCGTGTAAAAGTCAAAATGTTGCACTTCTTTGTGGACTCAGGTATCAAAGATAACTTGTACTACTGGGGAGAATTCAGAAAGGCATTAAAGCTTTTTGCAGAATTAAAGAAAATTTGCCCAACCTTGGATTCAATAAATCTGGGTGGTGGCTTGCCGATCAGAAATAATCTAGGTTTTGAATATGATTATAAATATATGATCAATGAGCTTGTTACCAACATCAAGGAAGTATGTATGGAAGAAGGCATCGAAGAACCAGATATTTATACAGAATTTGGAAAGTATACCGTCGGAGAAAGCGGAGCCATCATTTTTTCTGTTTTGGAACAAAAACAACAAAATGATTCTGAACTTTGGTATCTCATAGACAACAGTCTGATGAACACGATACCTGATGCCTGGTCTATTTTCGAAAAATTCATCTTGTTGCCGGTCAATAAATGGGACAACGAATATTCCAGAGTCAGCATTGGCGGTATCAGTTGCGATCACTCAGATTATTATAATTCAGAAGATCTCAATCAGGAAATATTTTTGCCTACTTATGATTCTGATAAAGAAGAACCTTTGTACTTGGGATTCTTCCACACTGGAGCCTATCAAGACGCCATCAGTGGATATGGTGGTATCAAACACTGTCTCATACCGTCTCCTAAACAAGTCATTATAGATCGTGACGAAAAAGGAAATATTGTAGACAGACTTTATAGAGATGAGCAGACAGTAGAACAAATGCTCAAAATCCTTGGATATTAATTTGAAATTTGAAATATCATGCAAATAACTGATTTCTTAAGACATCATTACAAACACTTCAATGCTGCCGCACTTATTGACGCAGCAGACGGGTATATCGCTCATTTAAATGAAGGTGGCAAAATGATGATCACACTCGCAGGCGCCATGAGTACTGCTGAATTGGGCAAATCCCTGGCAGAAATGATCAGACAAGACAAAGTACAGATTATTTCTTGTACTGGAGCTAACCTAGAAGAAGATATCATGAATCTGGTAGCTCACTCTCATTATAAAAGGGTACCTAACTACAGAGACCTTAGTCCACAAGACGAGTGGGACCTATTAGAAAACCATTACAACAGAGTCACAGATACTTGTATTCCGGAAGAAGAAGCTTTTAGAAGGCTTCAAAAACACCTTTGGGATATCTGGAGTGGTGCTGAAGCCAGAGGAGAAAGATATTTCCCTCACGAATTTATGTATCAAATGCTCAATAGCGGCGTACTTGAGCAATATTATGAGATCGACCCAAAAGATAGCTGGATGTTGGCTGCTGCTGAAAAAAATATTCCAATCGTAGTCCCAGGATGGGAAGATAGTACCATGGGCAATATATTTGCATCTTACTGCATCAAAGGTGAGCTCAAAGCATCAACCATGAAAAGCGGTATAGAATACATGATGTGGCTTGCTGATTGGTATCCTAAAAATAGTGGTGGTAAAGGCGTTGGATTTTTCCAAATCGGTGGTGGTATAGCAGGTGACTTCCCTATATGTGTTGTACCTATGTTGTATCAAGATATGGAAATGCACGATATACCGTTTTGGTCATATTTCTGTCAAATCAGTGATAGTACTACGAGTTATGGATCTTACTCCGGTGCAGTACCCAACGAAAAGATCACGTGGGGCAAACTCGATATCAACACGCCAAAATATATCATCGAAAGCGATGCTACCATTGTAGCACCATTGATTTTCGCCATTATATTAGGCCAATAAAAAAATATTTAGTTTTTTTAATCAGAATTAATAGAGAATGACTACTTTCGTCATTCTCTATTTTTATTTAAACCAACACAGAATCATTATGTCGCCATATTTATTGTTTGGATTTGTTTTTGGATACTTCCTATTGCTCCTTGCCGTAGCTTGGTACACTTCAAAAAATTCAGACAATGAATCCTTTTTTATAGGTAACCGAAGCTCTAATTGGTTATTGGTGGCATTTGGTATGGTAGGAACTTCACTCAGTGGTGTCACTTTTGTGAGCGTACCCGGTACCGTAGGAGTAGGAGCTTTTGGATATTACCAAGTGGTTATTGGCTACTTTTTAGGATATTTTGCGATAGCTTTTATCTTATTGCCCCTTTACTATAAGATGAATCTAACTTCTATATATCGTTTTTTGGAAGAACGATTTGGTATAGTTTCATACAAAACAGGGGCTTTATTTTTTATAATTTCGCGCACCTTAGGAGCTACAGCAAGAATGTATTTGGTGATCAATATCCTTCAGATATTTATCCTAGACACTTTGGGTGTACCATTTTTTATCACCGCATTTGTGATGTTATTGTTGATCTTGTTATACACTTTTGAAGGTGGTGTCAAGACTATTGTTTATACCGATACTTTGCAGACTACGTTTATGTTAGGTGGCTTGGTGGTATGTATCATAGCATTAATGTCCAAAATGAATTTGGGTATGGGCGATACATTCAGTTTATTGCATTCAGAAGGTCTGACCAAAATATTCAATACTGATATCAAAGCTTCCGGTTTTTTCCTTAAACAAATATTAGGTGGCGCTTTTATCACCATAGCTATGACCGGATTGGACCAGGAAATGATGCAAAAAAATATCAGCGTAAAAACATTGGGAGATTCGCAAAAGAATGTTTTGACATTGGCATCGGTACTAATGTTTGTCAATATATTGTTTCTTACCTTAGGTGGATTACTTTTCTTATATGCCAAACAAAACAACCTTGACTTGAAGGGCGACGATCTATTTCCATCCATTGCCTTGGGAGGCTTTTTAGCTCCTGCTATCGGAGTCATGTTTATCATTGGATTGATATCTGCCTTGTTTCCTAGTGCGGATGGTGCACTTACAGCTATGACGTCATCTTTCTGTATAGACATGTTGGGTATGCAAAAAGATACTTTATCCTCAGATGCTCAAAAGAAAAGAACGAGACTCACCGTCCATATTACATTTGCTCTTATCTTTTTACTCTGTGTGCTTGGATTCAAATGGATAGATGACAAATCGATCATTGATGTCATACTCAAACTGGCAGGATACACTTATGGTCCGTTATTGGGGATGTTTGCTTTCGGAATTTTTACAAAACGCAAAGTGGTAGACGAATGGGTCATTTGGGTATGCTTAATGTCTCCTATCCTTATATTTGGTATAGACTTTATCAATAATGCTGAATGGTTTGCCAAAAAACTAGCCTTGAGTGAAGCTACCACGACATCATTAACACAATTATCAGAAAATATTTTTTCCGGATTTAAAATAGGAATTGAAATATTGATCCTTAATGGCTTATTGACTTTTGCAGGTTTGTGGGCTATCTCAAAAAAACAATAATCAGATCACATGGAACGTATCACCGAATCTCCATCTTTGTACCGTAACCTTGAATACAAGTCCACACTGGAACTGCTTACAGATATTAATACTGAAGATCAGAAAGTAGCATTAGCTGTACAAAAAAGCATCGATCAAATAGCCCCACTCATAGACACAATCGCTGATAAGATGAAAAATGGTGGCAGACTTTTCTATATAGGTGCTGGCACTAGCGGGCGTTTGGGAGTACTAGATGCATCGGAGTGTCCACCTACTTATGGAGTACCCAAAGATTGGGTCATAGGCTTAATGGCTGGAGGTGATTATGCCTTAAGAAACTCAGTAGAGAAAGCCGAAGACGACCCAGAACAAGCTTGGATAGACTTGGCACCATTTAATATATCAGACCGTGATGTTTTGGTGGGTATAGCAGCTTCAGGAACTACGCCGTATGTAATCAATGGCCTTAAAAAAGCAAGGACTCAGGGTATTATAACTGGTTCTATATCTTGCAATCCAGATGCTCCACTTTCTAAAGAAGCGGATTTCCCTATAGAAGTAGTCGTAGGCCCTGAATATGTGACAGGCAGTACACGTATGAAGTCTGGAACAGCCCAAAAATTGGTGCTCAATATGATTTCTACGTCAGTCATGATAAAACTAGGTAGAGTCAGGGACAACAGAATGGTAGATATGCAACTAAGCAATGACAAACTTATAGATCGCGGTGTGAAAATGGTGATAGAAAAAACCGGACTTCCCTATGCTGAAGCCAAAACATTATTAGAAGAAAAAGGATCTGTAAGATCGGCAGTAGACAGTTTTGAAAATCAAAAACAGTAACATAATGAAACATATAATTCTTACTTTTTCATTGCTTCTCATTGCTTTAGTGAGCAATGCTCAAGGTTTAGGCTCTGACAATGTAAAGTTTACCATCAGCAATGGTATCGGAATAGGATCGGCGATTGCCGTAGTCGCTTCATGGTCCAGAAATAAGTCTGTGCTTTGGGCCATCATCCACGGTGTCTTAGGATGGTTTTATGTGGTGTATTATGTATTGACCCGTTCCAAGGATCAGGATTAATTCAGTTCTTCATCTTCCTTTAGAAAATTCAAAATCTCTTCTACTTTAGGATTGACCATCAAAATCCTGCCCTCCGGACTGATAAAATATTTAGTGGGAATTTCTCTGACACCATACAGCGTAGCTATAGGACTCGAAAATCTATCCATCTCACCTATTTGGTATTTCCAAGTCAAGCCGTCAGATTGTATCGCTTTACGCCAATTAGCTTCTTTGGTTTCTATAGCTACACTTACAATTTCGAAACTACCCGCATTTTTATAAGATTTGTTGCGCGTTTCTTGGTATAGCACTACTATAGATGGATTTTCTTGTCGGCATGGCCCGCACCACGACCCCCAAAAGTCCAATAAAACATATTTGCCTTTCAGGTCCGTAAGCTTAAATGGCGTTCCATCAGCCAAAGTTGCACTAAACTCTTTGGCCATTTCGCCCGAGTCATACTTAGGCAACCTGTAAAAGTAATTGACTATGTATCCCAAAATAATGACCACTAAAAGGACATTTAAGACCTTGTTCAAAAGACTGTACTTCATTTTAATTATTGATTTCTTTTTGCGATAAAACTAATTCATTTTCTATGTCAGCCAAAAATATTTCATCTATCATTTGTCTGTAATTATTTTCCATAGTCTTTTCCTTCAAGTAATATGCTTTGGCCAAATCTAAATTTATCTTGTATTCATGCATAATTTTCAAGCCTTTGTATGCGAGTGCTTTGTAAAAATAGACTTCACAATCATCACTGAAGTCTTTTTGGATGTCTAGTTTTTCTATGGCTTGTTGATATTCTTTATTTTCTAAATACAAAACGCCTAAATGAAGATGGTCATACACACCAAATTGATGATGTTCATTGGAAATTTGGGTCAAAATGGTTTCTATAGCTTTATTTGTTCTTCCCATTTTCTTGTAGCACAGTGCTTTGATAATATTAAGATGATAAGTGCCATCCCCAGTATAACCTATATCGTTACCCTTAAAAAGTTGACTTACTTCGTCGATATCTTTTATGGCAGCTTCATAGTGATGCATAAAGAAAAAGTGATACCATCCTCTAGTTCTCAAATGTTCTCTTGGATTAATTTTTACCGCAACATCTATCATTTCTTTCCATTCACGGATCATACCGCGTTTGGCAAAGGGCACCGCTTTTTCATAATAGGAATAATCAAATGTACTACAAAGTGCGATGGATTTGTCAAAATACTGCTGTGACTTATCTTCACCTTGATTATAGGTAATGGCTTTCTCGGCTAACAGACAAGCTTGATAACAATTTTGATCCTGTTTATACAAGTTGCAATTTGGCGGACCATAACTACTGCAAACCACAGAAACCAATAGAAGGATTATGTATGTATTGTTCATGGCAAAATTTCAGCTATTTGATTATCAATGATCTTGAAAGTTAAATAGGTATAGTAATCGCATTTATATCCGTTGAATTTGCCTGGAAGCCATCCGTTTAATGACTTTGTTTTGAACAGCACCCTTTCTACAATGTCACCCTTAAACTGCTTAGATTTATATTCAAAATCTATTTGTTCTGTTCTAAATCTACCTGTTTCGCCTTTACAATTTACCAAAAACCTCACAGTAATGTATCCGCTATTTTGACTAATTTTTGGTAGATCAAGTTCTTTAAATGCAGCTAAAATAGCTGGTTTTTCACCTTGGTATAGAGTTTTATTTTCTAGCTGATAAAAAAATAATGAAAAATCATCATGACATGGTTTGAAATTTGGATCATCTATCGAATGTTCGGGTAAGATTTTACCAACATTAGATAAATATGAATTTTGATTTTCAGGTTTTTGATTACATGAAGCCAATAAAATTAAAAAAAAGAATAACTTATATTTCATATGTGTAATTTGGGTCTATTTTACAACCTAACACAAATATTAAATACCAAACTCTACTAAAAAGTTTTGGCCCTTTAATATCTAAACTTTAATAGCCCATTTCCTACTCCACATTACGATCAATGGTGTCAATACCATCGTAGGCAATAACCATGCTATCAAACCAGGCAGCATAGTATTGTTTACCACTATAAATGCGGTCAAGGCGGCTATGAATGATCCCATCATCTTCTGAATATGGGCTAATTGACATGCATTCTTGAAATTTGTCTGACCTCGGTATAGCTTGATGTCATTGTATACCAAAAACAAACTAATCAATCCAAAAAGGATCGAAACCACAGACATAGATTGCTGTGATATCAGCTGTAAAATACCATATCCTATCAAGGAAACACCAAAAACAAGCATAGTACCGCTAAGAAAATAATCTATCTTTGCTACCGCTTCAAGATTTTTCAGCTTTAACACTCTATTTCCAGTGACGATCATATATAAAGTCCAAACTCCGATACAAAAAAGAAATATATCCTTTTTGGGCATGCTGATAGCAAAGGAAGCCAACATAGAAAAGCCTAAAGCATACGAAAATATTTTTCCCAAAATTTGATGTCTTTGATCTGCCTTTCTTAAAAAAATGATAAACATACCACTGATAAGTCCGATAGAGCCGCCAACTATGTGCAACAATAAAATAATACTCATTTTAAATTTTTAATGATACTAAATAGATGTGAAAAAAGGTTGCAACATTTAATTAAGTACAGTTTAAAACGTACTTGAATAAACATGCCGATAAAACTAGCAAAATAGAAACTGTTCTAAAGATTAAATTCGAAGAACGACCGATGTTCCCTCCATTTTAAAAGCTTGTAAAGCTTTAGCATGAGAGGGTTAAGGTGGGTAATTTTAGAGAAATTTTAGTCTCTCTTTCTGTACTTTTTATAAATTTTTGATCGGCCAAAAAACTTGACATATTGGATAAAGTTGAATTCTAAATGGTCAAACATCAGCTTTTCATTATCAATTTTTATATGATGACCTGGAGCATACCTCAGATTGGTCCTAAGTAATGAAGTCCCTGTCTGTGTAACTCGAATATCCCATCCAAAAACAATGCCTAAAGCAGGTTTAGATGCGGTATATTTTTGTCCATTTACATTTACAGATATATGGTCCATCATGATCGACGGTCCTATAAAAGGCACAAAACCATGATAATCAAATAAAAATTTGTATCCCTCAACAGCCAAAGAGATTCTGTTCATTTTTATTTTGGTATCAAAGGCAGATTTGGTAAAAGACATAAATCTCGAAGCGGCATTGATATTAAAATCACCCTTATAAAAATACTTACCTACAGCAAGCTCTGGCACTAAAAAGCTATTGTTCATATCATGGTTAAAGTAAGGATGCTTTTTTTGGAAGAATGATGACTTAGACATTTGTAATGCTGTAGATGGTCCAAATGCCCAATACCAAGAAGAAAGTCCACCTTCCTTTTCCAGTACATAATGTTTTTTATTCAATTGATCCAATGCTTTGGAAGATGCCATGGATTTATCTGTATCTATATATCTGAAAATACTGATATTGAAGTTTAATGGACTGAATGATGACGCTGCCTCAGTTGAAGGGGTTTGATAGTAATCAAAATCGACATCATTTACCCATCGGGCTCCTAAATTATACATGTATTTTTTTGAAGTATAGGTAACTCCTAAATGTATCGGTGTGATAAACTTACTGTATTCACTACCACCATATGGGTATTGATCTTCGGTTAATGAATACTTAAAAGAAATGGGTTGAAAGCTAATACCCACATACGGAGTTATTCTACCGGGCTTCATAGCCCAAGGATATATCTTTGCTCCCGTTTCCACACCTTCAGTGTATCGATAATCTTTGATTCCTGCCCCACTATTTCCAAAAGAAAGACCCAGCGGAAAGGTCACATAAAAATCAGCATGACCCCAAAAATGAGTACCACCTACATTAAATCTGGGCATAAATTGATGAGGTAGGTTTGTAGTCTGTCCATTGATATTGGTCTGCGCTTGCCCTAGAGAGAGTATATCTCCTCCTAATGTTAAGGCAGCAAATGACGTACTTTTATCTATTTTTTCAAAGGTATATACAGAGTCTATTTTGACTTCTTGTGCTCGACCTATAAGATGTAGAAATAAAAGAATAATACAAAATACCTTGTGGTTCATTTTTTATTGATTTTAAGACGTGTAAAAAATAATTGACAAGGCAAAGGTATGGCAGAACTTTCTACTGAATTTTAATTAGTGACAACTGTCAAGATATAGGGACAAATATCAATCTCTAGGGATAAAATCCATGATTTGGGATGTTTGACAAAGCAAAATGTCCTATATTTTCAATGATTACCTTGAAAATAACCTTTAATACCCGGACCATAACTACGAGCTACAGGCACTTTTTGATCTCCATGATGCATGGTCAACTGATAGCCTTGGGCATTTCCTTCTATATGGGATACATTGGACAAATTGACTATAAAGCTTCGGTGGCATCTCACCAGTTCGGCATCTTTTATTTGTCCCTCAAATAATTTTAACGAACCTCTGAGCAAAGTCTTGGTGACGTGGCCCTTTTGAAGGTAAACAAATTGTGAATAATTGTCCATACTTTCTATAAATAACAAGTCATGGGTATGGATAGATATAGTGTCTTTCTCATTTTCAGCTATAAATATTTGAATTTCATTTTTAGGTTCAGACCTTGTGGTTTGGCGTTTTAGTTCGTTTTCTAAATTTTGTGCCTCTACCTGATTTAATTGTACAAAGCGTTGATACTTGAGCCAAATATTTGCCCCTACAGGAAAAATAGCTACAGGTATGACCATAGTAAGAAAAAAGAAATAAGACCGAAAACTAAGTTGCATGATCCCTAAAATATTGGAATAAATCAAACATCCAACAGTGATGATAGCAATAATGGAAATCAACCAAATAATTTCATGCCAAACCTTATACTTATATTCAGCTACTCTTTCATTAATAATAAGGTTTTTTAAGACGATTAAGATTCCAGGACCTATAAAAGACATCAGCCCATAACCTGCTATCTTAAGTATTTTGTAGTCTGTTTCCCACAATGAAATCCCAAATGGCTGAAAAATAGTCAAAAACAGTGCGACAAATAATCCTATTCCAAAATGAAATTTAGGATCTGAAATCCATTCTATTTTGTAAGGATAAGGTTTTACTAGCATACCAAACATAAACATCAGTTTAGTTTATAGGCCAATCCCAACAGTTCCAACTCACTAACAAACTGATAATCTGCCGTAACCTTAAGTGAAGTGGATACCAAATCAACACCTAATTCGTCTCCTTCATCAACCACTTTGAGTTTTAATGTGTGAGGGCCTACCCGATCTATACAAAGGTGTTCAAGTTCGTGTACCAACTTTTCATCAATGATGCTCAGTGGCAGCTTTATAGTGACGGACTTGGTCATGTTTTTTCCTATGGTGTCCAGCATACGGATATCTTTGACATTAAAGAAAAAGCGGTCCTGACTATACCCTTTTTCATTGCTACCTTCCACATACAATACCTGCCCTTTGGTGATGAGGTGCTTATAAGATTCAAATTTCTCATTATATAGATTGATTTGAAAACTTCCCGTAAAGTCCTGCATCGTAAATCGGGCATAACCCGTTCCTTTCTGCGTCGTACCAAAAGTAGCTTCGGTAACGATACCACCCATTTTTAACAACTTACCTTGTACTTGTTCGGCTTTTTCTAGTGGGCAATTGATAAAGTGTTTAAACTCCAGATGATAATCGTCCAAAGGATGCCCACTGATATAAATCCCCGTGACTTCTTTTTCTTTTTCTAGTTTTTCTATTTGATTCCATTCAGATACTACAGGCGGCTTGGGACTATCTATGTAACTCGTCATCG
Organism: uncultured Aureispira sp.; assembly: GCA_964526715.1. GTDB lineage: Bacteria > Bacteroidota > Bacteroidia > Chitinophagales > Saprospiraceae > OLB9. Next base: position 56,826 of record CAZGMB010000005.1, on the reverse strand, counting down.
CATCACCAAAAAGAGACATTTGATTGCTCTCTTTCTGCGCTTGGTAATTGGAGCCATATTTGAGCAAAGATTCAATAAAAGTTTCTGTACGATCTCCTATTATAGCAAAATATTGAGCTCTGTTGATGCCAGAAAATGAATCCAATGCACCACCTAAAACTAGACTATCTATACACTTCTTATTGACAGAGCGAAGATTAAGCCTTCGCATCATATCATACACATCTTCAAAATGGCCGTTTTCCTTACGTTCTCTTACGATTTCTTCTACAGGCCCTTCGCCCACACCTTTCAAGGCCGAAAGACCAAAACGCACCTGACCTTTGACGTTGACTGCAAATTTGATATTACTTTCATTGATATCCGGACCGAGTACATCTATCTTCATCCTTTTGGTTTCTTGTAGGAAGAAGTTAATCTTGGAGATATCACTTTTATTGTGATTGAGTACTGATGCCATAAATGCAGCCGGATAGTGCGCTTTCAGATATGCCGTCTGAAAAGCTATATATGCATAACATGTAGAGTGCGATTTATTGAAGGCATAAGATGCAAACGCTTCCCAGTCGGTCCATATTTTTTTGACTACATCTTCCGGGTGTCCATTGGCAGTACAACCTTCTACAAATTTTGGAAACATTTTGTCCAGTACGGCTTTTTGCTTTTTACCCATAGCTTTACGAAGCATATCAGCATCTCCCTTACTAAATCCTGCCAATTTTTGAGATAACAACATCACCTGTTCCTGATATACAGTGATACCATAGGTCTCTGCAAGATACTCTTCCATATCTGGCAAGTCAAACTTGATCTCTTGTTTACCGTTTTTACGTGCAATAAAATCAGGGATATATTGAAGTGGCCCTGGTCGATACAAGGCATTCATAGCGATGAGGTCTTCAAAACGAGTAGGAATCAGGTCCCTGAGATGCTTTTGCATTCCCGGAGATTCATATTGAAATATCCCGACCATGTCGCCCCTCTGAAAAAGTTTAAAAGTCTCCTCATCTTCCAAAGAAATGTTTTCTATATCTAAATCAGCACCATATCGCTCTTTGATAATTTCTAAGGCATCTTTGATGATGGTCAATGTTTTGAGACCCAAAAAGTCCATTTTGAGTAGTCCAGCTTCTTCGGCTACGGAGTTGTCATATTGCGAAACCAAAAGTTCTGAATCCTTAGCTACAGAAACAGGTACAAAATTGGTAATATCATCCGGTGTGATGATGACACCACATGCGTGTATTCCTGTATTTCGGACAGAGCCTTCCAGCTTTTTGGCTGTACGGATCATCTCACCAATGTCAGATTTTTCTTCTGCCATTTTGCGAAATTCGTAAGCCTTTTCTTTATCCTCACTAGTGAATACTTCTTTTTGCTTCGCTTCTATATCTTTTTCGGCCAGTACGCCAGCCAAAGTAGCTGTGAGATGCGAAGGAAATACCTTGGCTACTCTATCTACTTCATTGAGTGGAATATTCATCACACGACCTACGTCTCTAAGTGATGACCTCGCCGCCATCGTACCATAAGTAACGATCTGGGCCACTTGATTCTTGCCATATTTATCGATCACATAATTGATGACTTTTTCGCGACCGTCATCATCGAAGTCGATATCGATATCGGGCATGGATACCCGCTCAGGATTGAGAAAACGCTCAAATAGCAAATCATATTTGATCGGATCTATATTGGTAATACCCAAACTGTATGCTACACAAGACCCAGCTGCCGATCCCCGTCCTGGTCCTACGGATACACCCATCTGCCTAGCCACTGTAGTAAAATCCTGTACGATAAGAAAATATCCCGAATACCCAGATTTAGTAATAACGTCCAATTCAAAATTGAGACGATCCTCTATGACAGGAGTGATCGTACCATATTTGCGGCGGGCACCTTCAAACGCCAAATGGCGCAGAAAAAGTTCTTGAGTATCAAACCCAACAGGCAAAGGGAAAGCAGGCAAAAGTATATCTCTAGCTAACTTGATGTCATCAATCTTTGAAGCAATCTCCATGGTGTTTTCTACTGCTTCTTTGACGTCACCAAATAGCGTATTCATCTCTGCTTTGGTTTTAAAGTAGAAATCAGAACTCGGAAATTTAAATCGCTCTTTATCTTCTAGAAGTGATCCCGTATTGACACAAAGTAATACATCATGTGGCGCAAAATCTTCTTGCTCTACATAGTGCGAGTCATTGGTAACAATGGTTTTAATGTTGTATTTTTTGGCAAAACCCAGAAGTACTTGATTGACGTCCTCCTGACTCATGCCTGTATCATCAATTTTCTCCAGGCCTCGATGTCGCTGCAACTCTATATAATAGTCTTCACCAAAAAGATCTAGCCACCATTTAAGTCTCTCCTCGGCCAGTTCAAGGTTACCAGTCAGAATGGTTTGAGGTACTTCGGCTCCAAGACAACAAGATGTGGCAATAATGCCTTCGTGATACTTTACAATGAGCTCTTTGTCTATTCTGGGATACTTTCCATAAAGTCCTTCGGTGTAGCCCAAAGAACAGAGCTTGGTGAGATTTTGGTAACCAACCGTATTTTTGGCCAACATCAATTGATGATATCGGGTATCTTTTTGGCCTCGCGCTTTTTCAAAATGTTTGATATGTCGATCTTCAGTTACATAAAATTCACACCCAATGATAGGTTTAATCCCTTGATTATGGGCTTCTTTTACAAACTTAAACACACCAAACATATTGCCATGATCGGTAATAGCCACGGCAGATTGGCCATCCGATTTGGCTTTTTTCATCAAAGTTTTAATGTCTGATGCCCCGTCCAGCAACGAATATTGGGTATGAGAGTGTAAGTGACAAAAATCGATCACAAAGAATTAATTATGAAATGAAGTAAAATGCAAAATTAATCAAATTATTCTACAATTAAGCTATATGTCTTGAGGCTTTGGAATACTATCAATGAGATTTAGTTGGTCAATGAATTTAGTTTTATCATCAATTGGCTTAACTAAAAGTTAAATAAGAATAATGATTGGATTGTTGTAGTTAAAAATGCATTGGATTACTGATTTCTATTTGCAACCAATCAATACCTTCTTGACATACATACTAAATTCTTTTCATAAAAGGCATAATAAGACCAAAATAAGTTAGGACTTTTGAAGCCTAGAGAAGGATAAACGCAAAAATTTTATTCGTTTGTCTAATTTTTCGGATTAACTCCATGTTTTTCTATTTGATCCCATAACTGCAATATTGTTAACTATTTAGTTAAATTTGTGTCCAATTATTAAAGGGGTTTAATGGTTTTAAGGGAATAAGAAAAAATAGTAGCAAGCCGTCATTGGTATTGGGGTGCAAAAAAAAATTATTATCTTATTAATTAGTGAATTGGATAGGTTATTTTTGTTTTCCAGCCAAATCACAATTAATATAACTGTTGCAATTAGCCAAATAAAACCAATAAAAACTAGCATAAAAAAAGCACCTGCACCATGACCTGAACCGCTTAATTCACTTTGAATCAATAGCAGACTCAACAGATTTGAAACCAATGCTGTTGTTAATAATGTCTTATTCATTAATTTGAGTTAAAATTTAGTATTTAAAATTACAATATCGGATATCGGATGACCACTTTTGTTCCCGGATTCACTTTATTATCATTTAATGGACTTAACTCCAAAAAAATCTTTTTGTCATTTTGCTGGTTGAAATTTTGAATACGCTCTTTGGTGATTTCTATACCTCTTGACTTTTTCATTTTCATGAAGTCGGATTTTTGGTTCATAGAGTTGGAAATGCCAATGCCGTTATCCAAAATGGTTATATTCAAGTAATCTCCCTGTTCCTGAAAAATAATTTTTATTTCGGGTGTATAATCTATATTTTGGAAAGCATGGTTAAACACATTCTCTACAAAAGGCTGAATGATCATGGGCATCATCTTGACTTCCATGGTATCTATATCATCACAGGAAATTTCTATTTGTATTTGATTTTCTTCAAAACGCTCTTTCTCCAGTTCGCAATATAACTTCAGCATTTTGATTTCTTCTTCCAGGGACCAATATTTGTTTTTGGAAGACTCCAGTATCATTCTTAGCAGAAGTCCAAAGGATGACAGGTAGTCATCTGCCTTGGACACATTTTTGGTGTGTATCAGATATTGAATGGCTGACATGGCATTGAATAAAAAATGCGGATTCATTTGAGACTGCAAAGACTGTAGTTTGTATTCATTAGCCTGTGCTTCGAGCTTGGTTAGCACATCTCGTTTTTCTCTGTCTCTTTTTTGCTGAACCTTTAAACCCAAATAAATCAATCCACTCATTAGACACGTCAACAAAAAGTAAAACCAAGGTGAATGGTACCAATAATCCTTGATCACGATCGCATAACTCTTAAAAGCTGATGACCAAACACCATTGGCATCTGTACATTTTAGATCCAACCGCAATTTGTTGCTTTTAGTTCTGAGTATTTCAAGTTGATCACCAGATAAAGCATGCCAACTAGTATCTTGATCATAAAACCGGTAAGCATATCTAACCTTTGGATGATGTGATGGCGATTCTAAATGTACTACCATTTTCTGTACGCCAGGATCAAAAATAAGTTTGTTTCCTTGGGTGATAAAGTGGATGGATACAGAATCAAAGCTGCTGTTTTGAGTTTTGTAGATAGATGGTTTTAGTTGATGGACGATAGATAATTGTTTTTTATTCAATAAGGTCAATCCATTTATCGTCCCTATCAAGATGTTGTTATTGTCTTGGTGGTGAGCTATGAAATTACATTCATCGTCACTTATTCCATCTGAAATTTGATATACGGATACCAAATTATAACGAAGGTCTATGAGGTTGATGCCTTTGAAAGTTCCTATCAGAACCTGATGCGGATTTAAGGGAAAACAAGCAGTGATGTAATTATTGGACAAACCATGATCCACTGTAAATTTTTGGATGGCCATAGATTTTTTATTGACCACCCAAAGCCCTTCCAATGTGCCCAAATAAATATGATTAGCATCAGTTTGTATAGCGTATATTTGAGCTTCAGATAAATTATCTATCTTTCTAACTTGTTTTGTGTCCATATGATATGTCCATAAGCCCCCTTTGCCACCGATATATAAAACCTTGCCGTCTATGTGCAACACTCTTGTTTCAGGTTCGACGTTTTTGTCCAATATCAATAAAGTATCTAGCCTTTTGGTATCCAAGTCAAAACTCAGGATGGCTTCTCTATTGGTTGCCATAAGTAGATATGTTTCATATTGGATCATACTCCACAGCCGATGTGCTACAGGTAAAGTGTATACCACTTTTCGCTGATTGATGCTCCAGGCATATAGAATAGATTCATTTTTAACATAAGAACCTGAAATATTCCAAAGCCAATTGCGTTTTGCATCAAAAATAAGATTGCGGCTAAAGCTAAGGTTCATCGTAGTATCTCCTACTGTCAATTGGATGGGAAATGAATCCATTTTGCCCGTAGAGTCTCTACGATATAAGCTTCTGACTTCGCCGGCACACCATATATTTTGATTATTGTCTGTGGTGATACCTTTTAAAATACGACCAAAGCCTGTACCTTTATTTACAGTTAATGCTTTAGAAATAGATGGCTTGTCTGTATTGTATTGCTTATACCCTTGATAAGAACTCAGTAGGATTTTTTTAGTAAAATCTCGACCACCTAAATGTGCCACCGTACTATCAAACTCTAAAGGTATCAAATCAGATGCGTCCGTTAGCACTTGATCTTCTAAATTGATTTTTTTGATTTGTTCTGCATATCGGCAAATATCAGGTTTATGGATATTGAGATAAAAATGGCCCGTTTGATCGCTATACATTTTTTTACAAAAACGATCATCGGTATATAAAATCGAAAAATCAATATCATCTTTGTCAGCATAATAAATACTTTGACCATTAGAGATGATGATTTTTTTGCCCTGACTAAATGCCTGGCAGTACTCAATACTTTTGCCTAGTGGAATGGGTAATGACTTGCCATCTAATAAGATACGATCGCTCAGAAACTGCACCATTTGACCATTTTGTAAACTATACCTGATATTGGGTACTTCGCTTACAAAAGGACATGATGCAGGACTTGCCACTAGTTTTTTATTCGTAAAATCATACCGGTACATCTTTTTATAATCTGTAACCATCAATGACTCGCCGTATCCATGGTGGTACACTAGCGAATACTCATTGCTCCATGGAAACTCGATGACTTCCAATGTTTTAGTATCAAAGTAAGCCGCATTATTTTTGGTCAGCGTATGTACGATAATGTATCTATTCTCTGCCATAAAAGCCGTCTCTACCCCTTGGGTATGAACCGGGAAACAATCCAATTGATGTCCATTATTGCGGCATATATGCGACGGAAGCACCATCCAAATGATACCATTAGATGTCTCGAATGATGCTAATACTTCACGGAAGGGTAAGTCTTGGGCGTGGAGGGTTTGGGTAGGAAAAAATGTCTGTGCAGATACTTTTTGCTGCAAAAATGCAGACATAAAAATTGTCAAAAAAAAGTATCTCATAAGCTAAGTTTTAGGTATTAAAATCCATTCCTTCCTACCTTCCTTATATGACTGTAAAAATACTATTTTCTTTTAAAGTTTATTAAAAATCAATGGCCTACCTGATTCTGGGTAAAAAAGATAAGTGCCTGACGGAATGTGACTGATATCTATGCGATTACTACCTTTCAAAAAACCTTGCCCTACGATAGTACCGGTAATACTTTTAATCAAATAATTACCCTCAGCTAAATTTTGTATATGAAGGATTTCAGAGGCAGGATTAGGATATAGATATACACCATCGGATATTTGTTCGGCACTTACTATGTGGGAATACTCAAATCTTCCATCGTAGTCCACCTGACGCAGTCGATAATAATTCATACCTAGTAAAGGTTTTGTATCTATAAACGTATAATGCTTTTCTTCCGTGGTGCTACCATGTCCATCGACCCATCCTATTTTCTGGAAGTCGATACCATCGGAGGACCGTTCGATATCGAAGCCTACATTATTGATTTCGGATGCGGTGGTGAATTTTAAACCATATCCTGGATTTGCATAATTTACTTCAAAATGTGAAAATTTAACCGGCAACGTAGTGGTGGCAGTACCAAAAAAAGTTAATGTTCCTATTCTGCACTCAATGGAAGTACTTGAACCGTAATATAAAATTCTAAAAGTTATTGGCTCATTAGTAGAAAATGTCTGGGGAAAAATTGCTGCTTCTGAATCTACATTGCATATTCCAGTTCCTAAAGGGAGTACAGTAGTATTTAAGGAATTTTGTATATCATACCATGAACTATTGCCTATTTTATATCGTATTCTACAATTAATAATAGGAGTAGAACTTGCCAAGTTTGAACCTGTTCTTAATATTGAAAGATGTTGAAAGTGTATATAATAACCTGGATCTGGCGTGGCTGTAAATTCAAAATAATCCCCTGTAACATTAGCTCCATTTGCTGTAGTGTTATTGAACATAGAACCAACTAAATAGCTTGTGCAGGAAGTTTGACTAATTCCAGGACCAAAACTCATATTTGAAACAGTGATATTAGGATTTATGTCAGTTGGTGTAATAGAGCCGGAATTAAACCTTGCAAGTGTAGGGGCATATTGTGCATTAATAACTTGATTTGTAAAATTTATAATTAGAAAAAGAAGTGAATATTTATACATATCAATAAAAAATTATAGAGTTAAGTAAATCTGGTTTAGAAATTTTATTGTGACTACATAAGTTTATAACAGGTTAGTTAGTGTTGAAATTGGGACTTTGCCAATATTCACCTTGATTTGTTTTATTTTAGGTACTTAAAAATGCAGAGCCAGCCATTAGAACCAGCCCTGTCGAATCATTGATATGTTTACTCAATCTTGATCACCTTCCTTTGTGACATATTACCATCTGAGTCTTTCAGTTGTATGATGTAGATTCCAGCTAATTCGTCAATCGAAAAGTTAAGACTGCTACTTCCTTTCTGAATAAAGCCCTTATGTACTTCTCTGCCAAGGATGTCCAAGACTTTCAGGCTGATATCTTGCTCTATTGATGAGCCAAATTGGATGGTCAGTTGTCCTGTGGTAGGATTTGGGTAAATGGAGAAATTGTTTTCAAATGCTTCATTAGATATGCCACTTACAAAGTCGAAACATAAGTTATCCAGTCGAATAAATGCATCTTGATCACTAGGATTTTCGAATCGAATCACCATGTTGTTATAATTCCATTCTGCATTCTGAACATTGACTGATAGTGAGTTCCAACCAAAAGATATTTCTGATACATCCACTTCAGCTTTTAAATCCATGTCAGTAACTGTCACATCAGAAGGTCCACTAAATATTCTTAGTTTACTTCCTTTTGCCAATTTTTCAAACCCATAATTTTGTACATCCAATTGGATATTGGTCAATAATTTTTTTGGTTCCAAAGGATCAATGCAACAACTTTGATATAAATCAGCAGGATGGGTTTTATTAGAAACAAGCATCACATTTTCAAAATCAATACCTTCATCTGAAAAGACAGCTCCTCTTCCGGATTTTAATACCCAATTGGGCATCATACCTACGTCGCTAAAACTTCCTTCTATACCACCATCAAAAATTGAATTTTTCGGAAATGTACAAATTAGGTTGGGGGTATTTTTAAATTTACATGTTTTATAAAATTGGCAAATAGTATCTCTGCATATTTTATTTGGAGACTCTATCCTTTCCACTATCATACAAACAGTACTGTTTATTGGTAAAATATTAAAAATAACTGGATCATGGCCTATCGATGATGTTATAGTAACACCGTTCAAGGTCCATTTTACTTTGTCTTTTGGACATAAACTTTTAGGAGTGAATTTCTTTTTACAAACTGGAAAATTGAAATGCTGAGTACTGAACCCAAGACTTACTTCAGCATTAAAATTATTATCACATAAACAAGATTTAGGACATGGTGGAACGATAAAATTGAGTTTACACCTACAAGTATTACTTCCGCAAATAGTTATGAATTCAATATTGTATAAATCGCCTAATGGATCAAACCATCCAGCCAATAGTTGTAAATTGAAGTTTGGCGCTGCTATGGTACCTGATGCTACTAGTACATTAGATGAATTTTTAATCAAGTATTGCATGGTTCCTGATGTACAACCAGTCGGGTTACATCCTAAGTTTCCTGAAATAAATACAGGAGTCTTATTTGGACATGAAATAGTAATAGGTGTATTATTGCAATCTACTTTATCCTTCTCAATTTGAAAGAACCCATATTTACAGGTGCACAATGGATTTCCACATTCTAATTTAATAGAGTATCCCACATCATTGGACCAACATTTTCCACCACTTCCATTATATTCACTAAAAGTGACTATAATATTATAATTTCCGTTTGTTAGGGTTGGACTATAATATGTCGAACCTGTAGATAATGGACCGTTCGTTAAAGAACCATTCCCCCAATCTATTTTATCTATTTTTATGCAAGGGTTTAATAAATCAATATTCACAAATGCTCTGCAATCTTTTTCATCCTTTCCTGGTAAAACAGCATTTTGAGTACTAACAATAAATCTCCTTTGGTCTTGACAACAATTATCAATAGAGTCGCAATCTTTTTGCCTCCAACTGATGACACACTCACACTCATCCACTGATGCTGGGCACATGGTGATGAATGTTATGGAATAAAGTCCAGGTTCGCTTACATCACTAGCTAAAAGCATTACGGAAATGTTTCCCGTTGCAGAAGTACCTGATAAATCTGGAAAAGTAGGTCGGTCCAAAGTCCAAGATACCGAGTTTGGTGGGCAAATAGCTATTGGGCCAGTATTTTGACATTTTAGCACACCCGTAACAAATATGCTTGTTACTGGACAACCAATATCTATCGTTTCTCCGCATTTGACGTCAGTTCTGACACTGTTGTGGGTAATTGTAAATGGTAAGATAATAGTTGGGCAAATACATGACTGGCATTGCAATGTGACATTGATGCCATGCAAATATTCAAAACATATAAAACCAGTAGCAGGATTTGTTTCGATAGCAAGCATTGTTATATTATATGTTCCACTACCACTATAGGTATGCATCAACATTTCTCCACCCGTAAATGGTCCTGTCGTAATCGTGCCGTCTCCCCAGTTGATGCCTTCGATATAATCGCAATCCGGAAGTGTATCAATATTTATAGTTACCTTACAAAGTCCATTGTTTATGGCAGATGTAACCGAAGCATCAATTTGATTAATAAAGTCTTGTTTGCCTTTGCAACAAGAAGATGTATCGCATTGCACGGTAATTGTATAAATACATGAATCCCTATTTCCACAAACATCCTCAGCAATAAATTGTATAGCATGAGCTAAAATATTGGTAAGATTATGGGTTGATCCGATAGGCACTAAAACACCATCTAAATAGCAATGTACGAATGCTATACCAGATGGGTCAGTAACTGCTATATTTGGAATGGCATATGGAACTGAACAATCTAAATCAGGATCTTGTATGGTCAAATCCGTAGGACAAGAAAGTATGGGCGGTGTCATGTCATCAAAGATTTGAATAACTTCATCAAAACATATTTGATCTAAGAGTATTCCCGGGCCAAAATCTAAAGGAGCTGGAGATTCATTGGTAAAAATTAAAATTTCTTGTCCTGGAGGTGGTGCTATAAAATTGAATGAGTATTGCGTCCATCCAGTATTACTAAAGGGAATAAAAATACTTTGTATGAAATGCCCGTCTGCATATATACCTAATCTTCCATTAAAATTAGATGTAGGTAAAAGTTTTGCCCAAAAAGTAATACAATATTGCTTGTTTGCTTGAAAGATAGTATCAGGGCCTGCTACACCTGAATTTCCATATGAAACGCCTGCAGGGGGACCTAATCTAGTCACTGAATGTAACGCGATACAATTAACAGAACCATTTGCACCTCCAGTTACTATCTGTGGATTACCTTGATGATTGACCCAACCGACCTGATTATTCGGAAGATTGCCAAGTGTATAATTTTCAAAATCTTCATTTTGTCCGGAATCACAACAATTAGTTGTACATGGACATTCAGGGAGCACCAAAGTATCAATATAAGCTAAACCACCTCTGCAACAAGTGCCATCCAAATTTTTCATGCTGATAATTAAAGGTATAAGACCATCGATATCAGGGAAAGGAGTGGTATTCAACATGAAGTTTATGGTCACTGATTCGCCATAACATAATGGATCAGATAACTGTATTACGCTAGGATTTGCCACTCCTGGTTCAAGTAAATTGATAACCAATTCTTGTGCGCAAAAACTTGGATTAGAGTTATTCATGATCGTCATACTCACATTATACTTATTATTTTCAGGATCACAATAAGCAATGGAGTTGGTAACAATCACACACGAATCATTGGGTGTAGGTTTAAATGGACACTCTAAATATATCAAGGTGTCACAAGCAAGACTATCCAAACCATTGATGTTTGAAGTATAAAACTTAACATTTATTTCTTGTGGCACTTGTGATAGACTGGTCACATTTGTTAAACAAAATTGTAAAACATCATTGAAATTACCGCTTCCAATCGTACCGGAATTGGGTTCCAAACATATATTTTGTAAGGTTGGCGGTGTGCAATTACTCCAATTGGCATCAGGAGAGATAAATCCGAAATGTACATTTGGAGTCAGGATATTGACATCCAATCTAGTAAAATATTGAAAGCTGCATTGATTATTTAATGATAAACCATAGCAGCAACTTTCGTCACTTCCTAAAGAAGTTGCAGTTATGCTTACTTCAAGGTTATCACATGGTTGGCAGCAAGGCGTCAAAGTAACGCATTGTTCTTCACTTTCTTCGCAGCAAGCAAAATAATTGCCATCTAAACCCTTAAGATTGATCTCAAAACAAACATCTGTTGGATTCAAGATAGGGTTAACACTGTAAATCTGAAAACATAATGGATCAGATGTCATTCCTGGCGCAAGTGATGGAAAAATAGGAATGGATATATCGGAAGCAAAGGTGCCAGATGGACATGGAATAAAACTAAATCCAGATGGTAGACCCGTTAAAAATGCCGTAGTTGCATTTATGCTATTTGAATGATTAGTGACTGTAAATGTGACATTGTACACATTCGGATTTAAAGAATCACAAACAATGTTGATTACATTCAACACTACACATGAATCTAGTGGCGGCGATGGATCACAAGTCATAGCCAAGGAATCGGTACAAGAAACCAACTTGTTGCCAGACGTTGTATTTTCATACCAATTGACTATAAATTGTTGCGTTGTTGATAGCGTTGTGCCGCTGCCTGACAAACAAAATTCCACGAGGTTATTTAGTGTTCCAGTTGGAAGTGATCCTGATGTATGAGTTATTTCGATCCCGTTGGTTATAGGGTTAAAGTTATACCCTGTTGCTGTACTGCTTGTATTGAGTATCCATCCCGGAGTGGTGAGCTCCACGGTTACTTTACAAATATCAAAACCGGCATTATTTACTAAATCTAAAGATTTGCAGCATGTATCCTGTCCAGAAAATGATGCACTTAGATCATCGCAACAATCTGTGTCTGAATCGCAGGCGCAGGAGTATTTACCGATGAAGATGCTTGCTTCATCCGAGATACTTGTTGCAGAATCATAGTTTTGTGATGATGGATCAAATATAAAATCTTGACTCTGTGAAATTCCTTGAATATAAATATCATTTCCATTTACTTCAATGCCATATCCAAAATCAATTCTATTTCCACCCAATATGATACTTTTTTTTAGAATAAGATTTTCATCATAGACGCCGAGTGGTATATCATATTTAAGTGAAGATGTAGGCATAGCACTTATAAAGTCTAAACTTGCGCTTCTTATGTTTGTTGTTCCAATCGTATACAACATATTGTTGGAAAAATCTAAGTCATTAATTTCATAATCTGAATTGTACGAAGGACCAAGCACAAGTGTATTTTTGTCTAGCTGTGTAATAAAATTTGAGCCTCCAACAAAAATATTATTATTACCTAGTTTTATTGACCTTATCTGATTAGTTTCAGCATAATTATTCCCTAAGCCAGAATTAAAATCTGCAGAATTAATTCTACCACCTGTAATTGCATCATATTTAATAACAAAATTTGACCACCCTTTTTCTTTGTTCGAGTCATTCGCATCTATTGGAAGAGTTATGATGTGGTTGCCAGCTAAATTTATAGCTGAATATCCTGTTACGTATGGAATTCCTGCTTGAAAAAGACCACCAACATAAATATTTGAACCATCAATGTCAATAGAATTACATCCTATATTGGCGTTACCGTCAAGTACATTAAATAAACCATAAGGTTGTATAACATCATACCAAATCAACATGCCATTTTCATCGTATTTAGCAACAAATCCTGTATAAACGTCAGTTGCATATAAAACACTTGTGCCACGAGGATTGAAATCAACTATTTGGTTGGTACCTTGGCCTCGTATTGTTCCAACTATATAAATATTCCCGTCATTATCGACCGCAACATCTGAAATATTATCCCTCCAAAAGTATCCGAGTGAAAAGGCCCACTCTACTTTCATCGATCCTGAACCGTCAATGTCAATTTGCATTAGAAAGCCATTCCATATCCCAGGACTGTTTAATCCTGTTAATGTGATGTTACTACCAAAGAATGTCTTAATTGCTGGAATAGTTAATGATGGACTTTCAAAAATACCAGCCACTATTAGTTTTGTACCATTTGAATTGACAATAATTGAGCTTGCCTCATCAAAACCTAAACCACCTAATTCCAAAACTTCAACAATCCCGCAAGTTGTGGCGTCCATTTTTGTAACAGTAATATCTGTGTCTCCAGGACCAATTAATTTTGAATTAGCAATATAAATAAAATTTCCTGAATGTACTAAATCATATTTGGTCAAATTCCTTGATCCTTGGTATCTGGTTACTTGATTGAAATCATGACACTGATACACGATCCGATCATCCGTACATCCATCGTCACAAGTCACACAAACATCATAGCATTTCTCTGATGAAAAACAAATCATTCCACTTGCATCTACTTCTTCTATCAATGCACAAACGGTATAATCTCCGGATATTCCAAAATTATGGCTGGCATTAGCAGTTCCAGTCAGATATCCTGTGCTTACACCAGTAGCCCATGTATATGTCACCCTTTGACAAGGTGATAAACCTGGATGACTGATATGTATACTACATTCATCTCTTATGACATTAAAATCCATCACAACAATTGCTGCGAATGCTAAACTATCCCAACAACAATTGGTACACTCCAGCACCACCACCGTATCCTGACACATCGCCATTAAGCCACAATCATCTTTTACTGTCCAAGTTACGATGGTCTGACCTACGGGATAATTTGTTGCCGATGCATCGGATATATCATTAAAACTATTGGTTATGGTCACGTTTCCATCGCACATATCGCTTGCACTAGGAGTTGTAATGGTAACATTGCCATAGCAGATCCCATCAGGATTTCTAACGCCCTGCACGGTAAATTTTCGGCCACAATTTTTAATAGCAGGTGCTTGAGTATCTTGCATTAAAATCACCTGATCACAGGTTGCACTATTTCCACACTGATCAGTAAATGTCCATGTCCTGGTCAATGTAGTAAAACAACCATTCGCAGAGAAAACATCTACCTTGGTTACGTCAATTTTTCCTCCACAATTATCTGCAACATTGGTAGGTACGCCAAGGCTAGGATTGGACGTACACTCTATCGGGTTTACATTAGAAGTTGGACAAATAAACGTCGGTGGTGTTTTGTCTTGAATTTTTATGGTTTGTATGCAAGAATCTATGTTTCCGCATCCATCATTTACTGTCCATGTTCTACTGATCGTCACATCACATGGTGGCCCTGTGGTAACATCCTGATAAATCACATTTAAATTTGTTTGGCAAAAATCAGAGACTACAGGTTCCCCAGTGAATGCCGAGCTTGAATTTGATCCGCAAGATATAGTTACATTTGGCGGGCATGTTATAGTGGGTTTTACATCGTCTAGTAAGGTGATGATCTGTACACAGGTATCTACGTTTCCACATGCATCAGTGGCAGTCCAAGTTCTGATCAGGTCTTGCCTACAGCCTTGCGCAGTATATGCATCTGTGTGCCTAATGGTGATGTTGCTTGTACAATTGTCTGTTGCTTGTGCCATGCCAGTATTTGATGGTGTTGTGTTGGCATTGCAAGACAAGGTCAGATTGGGTGGGCAAGTGATCATCGGAGCTATATTATCCATAACCGTAATGGTTTGTAAACATTCATTTTGGATACCACATGGGTCGATAGCCCGCCATTTGCTGGTAACAGTTCCGTTGCAGTTGGAGCCTGTAAATGTTCTTTCAAAATTGGAAATGGTAACACTGCCACAGTTGTCTGTTCCAGTCGCAGTACCAAAATTTGCTGTCAACCAATCAGCTGGAAGACAAGCTATTGTCAAATTAGCTGGACAAATTATAGAAGGTGCCGCCTGGTCTTTAAAATAAATATTTTGGGTGCAAGTAGCAATAAAGCCACATCCATCATCGGCAGTCCAGATTCTTTGAATATATCTATCACACCCTGTTCCGATAATATTATCAGTGTAAGTGGGCGTAATGTTTTGTTGACAATTGTCCACTACCTGCGGTGTTCCGGTCAAAGCTGGAAGAGGTTGTTGATCACAATTGATTGTAATAAAGGCTGGGCAGGATATGGCAGGAGCAATATCATCTTCTATCACAATGGTTTGGATACAAGTGTTCATATTGCCGTATTCATCTGTTCCCTTCCACGTACGTGTGATGGTACCCGAACATGCATTGCCATTAAAACTATCTGTATAGGTGACAATAACATCATCAGGACAATTATCCGTCGCGGTGGCTTGACCCGTTAACATCAGATTGCTAACATTTTGTTCACACGATACAGTGATATTTGGCGGACAAACTATATTTGGATTCTGAGTATCTAATACTATGACTGTAAAAGTACATGTATCTGAAACATTTCCTGATGCATCAGTGGCTGTACAAGTGACCGTCGTGGTGCCTACCTTAAATTGCACCAAGGTATTTTTAGGCATATTCCCCGTAGTACTTCCTGTCATGATACAATTACAAACTGGGGCAGGATCACAATTGTCTGTGACTGTGATGACTGGAGCGAAAGCCCCATAACACTGGCCTGGATTATTGGTCAATTGCATATCATCTGGGCAGATGATCTCAGGTTTAACAAGATCTCTCACTCCAACTACCGTTTGATTGCTCAAAACTGCGGTACATCCTGTGGCATCCGTTACTGTGACACAAAAAGGGATCGTGCCTGGTCCAATTTGGGTTGTAAAAGGATTGGTCGTACCATTGACTCCATTGCAACTGATGTCCCATTGATAGGTATATGGCCCGGTGCCGCCAGTAGCTATACCGGTAAAAGTGGCATTACTGCAGGCATCAACAGATTTGTTAACTTGTAGGGAGATGTTGCAAGGTGGAGCACAAGGGTTTACTTTATCATAATTGATGAGTGTGCCACTCAATATCTGTGGGTTTGGCGCTGTATTCGCTACATTTGTCACACTTCCTATGGATGTTGTTATTTCATAAGGCCTTAATATAAATCCACTAATTGTATCTGATAAGCAATTTTGAAAAGTAAAGTCCGTTACCATAGCCAACCCATCACTCAATCCAAAACTATTTGGATTACTTGTTCGGGTATCTGTATATACAATAACTTGATTACCTACATGTTGTATATATCCATCACCAAATGAAGTTTCTCCATTCTCAAAAACTCTTGCACTTATTAAAGAGAGGGCATTTTGAGTATTATCAAAAGTGAGAAGTATTCTTCTTCGTGAGCCTGAGTCTTCGGTTCCTAATGCATATAACATTGTTCCCGAAGGATTTAGAAAAATGTTAAGTATATTATCTATTCCATCCACAGTATAACAAAAATTAGTATTCCCCACTTGTTTCCAAATCAACCCTTTTTGAGGAGTGTCTGTTGTTTGACCAGAATAAATAAAATTTGATCCATTTTGCAAAATATTAGAAATTCGAACAGGTTTATTTATTTCGGTCATAAATGTGGAAGTAGCATTCCTATCAAAATTTACAGCCGCACCTTCAAATATATTGCCATCCAATTTGTTTCCAGATAAAGCGAAGTCTCCCGTAGAGCTATTTATCCATAATCCTTCATGTGTTTGTAGGTCTTGCGGACCAGATATTACTATTCTGGTATTGATTACCCCGTTTTCACTCGCCATATTGACAGACATTTTATCCGCACTAGATGTATTCTGGTCTATTTGTAATCCAATGATATAGTAAGGAAAAGATAGATTTGATGGTACAGGATTAAAAAATATCTTTGAAAAAAAATCTCTGAATCCAAAATTAAAGACTCTTACTGAGATATTTCCTGTACCTGCATTTATAATCCCAATGCTTGAATTCATGTTTGATTGATTGGATACCGTTCCTTGATAACCCACCGCCATTAGATTTCCATCCTTATTTACAATGACATCATTCCATAATCCATCTTCATTGGTTTGATTGGTCCAAAGCACATTTCCATTGAGTCCCATTTTAGTTACGGTGGCTTTATTTCCATTTTGGCCTAAAACATAATAATGGTTATTATGCAGGATCATCTTGCCCAAACGATTATTACCTGAATTGCCAATTAGTTTCTCGAAAGGTTGAGCATTAATAGCATAAAAACTAAAAAATAACAATACTACTAAAACTACATTTCTCATAACGGGTTGGTTGTTTTGTTTTATAAATAGGTCGATGATCAAAGCACAATTCATTTTTATTGAATTAGCTTTAATTCTTTACAAAAATAGACTTAAATGAAGTATACATAAAGACATTATTGAAGAACGGTAATCATAAAATGACGATCGGTATCATTTTAGGAATTTTCGGTATTGTAATCGATCATCATACAACTAAAAAATCAGATTCCAAAATTACAAACCTGCCCGGGTGATTTTTAACTCAAAAGTAGTTCCTGGCATTTTTTCATTTGGGAAAGTAGCTTCATGATGTAATGATATGACATATTCACCTGACTTATTGTAGGAATTGATCCGATCATGGATGATCTGAAGTCCGTAAGATTGATGATCTGTTTTTTGATGGGTCGTAGTATTTTGCATGCCGATGCCGTTGTCACTTACTTTGATACAGGTGTTGTTGCCATTTTCAGTAATATGAATTCTTAGTAATCCTTTACGGTTTTGCATGGGTATAATACCGTGGTTGATGGCATTTTCTACTAGTGGCTGTACCAGCATCGGCGGTAGCATCATCGTATCCATGTCCAAATCATCATCTATGAAATATTCGCAATCAAAGCTATGATCAAACCTTTTTTGCTCTAATGAAATATATAGCTGAACTATCGACAACTCTGCTGCCAAGGTCACATCAGATTTAAATGAAGTGTCCAGGATTTTGCGGATTAAGGAACTAAAGTCTGCTAAAAAATCATCCGCTTTTTTAATGTCATGGGTGTTGATATAATATTGGATAGCGCTGAATGCGTTAAATATAAAATGTGGATTCATTTGCGCTAACAAAGCCTTCTTTTCGTAACTCAATAATTGACTTTTGAGTTTATGTGCTGCATTAATATTTTCTAATCTTTTTTTAAAATATAGATAAATCAGACTTCCAATGGCCAATAAAACAAATATTCTAAAATACCACGTTGCCCACCAAGGTTTGCGGATATAAAAAGGAACGACTAATGATTTACTCCAATATCCATCTTTGTTTTTTGCCTGAATTTCAAGTTGGTATTGTCCAGGATTTAGATTCAGGAAATTAAATACCTGAGATGGCTGCATGGTCCATGGAACACCTGAAGCTAATTTATATCTGTAAGAGACAGCATTTCCCAAAGCGAGATCAAAATTTCTAACACTTATTGAAATCATATTTTCGTTGTGATTCAGATGATGAAATTCCTGAAGCATAACCCCATTTACTTTAAAACTTATAAGTGTAGGTATGTACGTCGTGGTGTCCGTTTCATAATCGGTAAAATGATTTAATCCATCTCCGGTGGCCACCCATACTTCATTCTCATAGGTTCGCACCATCTGAATCTCCTCTGAAGACAAACCATGATATTTTTGATATAGCCTGATTGTTGGTTTACAGTCTTTGTCTAATTTTATCTTGTGGAGACCTTTTAAAGTGGCTGCCCAAATCTGGTCTGAGTTATCCACCCATACATATTCGATCATATCAGATCTAAGCCCATCTAATGAAGTGATATTTTTTATAATAGTATGTGAATGGTCTAAAATAAATATTCCTTTCCCTTTGGTACCTATAACCATACTTCTGTTTTTCAACTGATCTATAGATGTGGTTTTTAAATGTGCTATTTCAGGTAAAACTTTTTTCAACATTTTGTTTGAATACGTCTTGAGACCTTTATTAGTGGCTAACCATAGTAATTGATTTTGATCTCGGTACAAGTCGAAAATGTGATCGATATTGTTTTTTTCATCTATGATTACATCAAAATTTTGAGATACCGGATTAAACTGAAACAAATAAAACCTGTCTGATGCAAAAAATATATCAGATTTTATCTTCTTTTCAAATCTACTTGGAAATAATAAACTATTTGAAATTATTTTATTTGATGGCGTAATATGATGCCTTTTAAAGAAAAAACTTCCCTGAATATTTACCAGATCATGTGCATTATTACAGTCATTTACCAAAAGATTCCAGCCCAGATTCCTACCTTTTGCTAAAAATAAATGGCCATCAAAACTTATTCCATAGGCACTACCTCGAGTTGATGGGTATAATGCAGTTATTTTTTGATTCTTTTGAGTAGCATTTGTTTTAAAGACTTTAATGCGATCATTAGGAAAATAATATATACCTTCATTGATGGTAGTCACCCATAAGCCTTGATTCTTATCCCTGATGATATAGCTTACCTCCGTATCTTGCAGCCAATTTTCTGGAATAACCTTTTCCATATGGTTTGGTGACCAATTTCTAAAAATTTGTAATCCTCCATTTTTTTGAAGTCCTAAGAATAAATCGTCCTTTTCTTTATAAAAATAATTGATCGGAGCATTAACCTTAATGACTTTTTTATGGTTTATACCTTCAATGCTATAAACATATTTATAAAATGTATACAAATAAATGTTATCATTCCATAATAAAACCTGACAGTTATTAGAATTAAATTTTTCTTTGGGTGTAAAAATAAGCGGGATGGCATTATTGTACTCAAAAATATAAACAACTTTATTTCCTGATTGATTAGCTTGCAATCTTTGACTAAAATATTTTGGATGGCCTTCATTTGAAACATATTCTGATAAGGTATATCCTGACTTTGTCCTGTAAATTACTTCGCACACACCACAGTCAGGTCTTATAAGTTTTTCCTGACCATTGTTGTCAATAATCAGTATACCTTTATATTTTACTCTAAAATAAAAATTTCCGTCTTCATCGATGTGTTGCAGATTTACAAGATCGGCTAAATCTCTATATTTTTGAAGGAGAGCATTATACTTGTAAGGATAAAATCTATCATTTTCACAATAAAATACTTTGCCATAAAAACTACTGAACCATACTTTTCCTGTCTGGTCTTTTATGATTTGATTGATTTCCAGTTGTTCCAAGCCATCTTCCAATCCAAAGTTTTGAAAGGCATACCCATCATAGCGACTGACTCCGTTTTCCGTACCAAACCACATAAATCCAGAAGTATCTTGATAAGCACAATATACTTCATTGCTAGGCAAGCCGTTTTCCGTAGTAAAATTTATCTTATAGGGTTCTTGGGATAGTAGCGGTAACTTTCCTAATAGCAAAATGCATATGATTGGGACCAATCGCTTCATACCATAGACACCATTTGCAAAAACTCTGCCTTCCTTCTCCTAGCCAATGGTACTTTGACCGTTGTGTTTTTCATCAGTATCTCATCTTCATGAGTAAGCGAACAAACAAATTTCATATTAATAATGTATGATTTGTGTGGGATGAAAAAGCCGTAAGACTCCAATAAGGTTTTGTACCAACCTAAATATTGGGAACTCAATATTTTCAGGCCACTTTCTGTATATATGTAAGTGTATTTATCTGAAGATTCGCATAACACGATTTGGTCAATATCTACAAATTCATATCGGTCTGTTCCGGGTATTACCAGTTTTTTATTGGTGTTTTCCGGTTTCATATTAGATAAAAGGATGTCTACTTTTTTTTCTTTATTTTTGAGCTCCAGTTGCTGCATCGCATGATGGACCGCGAGGACCAAATCTTCACTTTTGACAGGTTTTAGCAAGTAACCCACTGCCGCTACTTTAAATGCGTCCAAAGCATACTGTTGATAAGCGGTAGAAAAAATGATCTCAAAGGGCACTTTGTCAAACATCGCCAAAAAATCAAAACCAGTATTCACCGGCATATTGACGTCCAAGAAAACCATATCAGGTTTGAGTTGCATGCAATATTCATAGCCTTTGACAGCACTATCCGCAGTAGCTACAATATCCAACTCTGGAAATTCTTCTTTGAGTTTCATATGAAGTACTTCCCTAGGCTTGGCTTCATCATCTATGATAATCACCTTATACATACAATACAATTTATGCAAATAAATGGTCAACTAATGAACTTATTTGCGGTACAACGGTGCAAGATATTCATTAGATGCGGCAAATGTAAGTGTTTATTTTTTTAGAACTAATATAACTTTTGTTATAGGCTTCCTGTGAGCACATATTTACCATTTAGATATTTTAAATTAGCACCCTAAAACCCCCAACTAAATTTACACTTACGCTTATTTAATGTAATATTTTTTACAAAACACTACTTTTTTTATTTCCGAATATTCGGAATTATAAAAATATCATACTTTTGCCTTGTAATTCATATTTTATTGTTAATCATTATAATTTTATATAACAACAATTTGTAATTTTTATTTAAATAACCCCATTATTTTAACCAAAGATTGCATATTCCATAATTTCGGCATAAATTTTGTACTAAATATAGCGATATTATTTAATGTGTAATTTTAAATTCTTTTCAAATGTTTTCGATAGCTAATTCCCCAAAGTATTTCTTCAAATTATTAATTTTATTGGTAGTAGTAGGATTCATTCAGTCATGCTCAAAAGACCAACCCCTGCCAGAGAGTCTTGAAACAGAAACCTACTCTGCAAAACATCTGACAGATTATTACACTTTAGTGTGTAAAGTCACTAAAAACACCGCAGGTTTCTTCCCTCCTCAAGCCGCTAGAGCTTATGGTTATATATCCATAGCAAACTATGAAGCGGTGAGAAATGGTATTGAAGGTGCTATCAGCCTTCAGTCCCAGCTTAATGGTTTTTCTCAGTATTCACTTCCAGCTTTACAATCGGGCGTGTCTTACAATTGGGCCATTGCATCCAATGCTGCTGTTGCCAAAATGATGTTGTACATGTATGACAAGAACCTTAAAAACGAAGACAAACTAAAAATCCAAGATTTGGAGTCTGCAAACCTGACCGAATTGTCTTCTGCTGAAGCACCTGATGTCGTCACTAGATCTATAGCTTATGGTCAAGCCGTAGCAGACGCCATATACGAATACTCCAAAACAGATGGTGGCCATGAATCTTATTTGGCTCCTTTCCAACTTCCATATGTGGTCCCAAATGATCCGCATTGTTGGGTTCCTACATCAGCTGTGCAGACACCACTTAGTCCAAAATGGGGTACCAACAGACCTTTCTTAGTCAATAATGTAGCCAAAGTTCAACCAAGAATGCCGGTAGCTTTTTCTACAGATAAAACCTCTGAATTTTATAAAGATGCTATGCACGTATACAATACCGTACAAAATAACAGTAGTGAACAAATCGAAATAGCTAAATACTGGGCTGATGATCCATTTGCAACATGTACTCCTGCAGGTCATACTTTTGCCATCCTTACTCAGATACTAAAAGAAGAAAGAGTGACTTTGGCCAAGGCAAGTGTTGCGTTTGCCAGAATGGGTATTGCTGAAAATGATGCTTTTATTTCTTGTTGGAAAGGTAAGTATGACTATGTATTGATCAGACCTGTTTCGTACATACAAAAATACATAGACCCTAGCTTCAAAACCGTGATTGGTACGCCACCTTTTCCAGCTTATACATCAGGTCACTCTTGTGAAATAGGTGCTGGTTCAAGGATTTTAACTGATTTGTTTACTGACGGTAGTGGTTATTATCCATTTACAGATTATAGTCAGCTTCAGTTTGGTTTTCCAGCGAGAAGTTTCCAAAACTTCAACCAAATGGCCGAAGAATGCGCCAATAGCCGATTATATGGTGGTATACACTATACTTTTGATAATGACAAAGGTTTACAGGTAGGAAAAGCCATTGGAGATAATGTAAATAAGGAAATCAAATGGCCTACTTTTATCAGATAATAATACTTGTCGTTTTACTTTTAACGGCATGTAAAGATACTCGTAAGACCATAGACCAAGGTGTAGATGCCTTGGCCGACTTACAGTGTCGTGCGGTACAACTCAATGAGAAAAGGTTTGAACTTTTTGAACAAATCAGAACTTTAGAAGTAGATAGCACTGCAAATAAAGTGGCTATAGACTCTCTAAAGAATGTAGCTGACAGCATCAAATCACAAAGTTTGGAAACCGCCGATTCTTTGAGAATACAATTGTCAGACTTTCTGAGTTCACAAAATTTTTCCGAACCAGACAGAAAGTATTTTGATGAAAAGATTAATAGTTTAGTGGCAAAATGTAAAAAGTAAATGTAGCATACCAGCTCTTTTTATATCACTATAAAATCACAAAAAAGGTATTAGGATGATATTCCTAATGCCTTTTTTTATGGGTTTAATGAAACCTCACTTTACGATACTTGTAGATTTGATAAAAAACGAAGATAGACAAAATTATGATCGCTACAGATATCGCCATTAAATACAGATTAGGTTTGATTACATAAATGGCACCCACATATTGTACTAAAAAAATAAAATACAGGAAATTAGCAAAAGTTTTATTAGATATTTTACTCAGCACATAAGTGCCTAAAGGTGCAAAGAAGATCACGATGGGAATGCAAGATAGCCACATTTGGTAGGAAATCTCATTCATATCTTTTAATATCAATGCGTGTAATGCAAATCCTAAAATGGTCTCTATCGTCATGATGATAATACTCGATTTTGCCGCAATCTTTTCATCCATACCATAATATATCACTACAAAACAAAATGAAAAAATATTGATACCTGTTCCAAATATAGATGAAATAAATCCACCAATAAGGCCTAACATAAGAAGTATCAAGGTATCTGCTACTTGTAAGGAAGCTATTTTTGACATTGTATTTTTACTTCCTACCAGATGGAGATAATATAATATCATACCAAATGACAACCATATAGAAACAAAAGAAAGTTTTGCAATCTTGGCTTGTATGTAAGGCGCCAAAAAAAATGTACCTAATATTAGGCCGAAAACACCTCCTAAAGTCACATATTTTACATAATTTCTATCAAAAGGCAATTTTTTATTCCATATATAGATAGAAGCTGCCGTCATACCCACAGACTGTATAGCAAATGCAAAATTTCTGGCAGTCTCAGGTGCTACGTCCAAATAAAGCGTAAATATAGGATAAGCTATAGAAGCCGAACCTTCAGGACTCGAACCCGCTATAAATGAGCCAAAAACCATGGTTATCATTACATAAATATGCTCTTCAAGTATATGGTACAAATTATTGTTGCCCATATACCAAAACCATGTTGATAAAACGATAATCAAATAGAACCAATAATACTTAGGAAAATGGCTTAATTTCAAAATATCTCTTAGACTTTTAAAAAATTATTTAATTTTACTTTTATTTTGAATAATCAAATACAACTTTCAATAAAATGCAAAACACTAATGACCTTATTAAGAAATTAATAGAAGAACAAGAATACTTAAAAAACATTCAGGTAAGTTTATATGAAAACTTTAATATCCTGATGGAAAATCAAAAAAATAAACTCGATAATCAAGATTTAGTTGTTCAAAATCAAAGTCTGATCATCAAAAATCAAGATGTTATCGTCAATAATCAGATCAATATCATCAGAAACCAACATCAGATTGTCGAGAATCAGGTCACCCTTGCAGTTATTCTGAAAACACAGGCAAAAATACTATTTTTGGTAGAAAAACTGGCAGGAAATGACACAAACGAAAAACAAGTCAATGAATCTATCCAAGAGATTTTCGCAAAAACCAAATCTCAGTTTGATCATGGTGCACTCCAAACTTTAACCTTCGAAGTATAAGGAAAGTCAGAATTACTTGCTTAATTTGAGTTGTTCTTCCAAAAGTTTAATATTTATTTTCAAGGTTCTGTTTTCAGCTTCTCTACTTTCGAGAAGTTGTCTCAGCATTTGGATTTGCAATTGAGTGCTTTCTAATTTTTGAGTCAATAGCTTAACACTGAAAATGTACTTTTCATTTTCAAACGCAACTTCTTCGGGATTTTTAAGGGGCACACTCTGATTCACTTTGACATGAATGTTACCTGTTTTTTTATAGATTTCCGGAATATCGGAATTATAAAGCTTGTCAATAGGTATTTCAAAGTAGGTGCTAAACTTTTGCACTACATCCAAACCTGGCACAGATTTATTGTTTTCATAGTCAGAAATGGCACTTTTACTGATATCGAGCGCATCACTCAAATTAAAAAGTGTCATTTTCTTTTCTTTCCTCAGAAATTTCAAATTATTCCCAAAAAATAATTCCGTTTTATTGGAATTTTCCATTTATTAAGTATTTTTGCTGCGTTATTAATATTGTGGGCCAAAAATACGATTAAATTTTACTTTAGTCAGCATAAAATATTTGCTATCCGTGACTTAAGTCTTTTAAACTATTAAAAGTATTTGACGCTAACACAGCATCATATTACCATTCAAAAATCAGAACAGTGAATTTTAAATCTTTACCTTTCATAGCCCTGACTTTGCTAGCATGCACCGGGAGTGTACTGAAAGCTCAAACACCATCCGATGCGCTCATGATGAAGAAAAGTGAATTATGTATAGCTGCCTTATATCAGCATGATACATGGGACCAATATTGGGAAGGTACCTTATTAAGGGAAAATCTCAATATAGGTACACTGACTAGGACTAACATAATGCCTATGATAGCCTATGGTATCAGTGACAGGTTAAACGTCATTTTATCATTACCCTATGTATCCACTTCCGCTTCAGGTGGACAAATGGCCGGTGTATCAGGGTTCCAGGATATTAGCATTTTTGCAAAGTATAAAATTGTTAATCTAGAAAAAAATAGTAGTTCTTTTCAGACATTCGGAACTGTAGGTTATAGCCTACCTGTTACGTCATACTTATCAGATTATATGCCATTAAATTTAGGGCTTGGAACCAACGAGCTTTCTGCAAGAGTGATTATGAAATATGAACACAAATCAGGTCTATATCTACGAGGTAGTTTTGCTTACTTATACAGAACGACTACTGAAGCTGAGAGGGATTATTACTATGCAGACAAAGGCATATATACAAGTACTATGGATGTGCCCAATACGACTACAGTAGACGGTGCTTTGGGTGCTTGGTTATTCGATAGAAGCATACAGTTTGAAGTCGGTGCAGTAAAGAACACGGCACAATCTGGAGATGATATCAGAAGACAAAATGCTCCTCAACCCACCAATAAAATGAATATGTCTCATGTCAATGTTTACCTAAGATTTTTTCCAAATTTCTTTAAAGGTTTTACCATTATAACTGGATATACCCAAGTACTAGAGGGTAGAAACATTGGTAAATCTAACATTTTAACTGGGGGACTCACCTACCAATTCCAAACAAAAAAACAATCAGCCCAATAATCTACTAATCAACATCAAAAATGAAGACATTAAAATATACCCTCTTTCTTATCGCAACTCTTGCTGTACTATTTATTTCTTGTTCAAAAGACTACCCTACAGGCAGCGAATTTGATCCATATACATTTAGTGGTACCGACCAGAATGGTGGGGATTGGAAACCTATCTTGCTTACAAGCAATGAGCAGATAATCATTGATGCACCGAATAGTCCCAATTCTGATGCCTACAAAGCTGAATTAAGTGCCATGAAAAAAACAATATCTTCTAATGCTGACGCAGAGGCAATCGCTTACTGGAGCAACAATCCGATCATAAGATGGAATGAGATAGCTAGAGATCTAGCTGCAAAATACAACCTCACACCAGCACCAAATGCTGACGGAACTTATCCTTCTCCTAATGCGGCAAAACCTGACGTATATCCATACTTTCCTTTTGCACATCCGCCATATGCGTGCAGAGTTCTTGCATATCTGAGCACCGCCCAATTTGATGGTTTGATAGCTGCCTGGCACTATAAATACAAATTCAATAGACCAGCAGTACACATCACAGATAATACGATTAAATCTGCTTTCCCTACTCATGACCTTCCTTCATACCCATCAGATGGTGCGGTCATTGCTGCCGTCTCTAGAGATATTTTGTCCGCGCTTTTCCCACTTGAAAAACAATTCATCAAGGATAAAGCTGACGAAATGAAAAGATCCCTGATTGCTGCCGGGTTAAATGTAGAAAGTGATATCATCGCTGGTGACTCACTAGGTCGTGGTATAGCCAAAGTATTCCTAAAGCGAGCTTCTACAGATGGTATGTCAAAAGCTCAAGTTTCTGTAGCAGTATCTGACTCTTTGAGGAAAGTAGCTTTGGCAAGATTCGGCTGGGAATGGTCCAATCAAGAATCACCACAAAGACCTGTGGGTATAGCACCATTCTATGGAAAACTAAAATTGTGGTCCGTACCCAATGTAGAAATAGTGAGGCCACTTCCTCCTCCAGCTCCTGGCTCTGCCGAGTTTAATAAAGCAGCAGAAGAGTTGCGTTCATACGAACAAAATCTAACTAATGAGCAGAGAAGAATTGCCAATTGGTGGTCAGATGGACTTGGCACATATGCACCTCCTGGACACTGGAATAGATTTGCTACTGACAACATCATAAAATATAAAATGAACCCGCTAAGATCTGCTAGAGTATACGCTTATCTCAATATGTCAATCCAAGATGCAGGGATTAGTTGTTGGGATGCTAAATATTATTATCACTACCCAAGACCCATTCAAGCGATGAATGGCTTTAAAACCATATTGGGCACACCTAATTTCCCAAGTTACACTTCAGGACATAGTACATTCTCTGCAGCAGCAGCAGCTTTATTATCACATTTTTTTCCTGCTGAAAAAACACAATTTGACAAAATGGCTCTCGAAGCTTCAGAATCAAGAATATATGGCGGTATTCACTTTAGGTTTGATTGTGAAGCTGGATTAGAATCAGGTAAAAAAATTGCAGAGTATACGATTCAAAAAGCCATAGCCGACGGTGCAAAATAAAATTGATTTGAGTTAATGATGGTTAAAGTTAGTTGATAAACATTTCGATATTTACCAAGGGTAGTGGGGCTTCACTACCCTTTTTTTATTCAATGCTCAGTAGCCTTATTTTGAAATAACTTTGCTACACAGGCAGAAAGTTTTTCCTCTATCTAAAGCACTATATTGCTCCAGTTTACAAAATCCTTATCGTACAAAGCCCAAGTCTTCACACATACTAAAACTGATGTTTAACTCGACTTAGCGTTTCTCAATGGTATAGATTAATAAGATCTTCCCTGCCTTGTCCACAGTAAATTTAATGTGTTTTTAAATAGCTGAATATCAGCATTATAATAATTTTATTATGTAAATTTATCGCACTAAAGGGGTATTTTAGCATGAAAATCAGGGTAGTAACAACATAATTAAAAGCTGATGCGATTCAAAAATAAGTGTACAAAAGAAAAAAACATTTATTGATGGGGAAAGTACTTTTGATGGAGAATGGTTGTCATCCGCCTTTTTGGCTTTAGCTTAAAAGTCACTGAAGACGGTACAAATATGACTGAGTGGTTTTGCATTAGCAAAAAATGATTGAAAGTTTTCAATCATAAAAGAAGGAACAGAGCAAAACTTTGGACGGCGCGATCGTTTCATTTTAGAAAATCGAAAAGGGACAAATCTAAAATAACAAGTAAAGACATTTAAAGTACGAATCTTAAAGGCGAGCCTGTCTGCCTACGGAATAATGAAATCGAAATCTACCTTATGCTTTCAACGAAGCCATATCAATTACCTAAGCCACAATTCAGTTACTCAGTTTTTAGCTTAGTGGTAATCGTTAATAAAATTCACGCCACAGTACTTATCTAAAACTCTTAGGCAAAGTGTAAGTTCTCTGTCCAACAACGGATTGTCGAGGAGACGGCAAGCCCTTATCCACAGATTTGAAATGATTATAAGGCAATAAAGGTAAATTCAAAGCAGATGGATATTTACTACTAAAATAGATGGTGTAAACACCGCCCGGAAGCGTTTCACTCTGGGGCTTGGTCAGTCCGCAAGGTTCAGCAGTGAACGGTATAATACCCTTCTCAGGGCACACTGCTTCCGAGCTTTGTGTGGTAATCTGGAGCACCAGTTTATGACCAGGTTTTAAGGCATATTGGCGAGTAGCTAATGAAATATCAAAACGATTTACCTGATGGGGTTTTAAATAAATATCTTTGTCCAACTTAGGCCATGGCCAGATATTGGTACCTTTTTTGTCTTTCCATGTTTTGGACATGTCTAATTCACTTTGACTGCCGAGAACTGCACCAAAATTTATTCGGATTGAATCGCCAGCGGGTGAAACGTCATACAAACTTGCTATTAGTTCAAGATTAGTATTGGATGAACTAGCATATAGTGTAACACTCATAGGCCCTGACAATGTTACACCTTCATTAAAATTGGAAGTACTGAATGATATTTTACCTTTATTTTGCGAAGGTTTCGTCCAGTTGAGTGTTTCTGTCCCGGCTTTGGAAGATTTAGCTTTAGACAACATGTAATTTGGGTTAAGATAATAAACGCTGTAATCACTTACTGTAGGAAATCTATCAGTATTGATCCATCGCTCTGAACCTATTTCATAAATATGCAGCGGATTTGTTGTTGCTTCCATGCCTGTTTTTACTCCTTTGATCCAGGTATCATACCATTGAACAAATATCAATGGCTCTAAACCCTGGCCATGTGCCCAGTCTCCCATTATTAATTGGTATTTCGCAGAAACGGGTGTATTCTTCGGCATAGGTCTGTATACAGATATTTTGTTAAATACATTTTGAAAAGCTGTATAGGCATGAATAGCACCTGTTTCATTGATATCTTTCCATCCTCCCCAAAGTAACACAGGAATATTATTTTCAACAATGTTTTTCGCCCAACGAAGTGGTAACCTATCTTGCCAGTAACCATAGTATGCTTCTTTACCACCTGCCATTAAACTATCATAAAAGCTAGACCAGTATTTATTGATAGGTGGGTAATTGCCCATTATATACTGCGCGTTGGGTACATAAGCCGATAAGGCTCCATTGGGTAGTCCATTAGTAGTCCAGACCTGGCGAAACTGCATGTCTAAACCTATGCAGGCAGATATTACCGCCTTTATGGGTGAGTTTTTGTCTGTTACTGCCGCTGTTGCCAAGGCGATGGCTCCTGGATAAGAACAACCAAACAAACCTACACTACCATTTGACCCTTTTAAATGCTGTCCAGCCCAGTATGCCACCGTTCTACCATCCAATCCATCCCTTGTGTTAAACTGTTGTACATCGCCCTCACTACCTCCGGTGCCCCTTGGCCGTACTAACATAAAAATGTATCCATGCTTATTGAAATAAGCAATGTGAGGTGCTGGACCGTTTCTATCTGGGTAGGGAGTCATCTCGATTATTACAGGAAATTTTTGATTTGAAATGTCACCATTGCTCAAAGTGGGATAAAAAACCATTCCCTTAAGTTCAACATCGTCATCCATTTTTATTGCAATGGATAATGGCATTGAGGAACCAAAACTGGTATCCTTTGGAAGATAAAATCCATTTCTGTCGTCAATGGTTTTCTGAGTTAAGCTTTCTTTGCAGGAAACACTAAGTAAAATGAAAAAAATAGATTTAAGGAATTGTTTGGACATGACTTTTATTTTGTACTCTTACCTTGTTAAGTTTATTTTACTCTAAAATGAACCATGATTAAAAAATATGCTTACTTCGTTTGAGGAATAGCATATCTTTCGCCCATGATTTTGAAACTGTTTATAAAATCATTTATTTGTTTTAGTTCATCAGCAGATAAACGAACATCCGTAGCGAGCATGTTTTCTTGTAAGTGTGCCAACTTTGTTGTTCCAGGAATAGGAACAACCCATGGTTTTAAAGAGAGTATCCAAGCTAGAGAGACCTGAGCAGGTGTCAATCCTCTCAGATTTCCAAAATCAGTTAAGAACTCAATGAGACCCCAGTTGGCCTTAATCGCAGCTTCTTGATAACGTGGAAGGCTGGCACGATTGTCATTATTAGGATTATATTTTGTCCGTTCATTAATAAAACCAGTAAGCAAAGCCCTACTGAGAGGACTATACGATACAAACCCAATCCCCAGCTCTTCACATAAAGTGAAGATTTCACTTAATGGATCTCTAGTCATCAAAGATAATTCCGTTTGTAAAGCTGTAAGTGGATGAACTCTATGTGCTTTGCGGATATTTTCAACGCCAGCTTCACTCAATCCAAAGTGCAACACCTTACCTTCATTGATTAAATCTTTTACTGTACCTGCTACATCTTCAATCGGTACAGCAGGGTCAACACGGTGTTGATACAATAGATCGATATAGTCTGTCTGCAATCTTTTTAATGATGCTTCCACCACTTCTCTAATGTGTTTTGGCTTGCTATTGAATGCTCCTGGAATAAATTTCCCATCACGGATTTCAAACCCAAATTTGCTACAAAGGATAATGTTTTTTCTAAACGGTTTAACGGCTTCACCAACTAGTAGTTCATTAGAAAATGGCCCATAAGCCTCTGCGGTATCAAGAAAGTTCATACCCAAGTCATAGGCTTTTCTGATCACAGCAATGGAATTATTCCTATCGGGAATATAGCTCCTATTAAAGTTCATACCCATACATCCAAGTCCAATGCCATGGTTAACTTTCAAACTATTTTTTCCTGTCCCAAGAATACGCTGTTTGGTTTTTGAAACATCTTCTTCTTCGTTTTTTGAAAATGCATTTGCCTTAGTAGGTATCATGCTCAACATGGACGAAGCCACTAATGAGGTGCTAAGTATGCTGCCAGATTTTAGAAAATTTCTTCGATTTTGATGTTCCATAATAAAAGTATTTTAGTTTATTAAAAATTACAATCGTATGCTATTTGTATTAACGAAATTGCTTCAGTTCTGAAACTTCAGGCCCTGATTTCCATATATTCTTGTTTTCATGATTATTTAATTTATGGTACTATTTGCTCCATTTTACTTTACGCTGCAAAGTTGATGAGGAAAAATGATGTGTTGCTTATACACATTACCTCATTTCTTACCATTATTACAGATTGGGTGCAAAAGGGTGTTGCCCACTCAAAGAAATGTGTAATTTTGTATGATAAAATACATCAAAATGGATATCAAAAAAATAAAAAGTATAGGTGAATACAGTGAACTAAGAGGTGCAGAAACCTTTCATCCTTTGATTAACATTTTAGATTATGAAAATCTAAAATTTCTAGAGCCTGCATCATACAATTTTGGGTTTTATTGTGTTTTCCTGAAAGAAACAAAATGCGGTGATTTACGCTACGGAAAAGAAACCTATGATTACCAGGAAGAGAGCTTAGTTTTTGTTGCACCTGGTCAAATATTAACTGTTGAAAAATATCTGCCTGATGTGAAACCGAAAGGAAAAGTATTGATAATACATCCCGATTTTTTAAAAGGAACTGCATTGGGTAATATCATCATAGATTACAGTTTTTTCTCCTACTCATCCAGAGAGGCATTGCATCTTTCAAAAAAGGAAAGAGATATGGTTCTCAATATTTTTAAAACTATTGAAGAAGAACTACAACAAAACTTGGACAAGCATAGTAAAACCTTGGTGATTTCTCATTTACAGTTGCTATTAAACTATTCTATTCGTTTTTATGATAGACAGTTTATTACAAGAGAACATGTGAACAAAGGGATTTTAGAAAAATTTGAAAATCAATTAAATAGTTATTTTTCTTCTGACAAACCACAAAACATTGGATTGCCCACAGTTTCATATTGTGCTGAAGAATTAAACCTTTCGGCTAATTACTTTGGTGATCTTATTAAAAAAGAAACAGGGATGACTGCTCTTGAATATATACAAACAAAAGTGATTGATGTAGCTAAGCAAAGGATTTTTGATATTGATATGTCTATTAGCGAAATAGCGTACGAGCTTGGCTTTAAGTACCCGCAGCATTTTACAAGATTATTCAAACAAAAAACAGGTGTAACGCCTCTTGAATACAGGAATTTGAATTGAGTTAGATGATGTATTTTGCCACCACATTATCTAATTCTCCATTAATTACTTTTTATTCCATGCTCAGTAGCCTTATTTTGAAATAACTTTGCTACACAGGCAGAAAGTTTTTCCTCTATCTAAAGCACTATATTGCTCCAATTTACAAAATCCTTATCGTATAAAGCCCAAGTCTTCACACATACTAAAACTGATGTCTAACTCAACTTAGCGTTTCCCAATGGTATAGATTAATAAGATTTTTTTATACCAACAATAAATTTTATAAATCATTAATGAACTATCTGAAAGATATAAATGTTAATGGTTTATGTTTCAAAAGTTTATCATATTCTTCTTGGTATTTATCATGGTGCATAGTGCCGTGATAGTTACGTCTTACCAGTACCAAGATACGGAATTGTCTCTTGAAATCGTAGAAGAAGAAGAAACTAACCACGGTGAAAACTCATCACAAATTGATGAAAAAATCCAAGAATATACATTATTCCAACATACAGACGTAGCACCTAAGTTGGATAATTGGTATCATTTTTATAAAAAACTACACTACTATAGGGTACACATCATAGACCATGATGAAAAACCACCTTTAGACAATCCACCAGAAGCTTAAATTAATCATCACTAATAAATCCTGATTTTACAGATAAATTTGGGATTTAACGCTGTTCGTTACATTGTATTGATTCCTGACACTTATAGGAAGCGATATGAATTACGATAATAATTCATGATTAATTTAAACAAAAATGGAAAACAAATTCTTAACCACCAAATATTTAAACGCTGATTTTGCTGCGGGTCTTGTGGTTTTCTTAGTAGCGCTTCC
This sequence comes from uncultured Aureispira sp., assembly GCA_964526715.1. Taxonomy (GTDB): domain Bacteria; phylum Bacteroidota; class Bacteroidia; order Chitinophagales; family Saprospiraceae; genus OLB9. Next base: position 22,317 of record CAZGMB010000005.1, on the reverse strand, counting down.
TCTGTGCTTGGGTATTGCTCTGGCATCGGGTGCACCACTCTTTTCAGGTATCATAGCAGGTATCATTGGTGGTCTAGTAGTAGGGCTTTTAAGTGGTTCCAATGTCAGTGTCACCGGTCCAGCTGCAGGATTGACGGCGATAGTCTTGTCTGCAATAACCACCCTCGGAAGTTTTGAATTATTTTTGATGGCTGTAGTCTTAGCTGGTGCCATACAATTGGTGCTAGGATTTCTCAAAGCAGGCATTATATCCAATTACTTTCCAAATAATGTGATAGAAGGTATGCTTGCAGGTATCGGCGTCATCATCTTCCTAAAGCAAATACCTCACGCTTTTGGCTATGATAAAGATACCGAAGGAGATATGTACTTTGAAGAAAAAACAGGAGGCAATACCTTTACTACTTTAATGGAATCTTTTGATCACATCAGTGTGGGTGCTACCATCATTACACTAATATCGCTCATCATACTCTTGGTATGGGACAAAGTACCAATGCTAAAAAAGATAAAATTATTACCCGGTGCTCTAGTAGCAGTACTAGCCGGTGTACTGATTAATGAAATTTTTAAAATATCAGGCTCATCTTTGGCTTTAGATACAACACATTTGGTCAATCTCCCCGTTTTGGATTCTATCACTGAAATTGGTAGTCTGTTTACCCTTCCTGACTTTACCGGCTTGACCAATAAGACGGTTTGGACGGTCGCCGCAACTATAGCTATTGTTGCCTCTATTGAGACCCTATTGTGTATTGAAGCAGGAGATAGATTAGATCCTTATAAAAGATACAGCAACGCAAACACCGAGTTAAAAGCACAAGGGATAGGTAATCTCCTGAGCGGAATGATCGGAGGTTTGCCCATAACATCTGTTGTAGTCCGTACCACAGCAAATATCAATTCAGGAGCCAGAACAAAACTTGCTGCGATTATTCATGGCCTCTTCCTTTTGGTCAGTGTGTTGTCTATTCCCATGATACTTAATAAAATCCCTTTAGCAACCTTGGCAGCCATATTATTACTCATAGGATACAAGCTTGCAAACCCAGATAAAATAAAACACTTTTGGGATCAGGGTAAATTTCAGTTTATTCCATTTATAGCTACGTTGCTTGCGGTGGTGCTGACCGATCTCCTAACAGGTGTAGGTATTGGATTGGCTATCAGTATTTTCTTTGTTTTGTTAGGGAATATGAAACGCGCTTATTTCTTTAGAAAAGAAACCTATCATACCGGAGACATCATTCATATGGATTTGGCCCAAGAAGTATCTTTCCTTAATAAAGCGGCAATCAAATTGACTTTGGCTCACCTTCCTGAAAATAGTACCATTGTCATCAATGCTTCTCAATCAGAATATATAGCCCACGATGTTTTGGACCTGATCAAAGAGTTTAAAGAAGTCGGCGGACCAGGCAGAAATATCAAAGTAAAACTTAAGGGTTTCAAAGATAAATATAAGCTGGAAAACACGAAGGAAGAAAATCAGCATACTTGGTTAGAAACCAATGTTGTATGATCATAAATACAAGAAAATAATTGATCTAAGCATTGATAAAATACCCTATAACTAAAGGGTCAACATATTTTTTATACAAATAAAAACACATTTTAAAAATAAAAAAGATGAAAGCACATAGCGCAGAATCACAAGCATCCGTTTCTCCTGACAAGGCATTACAGTTTTTGAAAGATGGAAATAAAAGATTTGTAAATAATCTAAAAGTAAATAGAGACCTACTCGAACAAGTCAATGATACTAGAGCAGGTCAGTGGCCTTTTGCAGTAATCCTGAGCTGCATAGATAGTCGTACGTCAGCAGAACTGATATTTGACCAAGGTCTGGGTGATATATTCAGCGTACGTATCGCCGGAAATATACTCAACGAAGATATCCTAGGCAGCATGGAATTTGCTACCAAAGTATTGGGCTCCAAAATCATCGTCGTATTAGGTCACTCTAAATGTGGTGCCGTCAAGGGCGCTTGTGATCACGTACAAATGGGCAACTTAACCAACCTGCTCAATAAAATTCAGCCCGCAGTACACGAAGAAAAAACAGTCATTGAAAACAGAAATAGCAAAAATGACGAATTTGTAGAAAAAGTAGCTAGCATTAATGTAAAACTGACTATGGAACGCATCAGAAATGAAAGTCCCATCATCAAAGAAATGGAAGACGAAGGTGCCATAAAAATTGTAGGTGGTATGTATGATGTAGAAACAGGAGTAGTGGATTTCTATTGATATAATCATCTATATCAATCCAATAAAATACAAAAAGCCAGAGATATCTTCTGGCTTTTTGTATTATATGCATGCACTACATTTTTTAATGCTTCAAACCATTGGTTCCTGACTACATCAATGAAATCAGTTGTCCAAAGCTGTCATAGCTATGATGTCCAATTAGACATTCTATAAAAATCATTTTATACCCTACTTTTGCTCTTTATATAGGCCAATTATATATCTCTTTATGGTTTTGAGTTTGTAGTTATTTAGAGTTTTGATGCTTTAATCAAGCTACCTGTTTGGCATATGGATGGTCCATCCTTCCTCCAATATTCCTCCCACCGTCAAAGCAGGTTGTCATATGGTTGTCATAAGGTTGTCATAGGGTTGTCATATGTGATTTATATGACAACCCTATTTTTTTACTATAAATATCCTATATATTCTATACTTAAAGGTAATAACGTGGTGCTAGCAAACATATACTTTCGTTGAAACATTACTTTAGCATTTCTAAGTAATAGTTTAATCTACTTTGTGAAAATCTAGGCTCTGGAATGCATGAATTCAGCGTCCAAAAACACATTATAAATACTCACCCATAAATCGTTGGTATATTCTATAAAACAAAGATTATACTTGCCCCCTATGAAGCTCTTAAAGCTTGCGGATGATCCGAACGAATATGTGGTCCCAAAAATATCCTGGCATACATCCTGATAGCGGCAATACCTGATACTACATAACCCAAGGCCATAAAAAATGCTAAAAACAACTGATCATAGGCGATGTGGGCAAATAATAGGTCTTCACCTACAAAGGTGCTGGTGATAGGAAAACCGGCTATACCCAGACATGCAAATAGGAAAATACCGGCCAGCTTTGGGTGTTTATACACATGACCTTGAAAACTATTTAGATTTAAATCAGGTTCTTCTTTACTCAATCTATACAGGACCCAATATCCTAACGGTCCTGCAATAACCAAGCCCCCGAGATAAAACAACATTTCGCTAGAAGAAAGCTCCTCGTTGAACGAAATAGCTAATAATACCCACAAATGATTTAAAATCAGTAGGGACCACACTACAAATACATATCTTCTACCCGCGTATGCCCTAAATACCAACATTAAACCTATAAAAGCAAAGATTTCAGGCAATATATCTGATATAAAACCTGGGAAATGGTAACTATCTACTTTTAACCATACGCCCAAAAGTAAAGATGGTACCGTGACGATAAAAATATTTCTAGCATTAATAAACCTTAGTGTATTGCCCAAATTTTTGATGGGTTTCCACAACCATTTATCCAGTAGTATGTCCATATTCCACTCCCTAAGGCTCAAAAGAAAAAGGGTGTATTCTAGTTTTTTAGAGAAATGCGTTTCGATGTTTTCATGCTTGGCTTCAAAATTGTAAAATTGTTGTCTAATCAGATAGCTCACTATTGATGGTGAAACCAAAAGCTGATAGGTACGTAAAAATGCATTTCCCACAAAATGTACTAAGGCAAAAGTTTTCCATCCTAATGCAAGCTCAATAAACATCAGACCAATCTGGGCTGCAGAAGCATAAGCAATCTGACTTTTTACTGAAGACTGTACCCTACCTGCAGATGCACTGATCAACGCTGTAAACAGACCTACCATTCCTATTGCTACACGCGCCAGAATTTGTTCATGCCAAAAAGGCATGGTCCTGATCATCAAAAATAAACCCAAGTGTACGGACAAGCTTCCATAAAAAATGGCACTTGATGGCGTAGGTCCTTCCATCGCTCTGGGAAGCCATGATGTAAATGGAAACTGAGCTGATTTGGCACTGGCAGCTATTAACAACATGATGGATATAAACAAACCAAAAAGGGTATGCCCTTCCAAATGGTGGTGGACCAGGTCAGCATTGAGAAGTTTGTGAAAGGTTATATTTTCATGCCACAGGTGGTGACTTGCCCACATTGCCAAGATGATACCTACATCGCCTATTCTGTATACAGAAAAAACCTTAAAAGCATTTTTGACCGGAAGATAACGCTCTCGGTAGAAGGCTACCAGCAAAAATGATGTCAAGCCCAATACTTCCCATCCTGTAAACAAAGTCTCCAGATTTCCCGAAAATACAGTGAGCGTATACCCAAAATAAAATACTAAGATGGTATTAAAATATCTTTTATAACCACTCTCACGGTGCAAATAAATACGACTGTAATAGGTCACCAGAAAAATTAAAAACGACCCAACCAAACTAAAAACTGCCGTAGTGGCATCGTAGTATAAGTCAATGAAAAAATTCATGTTGTGACTACTATAAATAGAAAACTCAACGATGTTTAATGGTAATGCACCATCATAAAACCATTTAAAGAGCCATAAAAAGTTGGTCAGCAAATGTAGTGATACCGCAAAAAACGCAAAGGATGATAATGCCTTTTCATTGGTCCGCGGTATGATCAGTGAAATGATAAATGACACAAAAGGCCATATGATAATAAACTCTATTATATTTTTCATTGCATGATTGTTGATAGTGAAGATATTCTAGTTTACAAAAATCATTATTTTTTTACTCATTAATAATGTTTCCATCATCAAGAAATTTAGCTGTAAACTAACTTATCTATGGATTAAAATTCAAAAACGGATATATTCTCCTCTTCTTTACGGACCCAATCGCTGTACTCTGCCTTCTGCTGTGGGCTGTAATTTGGATGGTATGGCACAAAACTACCTTTTACAAAGCGAGTCATCTCATAAGTTTCGGGATGTACCGACACCAAATGTACCCATTCATTGATATACCATTCGTACAGTGCTGGATTTCTTTGTATGGTTTGCTGGATGATCTGTGGCTTTTGTTGTACTACGATCAATATCCTTAGCGGGTCATGCACCTCTACCATTTGGTACGGTAGGCCCGGACGAAGATCACCATCAATACCATTGGCTACCCCGATGAGTCCCATGACGTTATGAGGTAGTTTGGTCCCGGCGCCGAGTTTTTGATTGTCTACTCGGGAGAAATAATATTCTAAGTTGATACCACCACATACTACGGTAGCTGCCGACAATATCTTGAATAAAATATCACCATCAGCATCAATATTAGGGTCATATGAATTGAGAAATGCTCTGCGATCCAAAAATAAATGGTCCGTCATGGTTCGATCTCCCACGATGCATAGCGAATTAGTTGCATGATTAAGCTCAGGTCTTGGCTCAAAAAGAGATACCGACCTTCTTTTTACTTTTTCATGAATGTCAGGTAAATCACCACTTTTATTTACCGTAGCAAACCTGCGGGCTCTTTCATTAGCATTTTTCACAAGGGCCTTCTGAAAGGTCAAAATATTTTTCTGATGCTGGTGAAGATGATATTCATCTTTGAAATTTTCATCATAAAACATGATCTCATCTCGCGTAGTATCATGTAGAGCACCGAGAAAGATGGTACTGTTTGGAATTTCTATACCCCGTTGCCTTAGCAACTCCCTAACCTGCGGATGATTGGCCATGTGTGCGATGACCCTAGCATTGACAGACCCTGGACGACCTGAACAGGCACCACAATCATATCCTGCGTAATGCGTATTGTTCACGCTGCTGGCGCCGTGACCTACAGCATACACAAATGGAGCAAAATTTTGGATTAAGCCGATACTTTTTAGCAAACCTTCCACCCGATCAGCCATCTCTGAAACCGTAAATCCTACTTGCAAACCATCTTTAGTCACCTCGCCAGGAACATTTTCGATGGTCAACGTGGCATTTTTGTCCATATGCTTAAATGAATGCGTGGTGGCAGCACTTAGTTTAGGATTAAAAATATTGATCAGTAATTTTATACCTGACCAAAGCCCCAAAGTATGCGTAATCAGCCATCCAATGACCAAAGAATGGGTATAGTCTGCAAAATGGATATCTTTTTTAATATCTTTTACATCAGATTGCTCCTTGATAATGTATTTGGGTGTGACTGGTGCAGGACAAACCTTCATGGCATGTCGGCTATCTTTGGCCTGAAAGTAAAATTCGACTCCAAAAAAACCGGGCGTACCATAGGTGACTGCATGGCGGTCTTCGGTCTCCACATACCTACGAATAGAACCTTCCCGATCGTCAATACAGAATAAAGCTTGAAAACTTGGAGTCTGGTGGACTTCGCTCTTTCTATGGGACTTTTGAATACTCCCCAAAACCTGATCAAAATAGGACCACTCATAAGCTTCTTGCCAAATCTGGATGATATCGTGGTACTCTGTTTTTTCTACTTTTCTAAATAATGGCTGAACTTCTTTTCCGCCTTTCAATCCCAATGGCATCCATATCTCCCCATATCTTTGGTCCAATGCATCAATTTCCAACAACAATTCAAATATAATCCAGTCTTCAAGTGTAATACGGCGGCTATCCAACAAATTTTGTGGATTATCTTCTATCGCAGACACTATACCTGACCAACCAGGATGTGCAAATTGCTGATCAAAAAGATAGTGCTCATACATCATTTCATCGCCTACCAGGATTTTTAGTAAATCGCTGATTTCTATCCTTTGATTCAAAAGTAAGGACTTGGCTCTTGGTGTTTTAAAGAAACTGGAAAAGGTATTTTTTTCCATCTCCCTTATGGTGGTCAAAAAACCCTTATTCCACACCGGAAATCGCCAAATAGAGATACCCTGATCTAAGTAACTACCCAAAAACCGAAATAAAAATGGGTGAATTTCAAGATTCAGATCCAAGCTGTAATGTTTTTTCCAAAGACCGCGGAAGGCGCCAATGCGACCACTGAAATCTTCAATATAATCAAATGACAAAAGCATTTCTTTCCACACTTCCCATAATAAACCTTTACTTTCAATGATGTTTTGAAGTATGGATATATCTATCTTCTGGTCCCTATAAAGCTTTCTATATTCTTCTAAAGATAACGTAGTAGCATATCCAAAAATAGTATTGGCTTCAGCCAAAGCGTCAAAAAACTGTCTATCCTGAAAAGCATGCAAGGTATTGTGATGAATGAAGTCCTTTAGTGCAGACTGTGCCGGCAAATAATGCTTGAGATGGTGGATGACATTGTGTTGCCTAAATGTATGTTGCGTATCCATTTTTTAATGTTGTTTTAATTTTCTAGCAGAAAGATGATGGTCTGATAGTGGTTTGTGATGATCCAATCCGATGATTTCGACCTTTCCACCAGAAGATTCATAATCATGTTTGAAATGTTCCAGGTTTTCTAAAACGGTATGATCGGTGAGCTTGGTTTTTTCCAGATCGATAGTCACATTAAATCCACAAGGTATAGAATCCAATCTTGATTTTATAGCCAGATAATTAGTAAAAAGTGCGGATTTCTCTATCACTACCAAATACTGATCATCATTAAAGGAAATTTCTACCGGTACCCTAAACAAAGATTTTACAGATGCTCCGTTAAACAAATGGATGATGATTTTGAGCAACATACCCGCAGCGATACCGATGAGCAAGTCTTCCAGTAAGGTCACGATGATGGTCACCAAAAAGATCGCTAATTGTTCTTTTCCAATATGAAATGTATGGATAAACTCCTTTGGATGCGCCAATTTAATACCCACAGCTATAAGCATCGCTGCCAAAGCCGCATTGGGAATCATTTCGATATATTTGGATGCTACCAAAACAAAAACCAGGATGAAAAAGCCATGAAAAAAATTGGCCCATCTGGTCTGCCCTCCATTATTGACATTAGCTGCACTTCTGGCCACTTCTGATATCATAGGCAATCCACCCAAAACAGAGGTGATCACATTGCCAATACCTACAGCAATAAGGTCGCGGTTGTTGTCAGATTTGCGTTTATATGGGTCTGCAAGATCGATAGCTTTAACCGTCAGTAAGGACTCCAATGAGCCCACCAAGGCAAACATAATGACGTATTTTATAAAGGTTCCAGGCTGTGCGATACCACCAAAGTCCACATTTAAGTGAAGGTTTTCCACCAAATTGCCAATGTGTACCAGTGCATAATCTGGTTCAGTATGCGAAAAATCCATAATGATTTCGGCAGGGATAGCGATCAATAAAACCACTAGAGGAGCGGGTACTTTTCCGATGCCTTTATTTTTGAGATAAGGCCAAGCCATCATGATAAAAAGACTCACTATACCTATCATAGCGCCACGTGGATCAGCATTGGCTATAGCTTCGGGTACAAAACCCAATAACGCTACCGGTCCTTTGCCCGCTGTGAGCGTAGGATTCACATTGAGCATCACGGGTATTTGTTTGGAAATAATGATAATCCCTATGGCTGCCAACATACCGTGTATGGCCGATAGTGGGAAAAAATCTGCCAACTTCCCAAATTTTAATAATCCAAAGGCTATCTGCATCAACGCTGCCACAAACATGGCCCCCAATGCAAGATGCCAACCGGTCTCACCACCACCAAAGTCAGTGACCGAACCCGCAACGATGACAATCAGACCTGCTGCAGGACCCTTGATGGTAAGCTTACTACCAGCGATGAGACTTACGACCATACCACCTATGATGGCGGTAATTAATCCCATGATGGCCGGAAAGTCTGACGCCTTGGCTATACCCAAACTCAAGGGCAATGCCAATAAAAATACTATAAATCCAGAAATAGCATCAGCCTTGTAATGATCTTTTAACCCCTGAATACCTTCAGCAGGTAGTATATGGTTTGATTTCATTTTTTTAAAATTGTTAATTTGTTGAATTGAATGATTTGCTAAACTGTTAAAATCAACAAGCTGATAAACATATTATTTTTGTTATCAAACTTACCATTTTGTAAGAAAATGATGATGGATTTTACCACACTTCAGCATAAAATACTTTATAGGAATAAAAACTGTAGTGGCTTTCGGGTGAAAACCAACAAATGATAAGGCTTAAATGTACGAGTCTTTGGGACCCAAATCAAATAGCCCGTTTAACTCAAAAATGGAATTTTGATACAGTGGAATAAAATGTATTTGGCACATTTTTGTCCTATGCCCTCCGTAAGCTTGAAGATTTGTGGGTTCTCTAGAAGTGATTCACTACCCGCAAAAAAGAATAAAGGTGTAGTAAAGGCATGAAGGTTTTCTACATTATCTTCTTCCGATGATTCTATGATTTCTAGGGTTTCGCAGACTGAAAAAATATCAGCAGCAAAGGGCTTGAGATCATTATTTTTTTCTACTGTGGAAGAGATATCAAAATAAGTATTCGATACCGGAAATGAATATATCAAATCTGAATGAAAAGCGCCTAACGCCATCATTTCAAATAATACAATCATCAATATGTATCTCACAAACATTGCCATAAGCTAGCTTCTGTACCTATTTAAAGGACAAATGTAAGGTATTTAAGTGAATACGGTGTTAATCAATTGTCAATAAAATAGCTTTTGACATTTTTGGGTCCTGAAAATTTATGGATAAACTAATCCATACACCTATAACCCAAGTAATATTTTTTATGGATAAATCGTGTAATTTGGAGGGAATGGAAGGTAGATATATTTGGTGGTCAAGTAAACCAAGCAAGACCCCAAGCCCCTAAAATTTACCATCGTTTTAAAAATTCTTTTTACCTTTGTGAGAGAAGATCTGTGAAACAAAAATCAATTGGGCATTGAAAATACTTCCAGTATGCCTGAGAAACTAATGCCGCATATTTTTAATGTTGATACATTTTAATGCTTTACATTTACCAAAAAATAAGTTTTATGACAAAGATATTAATGAAGATGTATTTAGGACTAGCAATTTTAATTTTATACTCAAGCATCTTACTAGGGCAAAATAATAGTGTCTCTTACCAAGCCGGATACTTCCATTACAATAAATTTAATCTTGGTGGCATCAGGCAATCGTTATTGTTCAAACATCATTTCAGTGATAGATTTTATACATCTTTTGGCGTATTTGTGGGAAGTGCCACAGGAAATAGTGTATCTGAGACCATCAATGATCAATATCTTTTGCAAACACATTTCAATAATGTCACCAACTACTTTGGGGTAGATGCCTTCCTGCACAGTAAAAAAATCTCCAACGGCATTAGAAATGATGTAGGTTGGGGCGCAAATTTTGGATACAAAATATTTTCATTCAAAAAGATTAACTTTGATATATTTTTAGGTGCTTATAAAGTAAAAACTAAAGCCATCATCCGACCGATAGTAGAAGAACTCACGTTCATTTCGCCAAACGGAGTCGAAACATCTTATATAGTGCCTATCCCAGTGTATCATCACTACAAAGCGTACTATATTTTGTTTGGCTTTGGTGCTGATATGACTATTTCAAAAAAGGTAATGCTAAATACAAAATTCCAATATGAGAGCGATATTTTTACGGGTTCAGGGTATAATTACGGTGGTTCTCTTGGACTTAGCTATCAGCTTTAGAATAAATATGTTTTAAATTTTAAACTTTCAGTAATATGAAATCAATTTTAAAAATCGTCTTGTTTACCATGATAAGCATTACTTGTACCCAAGCACAGTATAGTAAACTTGGAGCTTCAGTAGGATATTCAGGTGCATTTATAAGTAGAGGGGATATGTCCGGTACATCCATTTCTATGAGTATCCACTATGCGCTAAAAAACAGACTCACCCTAAACTTGGGGTACCATCAAATAAATACAGATTCAGGATATGGACCAGAATTCAATCTTGGAGAAAACAACATGCTTGCTTTTAAGTACACTGCGCGTAATCTCATGGGAAGTGGTGTTCTCCTATCAACAAATGAAGTAAATAATGGTATTAATGGGTTTTATAATAACCAGCTTTACATAGGTTTATATAATTCTGATTCCCCAGAACGTATTTCAACATCCAATATTATGTCTATTGGACTCAAATACAAAATTTTGGAAGGCAATAAATTTTCCCTTACTATAGGAGCTGATGTGGCCGTGCTACAACACGAATATATCTTCGAAAGTAGTACTTCAATAGTGAACCTTAAAAACCAATTTGCAGATATAGAGAATATAAGTAATTATCCAAACACTAAACTAATTATTCAGGAACAAGGTAATTTTTGGGATATAGGTATAGGAGGAAATATTTTCCTTGGATATAGAGTTCATAAAAATTTAATACTTGGCCCTAATCTGAGTTGTTTCAATTTTGTAAAGAGTCAAATAATCATGTTAAGTTATGGCGCTGGAATATCTTTAGAATTTTAGATCTATAATTTTGGGAGTGAAAATACATATTGCTTCAAACTTCTTTATCCCAGCCGACTATGCTTTTTTAATATTTCACGTACTTCATCTACGCTCAATCCTGTAATTTCGGATATCATCAGCATAGGAATACCATGATCAAAGGATTTCAAAATGACTTCGGTTTGTTTTTTTTCGATACCGATTTGTTCACCCTTTTGCATACCAATTTGTTCACCCTTTTGGATGCCGATTTGTTCACCCTTTTGGATGCCGATTTGTTCACCGATTTGGATGTTTTCCTGAGCTATGCGCGCATATGTGGTCATGATATCTTCTTTTATTGTGGAAGGGATAGATTCTATTATTTTTTTAACATCTTCTGGTTTAACATCTGACGCAGACAACATATAAACAAATGTCTGTTGTAAAAAGTTCCTATCTTCAAATTCATTTTGAAAAAGTGTAAATACCCTGATGATATCACTTGCCATTTTTATTGGATTGTGGCGCCATTTCTGAGTGATCATAGAAACAGCCATCATAGTATTTTGCATGGCCAATAATGTTTCGTCAGGTACTTGATGTAAAGCAACAAAAATATGGTTGATTTCTGGCATGTAGTTTTGTATTGCCAAAGGATACTTATCAAACAAATTGGTTAATTTAGGAACTTTCCATTTTCTTTTCCCTTGATAATAGATTATCGGTATGACTGGTATAAGAGGCGTCTTCTCTAAGATGCATTTATGGTAATGAGCAAACAGATAAAATCCCACTTGCATCAAAACATTTTTGTCTGGCTTGCTCTTGTGTTCAAAGAGTAAGGAGACAGCAATCTTTTTGTCGGATGGACTATGGAGTTGTATTTCAAAAACTAAATCAGAAAAATACTCACTAAGCGCTTCATCCACATAAGATTCTTGGAGTACTTCTAGTGTTGTAAAGTTTAGCAGATCTTTTAAGTCACTTGGTAATATGGTCTGTAACGATGATGCAGCTCTGTGTGGATCCGAAAAGGATTCCCTGACATATTTGTCATGAATGTTATTGATGTTTTTAGCCATAATAAGTTGAAGTTAAACTTATAAACAATAACTAGAGAAAATAAGTTTGCATCATACTTCTCCTTCGTACATCCCAAATCTACCTCATTGTGGCTCAGTTTGCTCCGGAATGCCATTATTATCACCTGAATCATAGCTTTTTATAAATACTTCATAGACAAACACTGTATAAACCACCACATACTCCAAAGCGATCCAACCCATATTTTCTTTAATTGGACTCACACTGTACGCACTATAACTCAATATGATCAAAAAACTCCAAAATATCGGAAATCTGTACGTGGTAAATAGGCTCAACAACACTATATTGATAATATACCATGGGTGGATGGTGGTAGAAATAAAAAAGTATATCGTCAGTACTAATAAGCTATATCTCAGTAGGGATGCCATTGTATGATTTTTTTTGACCAATGAAAAGTAGAGCACCGTACAAATGGTAATCCATGGCGTCATCCTTCCAAATATCTGTATGATATTGTAGCCCAAAGTCTGAAAACCTAGCTCCCTGATCAAATAGTACAAACTGGCATTAAACTCAAAATTGGTAAACCACAGTGCTATCGTTTTGGTGTAATTGTGCCATAAGGCTTCGCTGACAAAAGGAATAAAAAGCAATACATTGATACCCCCGATGATCGTGTAAAAAACGACACTTCTTCTTAGACCTAAATATTGAAAAAATAAAGGTAGTAGCAATAAAGGTAGCAACTTGGTAGAAATAGATAGACCAATCAATAGGCCCGCCAATAGGATTCGATTTACCGTAAGGAAATACATGCCCGCAATAAAGAAAAATAGCATCACACCTTCAAAATGTAGATTTCCGGTCAGCTCTATGATCACTAGTGGATTTAGAAAATACCAAAATATATTTTTAGTATTGATCTTTAAGTAGGTTAGTATTTTTCTTCCGTAATGATAAATTCCTATGTCGGCCAGTATGATCGTGATACGTAAGGCTATAGTGCTTAATAAAATGGATTTGCCACCGATAAACGCCGCAATAAGAAAGAAAAATTGATTAAGCGGAGGATAATTGGAAAAATGTCCGGCACTCAAGCTGCCCATTTTTTGGTACAGGAAGGCTGCATTGGGCAACGTAGTTACGTTTTGAATGATTTCATCCGGACGAAACAAATAGGGATTGAGTCCCAATATGGAAATATGGCCATCCCAAATAAAACGGTAAAAATCCTGTGATAATACCGGAGTAGAAAAGATCAATATAGCCCGAAAAAATATACCTACTTTGTACCAAGTCTGTTCAGAAACATCACTTCGGAGCATCAAAACCATGCTGGAAAATGATATCGCAAAAATGGCCACCAACATTACAAAATCAGCCCGTTGCACATGGTAGCCAAGCCCTGCATAAGCTAAAGCACTGACCAAAACCAAGGTCATTAAGGTATATTTTGAAGAAAAGGCTTTCACGTTAGTTGGGCTTTACAGACTGATAGGTCACAAAACCAAACCCCGTAAAAAGCAGCACATGAAAGGGAAAGAATGAAAAATTATCCAGCCAAAAGGCACTGAAAACAGCAAAACCATAATACAAAAACAAAACGCCTTCCATCAGTGCGTACTTAGAGATGTCCTTAGATATGTAGATATTTTCTTTCCACCGATCCTTGAGCGCTTCAATATTCAATTTGGGTGTGCGAACAAATTCACTTTTTTTGCCCAGAAATCCTTCTAGGACGGCTATGGTGTTTTGGTACGAAAGACCCAAGGCTATGGACATAAACCCAAAGAATAGCACAAAATAGGTAAAGAAATTTTTGATGGAAAAGCCCTGAATATTTTTGTACGGCACCCAATACGTAAAAAAGTAAATGATCGTCGTAATGAAAAAAAAGATCATCAATCCAAAGTATGGATCAAAGGCGTCATAATGATGTTTGATATACAGTACCGGGACGCTCAGGATAGACATTACAAAAATGCATAAAAACAAGGAACTATTCAATAAATGAAGGATGCCGTGTATCTTGGTTTTGGCAGATATCGTATCAGCAGCGATGACTCTGGATGCCATTTTTACAAAGTTTTGTGCGCCACCTTTGTTCCATCTAAACTGTTGAGTACGGGCGGCACTCAATATGGCAGGCAACTCAGCAGGTGTAGCCACATCTTCGAGATAGACAAATTTCCATTTTTTTAATTGCGCTCGATAGCTGAGGTCCAGGTCTTCAGTCAGGGTATCGCTTTCCCAATTGCCAGCATCAAAGATACAGGATTTGCGCCAGGCTCCTGCCGTACCATTAAAATTGATAAAATGATGATGGGTATTGCGACCTGTCTGTTCCAAGGTAAAGTGTGCATCCAATGCTATGGCTTGCACTTGGGTCAGTAAAGAATGATCGCGATTGATATGTCCCCATCGGGTCTGTATCACACCCACCTTAGGATCTTTAAAGTGTGGAATGGTCTGATACAACCAATCTCTTTCTGGCAAAAAGTCAGCATCAAATATGACGATATAGTCACTTTTGGCTGTATTTAGCCCTTCTTTGAGTGCTCCTGCTTTAAATCCCTGTCTATTCGTTCTTCTGATATAATGTATGTCAAACCCAGCGTCTGCATACTTTTGCACGAGCGATTGGGTCAGTAAAATACTGTCATCTGTGCTATCGTCCAGAACTTGGATATCGAGTTTGTGTTTGGGGTAGTTCAGATGGGTCACCGCTTCCAACAAACGCTCCACCACATATTTTTCATTATACAAAGGCAATTGTATGGTCACTTGTGGTATTTCGTCCACATTGGAAAAATCAAACGTTTCCATTTTAGCTTGTTTCCTCTTGCTGAGCAGATAATTGACTAGCAGATTTAATTGTGCTAAGCTATAGAGAAAAATCAATACAACTACCAGAAAATAAAGACCTATGATGACACAGGATATGATGAAAAGCATACTATTTTTTTATAGAGTATTTGATGATCCAACCAATAATTTTTATACCTGCCATGACAGACCCTTTTACAGTACCAGATACTTTAGAAACGCCTATTCTGTTTTTATATGGCACGGGCACCTCTACATACTTTAGACGATGCTTCAATGCTTTGAGCTGCATCTCTATGGTCCAACCATAAGTAGTATCTTCCATCCTCAGCTGCAAGAGTTTATTGTAACTGATTGCTCTGAACGGTCCCAAATCCGTATAAGTAGCGCCATAAAAGATACGCATCAAAAAAGTAGCCAATCCATTGCCAAAAATCTGAACGGGTGTCATGGAGCCTTTTTCTCGCAGTGCGGCCACTCGAGCACCAATCACAAAATCCATATTTCCTTCTGTTATAGGTACTACGATTTGGGTCAGTTCTCCCGGATAGTCAGAATAGTCCCCATCCAAAAATACAATGATATCTGGCTTGATTTCCAAACTGGCCACGTACTCAAGTCCTTTTAAGCAAGCATAGCCATAACCCTTCCTTGTTTCTTTGAGTACCGTAGCACCTGCATTTTGGGCCACAGTGGCAGTGAGGTCGGTAGAGTTATTATCCACCACAATGATTTCTTGCACCATGGAAGGTATTTCGGCGATCACTTTAGCTATAGCGTCGGCTTCATTATAAGCAGGAATGATGACTTTTATGTGATGCATGGTCCCGTTATGATTTAAAAGTCAAGGCCCCTAAAAGGACATTTTTTAAGGCCATTTCAAAAACTATGCTGGAAGATAGGCTTGCATACTGTCTCGGGCAGGTAAGTAAATGATTCAGACTTTTTATAGGAAACCAAAATATAATCATCCTTGGAGATATACAAATTGTAAAATTTGGAACGAAGCGCAAATATAACGAAAGGAATTTAAAATTAAGGTTAAATTTTGGAATCCTAAAGATGTTTTGGTATTGTGTTGCTTGGTTGTAATTTCAAAACAATGGATTACAAACAGATTTTAATTTTCAACATAAAACTCATTTTTTAGCTCTATTGTCCTATCCTTTTGCTGGCGCAAGTTTGCAACTTGTGCCTTTAGAACCTTTTTTAGAAACCTAACAATTGCATTCCATATCACCTTTGCTGGCGAAAGTTTGCAACTTGTGCCTTAAAAGACAGCCATCTCATTACAAAAAGTATAGGCTTACATTAAGTATCAGTATAGGTATATCAAGGTTGCCCGCGGCAGAAGATGTGAGGAAGAAATTAGGCTGGGGCTCAATGATCTCATCTGAATATTGATTCGATATATTACCTAAGCCCATTGCGAAACCAACATTAACCTTTTTAATGATACTATTTTCATATACCATACCAAAATCTAAACCTAACCCTCCTCCGGACAAAGTAGTTTTGCGAATACCTTGTATTTCTTCGATATAAGCCGAGTTCCCTTTAACGATCTCAGCAACTCTTGTAGCTTGATAATACCTGTAGGTGTAAAACATCAGTAAATCAAGATCCAAAAATTTATCATTAAGAACCCTCAATTTTAATTCAGGACGTATTCTGTAACCTTTGGTATTTTCGTTATTTCCGTTGGAATGAGAAAATATATAGCCTGTTTCCAATCCAAGTGACCATCTTCTAGAAATATACAATTCATGACTTAATTGCACCGCCGGAACAAGATTTAAAATTGCTGAAGGTGTCACACCTAACGAATATTTGATCTTTGTGCTATCAGCATTTTGGTGGCAAAAAGCAAGTTGGATCGTCATAATAAATAAAACTGCGGTAAATCTCCATTTCATATATAAACAACTTAAAAGCTAAAGGGTAATAGATTATAAATCAATTTTACTCAGATACTTTATATCATTCTCATTAGTTATATCATATTGCAATAGTTTGTCCTTTGCCACCACAATTAGTAAATTATCTTTGACAATCAAATCAAATCCTTCAAAACCACCAAAAGAACTTACTTTTTTGGGATCTAAGGGGTCGTCTATATTGTACACCACCAGTCCATCAGTTTGGTCACAGACAAAAAGATGATTTTTCCCTAAGCCCAATCCTTTGGGAGATGACATATTTATAATCTTAAGAAGTTTGGGTGCATTAAAATCTTTAATATCATAAATTCTTAACTCATTGATAAATCTAAAGCCAGAACATGTTTGTACCGTAGAGGATAATGTGACATAAGCCAAATCTTCTTTGACCACAATGGGATCACTCGTACATACCTCCTCACCAAATGTTTCGTTGTATCGTGTTGTACTCTTTTGTAAAGGAATACCATCATCACCTATACTAAAGATATACATATTATTGGCAGAACCTATCAATAGTAATCCTTGATAATGATATAAAGATTCTATGTCGAATCCTACTTCTTGTTTATTAACCTTTAAAGGACGACTTGGAATAGACACATCAAAGGTTATAATTTCAGTCTTGTTAACCAAATATAAGAAGTTGGAAATTGTAATCATTGTAGCATAAGACCCTGATTGTGTACTACTTTCACCATTTGATCCTAAATCTTCTTGGGTACAAGCACTACAAAAAAATAAACCAATAAAAAGATGATAAAATAAGTTTTTCATAAAATGTTGTATTTAGATTGTTTTACAGAGAGGATTGATCAATTCGCTTTTTTCCCAACCATAAAGGATACCTTTGGTGCCATCATAACATTCAAAATATCCACTATAATTTTCTGGATAAAGTTCTAATAATTCAGGTTGGTATTGATTTTTAATAAAATCTACCAAAGTTATATTGGCAAAATTTGTGATGTCGATCACCAAAAGATGCTTACTATTGTCTGCATAAAGATAATTTTGGAAAATAGTAAACTCCGTATTACCTGGGATATGCCAAAAATGAATTGGAATTGGATTATTGGGGTTGGTATTCTCTATGACATGAATGCCCTTCCATCTTTCATTAATAAAAATATATTTTCCAGAAGTAACTATTTTTCCAAGATCTCCAAATGGTAAAGGTGAACTGCTTTTTAATCCTGAAAAATCTTCAAAACTAAGATACGCTGGCTTCATACCATCTTTCACTATTTGATCTTTAGTGCATGAAGTGACAAGTAAAACTGTACCAAGAAACAACCATAAAATAGTAACGCGAACTTTCATATCAAATGTATAACTTCTTTTAATACAACGAAACCCATTGCAACGATGTTGCGTTTGATTGTCATTATTTTTTACCAAACCATTTTGCTGGCGCAAGTTTGCAACTTGTGCCTAAAACCATTTTTTAAAAACCCAATAATTAGGGCTTGCTGAAAAAGTCAAATTCTTTAAAAAATATAATTGCTATAGGTCTGGGATATCGTTCAAAAAACATGCGATAGAGAATAAGAACGAAGTGAAGTGCAAAGCACCAAAGGCGTTAAGCCATTGACGAAGTGAACCGCTAGCGGGTGGGCAGGAAAGTGCGTCTATCACCTTTGCAGAATAGTAAAATTAAACTAATGATAATCACGGCGATAGAAAAAACATGACTGAACGATCCTGCTAGGTGAACGTAGTGGAGTGCAAAGCACCAAAGGCAAAGCCGTTGGCAAAGTGAATGAAAAATAGAATTGAAATTTCTCAATACCTTACTTACCAATCTTAGAAATCGTCATCCCTACAGCCTTTGTAGGTTTACTCATCTCTCGAATGGCCAATTGTATAGCTTCCTTCACTAAATTTTCCACATCAGGAGTACGATAAGCTGCGGGATGTTGCACATCAATGTGTCTTATGAGCTTTCCCGTACCTGTTAGCAATTTTTGGGGATCGGGTAGCAACGCACCTTTGTTAAAACCAAAATTCATATGGTTAGTATATATCGGCAACATACAAAATGCATCGGACAACTTATCAGAAATAGAAAAGACAGCCGTCAGGGCGTGCGTATGATAAAGCAATTCGTTGCTTTCGGGATACATATCCAAAATAAACTGGCGTGCATCCGCAAATAGTGAAATGACATTCTGAGATTTAAAATCCAGCAAGGCTTGGAAGTCGGGATGTATGGGTCTTTCTGTTTTCATTCTCTAAACATGTTAAATAAGTCATCTTATACCTAAAATATTACCATTGTCATATACTAATAAATGGCATTCCTTGTAAAGCTTGATAAAAAGTATAACTCACCAGTAAAAAATAAATCACCGCTACTAGCCAAATCATAACCTTGGCATTCTTCGTCTCGGGGTATCTATTGGATATCCAAAAACCCATCAGAGGAATACCTTGCAAACTATGAATTCCAAAGAAATGAGCTACGCGCACATCACCAAATACGGTGCTCCAATTTACAAAAGGAAGTCCGGAATCTCCCATATTGCCACCTATATTGTGCGAATTGATGATACTCATATATCCGCCCAAAAAACTAAAAATGACAAACATCACTAAACCAATCTTTATAGAAAGTGCAAAAGCAGTGTTGATGCTATACGTTTTTTGGAAAATAAATCTAAAAGCAACCACCAATGTAGCTGTAGTAAGCCAAACTATAAGAATGCCCATGATCGCATATAAAATGCCACTGACCACATCAGATTTATTAAAATGAGACAGTTGGCCTCGAAATGCTTGTACGGTAATGACTCCATTTTCATAAACCATGACCACAGAAGCTAAGATAGAATACCACCGCACACTAATTTGGTTATGGACATAATAGAGCAAATATGCCATGGTCCAAGCGTAAATCCAAGTACTGATGCAAAACTTTATCGGTTTAATCATGGCATTTACGCCCAAGACTTCAGTAGTATTGAACAATGCATATACCCCAAGGACTATGGCAATCACTAAAAAGGCAAACCCCATGAATGCCAAGACTTTATTTCTCACCCATATTTCATTCACCAACGTGCTCAAGACTTTTGGTTTTTATGGTTTTTGCAATGAAAAATAACAAATAACCCACGGGGCCAAACATAAAGGTGAAAGGAAGTATCAGGGTATATATCCATCTCGATAAGTGGAGTTTTAGGGATGCTCTCACAATGTATGCACCCACAAACAGATCAAAAGCCAGATAATGAAGCCATCCTGCAGCGACAGCATCGTCTTGCTGAAACAACAACTTTACATTGGCCAAGGTGCTAAAACTATTTGGGTCAAATGTCTCGATACCTTTACCGATCATAATGGTGTACAATACAGCCAAGATAAGAATAATCCCATTCATGACGATATCTTGGGTATATTTCCACTTGGGAAGCACAATTAAAAGTATCCAACCCAAAAGTACAAAACTATTGCCAAAAGAAAAAATTGCTGCGGCTTGCATATGATCATCATTTATGGATGCAAAATAAGGGTTTTTAGCATCAGGAGTATGTTTTGGGAATAAAAAAAATAAATCTAGTTTTGAAGTTTAGCCTTTGTCGTTTGGAAAATCTCATTAGGTGATAAAAACCCTTTTCCCACCCGTTTCACAGTTCACTCCTTTAAAGGCTTTGGTGAATTACACGGAAAACAAAACAACAAAAATTAACATTTTAGCTATAAAATTAGGTTTTACTCTCAAACAAAGCAAATGAATAATCTCTTTCCACTTTGGCAATTCTAGTTTTATATTCACTATACCATTCTTTTCTGCCTTTACTTTGTGCTATCAAATGGTCAGAGTTTTGCTTCCATTGTTTGATTGACTCTAAATCTTTCCAGTAAGATACCGTGATGCCTGTTTCATTTCGAGCACTCTCCACTCCTAAAAAACCATCTTGTTGACTTGCTAAATCAACCATAAAATCCGCCATCTCTGCATATCCATCATCTGTATCTGTACGTAGAGAAGTAAAAATAACCGCATAATAAGGTGGTGGTGGTGTATTTGCTATCATAGATAGAAGAGTTTTTGTCTAATAAATTTTTAATCCCCAGAATAACCTGTAAAATATATCTCCGACGGTATTTCATCTTTATAACATACGACGTATGTACAATCCCATCTTCTGCGAAAGCTTTGCAAATCAAATGCCTTAGACTCAATCATTTCCTTGGTAGGTTTGTCCGTACCAAATAAATGTATGAGTTCTTCAGTTTTAATAGTGCCACTTTTATTTAAGTCAGTAGTATAAGAAATGCTTGCAATGTCAATTATTGAGTGAGTTCCGTTTTCTTCGCTATTTTCTAATAACTCATCCGGACTATTCCCAGTTACTTCATCATAAACAAAATAGCGTTTATTCTTAAATTCTTCCCATCTTAATTCTTGTAAGGCCTCATTTGGATCGCTTTTGTAGCTTACAAAGTATGACCAGCCGCTTGCTCCCATGATATTTATTTTTTATTTCTTTATTAACATATTACGGTTTGAATTAGTTCTTTTTTAATAAGAACATCTTGGTTCTATATTTTGAATTCCTTCTTCAGTATCATGATTTCAAACTAAATATACGCGAACATCAAAACTTCCATTACTTACTCATCTTAGATATACCATTTCCCACAGATTTTGCAGGCTTTCTCATATTTTGAATAGCTTGTTGAATCGGCTCCTTTATTAAGGTTGCTACATTCAATCCAGATTCAGGAATGATCAAGCATTACGTTGCTTTCAGTATAATTATCTAGAATAAACTGTCAAGCATCCGTAAATAAGTGCCATGACCTCCTTAGATTTAAAATAAAGTAAGGCTTGGAAGTTGGGATGTATGGTTCTAGTGATATTCATTAGTTCTGAATAATGTAGCCAAGATCATTCAAGATGTTAAAAAAAATCCCTTCCCTGATTGAACAAAGAAGGGATCTTTTTTTAATTAGGGCCTGCTGAAAAAGTCAGTATCATTCAATTTAAAGGCTGCTATTGGTCTGGGATATCGTTCAAAAAACAAGCGATAGAGAATAAGAACGAAGTGAAGTGCAAAGCACCAAAGGCAATAAGCCTTTGACGTAGTG